>NZ_JAHVHY010000008.1:0-296818 GCF_019802025.1 Halomonas sp. DP5Y7-2 | reverse complement strand
TGACGACCATAGCGAGTGGGAACCACCTGATCCCTTGCCGAACTCAGAAGTGAAACCGCTCAGCGCCGATGGTAGTGTGGGGTCTCCCCATGCGAGAGTAGGTCATCGTCAGGCATTTACATAAGCAAAAACCCCCGACTCCGAAGGAGTTGGGGGTTTTTGTTTATGTCTGACCGATGACCCTTCCTCGCATGCGAGAGTAGGGTGAGAGCCGCCCGGACAATGCAACGCATTGTCAGGCTCGAACGGGCGAGGGATGTAAAGCCGCTTGCGGCGCCCCGAGCCCAGGCTCAAGGCCACGAAGTGGCCGCAGAGGCGTCAGGCATTTATTCAGAAGAACCCCGATTATTGAGAGATAGTCAGGCTTTCTTTAGTGTAAAAAGCCGCATGCATGGGCTCTCTACAAGTTCAGCCCGCTCTTTATGTGTGGGGCCGCGCCGATGGCTCCCTCGGCGTGGAGCGGCCTGGTCCTTCTCAAGGGCGGGCTCGTGGCCTTCGCCACCTCTTGCAGCTTCGCTGCAGCCCTTGTAAAGAGCGCCAGGGTGGCTCACCCCCATGCGACTCCCCTGTAGGGAACAGGGGAGAACCGCCGCAGGCGGGCCCTGAGGAAGGAAGGGCGAGTCTCAGGGAGGAGGCGAGTAGAAACATGGATATCTAAGCGTCATCGTCAGGCATGTATACAAAAGAAGCCCGGTCATCGAGAGATGACCGGGCTTCTTTATTTTCAGGCAGACCGCGCTATAGGCGATAACGTTCTGGCGGCAGCTGGCCTCTCTCGAAGGCGTTCAGGCTTTCCATGGTCGTGGAAGCAATCTCGGCAAGGGCTTCCTGGGTGAAAAAACCTTGGTGCCCGGTAACGACGACATTCGGGAAGCTGATCAGCCGGGCAAAGATATCGTCCAGTGGTATATCGTCGCTATGATCCTCAAAGAACATACCCGCCTCTTGCTCGTAGACGTCGAGCCCCAGGTAACCAAGCTTGCGCGTCTTCAAGGCATCGATACAGGCACGGCTATCGATCAGGGCACCGCGACTGGTGTTGATCAACATGACGCCGTCCTTCATGGCGGCGAACGCCGCCGCATCGATCATGTGATGCGTCTCTGGCAACAAGGGGCAATGCAGGGAAACGATATCGCTCTCCTTCAGCAGTTGCTCCAGTGCCACTCGTTCGATGCCTGCGGGTACTGGATGTGCATCTGTCACCAACACACGGCAGCCGAAGCCTCTCAGGATGCGATCCAGTGCCTGACCTATCTGGCCGTAGCCGACGATGCCGACTGTCTTGCCCGACAGGTTGAAGCCGAGCAGGCCATTGAGGTCGAAGTTATCTTCCCTGACTCGATTGTAGGCCTTGTGAATCTTTCGGCTTAGCGAAAGCATCAGTGCCACACAGTGCTCTGCTACCGCTTCAGGACTGTAGGCGGGGACGCGACACACCTGAAGATTGAGACGTTTCGCTGCCTCGAGGTCGATGTTGTTGAAGCCTGCACAGCGCAACGCCACAAGCCGAACGCCAACCACGGCGAGACGCTCCAGCACCGTGCGGCTCAGGTCATCATTGACGAACACGCAAACAGCGTCGAGTCCCTGGCAGAGGGTGACCGTGCGAGCGCTGAGGCGCTGCTCGAAGTGAACGAGCTCGACGGATGATGAAGGTGAGTCAGGAAAGAACGGTCGCTCGTAAGGCTGTGAACTGAAGAAACCTACCTTGATCATGCAGCGTCTACTCCCAGCGTTGGGTCATGAGTGTCGGTCAGGCGGTGGTCTCATAAAGCTCTATCGGTGTGCCGTCCGGGTCGCTCAGAAAGGTGAAGCGTGCGCCTGTAAACTCGTCGACTCTTACCGGTTCGGGAGTGGCCCCCCGTTCTTTCAGGATCTCAACGCAGGTATCCAGGTCATCCGTCGCAAAGGCTATGTGCCTCAGGCCACAGGCTTCAGGGTAACTTGGACGGGCCGGGGGAGAGGGAAAGGAGAAAAGCTCGAGTTGAATGTTGCCAGGCAACAGAAGATCCAGCTTGTAGCTATCGCGGTCACTGCGATATGCCTCATTCAAGACGTGTGCGTCGAGTACCTCGATATAGAAACGCTTGGCACTTTCATAGTGGGCAGTGATCAGTGCCACATGGTGAAGACGACTCAAGGGTAGACGAGCGGTCATGGACAACCTCGGAACGGTGGGCGCCGTGACGGCGCCCTGTTCAACTCAGCGGCACAGAATTTCCAGCACTTCGACCAGGGAGTCCATCTCATCGTCGGTGCCGATGGAAATGCGCAGGTAATGGCGAAGGGCTTCGGTATTGAAGTGACGCACCAGCACGCCGCGCTCACGCAGGCCCAGAAAGAGCTGCGCTGCATCGTGCTCCGGGTGTGTGGCGAGGACAAAGTTGGTCTGTGAAGGCAGCACCTCGAAACCAAGCTGCGCCAGGCGCTGACGGGTGCGTTCCCGCGTGGTGATGACGGCTTGCCGAGTGGCTTCGAAATAGTCGGTATCTTCCAGTGCGGCGATCCCGACAGCGCTTGCCAGCGCGTCGACCGGATAGGAATTGAAGGAGTCCTTCACGCGAATCAGGCCTTCGATCAGTTCCGGGGAACCGACGGCATAGCCAAGCCTCAGTCCCGCGAGGCTGCGCGACTTGGAGAAGGTGCCTGTTACCAGCAAGTTGGGGTAGCGCTCCACGAGGGGCACCGCACTTTCTCCACCAAAGTCGACGTAGGCCTCGTCCACCAGCACGACCCGGTCCGTCACCTTCTCGAGCAAGGCGGCAATGGCCTCACGTCCGTGGCCATGTCCGGTGGGAGCGTTGGGGTTGGCGAAAATGACGCCACCGCTATCGCTGGCCAGCGCGTCCAGGTCAACGCTCCAGTCATCGTTCAGGGGAAAGGTGCAGCTATTGATGCCGTACATGCGGCAATAGACAGGGTAAAAACTGTAGGAAATGTCCGGCATGGCCAGTGGCCGCTCTTGCCGGAAAAACGCCTGGAAGGCCAGCGCCAGTACTTCATCTGAACCATTGCCGGCGAACACGTGGTCAGCCGTAGTACCGAGCGCATGGGCCAGGGAGTCCCGCAAGGCACTCGACGTAGGATCCGGATAGCGTCTCAAGTGGTCTGGCGAAAACTCACGCAGCACACGCTCCACCCCAGGTGCGGGAGGGTAGGGATTCTCGTTGGTGTTGAGCTTGATCAGCTTCTCGCGGGGCTGCTCACCCGGTACGTAGGGGGTTAGCTCCCTGACGCTTGGACTCCACAACTTGCTCATGGTCTCTCGCTTGGCAGAGGTAGAAGGCGTGTTTACCACTTTGGTCATGGTGACCGCTGCCACCGCCCTGCGCAAGTCGCCGGCATGATACGCTGCGCTTGCTTAGCCATTCGCCGCCTAAGGGATTCCATGACTGCCCAGATCCTTGCCACCTTGCTGCCGGTCTTTTTGATATCTGGCGCCGGGACCCTCTATGGGCGCCTGCGCTCCCCCGATATTCGGAGCCTCAACACCCTTAACATGGAGCTTTTCGTTCCCATGCTGGTGTTTGTGGTGCTGGCAGATCGAAAGGCGCCGCTGGAAGAGTATGCGTGGCTGGCTCTGGCGGGCGCCATCATTGTGGTGGGGTCTGGCTTGCTGGTCTGGCCGATCGTCAAGTGGCTGAAGCTCGACGCCAAGACGGTCGTGCCCCCGATGATGTTCAACAACTCGGGCAACATGGGCATTCCTCTGCTGATTCTGGCATTTGGCGAGGAGGCGCTGCCGGCCGCGGTGGTGTTGTTTATTGTCGAGATGGTGCTGCATTTTTCACTGGGGCTGAAGATGCTCAGCCCGCATACGCCGCTCTGGCGTCTGATGAGAATGCCCATCGTGCTGGCCAGCCTGGCCGGGCTTGCGGTCAACCTGTCTGGCTTGGCGTTGCCAAGCTGGTTGCTGGAAGCCATGCACATGCTGGGCGGCGTCTGTATTCCGCTGCTGCTGTTCGCCTTGGGTGTGCGTATGCTCGATATCGACTTTGGAGACTGGAAAATCGGGCTGTTGGGCGCGCTGCTGTGCCCTTTGTCAGGGCTTGTGCTGGCATGGCCATTGATCGCACTGTTCGAGCTGGAAGGACTCAAGGCAGCGTCACTGTGGGTCTTTGCAGCACTACCGCCGGCGGTGCTCAATTATCTGGTGGCCGAGCAGTACCGCCAGCAGCCACATACCGTGGCGTCGCTGGTGCTGATCGGCAATCTGGGTAGCCTGATCGTCATGCCGATCGTACTGGGACTGATCTTTGCCCATGTGATGCCCCCAGTGTCCTAAGTGCAGGACAACACAGGGCTGTGCGCAGGGAAGCAGGGAGGTTATGCTGTCGTCAGGCTGCCGATTCGTCGGCTCCATGCTCAATGGTTAGGAGGACTTATATGCAACTCAGGACTTTGCTGGCGGGATCCGCCATGCTCGCCCTTTTGGCCGGCTGTGCGAGTGGCCCCAGCGATGACACTGCCGGTGGTGAAGCCATCCAGGCAACGTCTGCGACCTATCAGGGTACCCTGCCGTGCCGCAACTGCGACGGCATCGCCCTGACTGTCACCATGGACGGTGAAGAGCAAGGTGCTCCGGCACAGCGCACCTTCGATCTGACCGCTGCCTACCAGAACCACCCCCAGAATCCGCCGAACGAGAACTACTCCGGCAACTGGGATGTGTTGACCGGTACCGCAGACAACCCGGAAGCCACCGTTTACGAACTGGTGCCTAACGGAGAAGGTCAGACCTACTACTTCATGCGTGTCAATCCGCAGACGCTGGAGCTGATCGATCCGCAGCGTCGTCGTTTCCAGAACAATGACATGCTGCAGCTGACTCGCCAGCAGTAAGCGCGACGGCCAGTGACAAAAGGGCAGCCTTTGGCTGCCCTTTTGCGTGGTACGGTGCGGTTAAGCCAGCGCTGTCGCTTGAGAGTCGCCCTTGCGCTGATCACCTAGGCGGCGTCGCAAGCATCGGTCGGTCCCCTCGGCTCCCTATTACGACCTGTTTGGCAGGCCGTTGACCGTTGACGGCGAGCCCGCCAGAGAATGAGAGAGAACGTCTATGGCCAAGGCCAAGAGCGCCTTTGTATGCACTGAATGCGGTGCCGAGTATCGCAAGTGGCAGGGCCAATGTTCCGCGTGTCAGGAGTGGAACACCCTGAGCGAGGTGCGCTTGTCGTCACCGGCCCGCAGCGGAACAAGCGCTGGTACAAGTGGCCGAGGCGGATATAGCGGTAGCCTGTCGACGGAGGTGATCGATCTTGCCAACGTCGACCTGTCCGAAGTGCCAAGGCTGTCGTCCACCTTTGCCGAATTTGACCGGGTGCTGGGTGGCGGTCTGGTGCCCGGATCGGCCGTGCTGCTGGGCGGACACCCGGGGGCCGGCAAGTCGACGCTGCTACTGCAGACCGCCTGCAAGTTGGCCCAGCAGCGCAGCGTGCTGTATGTGACCGGCGAGGAATCGCTATCTCAGGTCGCCATGCGGGCCCACCGGCTGCAGCTGCCAACCCAAGGGCTCAAGATGCTGGCGGAGACCAGTATCGAGACCATTCTGGCGGTGGCAGAGCGTGAGCGTCCTGAGGTACTGGTGATCGACTCTATCCAGACCATGCACCTTGAGGACATTTCGTCTGCGCCTGGTGGCGTTGCCCAGGTGCGTGAGTCCGCGGCGGCGCTCACGCGCTTTGCCAAGCAGTCGAACACGGTGCTGCTGCTGGTGGGGCACGTCACCAAGGATGGCACCCTGGCCGGGCCGAAGGTGCTCGAGCACATGATCGATGCCTCACTGTTGCTCGAAGGTGGCGCCGACTCGCGCTTTCGTACCTTGCGCGGACAGAAGAACCGCTTTGGCGCGGTCAACGAGCTGGGCGTCTTTGCGATGCTGGAACATGGCATGAAAGAGGTGAAGAACCCCAGCGCCATCTTTCTGTCGCGTCAGCAGGAGCAGGCGGCGGGCAGTCTGGTCATGGTGGTATGGGAGGGTACCCGGCCCATCCTGGTGGAAGTACAGGCTTTGCTGGACGAGTCGGCACTGGGCAACCCGCGCCGCGTTGCGGTCGGGCTCGACGCCAATCGCCTGTCGATGCTGCTGGCGGTGCTGCACCGTCACGGCGGCCTGTTCACCGGGGATCAGGACGTGTTCCTCAATGTGGTCGGAGGCGTCAAGGTACTGGAAACCAGCGCCGACCTGGCCGTCCTGCTGGCGGTGGTGTCCAGCCTGCAAGGGCGAGCGCTACCGCGGGAGCTGGTGGTGTTCGGCGAGGTGGGGCTGTCTGGGGAGATTCGTCCGGTGCCAAGTGGCCAGGAACGCATTGTCGAAGCCGCCAAGCATGGTTTTACCCGCGCCATCGTGCCGCGAGGAAACGCGCCCAAGACCTCTCCCCAGGGCATGGAAGTGGTGCCCGTGGACAAGCTATCCGACGCGCTGGAAGTGCTGTAGCCCGGCGGCTTGCACGAAAGATCGCTCGAATGCATCGCACCGAGGCGCCGCACCAGCACGTTCCCGCAGCGCCGCAAGGCAGGCCCTGAACCCGTGGCAGGCTTCCTCGTGGCGCAGATGACATGCCAGGGGCCAGCCACACGCAGGGCCGCGTTGTGCGGTTCGGCTGGTGTAGAATGGGCCTATCACTGCCAAGGAGGTTTACATGAGCGCCATCCGCTTGACCCAATACAGTCACGGTGCCGGCTGTGGCTGCAAGATCGCCCCTGACGTGCTCGATGGCATCCTGGCCAAGGCAGGCCCGGGGGCGAGTCACTCGCAGATGATCGTGGGCAATCAGGGGCGTGAGGATGCCGCTGTCTTCGACCTGGGGGATGGGCGCGGCATGATCAGTACTACCGACTTCTTCATGCCGATTGTCGATGACCCCTTCGATTTCGGGCGTATCGCCGCCACCAATGCCATCAGTGACGTTTACGCCATGGGTGGCGACCCAGTGATGGCGCTGGGCATCCTGGGCTGGCCGCTGGACAAGCTTGGGCCGGATATTGCCGGTGATGTCGTGGCAGGTGCTCAAGCCGTGTGTCGGGAGCTGGGCCTGGCCCTTGCCGGGGGGCATTCCATTGATGCGCCTGAGCCCATCTTTGGCCTCTCCGTCAACGGGCTGGTAGATCTCAAGCACCTCAAGCTCAACAAGGGAGCCAAGCCGGGGGACCTGCTGTTTCTGACCAAGCCCCTGGGGGTTGGCATGCTGACCACCGCCGAGAAACAGGGCCTGTTGCAAAGTGGTCATCATGGCCTGGCGCGCGAGACCATGCTGGTCAGCAACAAGATTGGGGCGTCGCTGGCGCGTATCGAGGGCGTCAATGCGATGACGGATGTCACCGGCTTCGGCTTGGCAGGCCATCTCTCTGAGGTATGCGCGGCCAGTGGCGTAGCGGCTCGCATTGATTTCCGGCGGCTGCCTCGTCTGGCCGAGGCCGAAGCTTATCGCCGCCAGGGGGCCGTGCCCGGCGGCACCCGCCGCAACCGCGAAGCCCTGGGCGCCAGCTTGCCAGCGATGGACGAGGCACACTGGCAATGGTTGTGCGATCCGCAGACCTCCGGTGGCCTGTTGATCTCCGTACACCCCTCCTGGGAAGACGACGTGGAGCGCGTGGGTCGCGAGTTCGGCATCGAACTGGCCCCCTTCGGTGAGGTGGTCGAGGCCAGTGGCGACGCCTTGATCGAGGTGCGCGGATGACACTGCCGCTGGTACCGGCAGATCTCGGACTGCTGGTCGAGGGAAGAACCTTGATCGACGTGCGGGCGCCGGTCGAGTTTGCCCAGGGTAGCCTCCCTGGCGCGGTCAACCTGCCGTTGATGAATAACGACGAGCGCCACCGGGTCGGAATTGCCTACAAGGAATCTGGCCAGGATGCGGCCATCGCGTTGGGTGAGCGCCTGGTGTCCGGCGAGGTCAAGCAAGCCCGCATCGATGCCTGGCGGAACCAGCTGGCGTCCACGCCGGACGCCATCATCTATTGCTTTCGCGGTGGGCTTCGCTCCCAGATCGCGCAGCGCTGGCTGATGGAGTCAGGGATTGAGCGCCCGCGCATCGAAGGCGGTTGGAAGGCCATGCGCCAGGGACTGTGCGCGCGTATCGACGAGGCCGCCAGTCAACCGATGCTGGTCGTGGGCGGGCTGACCGGATGTGCCAAGACCGCCATCGTCCAGGCGCTGGACAATGGGCTGGACCTGGAAGGGTGTGCCCGCCACAAGGGCTCTGCGTTTGGCCGGCATCCCTTGATCGCACCCAGCCAGATCGACTTCGAACATGACATGGGGCGGCGCCTTCTCGGGTTGCACGGCCCTATGGTGCTGGAAGATGAGTCGCGCCACATCGGTGCCGCCAACATACCCTTGACGTTCTGGCGAGGCATGGAAGTGGCACCGCGGATCCGGGTGGAGATGCCCCTGGACTGGCGGCTGAATCAGATCCATAAGGACTACATCGACGACCTGTGGACGGTTTACCGCCAGCAGTTCGGCGAAGTGCTGGGCTGGAAACTGATGCGCAAGCAGCTGTCTTCGGCCCTCGGGCGGCTCAAGAAACGCCTGGGAAGCGCCCGCCTGGCCAGGCTCGAGCGCTTGCAGGCGCTGGCGTTTCGCGAGCACCAAGCCGGCAATCGCCAGGCCCATGAGGCTTGGCTGGCGCCCCTGCTGACCGAGTACTACGATCCGATGTACCGCTACCAGCTTGAAAAGCACGGGGAGCGAGAGTTCCTGCACGTCGGCGATTGGGACAGTTGCCTCGACTTCGCCCGCCACTGGAGCCAGCAGCGGGCAGCGGCAAGCTGAAGGTGCTTCAACCGGCCGGCGCGCTGCGCAACCACTGGCTGAGCAGGCGATCCAGCAGCGGTGCCAGCGTATCGAGCCGCTGGGTGGCGTCCACGATATCCTGGCCTGAGGGTGACGCGAGAGGTGGCTCAGCCCCTTCCGGCGGTGGAATCTGGGACAGCAGCGCCTGCAGGCTCTCGCTATGGTGATGCAGATGGCAGGCGAGTCCCACGACGCGGCCCGCGTCCCAGGAAAATCCCAGCACGGGGCTCGACGCCGTGCCGCCTAGGGGCAAGGCATCGTCGGGTAGGCCAAAGACCTGGCGGTGCCATAGCAGAGCGGAAAAATCGTCGGGTAGGTCGAAGGGGCTGTCATCGGCGAGGTGAACGACGTGCCAGCCGATCTCGGCACGGGTGCCCCGGCCCACCGGTGCGCCCAGTGCCGCAGCGATACGCCGGGCCCCGCTACCCAGGCCAAGCAAGGGTTTCTGGCCGTCCAGCGCCTGGTCGATCAGCTTGCGTTCAGCCTTGAGCCATGGCGCAGAGGTCCGTTCCTCCAGGTCATCGAGAATGATCAGGGCATCGCAATCGCCGGGGCGTGGGACCAGTTCACCGTCGTAGAGATGGAAGATGGTGAAGCTGTGTCCCATGCTGGTCAGCCAGTCGCCGATGCGTGCGGGGCCCAGGTGTGGATGGTGCTGCAGCAGATGAAGGTGCATGGGGCCTCGCTCCAGTGCCGGGCCGAATCCTTCGGCCCTCGATGAAAATGCAACCAGAACCAAAGGTTACATGAATCCGAACGTTCGAGAACAGATCCTCACGATCATCAGTGAGATTCCCCCTGGTCGGGTGACCAGTTACGGTCGGATTGCTGCCATGACCGATGGCGCGACCGCCCGCATGGTGGCGAGGGCGCTGCGCGACCTGCCTTCCGGGCATGGCTTGCCCTGGTTCAGGGTCGTTACCGCGTCGCGTAAGCTGGCAGACCATGGGGGCGCAGACGAGCAACGCAATCGATTAATGGACGAAGGGGTGGCGTTTGATGCCCGCGGACGCATTGCCCAGGATCGGTTCTGGCCATAGCCTGGAGCCGTAAGCCCCAGCAGTGACGTTCAGCCGTGAGCCCCAGCGATAAATTAGCGTCAACATTCCCAGGCCATGACGTCGAGACGCGACGTCAGCCGTCGAACTCTCGAGATTGAGGCCATACAGGAGCCGTCATGGCGAAACCAGGATTTCACCAGCGCTTGCAAGCGCTGTCCCTCCGACAGCAGCAGGGCTTCATGGCCGCGCTGACCGAGCGCATGTTGCCCAATTATGCGCTCTATGCCGATACCAGTGGCCACGGAGATATTTCCGGCATGCGCGTGATTCTGGACCTGGTCTGGGAGCAGTTGACCGTCAAGGATGCGCGGATCGACTTCGACCGTCAGGCCGAAAAGCTGGCGGAGCTTGAACCGCCGGCGGATGACGACAGCTTTGGTGCGCGGCGTGCACTGGATGCCGTGGTGGCACTGTCGGCGATACTCGACACCATGCGGGGTGACGCTCCGGACGCCGTGCTTGAGGTGAGCCGGGTGTCGCGCGCCGCGGTGCGTGGGTTTATCGAGCTGACGGAAGGCGAAGATGATGCCGAGCGCTTGGCGCAGATGGTCAAGACGCATCCGCTGATGGAAGACGAAAACGATTTTCAGGATGCCGCGTTGGAGGAGGCCGAGGCAGAGCCTTCCAAGAAACAGATGAAAGTATTGAAGAATCTGGGCCGCAATGGCGGTGTCAGCAATCTCGGGCTGACGCTGGACTGAGCCTGTCGGCGGTCCAGGCAGACCGCCTCTTGCATGTCGCCCCCGCCAGGGACTACCTGGTGGGGGCGACATGCTTAGGGCTCCTTGTAGCACTTATCTTGCCGTGCCCCTTAGAGGCTATCTCGCGGGCCGGCTGTTGGCAGGCCACGCCAGGCCTGTACCGGGCGAGGAGGCACCTAGAGGCGCATGGTGATGCCTCTGTCGGCCATGTAGCGCTTTGCCTCAGGGATGGTGTACTCGGCAAAGTGGAAGATACTGGCGGCGAGCACAGCGTCGGCATGACCTTCGCTGACGCCCTCGACCAGGTGATCCAGATTGCCGACGCCACCGGAAGCGATGACCGGCACGGCCACGGCGTCGCTGATCGCGCGGGTCACGCCCAGGTCGAAGCCAGCCTTGGTGCCATCCCGGTCCATGCTGGTAAGCAGCAGTTCACCGGCGCCGTACTCCACCATCTTCTTTGCCCACTCGACCGCATCCAGACCTGTCGGCCGGCGACCGCCGTGGGTGAAGATCTCCCAACGGGCGGGTTCGCCGTCGGCGCTGACCCGCTTGGCATCGATGGCCACGACGATGCACTGGCTGCCGAAGCGCTCTGCGGCTTCCCTCACGAAGTCGGGATTGGTCACCGCCGCAGTATTGATCGAGACCTTGTCGGCACCGGCGTTGAGCATGGTGCGGATATCGTCACAGGTGCGAATGCCACCACCCACGGTAAGCGGGATAAAGACTTCGCCAGCGATGCGCTCGACCATGTCGACGGTGGTATCGCGATCCTCGTGGCTGGCGGTGATGTCGAGGAAGGTGATCTCGTCGGCGCCCTGCTGGTTGTAGCGCTGGGCCACTTCCACCGGGTCGCCGGCGTCACGAATGCCGACAAAGTTGACGCCCTTGACCACGCGTCCGGCATCAACGTCGAGACACGGAATGATGCGCTTGGAAAGTGCCATGGAGCCTCCTCAGACCTGGGTCAGTTCGTCGCACAGGCGCTGGCCTTCAGCCACATCCAGACTGCCTTCGTAGATGGCGCGGCCGGTAATGGCACCAAGGATACCTGGCTCGCCTGCCGCGATCAGGGCACGCAGGTCATCCAGGTTGGTGACACCGCCCGAGGCGATGACCGGGATACCACCATCTCGCGCCAGGGCGGCGGTGGCTTCCACGTTGACGCCATTCATCATGCCGTCGCGCGCAATATCGGTGTACACAATGCTGGAGACGCCGTCGTCGGCAAAGCGCTTGGCCAGGTCCACGGCCAGCACTTCCGATACCTCAGCCCAGCCATCGGTCGCCACGCGTCCATCATGGGCGTCGAGGCCGACGATGATGTGGCCAGGGAAGGCGCGGCACATCTGCGTGACGAAGTCCGGTTCCTTGACCGCCTTGGTGCCGATGATGACCTGGGAAACGCCGGCGGTCAGATAATGCTCGATGGTCTCCGCACTGCGGATACCCCCACCGATCTGGATAGGCAGGTCGGGATAGCGCCGCGCAATGGCGGTGACGGCTTCGCCGTTGACCGGACGTCCCTCGAAGGCGCCATTGAGATCGACCAGATGCAGACGGCGCGCGCCAGCCTCGACCCAACGGGCGGCCATGGCGACCGGATCGTCACCGTAGGTGGTGGCCTCATCCATGCGGCCTTGCTTGAGACGGACGCACTGCCCATCCTTGAGATCGATGGCGGGAATTACCAGCATGTTGTGTCCTCGGGGGGGTGCCTAGAGTGTGCCTAGAGTGTGCCTAGAGTGTGCCTGTAGAGCTGCGTGAGACGATAATCAGGGGAACGCGTGCCGCCATGCCACCACAAACGCTGTGGTCGGGATGGCTGGGCGGTGTCGAATCGCGACCCGATCAGGGCATCCATTGCACAAAGTTCTCGAGCAGCCTCAGGCCGTCACGAGCGCTCTTTTCGGGATGGAATTGCACCGCAAAGGTAGCGTCACGGCCGACGGCCACGTGCGCGCTGACGTTGCCGTACTCCGTGGTACCGAATACCTGCTCGTCTTGCTCTGCGGCGACATAGTAGCTATGCACGAAGTAAAAGTGTGCGCCGGGCTCGATACCGTTCCACAGCGGGTGGGCATTTGGCTGCTGGACCAGGTTCCATCCCATGTGCGGCACCTTGAGGCGAGCCCCTTGGGTGTCCTGCATGTCCAGCGGGAACTTGCGGACCTGACCGGACAGAAAGCCCAGGCAGTCGACGCCACCATTCTCGTCGCTGTGGTCCATCAGCATCTGCTGGCCCACACAGATACCCAGCAGAGGCTTCGACTGGTTAGCCAGCAGCTCCCGTACCAGTCCGCTCAGCTCGGTCCGTTCAAGCTCTCCCATGCAGTCGCGGATGGCGCCTTGGCCTGGCAGTACGACGCGAGTCGCCCCCTGGATCGAGCGGGCATCGCGGGTCACCAGCACATTTTCGTGGGTGACGTGTTCCAGTGCCTTGGCGACAGAATGGAGATTGCCCATCCCGTAGTCGATGACGGCAATGGTCATGAAGCGCTCCTTGATGGTTGGCCCCGAGGCGCCTCCGTCGGAGATCACCTCAGATGTTGTGATTCTGGCGGAGTTGGCCGCAGGCGACCGAGTTACAGGCTACCCTTGGTAGAAGGCATCTTGCCCGCCATGCGAGGGTCTTCGGCAGCGGCCATGCGCAGCGCTCTACCAAACGCCTTGAAGATGGTCTCGGCCTGGTGATGGGCATTGAAGCCTTTCAGGTTGTCGATGTGCAGGGTGACCTGGGCATGGTTGACGAAGCCCTGGAAGAATTCCCAGAACAGCTGGGTGTCGAAGCGGCCAATGGTGGCGCGGGTGAAGTCGACATTCATGAACAGGCCTGAGCGGCCGGAGAAGTCGATGACCACGCGAGACAGGGCTTCATCCAGCGGCACATAAGCGTGGCCGTAACGGTAGATACCGCGCTTGTCGCCGATGGCCTTGGCGAATGCCTGTCCCAGTGTGATGCCAAGATCCTCGACGGTATGGTGGTCGTCGATGTGCAGGTCACCGGTGACGTCGATGTCCAGGTCGACCATGCCGTGGCGAGCCACCTGGTCGAGCATGTGATCGAGGAAGGGAACGCCGCTTTCACCCTTGAGGTTGCCTTCGCCATCCAGGTTGAGGGTGACGCTGATCTGGGTTTCCTTGGTGTCACGGCTGACCGTGGCAATACGCTCGGACATGTCGTCTCCTGCGCTCGCGCGCATGTCGAATATGAGGCCTTGATTCAGGGCGGGCCGCTCGCGGTGCGAGGCGCACAAGGCTGCCATTATAGTGAATCCGCGCCCCCATCCGCTACAATGCCACCATTCCAGTGGCGGCTTGCGCCGCCCTCCGGCCAAGGGAGACAGCTTATGCCGGTGACTCTCTATCGCGTCGACCGGGATGTCTGGGACGCCGATGAACAGGTGAGGATCGACCTGACTCGAATTTATGCCGATGCGCCAGAAGACCGCATCCAGCTACCCCCGGGGACTTACGTTACCGGTCAGCTTGAGCGAGGCTTCTTCTGGACGGCTCGTTTCAACGAGCGGCTGCTGGGGGCAGTGGCCGTCAGTCAAGGCGATGACCGCTGGCATATGCGTGACCTGTGTGTGCGCAAGACGACGCGTCGGCGTGGCGTGGGCTCGCGATTACTGGCTTTGATCAGCGCAGCCGCCAACCAAGAAGGCATGAAACTCAGCGTGGCGGCGTCCCAATTGACGCTGGCCGACCAGATGCTGCTCAAGCGCCTGGGGTATCAACTGACGCGTAGCGGTGATGATTTTCAACTCGACCTGCCCACGGGAGAAAGCGGCACATGAAACGTCTTGTAAGAACCCTTCTGGCGGTCGTCGGCGTCCTTGCGCTGGTGACGGTGGGAGCGGTGGTTTACGTCACCACCTTCTTCAATCCGGAAGACATGAAGCCGCGGCTGGTGGCGGTGGTGCAGGAGCATACCGGGCTGGATCTGTCGCTC
The DNA here is from genome assembly GCF_019802025.1 of Halomonas sp. DP5Y7-2. Taxonomy (NCBI): domain Bacteria; kingdom Pseudomonadati; phylum Pseudomonadota; class Gammaproteobacteria; order Oceanospirillales; family Halomonadaceae; genus Halomonas; species Halomonas sp. DP5Y7-2. The sequence goes on along the minus strand of NZ_JAHVHY010000008.1, from coordinate 282,301 downwards.
GAAGGCCCGCTGGAGTGGTCCTTCTATCCACGTATCGGCGTCAGTGTGGCTCAGGCCGAGGCGCGCCTGGCCGACCAGCCTGATGATGCGCCGGCTTTCGCCGCGTTTTCTCGGGCATCGGTCAGCCTGGCGTTTACCCCTTTGCTGCGTGGCGAAATCGCCATCGATGGTCTGACGCTGGATGGCCTGACGCTGAACCTTGAACGTGATGCCGAAGGCACGGGCAACTGGGAAGCACTGCTTGAGCGTCTGGAAGACAAGGGACAGGACGCCGAAAAGGCGCTCGCCCCGGCCAGCGCGGGTCCCAATCCCAGCGATGATGGAGGGTTGTCCGTTGCCCTGAATATCGCCAGTGTCGAAGTCACCAATGGTCAGCTGTCCCTGGTGGATCAGCTGGCGCAGCGTGAATGGCAGGCCGACAAGCTCACCATCAATGGCAGCAACGTCAATCCTGATACCGCCTTCCCCCTCAGTTCGACCTTCCAGCTGCGCGTCTACGACCTGGTTGACGGCCAGCACAATGAAGAGGGTGACGCCATCGCCAGTCTGCAGAGTGACGTCTCGCTCGACGCTGACGTCAACCTGGGACTGGCCGACAGTCGCCATGTGCTGACCGATCTTACCCTGGAGACCAGCACGCTGGTGGAAGGAGCAGCGGAACCCCAGGAAGCCACCCTGAGCAGTGAGGAGCTGGTGCTCAACCTGAGCGAACAGCGCGTTCACATGGCACCTAGCCAGCTCGATGCCAGCCTGCTGACTCCCTCCTTGGGGGAAAAGCGTGTCGCGCTGGCGCTGGCCTTTCAGCTCGAATCTGATCTCGCTGCAGGGACGGCGCAAGTCAGGGACATTGCCCTGACCGGGCCTGACAGTCTATCGATCAAGGGCAATCTCAACGTGACTGGCCTGAATGACGCTCCGCGCTATGACGGTCAGGTCCGTCTCGCGCCGCTGTCGCTGCATCCCTGGCTGGCCCGGATGGGCGCCATGCCGCGCATGACTAGTGACGAGGCTCTCACCGAAGTCGCCTTGACCAGTCCGGTGGAAGGCACCCTGGAAGGTCTATCCCTTAGCGGACTGACGCTGGTGCTGGACGACAACACCTACTCAGGCAGTCTGGCAGCCGACTTTGACGGGTCACGCCTTGAGGCCGATCTGGATGGCGATCGACTGAACGCCGACAACTACCTGCCCCCACCGCAGCAGGACACGGCGGCTAGTGGTCTGCCGGGCATCAGCGCTGCGCTGGCGCAGGAGGAAGCGCCTGCCATTCTGCCCGCCAGCTTCCTGGCGCAGTTGGACGAGCGCATTTCCCTGTCGTTGGGTCAGCTTGTGCTTGGTGGACAGCAATATCAGGACGTTAGCCTGGAAATGGAAGGGGAAGGCGGCGTTCATCGGCTCACCGAGTTTGCGGCAGGCTTTCATGAAGGCCGCCTGAAGGCGACCGGGTCGCTGGATGCCAGCGGCGACACCCTTGCCTGGCAGCTGGCGCCGGTCATCGAGAGCGTGCGTCTGGAATCGTTGTTGACCTCGCTCGGCCAGCAGCCGGCGCCGGTCAGTGGCTCCCTGGTCGCCAGCGGTGAGCTGACCACCCGGGGGAATGCGCGCCATGAGCTGACCCGCCACCTCAACGGCACGCTGGATACGCGGATCAACGACGGCAGCATTCCACGCGCCAATGTGTCGCGTCAGCTGTGTACCGCAGTGGCCCGTCTCGAAGGTGAGCAGACCACCCGTGAATGGAGTGAAAACACCCGCTTCGACAACATCAGCGCGCGCTTTGTCATTCGTGATGGCGTCGCCCACAACGATGACCTGCTGATTACCCTGCCGGGCATCGAAGTCGCGGGTGGCGGACGCCTGGACCTTGGCGCGCAAACTTTTGACGCCGACGGCGCGGCACGTTTCGTAGATACCGCTGACGCCGCCTGCAGCGTGAATCGGCGTCTCGAGAAGGTTCCCTTTCCGGTGCACTGTGAAGGCTCACTGGAAGGCGACAGCAGCCAATGGTGCCGCTTTGACATGGCGGCATTCCAGAGCAACCTGGGCAACCTGGTCGCTGACGAAGCCAAGGCTCGCCTGAATGAAGAAGTCGAGGATCGGGTGGGCAAGGAGCTCGAGCGACTCGATGAGCGCATCGGTGAAAAAGCTGGCCAGGAACTTCGTGACGCAGTCCGTGGTCTATTTAATTGAGCATCAAGCAAGCCAGTCTCTGCGCCGACCACCGTGTCGGCGCTTTTTTTCGTGTGTATCCTGGTTTGTGATCACTAACTATCTGGTTTTATGAAATATTATACAGAAGCCCCCGGGCGCCCCGATGATCGACAGCAGCATCAGGAGGCCGCGGTGGCGCAACCAGTGCTGACCGGAACGGCCTTTGCTGAACGCCTGCTGGCATGGTTTGACCGGCATGGACGGCATGATCTGCCATGGCAGGAGAATCGCACGGCATATTCCGTGTGGGTCTCGGAAATCATGCTGCAGCAGACTCAGGTGGCCACTGTTATTCCCTATTTCGAGCGCTTCATGCAGCGGTTTCCTGATGTGCAGTCGTTGGCAGAGGCCTCTCAGGATGAGGTGCTCCACCTATGGACCGGGCTTGGGTATTACGCAAGAGGCCGGAATCTGCATAAAGCTGCCAGAGAGGTGGTGGAACAGCATGGCGGAGAGTTTCCGGTCGACAGCGTCGACGCCATGGCAGCACTGCCCGGCATAGGGCGGTCGACGGCTGGCGCGGTCATCGCCCAGAGCACCGGACGGCGTGCGGTCATTCTGGACGGTAACGTCAAACGCGTGCTGACCCGCCTGCATGCGGTGGAAGGTTGGCCTGGTCGACCTGCCGTGGAGCGACAGCTGTGGACGCTGGCCGACCACTACACACCAACCAAGCGGGTGGTGGACTTTACCCAGGGCATGATGGACCTGGGCGCGACGCTGTGTCGTCGTGGCCAACCTGAGTGTGAGCGTTGCCCCTTCAACGATGTCTGTGTGGCGCGAGCGCGCAACGAGCAAAAGCGTTTCCCCGAGTCCAAGCCGAAGAAGCGTGTTCCGCTGCGTCAGACCCGAATGCTGGTATTGCGTGACCGGCGTGGTCGTATTCTGTTGGAGCAGCGACCTTCCCAGGGGCTGTGGGGCGGGCTGTGGAGCTTGCCGCAGTTCGACAGCGATGACGAGATCGATACATGGCTCGCCCTGCAGATGGGGCATGCACAAAGGCAGGCGCCGTGGCAGAGCTTTGTACATGTGTTTAGCCACTTCCGGCTCGAGATCACGCCTGTACCAGCGCAAGTAGAGGCGGCGGATCAGGTCGCCGAGGGGCGCATGTGGTACGACCCGGAGGCGCCGGAGTCAGTTGGACTGGCGGCGCCGGTGAAAAAGCTGCTGGAAACGCTGGCGCCCTTTACTCTGCGCCCACCAGGGCCGGAGAGGGCTTAAGCGAGGCCGGCCTGGGCTGCTATGCTCGGGCCAGCTAGCGACCGCTTCATCTATTTGGCGCTTCAGCAGACGCTGCACCCACAGGAGAGAGTCATGAGCCAGACCGTATTCTGCCGCAAGTATCAGAAAGAACTCGACGCCCTGCCGTTTCCGCCCCTGCCGGGCAAGAAGGGCCAGGAGATCCAGGCCAGCATTTCGCGTCAGGCCTGGGAGGAGTGGCAGGCGCTGCAGACCCGCCTGATCAACGAGAAGCACCTCAACATGATGGAGCCCAGCAGCCGCGAGTACCTGATGGAGCAGATGGAACGCTTCTTCGACAATCAGGAAACCGACCGCGCAGAGGGCTACGTCCCGCGTGATATCTAGGCTTCAGCCTGCTTCGGTCGTGGTCGCCATCATTTTGAAAGAAAAGGGGTTGACGGAAAACGGAGGAATTGGTTTAATACGTCGCGTTGGCAAGGGGCCAGATAGCTCAGTTGGTAGAGCAGGGGATTGAAAATCCCCGTGTCGGCGGTTCGATTCCGTCTCTGGCCACCAACTCTGCTGGGGTATCGCCAAGTGGTAAGGCACCGGTTTTTGGTATCGGCATGCGCAGGTTCGAATCCTGCTACCCCAGCCACGCCAACCCCGTTTCGGGTGAAGCGCTGAAAGGCGAATCATCAGAGCAGCAAGCGACCGTTAGGTCGACCCGAGCCGGCATAGCTCAGTTGGTAGAGCAACTGACTTGTAATCAGTAGGTCCCGGGTTCGACTCCTGGTGCCGGCACCATCTAAAAGATGGTTGGAAATCAAAAGCTTGCTGCAACATCAAAACCGCCCCTCGAGGCGGTTTTTTTGTGCTTGCGTAGATTTTTTGCGTAGATTCATGCCCTATTCTTTCGAGCCTGGCCAGTGCACCAGCGGAACGCTGAGGTCGTAAACATCGAGCATGGCGGCTGAGCGGTGGCCGCTGGCCTCTTGCTTGTCGTGACGGGTGCCCTGGGTGTCGGTGATGCCGCGACGCTTCAGGTCGTGTAGACCGAATCGCTCTTCTGTTGTGATCACCTCTTCCTCGATGGCCATCTTGATGAGCCGCTGCCAGGCGGTGTCCAGGCTCGACTTCCGCAACTCTCCACCATCGGCGGCCACAATGAGAGGGCGTCGGGTTGGGGTAACGGGTACTGCGGTGTTGCGGGCTCGCCAGATTCTGGCCCGTAAGTCTGTTGCGGCCTGCCATGCTGTGCGCAGCCTTGGATACCAGCGCACGATATTGTCTCGGGAGCCCTTTCGCCGATTGGTCATGACCCCTTCGGTGATGGCGTTGGCGTCGGTCAGGGTGACGATCTCGATACCGCGCAGCCGGCAGATGTACGCCAGCTCCATGACGATCCACAGGTAGGGCGCGCAGGCGCCTTTCTCACCTCGGCTACGCTGGCCGCGCTCCCGTGCAAAATCCGTCAGTCGGGCGATGGTGTCGAGTTCCGGCAGGCGGCGCAGGCGGCGCTCTTTCGCCGCTTCCACGCCCTGAGCGGGATTGCTTTCGCAGTACCCGCGGTTGATGCCCCAGCGGAACAGGCGGCGTAAGTAGCGCAGAAGGTGGTTAGCCTTGGCCGGCGTGCCTTCGGCGGCGATCTTGTCGACGATGCGCTGGACCAGGGCCGGTTTGAAATGGCGAGTGGCCACGTCGCCCAGTGGCTTGCCCAGTTTGGTCGGCAAGGTCAGCGCTAGGTCTCGGCAGTAGTCGTAGTCCTTGCGTGTCTTGGGCTCGAGGTTCTTGTACTGGGCCGACTGATGAAACTGGTCCGCCAGATAGCGCAGCGTGTCCCGGTCGATGCCCTGTCGCTGCTCCATGATGCGATGGAGCTCTGACAGGGTCGCTTGGGAGTCCGCAACGTTGTTCCGTCGTAGTTTTCCCGCTTCATCACGGTATTGGATGTACCATCTGCCTCTTCCACGAGCATCGAAGTAGATTCCGACAGGAAGTCTGGCTTGATCGATATGGGACGGAATCGCCGCATTGTAGCGGCGCTTCGGGCCCGGCTTGATGCTCTTGTTCATATGATCTGCCTGGGATCGATGTCGTCATCGTTGGCCTGCTGCACGAATCCTCCGGCCTGGTTGATCAGGTCGATGGTGGTCCAGGGGCCAGAGCGCCCATTGAATACCCTTACCCCTTGCTCACGCAGGCAGCGCGCCACATCGCCGGGGCGCTGGTAGCCGGTGATCTGTTTCAGGTCCTCGCAGGACAGCACAGCCTGGTGACTCATGACGTCCTCCTGTTTCTGCCACGCCAGTGATTGAAACGGTTACGGATGATGCGGAACTGACGCGCCGCCTGAGGGCGGTGGTCCAGCATGGCACGGCTGTCGATCTGGCAGGCTCGGCACAGCCAATCCCTCGCGTCCTGTTCAGTGTGGGTGCCGTCTGGTACATCGGCACCGAACCGAGCCCGGGCGCGGCGATCTAGGTAGAGGCGAAAGGCTGTGTCCTGGCAAAGCATCGCCGCAGCTTTGGCCATTGGGCCGCCTCTGTTTGTGCTCATGATTCGTCCTTATCCGCTTGATCTGCGTTCCGCTCAGGATCGAAGAGCTCACGGGCGTCTCGGCTGAGTTTCCTCGCCTCCCAGGCCAGTATCAGAGTCATGACGACGGCGATCACGGCGATGATGATCAGGATGGTGTCCGGGTTCATGAATCGCTTTCCCCGTTCTCAAAAATCTTGAGCCCCTTGCGAACGACAGAGGCAGCCATTTTCCGTCTACTTTGCTGATCTTCCTGACCTTTAAGCGCTTCGAGTAGAGCAATGGCAAGCCGAGCGGTGTCACCCGGCTTGCGGTCGATACCGCACTCGAGCGAGATCTTTGCATCGCTGACGCTGGTGTTGAGGAGGCTACTTATGGAGTCTCTTTCAGCGGACATGACGGCTCTTCCTCTCGTTGATCTGCTGGCACTCGATGCAGGTGGTGGCCCAGGGAGCGGCCTTCCGTCGGGCTTCGGGGATCTCGCCCCCGCATTCGTGGCATTCGAGGGGGGTGGCCCAGTCGATGCCGATCCAGGTATGGCGGTTGGCCAGGGCGCCCTCGAGGTGGCGCTCCTGGATCTCGGTAGCGATGTCGGCGTTGTCAGCCATTGGCAAGTTCCTTCTCGGGGATGGCGGGGGTGAAACCGAGGCGATAGCCCCGGCGCCAAAGGTTGAACCAAAGCAGCCAGGCCACTGCCGCGCTCACAGGCCGGCCGGCTCGCCGTGAGGCAAAGAGCTGCATGGCCCTGCGCTGGCTGGTGGCGGTGCTGTAGGGATCAGCGCGACCGAGCGGGTCGAGCACCATGTAGAGGCGATCATTCATGGATGCGCTCCTGGATGGCCTGGCTATCACGGTAAGAGCACCGATGCTTCTTGAGGGCGCGGCGCAGCTCTTCTTCGCTGTCGAAGCTGACGACCATGGCGAAGCGGTGACGGACCCGACCGCTGCCTTCGGTGAGTACCGCTAGTTCGCCGGCGTCCTGCAGGATCCCGCGAGGGGCCTTGTGATCCACTTGATGGGTGCGCATGTTGTTCTCCTCGTGACAGCGGCTCATTGCAGTTCCGGCGGGAAATACTCTTCCCACTCAGGTTCAGGAGCCGGGATGTATTGCCCGCGCTCGGCGAGGACTCGCCGTGCTGTCGGGTCGTGCTGGGCAAGCCGCAGGGCCGCAGCTCTGGCATATCTTGCTTCGATGTCGGCGGACTCCATCTCCGCGCGCTGGACTTCACTGGCTCGCCACTTCTTAAAGCGCTCGAGTTGCTCGGCCAGGACCTCCGGAGGGGGAGTGCGGGGGGTGACATCCACCCCCGTACAGTTATTGACACAAGTCCAAGCGTCGTCGGCTTCGCCGCCTCCGAACCGCCCCGCCGCACGCTGGTTGCGAGAGCGAATCTCCCACCGGTACAGGCGAGTGAGGTATTCCGAGGCATCGCCCCGGTCATCCTTGACGACCAAACCAACGGTGGCCTTGACCGTCTCGCCATAGCGACCGCGCATCTCGATGCCGGTGTTGACCTCGCCGGTGGAGTGGCTGAATTCTTCCCGACCGGTATCCATGCGGGTGACGATCCAGGGCTTGATGGGCTGGTCAATGCGGGGGCAGTTGGGACCGCCCATCAGTCGCAGGAAAAGGTCCCACTGGCCTGCGTTGGCTGCCTTGCGGATCTCGTGCAGACGCCTGGCGGCCTTCGGTATCGGACGGGTAGCCTCTTCCCACAATCGGAGCTGCTCGGCTTGGCGTTCGTTGAGGCGGCGAACTTCTCGCCAGACGGTGACGGAGGGCAGGCCAACGAACTGGAACTGTCGAATGCCCCAGACGGCGGCCCAGGCTTCGATACGTGGTGCGCTGGAGGTCATCTCCTGGCCGTAGCAGTCGGCGTCCATGAACTGCTGACCGTTGATGTTCTTACTGATGTACTTGGCGACGTAGCCGGCGGCGGTGCCCCGGCTGTGGTCGATCTTGACCGCCTTGAAGCGGGCACTTGTCTTCTGGCCACGGCGGTCGATGAGTTCCTCAGGGGACTCGGCTTCGGCGTACTCCCTGAGCACCTCGGTAACCCGGCGTTCCGCCTCTGGTTTCATCCACAGCAGCAGATGCCAATGCGGTGTGCCGTCGTGATGGGGCTCGACCACGCGAATGCCGTAGACCGCCAGCTTCTCCCTGGCGAGTTTCGCCCGTGCCTTGGCCCATACCTGCTGCAGGTGCTGTTGTGCTTCACGCGGTGTGCTGCCGTCGTAACGGCGATTGCGGCGGCAGTGGCGAGAATGCACCGGGTGAAAGCGCGACGGCGTGGTCAGGGTGTAGAACATTCCCAGGTGGCCCAAGCGGCGCGATTCGACCTCGGTATCGCGGATACGCAGCATCAGCTCTGCACGACGGTGGTCGGCGTTGGCCAGTCCTAACTCGGCCAATTCGGCCAGGGTGTAGGTCTGGCCGTCCTGATTGATGGCCTCAAGGGTTTCCAGCAGCGCCCGGTTGCGGGTCTTCTGCTGGTCGCGGCGCTCTAAGGTCAGGTTGCTGCAGTAGATGCCGGCCCGTTTGTGGACTCGGTGGGCTTCGCGCTGGACCTGCTCGAGGCGGCGCCCGCAGATCCGCCGGAGTTGGCGACGCCACCACAGGCCGTCGCACAGCCTGGCCATCTGGCGCTCTCCACTCCAGCTCAGAGGAGGTGGCGCGATGCCGTGCAGGCGGGCACGCTTGCGCGCACTGACGAGTGCCATCTCTGTGGCCACGCCCAGGCTCATAGGCGGCTGGTAGGTAAAGCGGAACACGGCCATCAACGGCACGCAGCGGTCCGGAGCGGTCAGCGGATTGCGGGAGTCGGCGACATGGTCCTGCCACTGGCGCATGCGCTTGGACAGTGGCCCTCGCAGCTCACAAGACGGCACGGGCACCGGCAGCAGTCCGTTATGCCGACGGCGGTTGTAGATGGAGATGTTGCCGATGAACTGGTCGCGGTCCTTTTCGATGGCTCGAGCTTGAGTCTCGGCGTAGGTCACCAGGACGTCATCGTCGTGGGTGGCGTTGAGCGAGCCCACGACCAGGCGCCGCTCAACCTCTATCAGCCAGGCGTTGGCCGAACGGATGCCCTCTATGGTGGTTTTCTCACGCTGTTTGATCGCGGCGGCGCCGCGCTCAAGGTCCGAGGCGATGGGGCGAAAGCGCTCCAGAATACGAGAGGGCTCTATCAGGTCGCCGGCCTGGCGACGTAGCCAGCGGTTGCCCGCGGCGTTGCCGTGACGTTTGGCAACGTGCAGGAACCCACGCGCCAGATCCTCGGCCAGGCTGGGCAAACGGCCAAAGAACTCAGCGTTCCGCCAGCGCTGGCAATCCGCCGTGCCGTACTCCAGGGTTTGCTCGACAGCGCTCATTGCGTGTCGGCCCCGTTGTTTTCGGCGGCCATCTCGCCCTCAATTTCGTTGATGAGCGCCCAGACTCGATAGCGAGCATCACGGCACCAGCGCTCACTTTCGGTGTCCCCCATCCCTTCAAAATCACGCATGCCCCGGTACAGATGCGCTGTGACGGACTGCAACGACTCGATGGTCTTCTCCTTGTGGTTAATCGCCGTCATCACATCACCCCTCGCTCAATCATCGACACCCAGTGCATGGCGGCTTTGATATCGCCATCCGTTAATGCCTCTCTGGCGTGGCTGGCCAGCTCCTGGCTGGGGTGGGGGCGTTCGCCCTGCAGACGGTCGCGCAGCTGGTTGGCGTAGCGACTCATGCGGTGAATGGCTGCGCGGATGGCGTCACGGCTGGCCTTTGGCATGTCCGCCACGTGCCTGCGGCTATCCCGCTCTCGGTGCGGGAAGTTGGCGCTGGCCATCAGTGCCTTGCGCTCTGGGTGCGTGAGCTCATCCCACAGCACGACCAGGTCGTGGTCGGCGCAGCGCTGGTGCAGCTCGGCGCGCAGCGCGCCCCAGTTACCACGGTCGGGAGCGACTGGGGAGGGCTGGCGGGACGTCGGTAACGGATGAACGGAGGCGGACATAGCGGCGACCTCTGGTGGCTCAGGGGAAGGTGTCAGTGCTCGAGGACGACGGGCTGCCGCGAGCTGTGCTCGATGACGGCTGCGCCACCTTCCTGGCGTGCCCGGTCGAGCAGACGCAACAGATCGCTGACGGTGAAGGCAGTAGAGCGGCCATCGCCGGAACGAAGCACGACCAGGTGCGAGGTGGTGGCGTCCACATCGATACGCGCTTTCTGGTTGACGCTTTCGATCTCGGCATAGGCCTGCAGAGCGGCGGTCTCGGCAGCGTGCTCGGGCATACCGTGATCGTTGACCAGGTGATCGATGCAGTTGCCGAGTGCGGTGACGCGGTTGTGCCAGCGGTCCCTGAACAGTTGAGCGGTGGCGATATTGGTGGCATCCAGTTGGGGAATGCTGAATTTCGGGCGCAGTTGGCTAACGGTGGCCACGGCGAGCCTCCTTGAATCGGTGATTTTCGTGGGGTTTGTGGTCAGCTGATCTCTGGCATCAACTGGGCTAGTAGCCCTGGCGAGATCGGTATTCTTACGCCGGGGGCCGGCTGACTGCTGGGAGACAGGGTGTAGGTGATTTCCAGTCCCGCCTTGCCTCGCCAGCCACACTCGTCATTGGTACAGACGAGGTACAGCTCGCGGCAGACCGGACTGATCTGACTCGACGTCCGGATGCGCGCATAGCTCTGGCAATGCGGGCAGACCACACGCATGAATCCGCTCACCGCCGCCCTCCTTTCACGTCGTAGAGCGCTCGTCCGCGCCCTGTCAGGCTCTGGGTGCCCTTGCGCAGACGACGGCGCAGCAGCCACTCGGCGGCTTGGTCGAGGGTTTCCAGTCCCTCTCGCTCGCGAACCGCGGCGATGGCTTCTTCGAGTTCCTCGTCGAGGCTCAGGCGAAGTTTCGTCATGGGGCGGGGGCTCCTTGAGGACCTTTTGTGCACCTATCGCTTACTGCGTGCGATGGGCGACATTGGGCGTGAGGATGTCGCTGACGCCGAGTGTTTCCAGCGCTTCCTTGAGGACCAGCTGCCGGAGCAGAGTGGCTTTGGAAATGCCGGTGTAGTCGACAAGGGCGTCAATCACCTTGGCTTCGTACTCATCGAGGTTGATGGCGGCGTAGCGGGAGCGAATCCGACGTGTGTCCTGGTGCATGGCAGCGATTCCTTGGCGGCTTAGGCGTTAACGGGGTGTCCACCGCCAGAAGCGGCAATGCCCCGCAGGTAGAACAGACGAAGGGTGGCGGACTTGGTGCGAGACTCCTGGCGTGCAAGTGTTTCCAGCTGCTCACGCTCGTCTTCAGTGAGTAGTGCCGTAACGGGTTGTGAGCACCCTGAAGGTGACCGATTCACGGTAGCTGCGGTGTTCAAGGAGGTGTTCATGCGCTAATGTTCCTATCAACAGTTCTGAACAGTTACGAACGTGCGGGTTGTAACGAATGTTCATGCTCGTTTGTTCCTATGTGCTCAAAACATATTGCACGTTTGTGCATGTGTCAAAACTTTTTTGGGGTCCTCGTGACGTTTCATGAACGATTGAGAGCAGAGCGACTGAGGCTAAAGCTGTCCCAAGAGCGCTTTGCTCAGCTGGCCGGCGTGTCCAATCGCTCACAGGCCAACTACGAAAATGGTGATCGAAAGCCCCAGGTCGACTATCTGGAGGCTCTTGAAGCGGCGGGGGTCGATACCTTTTTTGTCGTCACTGGTCGGCGCCAGGCCGAGGCAAGCGATGAAGCAGGCAGTGGCACGGTGCAGGATCCCCAAGGTCCGGATACCTGTCGTTTAGTCTCAGGTATCAGCACTGCTGATACTTCTGGCCTCTGTGCCCTGCCGATGTATGACATCGAGGCGGCGGCGGGCGATGGCCGGGCGTTGGAAGCTGAAGAGATCGAGACCACTCTGTACTTCCCCAGCGAGCAGCTGGCCGCCCAGGGGCTGGATCCCGATCACGTGGTCGGCGTGAAGGTGCGCGGCGACAGTATGGAAACCACGCTGACCGATGGTGACTGGGTCCTGGTCGACCGAAAGGATCGACCTGATCGTCCAGAAGGGGTGTTTCTGCTACTGGTAGAAGGCGAACGCCGCATCAAGCGGGTGCAGCGTGTCGCAGGCGGCGCCTGGGTGTTGATCAGTGACAACAGTCATTACCAGGCCGAGATGATTCCGCCCGAGAAGGTCGGCAATGTTGTGGTGTTGGGGCGGTGCGTGGTTAGGATCGGAAGAATTTCTTGAAAAATGCGGCTGAGGCTGCTCAACAAAGCTGCTCGAGAAAGGGTGGCGCGTAAGGAGATCAGGGGAATGAAAGCGCTATTTTTTGCTGTGTTGTTATCACTGGCCACAGTGCCAGCGATTGCTGCTGAATGGTATGAAAACGGCTCGCTTCATGGGGAGTCTGCTTTGGTATGGCAGGAGGCTAGCGATGCCAATAAGCTCGCAACAGCTGGTGACCTCATAGCTTCATCCTTTCAGAATGACATGCTCATCCCCGAGATCTCATCCCGTATCCGTAGCGTCGATGACATTCGCCCACTGGCGGAGGAGTTGGTCAATCAACTGGATGCAGCGTTCGAGCCTGAAGATGATCCTTCCCAGAATCGCCAGATTTACGCGAATCAGAAGGTTAACGAGACAGCGGCGATGTTGCTGATCATGATGGGTTGGGTTGACTTAGGCTGAAGGATAGAAGAGGCCGTCATGAGAGCGCTGTTATTGGTTTTTTGTCTGTTTATTACCCCTCTGGCCTTAGGGAAAAATCTACCTCGGTACGATCCTGAAGCGTATTGCCAAGCGGATACTGATAGTCCTTCACTCTACAACCTTTGCATAGAGGATGAGCAAGGTTATTACAACGATCTACGCCAGAGTTGGAACGATGTTCCTGACGATATCAAGAGCTACTGTATTGAAGATAACCGCGACGGCATAGGCTTGCCCAGCTACTCAATGCTGGAGTTGTGTGTCTCTGATGAAGTTGAGGCGGCCAACAACGTAAGTACTTTCAGCTTCGACTGAGCATTTTTTATGCGAGTGAACTACCTTGGCCCGGCGATTCCGGGCCTTACAAATCCCTGCGTTTCTACTTTGGGAATCAAGGATATATCGCCCCGGTGCTACCTGGTCGAGGTGTCGGATGAGGCCGGTATTGATGGTGAGATCATGGAGGGGGATGTGCTGGTGGTGGATGAGTCCGCACCGCTTTGCCATGGAGATCTGGCTGTCCTTGAGGTGGAACGCCAGTTGCGCCTTTTCTATAGCCATCGCATTGGTGGTTCGCATTACGTGATGGAAGTGGGTGGGGGTGACGAGATGTTTGCGAAGGTGAAGGATTTTCGCGGTGTGGTGGTGCGCCATTTTTCGTTGTCGGCGGTGGTGGGATAGGTTTTTCTATATTTAAAGGTGCTGTTAAGTCATGGATTTAAGAGAAGAAATTCAGAGAAATGCTGTCGCTGACGAAGTGCAAGCTCTTATTGCAGTAGTGATACCTGTGCTAAAAGGCACTCTTTTTGCAATTAAGAGGGAAGCTGTTGAGGACGCTGGTGGTATCGAAAGATTGTTGTTGCGCCAATTGCCTCGTACGTACCGAGCCGGCGACGGTGATTGTGGAATATCGTTCGAGTACGCAGTGCATGATGCCGTGGTACATGGCAATGCTGATGTGGTCAATCGCATTCAAGACGCTCTTCAAAGGCACTGCAGGATACGTCAAGGTGACCCATCGTCATTGCTTTTTGGCGTAGAGAAGACTGGTGCGCTCCAGTTGATTGACTCTGTTAAAGAGAACCTCACTAGTGAGTCAAGACTGCTGTCCGGAAGTAAGGGGCAGCCGGTTAAGTTGAAGAAGCATATTGACTCAGTGGCTGCTGCTTTCAGACGACGTTCTGTCAGAGAGACACTTCCAAGCTGCATTAGTGGGCTTTGGAAAGCAGACCTGTTTCTTGGTTCAACTGAAACTGATCAGTGGGTTGGCACGACTGTCAAGATTAATCCTAGAAGTTTAGAAGGAGCTCCAGGACTACGGGTCGCGGTTGTTCCTTCTCAGGAAGGTCGGAGTGATCAAATTCGTCGCGATAATGGGAAGAATCTTGTAGTAGTTCCTCTTCCTTACGACGGGGCTTTTATGGAAGTTTTTTACCAAGGTTGGCAGATTGTTCAGCAATTTATTGCTGCTGATGCACAACTTCCTAAAGAGGTTGCGCTGCCGAGGGCTGCAGATAGGCAAGTATGCAGGATGCTTGTTGAACGTCGAGACTTCCCGGTTGTAGACGTGTTAGCAGCACTGGCACCTCTTGCTCAGCCGGAGTTGCTTGAGACCCAAGAAGAGGAGGCTTCGGTGGATTACCGTCGAGGCGAATCTAGTCAGACTAATATCTTGGTTGCACCTCAAGCTTCTTCGCAATTTTAACAGTCTTCTGGCGATGGTAGACTGGCTTTCCGAAAAATTAGGTGGGTACAGGGGAGCTAACTTTCGATAACTATTGTGTAGTTATCGACGAGATTAATAGTGAACCTGAAAGCATGGCCGGGCTTATTTTGCTCGGCTATTTTGGTCTCATGTTTCAGTGTTTTTGGTATGAATAAACTCTCCAGCATGGCTGAGTAGCGTATTTGGTGAACTGAAAGCACGAGCTAGCTTTCTCTCAACTTCTTGCCAGTGTTCTCTCGAGCATGTATTAATAGGCTAATCAACTCCGCTGAGAACTGCATAGAACGGCAAAGAGATTTATGTTCTATTTTTTCGGTGAATCCATAGAAATTATCTTCGGTTGACGCCAGCGACGTGACGGTTCAGTGCATTCGCATCGTCAGTTTCTATCGTGATGGTGACGAGTCGCACGTAATTTGCGTACTCTCTCGCCCTAGAAAATCAACCTCAGGATCGTCAACCTGCCTTTATACTTTATTGTTATTAAGAACCTTTTCTCAACTCGATTTTGAGCTGGCTATTGAAAGCACTAGATGCCAGTCGATGCCTTATCTCACTGAGTACCCAGTTCTTTTTTTCAATCTCTCGCTTCCAGCCAATCAATCGCACCGGAGTCTCTGGGTAGAGGTCGGGGCGGCCTTCGGCCAGATCAAGCGTGAACTCGGCGCCACCCCGCTCAAGCCGCTGCATCTCGCTTTGGGCAGCGGCGAGGGCGTCGTCTTCGCTGGCGTAGGTGGGGCGAAGGCGCTTCAGGTTGTCGGTGTCGCCGACGATAACTTCCTTTCGTTCGGCGTGCGCAGTGTCGTTCCAGTAGGCCAGCACGCCGGTGAAGGCGTCGCGGTCGGTGACCACGTAGCGGTGGCGGTCGCCTACTTGGCGATACAGGTCGATAGGCGGAATCTCGGTGCCACCGGCGGTGGTGGCCTGGCCAGCGTGGATGAACAGTAGATTGCCGGCTTTCACGGTGGCGATGGCGTCGTAGCGCTCGGCGAGGCGGGTCAGGAAGTGCAGGTCGCTTTCGTCGGTCTGATCGATGTGACCGACGCGGATCCCACTGAGGCCGTCGCTGATTCTCGGCTCCAGTTCGTGGCGCTTAGCGATGGTTGTAATGATGTCGCGCAGCACCAAGTTATCCCAGCTCTGGGAGCGCTTGCCCGGTAGACCCTGGCGCATGTCGGCGGAGCGTGCGCGGATGGTCATCAGGTCCGGGGCGCCGCTGTGTTCCACCTCATCGACGATGTAGATGCCTCGGTCGATCAGCGGCTCGCCTTTCCAACCCATGGCCAGGTGCAGCTCCGCGCCACGTGGCGGCAGGGCGAGGCGCCCATCGTGGTCGTTGAGGGTAATGTCGAGCTGGTCGGCTTCGAGTCCGCGGCGGTCGGTGAGCGACAATCGCTGTAGGCGTGCGTCCAACTCCGGACTGATCACCTGCCCCTGGAGCGTCAGGCGGTAGTCTGGTGTCCGCGCCGGGCGCCCGGGCTGTAGCAGCGAAGAGCCAAGAAGTTGGATCATGCCAGGACCCCGTTGAGTCCGGTCACCAGCGCTCGGGTGAGTGCGTTGCTGGCTAGTTGGTCGGTGGCATCTTCATCGATGCGCTGGAGGGTCAGGTCAAAGTCGATCTTTTGGGCGGCGCCATCGCGAAAGAAGGCGCTCTTGCGCTCGTTGAGGCTCTCGATCACGAACAGACCGTAGACGCTGCCGCTACCCTCTATCAGCGGCCAGGCGCCGCCGGCATTGGCCATCTGGCGTAGCTGGTCGAGACTCTGCTGGCCACCGGTGAACTGAGGCAGCAGGGTGCCGGTCAGTGTGATGCTATCGCCGTCAGGCCCCAGAAACTGACGAGAGGGCCGGCGTCCGACTCGGCCCTGAGGCACATGACGCCAGGCCGTCTGGCGTTGCAGTTCCTGGTAGGCGGCGGTGGAAAGGCCAAAGACGAAGAGACCGTAGGCCATCATCATGCGGGTGTTCCTCCCTGGTGGGCTGGCTGGGCGTCAGTCGATGTCATGGAAGGCGGAGCGCTGGCGGACGCTGGCATCACGGCTGGCCTCGTCCAGGGCGCGGCGGACTTCGCTGGCCACGTAGCGGGCCAGGGTCTGCTCATCCATGCCCGGTGCCGGCTGCACGTTGATGTTGATGCCTCCCTGGATGACCACGCCGCCACCAGCGCTGGTGGCTGACAGCGGTGGCCGGGTGTCGATGGGAATATCGGCTGTGGCCACGGTCGGCAGCGTGGCCGCGCCCAGTGCCAGGCCGGTACCGGCCTGACGCAGGCGCTGGCTGAAGGCAGTCACCCGAGACAACGGTGCTTGCTCGCTGCTCCGGATACCCTGGGCGAGCCCCGCCATCACATCTCCGCCGATGCTCTTGAACACTCGTGATGGTGAGTGGGTGTCGAGCTCATAGCGGGCACGATGCTCGGTGCCTCTGGCGGCGTCACTGACGGCGTCCCAGGCGGATACGGCACCGTTCTTGATGCCTTCCCCGAGTCCTCGGGCAACGTCCATCCCAGCGTCTCGCATGCGCCCCGGCAGGCTTTTCAAGTAGTCCATAGCGGCGGTCCATTTCTCCTCGAGCAGACCTTTCAGGTCCCAGTCGCTGAGCATGGTAGCCACCGCCTCGATGGCGTTGCCGGGGGCGTCCTGAAACCACTGCCACAGTTCGGCGCCGCTGGCCCTGATGGCGTCCCAGTGCTGGAGGATCAGGCCGGGCAGCGTCCAGTTGTTGAAGCCGGCGATGATCAGGTCGCGTGCGGAGGCAGCCGTCGCTTTCAGCCACTCCCAGAAGTCGCCGGCGGTGGCCTTGATACCTTCCCAGAGCACGGCGAACTTGGGGCCGAGGGTGTCCCAGTTCTGCCAGATCAGCAGGGCGCCGGCGGCGATTAGACCGATGATGGCGAGGATCGGGTTGGCCATGGCGGCGGCACCGAGCAGGCGCAGGGCGCCAATCAGGGTGGGAATGGCGTGGGCCGCAAGGGCGCCCAGCACACGGGTGAAGGCGCCGCCTTTCAGTCCCAGCATCTGCAGGCCGTAGCGGGTCAGTACCATGGGGCCGAGCAGGGCGCCCAGGGCAAGGGTCAGGGCACCACCCACGGCGACCAGGCTGGCGACAGCGGCAGCGGCGGTGGCGAGCTGAGCGGTCAGCTCGGGGTTGGCCTTCATCCAGTCGCCCACGGCCCGGGTGATACGGGTGACGTTCTGGATCAGATCTCGTAGCGGTCCCTCGTTGGTGTCGGTGAGGGTGATGCCGACCTCTTCCCAGGCGCTGTTGAGGCCCTGCAGGTTGCCTTTGATGTTGTCAGCCATGACCTTAGCCACCCGGGCGTTCTCGCCGGCGGCCTGTTCCAGGGTGGCCACGAATGCCTCGATGCCGGCAGCGCCTTGCTGGTTGATCAGCTCCGCCATGCCGGCGGCGGGTTCCTCGCCGAAGATGTCTTTGAGGTAGGCCAGCCGGTCAGCGCTGCCGAGTGTCTCGGTGGCCTTGGCCACGTCGGCGAGGATCTCGGGCACGTTGCGCAGGTTGCCCTCTGCGTCCTTGGCATTGATGCCGAGTGTCGCCAAGGCGTCGGAGGCCGCGCCGGTGGGGGCCGACAGGCGCAGCATCATGGCGCGAAGTGTGGTGCCGGCCTGGCTGCCCTGAATGCCGACGTTGCCGAGCAGGCCGGCCATGGCGGCGGACTCTTCCAGCGACAACCCCATCTCCCGCGCCACCGGCGCCACGTATTTCATCGACTCGCCCAGCATCTCCAGGTCGACGTTGGCCCGGGTGGTGGTGGCGGTGATGACATCCGCCAGGCGCGTCATCTCGGCAGGGTCGAGCCCGAAGCCGGACAACAGGTTGGAACTGATATCTGCGGTGCGCCCGAGATCCGCGCCCTGGGCCTTGGCGAGATCCAGCATTGAGGGCATGGCGGCGATGATGGCGTCGGGATCGAAGCCCGCCATGCCAAGAAAGCCCTGGGCCTCGGCGGCCTGGGTAGCACTGAAGGAGGTCGATGAACCGAGCTCGCGGGCCTGGTCCTGGAGCGCCTGAAAGCGCGGGTCATTCTTGTCGAGGCGCGTCAGGGCCTGGACGCGGGACATGGCGGCGCCGTAGTCGACACCAGGTGCCAGCAGCCGGGCGCCGCCGTAGAGTGATGCGCCGCCTGTGGCCAGGCCGCCGGCACCGGTACCCATCAGGCGACCGGCACGGCCCATGCCCCGGTGAAACTGACGGGCCGCGTCGGCGGCCTGGCGTTGCTTGCGGGCAACCTCGCCCAGTTCCTGCTGTTGTCGCTGCAACTGCTCGTTGGCGTCACGAATGCGCCGACTCAGCGCCTGCTGTTGGTCGCCCAGTTTGCCGGTCACGCCGTCGACGCGGGTCATGTGGGTACGCAGGTACTGAAGCTGCTGTTGCTCCGCCTGATACTGCTCCTTGAGGCGTTGGGCCTGGCGGATAGCCTGTGCACGACGGCGGGTGAGGTCGCCGGTGGCACCGTCTGCCTGCTCTAGCTGGCGAGTCAGCTCCTGGACTTCACGCTGCTGGTCGGTGAGGGCGCGGGCGCTGTCCTCGCTTTGGCGCTTGAGGTCGCGAAAGCCGCGCAGCTCGCGTTGGGCGCGTTCCAGCGTCTTGAGTTGGTCGCGGCTGGCCTTGAGGGCCTCGGCGGTGGCGCCGCTGCCCTGGGTGATCTTCTTCAGCGGGCCGGTGGCCCGATCCACTGCGTCGAGGATGACTTGCAGCTTGAGGTCTCGGGCCATCAGAGTTCCTTGCGGTGTAGCAGTGCGGGTGAGTCAGGTGTTGGTGGGCGGGCTCAACCTTTCCTTGGCTCGACGCGCCTGCGGGCCTGTTCCCGCCAGGACATGAGCTCTGCCAGGCTCATGGTCTCCATCTCCGGCGGGCCCCAGTGGAACACCATGGCGAGGTCCGCCATGGCGTCGTCCACGCGCTCGGGCAGGGCTAGGCGCTCGCCTCGCGCGTCTTCCTCGGCACCAAAAAACCGGCCACTGTGCCTCCCAGCTGGACCAGGTCAGCGGGATCGAGATCGCGCACCTCGGCCTCGGTCAGCGCCGGTTCGGTGATGCGGGGCAGCACAGTGGTCAGGGCGGCGACCTGCATCTGCAGCAGGTCGGTGAGCGAGACGCCGCGCAGGGCGCCGGACTTGGGCTTGCGCACCTGGATCTCGGTGACGATGGTCTTGCCGCGCGTGATCGGGGTGTCGAGCTCGACGGTCTCGGTGATCGGCTTGGGCAGCTCGGCGACGTTGGGGGTATCGGTCATGGTGAGTCCTTTGGGTCTGAGTCAGGTGAAGGCCTACGCCGCCCGGGGGCGGCGCTGGGTTACAGGTTGAGGTTGGCGCGGCGCTGGGCGAGGCGGTCTTCGCCACGCACGGTGAAGACGTAGCCCGGCACGTCGCGCTCGATGACGGTCTCGCCATCGATGACGAGCTTGTAGTAGGTGAGGGTGGTGGTGATCTCCCAGTCGGACTTGTCACCCTTCTGGGCCTCGCCCATGGCGATGGTCTTGTGGCGGCCCCGAGCAACGATCTCTACCGGCACGGTTTCGCCGGTCTCGTCGCTCTCGTAGCTACCGGTGAAGCGCAGCAGGGCGGCGTCATGTACCGGGGAGCCGAAGCTGTCGAACAGGCCATCGACCACCAGGCCACCGGTGGTCCAGGTCATCGTCATCAGCTCCTGGCCCATGTCGACCTCGACCGGGCCATCCATGCCGCCGCCCTCGTACTCGATCATGCGGCGGGCGAGCTCGGGGATGGTGACGGTGGGCACCTGGCCCTGCCAGTTGTGGCCGTCGCCGAACAGGTTGTAGTCCTTGAGGATCTTGGGAAGCATGGGGTTCTCCTAACTGGGCGTTTCGCTGAGCCCGGCGATCAGGCGGCGGCGACGCGGTCGGCGAAGTCGATCAGGTAGCGGTCGGTGATGCGCTGCTGGAACATCAGGTTCTCCAGCGGCGGCACCGGGGTGTAGTCGTAGTCGATATAGAGCTTGCCGGCCTTGAGCACCTCGGGGGTGTTGATCTCGGGGTCGAACCAGGCGACGCCATCGATCAGGTAGCCCAGGCGCTTCCACTCGCGGAACTTGGCGTTGATGCCCTCGATGATGTCCTTCACTAGGCTAGGGTGCATCGGCAGGTCCACCGCCCAGAGGTGGGCCTCGGCGATGGTGTCGGCGATGATCTGGGCGGTACGGGTGTAGTTCTCGAAGGCGAACAGGGGATCCACTGAGCAGGTGCGCGAGCCCCAGAAGCGGTAGCCGCCGCGATTGATCAGGGTGGTGACCTCGTGGCTGTTCAGATAGCCGGCGTCGGTGGCTGGGTCCTGCAGATCCCAGAACACATCACGGCTGATGCCGGTGACACCATTGACCGGGATGTTCGAGAGCGTCTTGTGCCAGCCGAATTCGTTGTCCAGGCGTGCGCGCATGCCCAGCGCCCGGGCTACGGCGGGGTGGTTGCGGGTGCTCTGGGTGGCGGTGTCCCAGCCGGTGAAGTCGGGCCAGATCACCATCACCTCGCGGGCACCGAAGTTCTCCCGGTACATGGCCGCCTCTTCCTTGGTGGTGCAGCCAAAGGCGGAGGCGTAGACGAAGGCGCGCAGCTTCTGGGCGACGCCGATCAGCTCGCTGACGACGTCGGCGTCGTCCAACTCCGGCACTCCGAGCACCCGGGGCTTGACGCCAAAGCGCTGTTCGGCGGCGAGCAGGGCCTGCAGACCGAGCTTCTTGCCGCTGGCGTTCACCCCGCCGATGACGTTGCTCTTGGTCTCGTCGGCATCGCTGCCTTCGGCCACCCGCACAACCACCACCAGGGTCTTGGCCTGGTCGGCGATGGCATCGAGGGAGCGGGCGAGGGTGCCCTCGGAGCCGGCCTTGCCCTGGGCCGCGAGGATGTCGGTGATCAGCACCGGTGTGTTGAGCGGGAATGGCTCATCCTGGCCGCCGGTCAGCTTGGTGAAGGACACCGCTGACACCACGCCGGTACCGCCAGATCCGGCTGTGTTGGCAGCGGTAATCAGGGCGCTGGCGGCGGCATCGCCGTTGAACGCCGTGACCACTTCGCTGGCGGTGCTGACCAGGTCGCCCTCGGCATCGGTGGCGAGGCTGACGGTGATGTCACTGCCGGAGACGCTGACGGCCAGCGCAGCTGAGGCGGTGCCTGGGTCGAGGTAGCGCACGCGGATAGCGTTGCCGTCGGTACCGGCATTGGCGGCGGTGTAGATGATGCTGGTATTTGCGGCGGCAAAATCGACGGTGGCGCTTGCGGCGACGCCGGGGGCGGCATCCGGTGCGGTGGCCACCAGGCCGATCACCGCTGTTGCAACGGTGCGAATCGGTCGGGTGCCCTCGTTGATCTCGACGACACGAATGCCGTGATGGTAGTCCTGGGCCATGGGTGGCGCTCCTGGCAAGTGAAAGCGGTTGGCAGTGCTGCGTGCCATCACTGTGCGTGGCGCACCCTAAAGGGTGAAGACGTGGCTGTTGTACCGGCCCACCGGTACAAGAAAGCCCGCCGATGGGCGGGCTTAAGCGGGGCCTCTGGTGCTGTCGGTGGCGATCAGGTCACCAGGTGATGGCTTCCAGGGCGTCGCGGTCCTCGGCTTCCAGTGCGGCCTTTACATCATCCTCAAGGCGCTGGCGTTTTCCGGTAGCCATGCCGCTGGCCTGGGTGAACGCATCAGCCTTGGCCAGGATGCGCCCCACCAACTCGGCCTTGTCCAGGGGGCGTTCGACCAGCATGGCGTCGATATAGGGCGTGGCCACGCGGTTGTCCGCCTGCCACTGGCGTGCCTCGCGCTCTTGCTTGTCAAAGGTCAGTGTTTCCGCGTGGGGATAGTCGTTGAGGATCTGGCCCATCTCGGCCTGGTAGCCGGAGTTGATACGGATCTTCGCAGCTACTGCAAGCTCATTAAGCGTGTAGTCTAACGGGCGAATCTCGACCCAAGTTGGTCGACCTTCTATAGTAGCTCCACGTTGTTTTCCTGGCGGAGGGGAACTAGCTCCGTAAGTTCGCCACTCATCTCGTGAGACTTCTATTGCGTCGCTTGGCCATGCTCCACCAGCCTTATACCTAGAAAGAAAGGATGGGTCATAAAACCGGTTTTGAGAGGGGCTGTAATACATAAAATCCTCCTTCATTTACCAATTCCGAAATAAACTACACCGGCAGATTCCCCGCTCGTATTACTCCCTCCCATACGATATACGCGACCAACAAGATCATGTGTACCAACGCCAGCCAGGGTTGAGACTAGCTCACCACCCTCTGCCCCATCGCCTTGCGTACTAGAAAAAGCACAAAACACGCTATTCGGGAATGGTATTGGCCACGATGCGTTGTATGTAACTACACCGTGAAAATGACCTGAACTGCTCGCAGGGCTAGAGCTTCCTGTGCTATCAGGACCAGTGAATGAAACATAACCCCATTGAAAAATAACGCCACCTAGCCAGGTGGGTAATCCCACATAGCCATTTGTTCCAAAGCTACTTGAAAACCCGCTGCGTAATTTTTTCGGTGTCACTGCCGTTGCGTCGTCACTTCCCTTATCTACTTGTGCCTGAGTTGCTACCTTGAGCATCCCAACAACAGTCTCCGTCGCGGATTTGACCCACTGCACTCCCCAGTTCTTAAGCTTCTTAGCGGTAATAAATTTGCCGTCATCTTCTCCGGAATTTACTTCTATTTGAGTGGCTTTGATCGCCATTCCTTTTTCGGATTCGGTAGCCAGAGGATGATTCCGGCTCTGCTCATGGGCCAGGCGCTGCTGGTCCACATACTCCCGCGTCGCCAGCACCACGCTAGGATCCACTTTCAGCGTCACGGCGGCGGTGTCGCTGACTTCCATCACCACACGGATGGTCTGGGTACGGCTGGAGCCTTCGGCCAGCACCGGTTTGTAGGTCTCGGGTAGGTTGCCGGTGGCGATCAGGTCGCCGGCTGCGTCGAACACGCCGACTTCTCGGATGGTCCAGCCGCCGACGTCGGGCGGCAGCACCTGCTCAATGACGATCCAGGTGGGGTTGTCGTCATCGGTTTGGACGGCGTTGATCGGGGCGCGGCGGACTTCATTGACCAGGTTGGTGGAACTGGAGTTCGGCGTAACCGGGTTGCCGCCACCGTCGCCCACGGCCATCTGGGTGATCTCGATCTGGGTACCGAGGGCCACGGCGTTGGCGATCTTGGCCTGGCCGGTATCGGTGAGCAGGGTGTAGAACTGGGGCATAGGTCTGGCTCCTGATGTTCGGCCTTAGAGAGGAAAGACGGTGGCGCTGTCGATGGTGTGGACGGCGGCACCGACGAAGAAGGGGCTGGTGGTCTCAATGTCGCCAGGGGCGAACGGATATACCTCGGTCACGTCGCCGTCGTAGATGGCCGCGCCCACGTGGATAAGGCCACGGCTCTCGCCGGCGATATCCAGGCCGATGACGTGACGCGTCAGTGGCTTGGCGTCGTCGATCAGCCGCTCGAGCTCCTGGTACATGCCGTCGGTGATGCCGGTGTCGAGCACGCCGATACGTAGGGCGAAGGTGCCGGGGATTCCCTCGGGGCTGGTCTCCCACCACTCCACGACCTCCAGCAGGTAGCCCAGCGGTTCGACGACACGACGAAGGGCCGAGATGGTGCCCTTCTTACGGTGGACGTAGAACGCCTGAGCGATGACGCCGCGCTTGGTGGCCACCGTCCAGGTCGGGTCCCAGCGGTCGACGCTGAAGGCCCAGGCCAGGTAGGGCAGCAGGTGGGCGGGGCAGGTCTCGGGTCGCCATAGATCGCGTAAGGGCACCGGCACACGCTGGATTTCAGCGAGCGCTTCGGCGGCGGCACGCTCCAGGGCTGTGCCGTTGGAAGGCAGCAGGTGGCGGATACGCTCGGCGCTACTCATCGCTGCCCCCGATGGTCACGCTTGTCCCGGTGCAGTGGGCGGCCTCGGTGACGTCGAGTACCACGTCGGTCGCCGGCGCGGTGAGTTCCACCCGCTGCACACCCTCGACGTGAAGCGTCGCATGCAGCGCGGAACGGCGAATGTCACGGCCCAGGCGACGCTGTTCGCCGATGTAGCGAGCCAGGGCGGCCTCGGCGGCGGCCAGAATGGGCTCCTGCTCGGGGCCGGGGTAGACGTAGAGGGTGGCATCGACGCTGTAGTCGACGATGGTGGCCGACTGTACCGTGAGGCGGTCACCCACGGGCCGGATGTCCTCGGCGGACAGGGCGGCGTCGACCAGGTCGATCAGTTCCTGGCTGGCGGTGCCATCGCCCTCGGACGACAGCAGGGTGACGATAGCCACCGCCGGGCTTGGGCTGGTGGCCCTGGCATCCATCACCCGGCCATCGGCGGACAGGGCGTGGAACTCGTAGGCGCCGCGGGGCCCGGCGACGCTGAGCCCTTCGTAAGCCCGCTGGGCGCGCAGGCGTAGTTGATCGTCGCTTTCCAGTACGGCAGCGACCGGTGGCGTGGCATTCGGATCACCGGGGCTGACCACCAGGCGCTCCACCTCGAAGTTGGCGGCGATCTGCTCGAGGTCGTTGCCTCTGGCGTAGGCGAGCATCACCGCCTTGGCCGCTTCATTGACTCGCTGTCGCCAGATCATCTCGCGGTAGGCGTTTTCCTCAAGCAGCTTGGTCAGCGGCTCGCTTTCGAGTGCCAGGGTGGCCTCCACCTCGGCACGGCGCTCGTCGCCGACCAGCTCGAGCAGGGCAGCGGTTCGCTCGGCCAGGATGGCCTCGAAGTCCAGCGCCTCGATGACCTGGGGTGCGGGTAGCTGGGACAGATCGATGGTGCTCATGCCAGCGGCACCTCCAGGCTGACGGTCTCGCCTTCACGGGTCTGGGCCTCGAGGTCTAGCACGACCCGCCCTGGACTGGTGGTGCTGAGGCTCGTGCGTACCGCCGTGACGCGCAGTCGCGGCTCCCAGCGCAGCAGCGCCATCACCGTGGCGGCGTAGACCTGGAGCAGGGTGGCATCGGTCAACGGGCGGTCGATCATCTCTGGCAGCAGCGAGCCGTAGTCGCGGCGCATGACTCGGGTGCCCAGCGGAGTGGTCAGGATATCGGTGACGCTCTGGCCCAGATGGTCGACGTAGTCGAGCCGGCGCCCGGTGGCCGCGTTCATGCCAGTCATTGGACGGGTCCTCCGCTTTGTCCGCTGCCGGGCACGACACCATCGTGGGGGTGGTTGTGGCCGATGTTCACTTCGTTGTGGGTCAGTGAACCGCCGTCCTGGGAATAGCTGCCGGCTCGGGCCATGTCGCCCTGGTGATCGATGTTTCCGAGCCAGACCGTGCCGCCCGGAGCCTCGATCTCCACGCGTCCGGGCAGCTTGATGCGCAGCACACTGTTCTTGTGGTCGTACTCGAACAGCCCGCCGTCCGGAAACAGTCGGCGGCAGAGCTCGGGCAGGTCGGTCGGAGCGGGGTGGGCGTCAGAGAACAGACCAACCAACACCACACCGCCAGACGGATCACCTCCGGGGGAGAACAGCACCACCTGCTCGCCGGTGGTGGGCGGGTCCCAGTCCCGGGTGGTGCCGGCGCGGCCTTCGATCCAGGGCAGCCAGGCGGTGAGCAGCTCGCCGCTCTTCACCCGGACCCGGGCACGCGAGTGATCCACCTCGGCGATGGTGCCAAAGCGGATCAGGTTATGGATCAGGCGCAGCAGCTCGGCGGCACCGTGCAGGGGTTGATGTCTCATGCGGCCATTCTCGGCAGGGGGCTTGTGGCGAGACCAGCGGCGGGCGTTGTCCCGGGGGCCCGGGACAATCATTCGCGGGTGAGGTGCTCGAGTACCGTGTCCTGAATCAGACCCCGATCTGCGTCGCTGAAGCCGATCAGGCGCCGCTGGGTGTAGGTCACGCGGGGGCCGTCACGGTCTACATTGGCGCGAAGCCCGTCCTGATGGACCCTAGCGATACGGGCCACGCGACCGACGAAACTCACCTCGGCGGTGTCACCTTGGGCACGGGCCTTGAGGTACTTGGCGGTGCGTATCTTGGCGAACATGGTGCGGCGACGGATGGCGCCCTGTTGGGCGCGCCGCTGTGGCTTGCGTGGCGCGTAGGGGGAGCCGTCGGGATTCTGCTGGGCCTTGATGCGTTCGCGTTGGGAACGCCTCAGCGCCTGGGCCACTCGACGCGCCAGGGCGCGGCGCTCCTTCGAGCTGAGGTTATCGAGCAGTGGAGTGACCCAGTCTTCGAGCGCCTGGAGGTCGTCGGTCATACCGTTCGTCCTCAGTCCGATGACCACTCGGCGGCCAGCTTGTAGTCCTGGTCGCTTGGCCCCTTGATGCTCATCTGCCAGGCGTTCGCCGGGCAGGGATCAATCGGGTATTCGGGCATGCGGTGCTCGACGTTGATATGGCCCGCGTCGCAGTCCACCAGGGCCACCACCCGCTCGGTGAGCTGGACGGTCAAGGCCAGATCCCAGCGCTTGTTGTCGAGAATCTCTGCCTCGATGGTGACGGCCTCGTCAGGGTCGAGGTCCGGCTGGTAGCGGGACAGCCACTGGAGCAGGGGGATCATGACGGTGTCCAGGGTGCCGCTGTAGTCGGTGATGACCAGCTGGGCAGGAACCCGGTACTCGTGACTAAGGTGCTGGCCACGATGAAAAGCGACCCTGCCGTCTTGGATGAAGGTCAGCAGCTTGTCGGGATTGCGCTTGAGCTCGGCGACGGCGCCGATCAGGTGGTCGCGTAGCGAGATGAGCTTGTTCATCGTGTGGCGATCTCGTCGAGCAGGCGACCGCGTGGGCCGCGCAGGGTGCCGATGATCTTCTCGCCGCTGCGCCCGGCGATGTAGCCGCCGACCCCCAGGGTCATCAGATTCCACAGGGCGTCGGGCAGCTCGAGCTGAAGGCCGACGCCGAACATAGCGCCGAGGTAGGGCGCGATCAGGTAGTTGTTGCCGACGATGGCCACGATGACCGTCATCAAGAGGGGACGCCAGTTGCGTTGCAGCCAGCTTTCCCCGGTGGCTTCGGCCAGGATGACCTTCATGCTAGCCTGCAGCGCGGCGTCCTGTTGGTCGATCAGACGGCGCTGGATCTCCGCCTTCAAGCGGTTGGCCTGGTCCTTGTCCTCCACGGCCTGATCGATGACGTCGAAGATGGGGCCGGCCACGGTAGTGAGGATGTTGCCGATCAGGTTCATGCGGCGGTCTCCAGTTGCTGGTTGTAACGCCGATAGGAGGCGGCGAGCCGGGTGTCGTAGTCGTTGCGCTCGAAGGCGGGGCCGTTATAGCGGCGGGCGAAGTCGCGCCAGTCGAGCCACTTCAGTGCTCGGTGCAGGCCCGGGTCCACCTCGATAAAGCGCACAAAAGCATCGAGCTGCGCCGCCTCGTCACGTTGCATGGCGAGGGCGAAGGCCTCGATGCTCTCGTAGCCCAACACCTGCCAGTGGAAGCCCATGATCTGGAACAGTCCCCAGGAGGCGGCCTCCCAGGCGCTGGCGACGTGGATGGCGTGGGCGCGGTCGAGGCGCTTGTGCTCGCGAATACCGCCGACATAGCCGCCGGCCTTGTCGTTGACGATGTCGGGCTGGCTTTCCTGGTAGGGCACCGGGTTGATGCCATGGTGGATCAGTCGTCGGCGCATGATGTGCCGCTCGAACAGGATTACCGGTTCGCCGGTGGGGTGGAATCCGCGGCCCCGGGATTCGACCTCGTTGACGGCCATGACGGCGGCGAGATCTACGCCGAGCCGGTTGGCGGCTGTCACCAGATCGCTTTGTGTCAGGGCAAGTGGGTCCGGTCGCCCCTTGAGCGCTTGAACGGTCTTGGGGCCGGCGATGCCGTCGACGACCAGACTGCGCTGTCGCTGGAAGGTTCGCACAGCGGCCTCGGTGTCGTCACCGAACCAGCCATCCACGTCGATGTCCTGCCCGGCACGCCGCAGGTCCTGTTGCAGGGCTTCAACCCGGTAGCCGGTGTCCCCTAGCCGAAGAAGCATTACAGTCTCCTCAGTTTGATGACCTGGGCGACGTTGCCTCGGGCACGCGATAC
The DNA here is from genome assembly GCF_019802025.1 of Halomonas sp. DP5Y7-2. Taxonomy (NCBI): domain Bacteria; kingdom Pseudomonadati; phylum Pseudomonadota; class Gammaproteobacteria; order Oceanospirillales; family Halomonadaceae; genus Halomonas; species Halomonas sp. DP5Y7-2. Next base: position 253,987 of record NZ_JAHVHY010000008.1, on the reverse strand, counting down.
CAGCCATGCCAACACCGCCATGACGAGAGCAATGCCCCATCCAGCGGGGTAGCCACTTTGGGTCAGAATGCGAATGGCCACCGTTCCGGTGCCAGCGATCAGAAGCCAAGCAGTGCAGGAGTAGCCCAGCCGGTAGCGAGCACCACGCCGACGGAAGGTGAGTAATCTGGTGCAGATCAACAGAGCGCAGAGCAGGGTGATGAGCGTGGAGGTGGTCACTTTCGGCCTCCCAGTAGCGACTTGATGTCGAGTGTCTTGACCCCTTCGATAGCACGCAGGCCTGCGGTCACCGCTGTCGCACTGGCGATGAATGCAGACACTGCGCTGTGTGGCACCCACTGGCCCAGTACCGGGGGCCCGCCGAGATAGCCGATCAGCAAGCTGATCATCAGATAAGTCAGGCGAATGATGATCGGGAGATCTTTGGCGCTGATCACGAATAGTGTGGCGCCGCAGAAGGCACCGATGACGGCATTGGCGTCGACGCCGGGTAACCATCCGATCAGGGCGGCAAGTCCTGTAGCGGTGGCGACGGCGGTGGCAGTGCTTGGTTCGGCCATGGGTTCCTCGTGAGTGTCATCGCCAGAGCTGCAGGGTGTCGGCCCGAAGCGGGGCGGCCTGCCGTTCGTTGGGCAGGGTGATCAATAAGCCCTGAGGCAGCAGGGGGCCGAGTTCCGCTAGCCCCGGGTTGAGCTCCAGGGCCTGCTCGGTGACGCTGCCGGTGCGTCCGAGTACGCGATAGCACAGGCCATCCAGCGTTTCGTCCTGCTGGGTGCGCACCTTGGGCATCAGATCAGCTCCACCGTGGTGTGCGCCTTGCCGAGGATCTCGCTGACCGCCCAGCGCGCATCGCGGCGGTAGTCGTCGGCGGCCAGGTCCTTCGCCTCGCCGCGCTCGTCGCCTTCGCCGGTGGCGCTATGGTCGCGATAGCGCTCCATCAGTGAGGCCGTGGCGGTGGCATAGACCGCTCGGCGGTAGAGAAGGGGGTAGCTGTCTGGCGGCATCCAGCCAGGTGCTTCGACGTCAGTGATGGTGCTGCTACCACTGGCCTGTCGATCCTGCTGCCAGTCCGCCAACTGGCGGTTGATGTCGGCCATGGCCACGCGAAGCGCCATGGCCACCCGAGCATCGGTGATACTTCCGTCGACGCGTTCGGCGGCGCGGTAGTCCTGGGGATCGAGCGACGGCCAGAAGCCGTTGTTCTCGATGGACTCCGCCGGTGTTTCGCGGGTCGGGACGTTGTAGGCGATCAGTGACATGGCGTGGTGTTCTCAATTGCCGTTGAAGAAGGGGGTGGGCCGGGATCGACGAGATGGGGGCCTCGGCCCGCTCTCCCCCGGCGCCCCCTTGGCGTCGGCGTGCGACTCGGTTCAGGCCTGGTTGGTCTCACCCTGGCCGTCGTTGGTGGTTTCCGCCTTGGCGAGGGTTCGCTCGAGGCGTTCGATCTCCTTCTTGACGCCGGCGCGCTCATTGAGCGACAGGGCCCGCTTCAGGTGACCGAGGGCATCTGCATCGTGACCGCCCCGAGCGCGCTGGGCATAGCCAATGGCCTTGTGGAGCTTGGCGCGGATCTGGTCATGCATGTCCGCATCACGGGTCAGGGCCTCGACACGAGTCAGGTGCATGGCCAGCTCCGCCGCGTGGTTTGCCGCTTCGACCTCGGCACTCTCTTGATCGCCTTCCTGGTCTCCCTGCTGTTGGAGGGCTTCGAGTCGTCGCATGGCTTCTTCGGCGACCTGCTCGACCACCAGGCTGGCGGTATCACGCTCGAAACGGTCAGGTGTGTCGAGGCCATGGCGCATGGCGTATTCGGCAATAGCGATGCCGCCAGCGAGATCGCCGACGTCGAGGCGCCAGAGCATCACGGTCATCAGCACGTCGTCCTGGGCACCTGTGCCACCGGCCAGGACGCCGGCAACGTAGGCGTCGAAGTCGGCCAGCATCTCGCGCTTCTTGGTGATCTTGGCCTCGAGGCTCTTGATACCCTTGAGCGTGCGGCGGTGCTCCCAGAGCGCGGCGGCATGCAGCTCGTACTGATCCCCGGTCTGGGGGCGGTTGGGGTCTGCGGTCCCCGCCGCAATGGCGGCGGAGACTTGGGCGTAGTGCTTGCGGGCGGGACTGAGGCGCCCGTTCTGTTCAGCCATGGGGCACTCCTCAGACGAAGGTGATGTTCTCGACCAGACAGCCAAACCCGTAGTCCTCGACCACGTAGGCGTCGTTCGAGGATTCGTAGTTCTCCACTCGCTTCCGCTCGGGCTTGTCCTTCAGATAGCGGCGACGGCTGCCGCGCTGCCAGTAGAGGGACAGGTTTTCGAGGCTGGTGATCAGGATGGCGTCATCCGGCACGAAGGGAGCCCGCATGGCCTGCTGGCCGCCGACACGCTTCTGGCTTACCAGCATGTCGAGGGCCCGGGCTTCGGTGGGTGTCTCGGCGTGTTGCTGGATCAGCGGGAAGTACTTATCAGCAAGCAGCTTGCGCCCCATGATCGCGACCAGGCCGGTGTCCTCGCGGTACCAGGGTTCGATCATCTCGTTGACAGCATCGAAGACCAGGGCATCGAGGTTGGCATAGTCACCGTTATTGCCGACCGTGACTTGCCCTGAGGATGCAACCACCTCGGAGAGCACACGCTCAGGAGCATCGTTACGGTACTTCTGCAGCCAGCCGATGTTGACGTCTTGCAACATCGGATTGGCGACGCGGTTGGTCTCGGCGGCTGCACTGGTACCGTTGAAGCCGATCATGATGCGGTCGAGCGCCTGGCGGCGAACGATGGCATTGCGCACGCGGGCCTGAAAGTCGGGGAACTTGGCCCAGGCGTCCAGCTTGCTCCACGGCAAGAAGGTATCGAACTCGGTACTGACGCACTCGTAACCGTTGGCGTCGAGCGTCGAGATATCGCGCGGTGTCCGGTCCTTGTCCGAGACGTTGGTTCGTGCCGCGATGGGACCAGCGACGCCGAGGCCGAGCTTCTCACCCTTGAGCTCATCGACGCCGATGATGTTGATCCGACTGAGGAACTCGCTGGTCTCCTGCAGCTTGTCTTCCAGCTTCTGCTGAACACTGGGCTCAACGGCGAAGCTTTCAGTGGCATTGGGTACACCGGAGAGCTGGGCCAGGCGCTCCAAGTACTTGTTGTAGGCGATACGTGTGTCGTTGCGCATTGGCGGCGGTCCTTATCAGCAGTCGGTCAGTACGGCGTCACCGCCGCCAGTGGCGGGGGCGCGATTCGGGGTGTCGGGGGTGTGGTCGAGTCGGCGATACAGCTCGTCGAACTGCGTTTTTAACTCGTCATGGGCGCCCTTGAGTTCCTGGAACGCCTCGGCGGATGGGCGACCTTGCAGATCGTCGGACAGCGCCTGATGTCTCTCGACGAACAAGCCAAGCGTCTGCTCGAGGTCCTGGCGGAAGTCCGCGAAGCCCTTGTCGGTCTTGGCGTCGTGCTTCTTGAACAGCGCCTTGACGGTGGCCAATAGACCGGGCTTGTCGGAATCACCACCCGGCTCTTCCGAGAAGTCCAGCTCGGTTTCCACCGCAGCGGTGAAGACGTTGCCCGGCTTCTGCTTTCTCCCGTGCAGCGGAGAGGCTTCGCCCTGATTGGCGCTGAACTGCAGCATGTCGGTGCCCAGGCTCGCCGGGGAGTCGGTCACCGCCAGCCCTACCAGGTAGGCTTCACCGGTATCGGAGAACTCGGGATCGACCTCGATGCTGGTGTAGATCTTTTGCCGCTCGGCATTGATCTGCTTCAGCCGGTCGGTGGGGTCGATGGTCGCGAAGAGCGCCATCTTGCCGTCCTCGACCTCTTCGGCTTTGACGGCGGTGACGTCGCCCAGGGCGGCGAATGGGCCGTCATGGAACATGCCGCGCATATGCTCGAGCCAGACTCGGGCGCCGTACTTGGCGGGATCGAAGTTGGCGGCCATTTGCTCGATCCACTGGCGTGAGATCTTGCGGCCGTCTGTGGTTGCGCCTTCGGTGGCGATTCGGAACCAGCGTGCCATGGGCTTCCTCGGGGTGCGGTGTCGGTGTTGCCGTCAGGGTCGCACCCCACGCGAGCGACTCAACCGAACCGCGTTGTACCGGCCCTCTGGTACAAGAATCAGCAACATGCGGCAGCCTTCCTCACGGTTAGGCTGGCGGCATGACGACTATGCCCCCAGACCCCAACTCTCCGCGCCTCACGGCCCGTCACCTGTACTGGCAGGGATGGCGAGTGGCGCGTATCGCCGAGTTCATCGGACAAAAGCCCTCCACCGTGCACAGTTGGAAGAATCGCGGCGGCTGGGAACAGGCTTCACCTACCGAGCGCGTCGAGGGTGCGCTCGAGGCTCGCCTAGTGCAGTTGATTGGCAAGGAAGTGAAGGAGGGCCGTGACTTCAAGGAGATCGACTTGCTGGGCCGCCAGATCGAGCGACTGGCTCGGGTGCACCGCTACCAGGAGACCGGCAAGGAAAGCGACCTCAATCCCAATATTACGGCGCGCAACGAGGCCCCGCGGCGCAAGCAGAAACGCAACGCCCTGGATGACGAGCAGGTCGAGGCGCTCGAAGCGGCGTTTCTCGAATCGCTTTTCGAGTACCAGCACCAGTGGCTCGACGCGGGACACAAGCACCGTATCCGCAACATTCTGAAGTCACGCCAGATCGGGGCCACTTGGTACTTCGCCAGGGAAGCCATCGTCGATGCGTTCAAGACAGGGCGAAACAAGATATTTCTGTCGGCGAGCAAGGCCCAGGCTCACATCTTCCGCAACTACATCGTCCAGTTCGTGAAGGAGGTCGCCGACGTTGAGCTCAAGGGCTCGCCGCTGGTCCTCGACAACGGGGCCGAGCTGCACTTTCTCGGCACCAACTCGAAAACGGCCCAGGGCTATCACGGTGACGTCTACCTCGACGAGTACTTCTGGATCCACCGCTTCCAGGAGTTCCGCAAGGTCACCTCTGGCATGGCCATGCACAAGAAATGGCGCCAGACCTACTTTTCGACGCCCTCGAGCCTGGGGCATCAAGCCTACCCATTCTGGTCCGGTGAGCTGTTCAACAAGCGACGGCCAAAGAAGGACCGGGCCGAGTTCGATGTCTCCCATTCCGCCTGTGCTGGGGGGCAACTGTGTGCCGATGGTCAATGGCGCCAGATCGTCACGGTGGAAGACGCCATCGCTGGCGGGTGCGATTTGTTCGACCTCGACCAGCTGCGCCTCGAGTATTCCGACGAGGAATTCGCCAACCTGCTGATGTGCCAGTTCGTTGACGACAGCCAGTCGGCGTTCCCACTGGCCATGGTGCACCCCTGCATGGTGGATAGCTGGGAAGTCTGGGACGACTTCAGACCGTTCGCTCCTCGTCCGGTGGGGGATCGCGGCGTGTGGGTCGGCTATGACCCCACCGGCACGGGTGAGGATGGCGACGGTGCAGGCCTAGTGGTGGTGTTGCCGGCGCGAAGTGCCGATGAGCGCCATCGCATTCTTGAGCGCCACCGGCTCAAAGGGCAGGACTACGAGAAGCAGGCGGCGGAGATCCGCAAGCTCACCAGCCGTTATCGCATCGAGCACATCGGCATCGACGTGACCGGGATCGGCGAGGCGGTAGCCGAGCACGTGGCCAAGTGGTTCCCGACCCTGGTGCGATTCCGCTACGACCCCGCCGTCAAGGCGCGCCTGGTGATGCAGGCACAGCAGATCATGCGCAAAAGTCGCCTGGAGTTCGATGCGGGTTGGTCGGACCTGGCGCAGTCCTTCATGGCCATCAAGCGTGAGCTGACCGCTTCCGGCCGGCAGTTCACCTATGTCAGCGGCCGCACCCAGGCGACCGGTCATGCCGATCTGGCCTGGGCGACGATGCACGCCCTCTCTCACGAACCTATCGATGGCCCCGCCGACGGGGCCGGCCAACCCCTGATGGAGATCTTCGAATGACAGCTTCCGCCAGCAAGCCCCGGGTCCGCCTGCCGGCGGGCTACTCCGCCACCAACTCGGCACCGGCGGCACCGCGCGCCCGGACCGAGGCGTTCAGCTTCGGTGATCCCGAGCCCGTCACCAGCATGCGTGACTTCTTCTACGAGGGGCTCTGGCTTTCCTCGGATGAGTGGTACGAGCCACCGGTACCGCTGGATATCCTGGCCAAGTCCTACCGGGCAACGGCTCACCATGGCAGCGCGCTGCAGGTGAAGCGAAATATCCTGCTGCGCACCTTCAAGCCTCACCCACTGTTGGGGCGGCAGGCGTTCAGCGGCCTGGCGCTCGACTACCTGGTGTTTGGCAACGCCTACCTGGAGGAAGTTGTCGGACGCCTGGGGCGCCGCCTTCCGTTTCGCCACTTACGCGCTCGCTACGTGCGTCGTGGTGGCCTCAACGGCGAGCGCTACTGGTGGGTCCCCAACTTCATCGATCGAACCGAACTGCCGAAGGGGCGGGTGGTCCACCTGCTCGAGCCGGACATTGACCAGGGCATCTATGGCGTGCCGGATTACCTGGGCAGCCTGCAATCCGCGTGGCTCAACGAGAACGCCACCCTGTTCAGGCGTCGTTACTTCCTGAACGGCTCACACGCCGGCTTCATCATGTACGTCAGCGACCCCGCCCATGACCAGAAGGACATAGACGCCATGCGCCAGGCCCTGAAGGACTCCAAGGGGCCCGGCAACTTCCGCAATCTCTTCCTGTACTCGCCCAATGGCAAGAAGGACGGCGTCCAGGTCATCCCGGTATCGGAGGTCGCAGCCAAGGACGACTTCTGGAACATCAAGAACATCACCCGGGATGATCAGCTTGCCGGTCACCGCATTCCACCGCAGCTGATGGGGATCATCCCGCAGAACACCGGTGGATTCGGTGACGTCGAGAAGGCCGCCAGGGTATTTGTGGCCAACGAGCTCGAGCCCCTTCAGGCGGCCATGCGCGAGGTCAACGAGTGGGCCGGTGAAGAGATCGTTAGCTTCCGAAGCTACTCGCTGGATGGTGCCGAAGACGCGGGGCTTGATCCGTCTCGGTAGCACTCGATCCCTTCAACAACCTCGTCCTTCAGATACCGCCACCCTCTGACCAGGGTGGCTTTCTTCATCTCGTTTTGAATGCTTGATTCGAGACGTTCCTGCCCTTGGCCACGCAGGGCATATCACAGCTTGGTGTGGGCGTCTGGTGGTCAGCTCGTCATCACCGTTGAGTGAATTCGAGATGGCGAACAGCTGGTGGTTATAGGCGGCCTACGAGCCTTCTGACCACACTGCAGCGCCCCCTGGCGCGCCGTCGACACCCCGCCCCGCCCGCGCTCTAATTTGGGCATTTTTTATGCATGCATGCATCCCGGTCTCAGGTCCCGCCATTGCTGGACTTCTTGGCGGTTAGACGGAAGTGGTTGCTCATGCACATCTCCGCAGTTTTGCCCACATACGACTTTGGTGCCAGCCCTCACCCATAGAGATAGCCGGGGTCTTCGCCGAGGGCTTGCGCCGGATATTGCTAAGCATTTGAAAAATTTAAAGTTAGTGGTTTTTTGATGTTTTCTTGAGCCTGAAGTCATTTTGAAATGATGCACGGGAAGTGTATTATATAAGAGGTTGAAGGCAGTGCCGTATAAAAATTTAGAATCGCAATTCTTTATATTTATTTTCGCAGGGATAAAAATGCAATTTTGTTACTTTAATGTTCAGCTTCTGCCTGTGGTTGGGGATGGGGAATTCGTTGGAAAAGAAGGATATAAAAAAGTATTTGAAGGATGCAATGAAATCGTTGGGCATTATTGGGAAAAACGCGAAATTGAAAAAATTGCGCTTGAGTCAAGAAATAATTTTCACACATTTAAGCCATTTAAAATAACAGAAGACTATGCAAGTGGATACTTGAAGAAATTCAACCAAGTTGACAAGCTGGTACAAACTTATACTGACCAGACGCTATTTTCAGCAGATAGCTTACCTGCTTCCAGTGAGGCATACGATTTCTATTTCTTCTACTCATTCGAACATCATATACTAGCCTTGCAAGTTGGAAAAAGGCTGCCTGCAGTATCTGTGATTAAAAAAATAATTTCCCATATGCTTCATGATGTGAGCGAATTGTTATATCCAGATCATGCGCTTTCAGTGTCACTCCTTAGTGATCACGGACTGATAGCAGATTTGAATAGTAAAGCTTCTGGATTCTATAATGCGAATATAACTGCTACATTTAACAACTCTTTTGACAGCTTTTCCCAAGATCAAAAAGAACTTCACGACGAGCTGAAAGAAAAGGGGATAAATAAGGTCCAGCATCAGGAAAAGTCTGCTCGTGGTGGAATGATGTCTGGCTTGTCAAGTTTTGCCATGGCGCTTTTGATCCTGTCCATTCCATCAGGACAAGCCACTATTCGATATTTGGATAGTGATACTGGAAAGCGTGAAAGCTTCAATACAGATGATAGGCCGGTACAAATTGACGTTGACGTAACTGAAGACGATGGAAAAACATACGTATCGGAAGAGGAACTGAACAGTAGGATAAATGTCTCAATACCTAGAGCAATTCAAAAGTCAATGGTGTCCGGTGAAAATGTGAACAAGAATATGGCTTTGACTGAACAGGAAAATGTTCAAGACGCTCAAGGTGATATGGATGAAAGCTAGGATAGAACTGATATGTAGGTACATTTTTAGAATATTTGCCCCTATCTACTATTTTTTTGTTATTTTAAATAAATATGCATGGGGAGAGGAGCTGGGTAAAAGTGAAAGAGTTATCGCGCCGTTTTGTTTATGGGGGAGGAGGCTTCTCCTTCCTTTGTTTGGGTCATTTGTTTTCTATTTGTTAGGGTCTTTTTTTCTTTCTGACTTTGACAGCAATCTGTCTAGAATGATTGAAAATGCATACCCCAGCATTCTGGGGTTTGCAATAGGACTCTATGCGATCGTTTTTTCCTCAGAAAAGTTCGAGATGCTAAATGATGATGTTGAAACAAGAGGAAAAGCATTTTTGATTTCGGTGGATATGGCATTTCCTTTGATGGTAATGCTGACCGCTTTTATAATTAATTATTTAGTTGTTTCTGGTGATGGTGCTGGGCTTTGGTACTTTGGTGTTTTCAATGTGTATTCGTTTTTTGTGTTATACGATATGCTCGCTGCGGTTTATTCAGGCTCACTTCGCCGGAGAAAAAAACGCTAGGGTGCTTTGGCATCCCGCTGTGAGCTTGGAATAGTCAGAAATGAAAAATTGTCTTTCTACAACTTGATTTGTGGAAATGTTGAAATCCATGGTTCTTGCCATCCCGAGGTTGCGTATTTCGGTTCGTTAAGTTGTTGATTTTTTTGTATGGTATGAGGGCTTATACGTAGTCAGAATGATCTCAACTATTTGAAAATACTCATTAATTGATTTTACTTGTAATCAGTAGGTCCCGGGTTCGACTCCTGGTGCCGGCACCATCTAAAAGATGGTTGGAAATCAAAAGCTTGTTGCAACATCAAAACCGCCCCTCGAGGCGGTTTTTTTGTGTCCAGGTTTAGCGCTTAACCATCTTCCTATCCAGAATCAGAAGATCGCTAGTCAATAGTGACATTTCCCCAGCTAACCAGCCGAGGGGCAGTGCCCCTCGGCTTCAGCACCAACCTTTTCGCACGACTCAGCAAGTACACCAGCTCCCTTCAGGCGGCTATGCGCGAGGTTGACGAGTGGGCAGGTGAAGAGATCGTGAGCTTCCGAAGCTACTCGCTGGATGGTGCCGAAGATGGGTGCCTTGATCCGTCACGGTAGTATTCGTCCCTTTCAACAATCTCGTCCTTCAGATACCTCCACCCTCTGACCAGGGCGGCTTTTTTCATCGCTTGATTCGAGACGTTCTTGCCCTTCGCCACGCAGGGCATATCACAGCTTGGAGTGGGCGTCTGGTGGCCAGCGCGTCATCACCATTGAGTGAAGAACAGCTGGTGGTTACAGGCGGCCTTTGAGCCTTCTGACCACCCTGCAGCGCCCCCTGGCGCGCCGTCGACACCCCGCCCCGCCCGCGCTCTAAACGTGCGGGTTTCTACGCACCCATTCAGATGTGCTGCAGTCACACCACTCCTGGTTGCAGCTAAGACATAGTAAGAGTAGTTTTTTTGCAAAATCCTGCAGAGTTACGCGAATTTTTCACTTTATTTTGTACCCGTGTTTTGCATGCTTTGAAAAAATGTTATATATGCTCTTTCCTTATTTCTTTTTAAAAATTGGATATTGGTCTTTTATGAATAAAAGTGAAATATGCAGTGTTTTCAGGCTGATGAAAAGGAAGAAGTTATTAGATAAAGATGCGGAAGATATTCAGTTTGAGATTAGAAAAGAATACGCTAGAGCAAATGTTGAAAAAGTCTTTGTTCAATCATTTGGAAGAATATATGGGTATCGGGTCTCTATAGAAGATGAAATTTGCTTTTTTCCAGCGAAAAATGCATTCAGTGCTCAGTCATCGAGTGCAAGAAAACTGAGGGATAGTTTTTACGAGGCAGGTCTTATCGTTCCGCCATTTTTTAATGCTCACTATCTTTCCCAACAAGGTGAAAAGCTGAGCGCATGTGAGGATAAAGAATTTATGGCGAGCAAGGTGCTTGCCGAATTGTACACTCCCGAAAATGTTGCTAAATTTTTCACTGAAAGGTGGTCGATCCTGCCTCCGTTTAATAAATATATAGGCGCCATCAAGCAGTCTATTGGATGTTATTACGCTGGCTTGTTATATGCCGCCGTTATGACAATCATTCCCTGTATTGAAGGTGTTATCAGAGAAATAGGATTGGTCAAAGGTGGGGATGAAGGAGAAGTTGGAGGACGTAATCTTATTAAGGTGGTCGAAACAATATGTAAAGACATCAGAGACAGAATTTTCAAGGAATACACATGGTTTCCGGAACATGTGATTACAATCGATTTCCTTGAAAATGAAAATGAAAATGAACAGATTCAGATGCTCAAGAATTTTAAGCTTTTCTTTGAAAGGCAGCTATATGAGCATACCGATAGGATCGAAAGTGATATCCTTCTGAATAGACACTCTATTTTACATGGCCTTAGTTTTGATAGCATTAATGAGTCCTCATACTTGAGACTCCTTAACATGCTTAACAGTTTGTATTTTATTGCTATCTTGTCAGGTTTCAGAGGACCTAGTTTTTTTCCTGCTCACTCCGAACAATCAATATCATTTCTTGTCGATATTCAAAGAGCTATTTCTAATAACGAAATGCGAAATTTTCAAAACTGATTAACGACCATTGTTTTCCCTATAAGCTCTAAGGCTATGTCTTGGTGTAGGGTGCGTTTCTGCTGTTCTTGAGTGTTTGAGTGCAGAAACCAGGGGGTCATTACAATCTCCGGTTAACCTTGAGCGCGTTGTCGTGTAGTTCCCACAACGTGGCGACTGCTGCGGGTAGCGCGATTGGTAAGTGCACTGGGAGACGGCTTGTCGACCCTGCATACCCGTCGCTGACGCCACCGGCATGCAGGGTGCTGTGACCCGTCCACTGCGCACATTCAGTGCCGTGTCAGTGGGTGGTGGGGGCGTCAGCGGGTGGCGACCACGACTCTGCCTTTGATTTGGCCGTCGATCAGCCGTTCTGCCGCGCCAACCGCCTGTGACAGGGGGATTTCGGTGGCGATCTGCTCCAGGCTGTCATTGGACAGCAGTTCGGCGAGACGCTGCCAGGCGGCCATGCGTACCGCCTTGGGCTGCATCACGCTGTCGATGCCCGCCAGGGTGACGCCGCGCAGAATGAAGGGCATGACCGTACCAGGCAGGTCCATGCCCTGGGCCAGGCCGCAGCAGGTGACGGTGCCGCCATAGCGGGTGGAGGCCACAACATTGCTCAGGGTGTGGCTGCCAACGCTATCGATGGCGCCCGCCCAGCGTTCCTTCTGCAAGGGCTTGCCTGGTTGCGTGAGCTCCTGGCGATCGATAATCGTACGGGCCCCGAGGGACGTCAGGTACTCTGCCTCGTGGGGTTTGCCGGTGGCGGCGGTTACCTGGTAGCCCAGCTTGGCCAGCAGAGACACCGCAAAACTGCCGACGCCACCGCTGGCGCCCGTCACCAGGACCTCGCCCTGGTCGGGGGTGACGCCATGACGCTCCAGCGCCATGACCGACAACATGGCGGTGTAACCCGCGGTGCCGATCGCCATCGCACTCTTGGTCGAGAAGGCCGTGGGTAGTGGAATCAGCCAGTCACCGTTCAGACGAGCCTTCTCCGCCAGCCCGCCCCAGTGAGTTTCGCCGACTCCCCAGCCGTTCAGCACTACCTGGTCCCCCACCGCAAACTCCCCATGGGAGGATGATGTCACCGTGCCGGCCAGGTCGATCCCCGGCACCATGGGAAAGATGCGCACGACCGGGCCCTTGCCGGTAATGGCCAGGCCGTCCTTGTAGTTCAGCGTGCTGTAGTCCACCGCGACGGTAACATCGCCTTCAGGCAGGTCCTGTTCGTGGATGGATTCGATGGCAACCTGCTGGTGGTCGTCTTCCTTGCGGATCACGATGGCCTTGAACATGGCTGGCTCCTTTTTAGACTGAGTGTCTATGAGGTGTCGCGGGAAGGTCCCGCAGGATGCATGGCAGCGGCTTCAGGATGCCGCTCATGAGCGTCAGGGTGCTGGCGAAGTGGGCTGCAGCCCGGCGAGGAAGTGTGACGTGAAGACGTCGATGGGGCGTGGGCCGCGCTCGAGTCTTGCGCGCATGATGGCACCCTCCCACCCAATCCAGAAAGCTTCGGCGAGCAGCATGCAGTCGCTGTCGCCGGCGATATCACCGCGTTGGCGGGCCTCTTCCAGGCACGCGGCAAGGCGCTGCTGCCAGTCTGCCAGGGTCTCGATCAGCCACTCGCGATAGTGGCTGGGCAGCCCGGCCGCCTCCTGGCCGAGGTTGCCGACCAGGCAGCCGCGACGATACCCATGGCGCGCCATGCCGGCCTTGGCGTCCTCGGCAAAGGCCAGCAGTCGGGCAAGGGGCGGCTGGGAAGTATCCATCAGGTGGCGCTCGAGCTTGCCCGCAAAGTAGCTGGCATAGCGCTCCATGACCTCCTGGCCGAAGGCTTCCTTGCTGGCGAAGTAGTGGTAGAAGGACCCCTTCGGCACGCCGGCGCGCTTGAGTATTCCCTCCAGGCCAGCCCCCAGGTAGCCATGTTCCGTCAGCGTCTCGAGGCCGCTGGCGATCAGGGCGGCCCGGGCATCGCCTTCCTGGGTGCCGATGCGGTAGTCGGTCTTGGGGGGACGCCCTCGGCGCTTGGTGTTTGCGTGAGTCATGGAGAGATTTTAGACCAGGCGTCTATAAAATCAATTGCCACCAAGGTCGAGACCTCCCTGACGGCATGTCTGACGTCGGCAGGCGATGCAGGTCGACAGCGTTGGATACGGGGGGCAGCAGGACGCCTAGAGACGTGATGCGTGGGGGATAGCGCAACATACGAATGGCCAGCGCCCGGAGGGGACGCTGGCCATGGGGATATCGCCTATGTCAGGCGTTGGTTCAGGCCTGGGCTGACAGACTCTCCACGGGGGCACGAGACTCGCTGGATTTACGCATCAAGCTGATGACCACGAAGATGGCCGAGTTGATGACCAACCCACAGAATCCCGGATGCCAGCCGAATGGCGCGTCCACGCCAAATTGCAGCAGCAGGGTGATCACTGCGCCGACACTGAGCCCGATAAAGGCCGCCGTCTGGGACGCACGCCGCCAGAAAAGAGCCCCCAGCAGCATCGGCAGTAGCTGCACAATGATGCCGTAGGCGCCAAGCAGCAGGCTCACCAGTGAGCCAGGATTGGCCAGCGCCAGGAGATAGGCCAGCAGTGAGATCACGATGACGCCATAGCGGGTCATCGACAGCGCCTGTTGCTCGGGCAGGGCACGCATGCGTGGTGCGAACTGGACGACGTCTCTGACCAGTATGGTGGCGGAGGTATGCGCCAGGTTGGCCGCCGTGGACATGGCGGCGGCCAGCGCGCCGGACAGCGCCAGTCCGATGACCCAGGCCGGCAGGTCAGCCAGCTCCACGACGATGGTCAACAGCACCTGGTCTGGGGATTCCAGCGGCGTATCCGCCAGCAGCACGATACCGGCAAAGCCAATGATCAGCAGCGGCACCAGCAGATAGCTGTAAAGCGGATACAGCACGAACACCCGCTTGAGCGTCCTGACGTCCCGCGCGCTGTAAAACTTCATGAAGATGTGTGGCCACATCACGCAGCCCAGCGCGCTGACCAGTACAGCGGTCGAGAAGGCACCCCAGCCCATTCCGGTAGCGCCCGGCATGGTCAGATACTCCGGTGCCTGATCCTTGATCTGCTGGAACATCTCGCCGACGCCGCCGAAGAACTGCTCGGCTGTCGTCAGTCCGAGGGCCCAGGCGATGACGACCATCATCAAGCCCTGCATCAGGTTGGTCCAGCCGATGCCCTGAAGGCCGCTGGCGTAGACATAGGCGGCCACCACCCCGCATGCCAGCAGGCTGCCGAGCCAGAAGGGGATGGTGCCCGAGGTCGCGGCCTCGAACAGCAGGCCAGCACCGGCAATTTGAATCGTCAGATAGGGAATCATCGCCAGCACACTGACCACACCAATGACCAGTCCCAGCAGGTTTTTCGGTGTGGGGTAGCAGGCTGACAGGAACTCGGCCTGAGTCAGGAACCCGTGGCGCCGACCCAGTCGAGAGATGTGCGGTGCAATCAGCCACCAGACGATGACCGCCAGGGTCAGGTAGGCGATGATATAGAACGCCGGAGCGCCCTTGCTGTAGGCCCAGCCGGGAGCACCGAGAAAGGCAAAGGCAGAGAAGATCTCTGCGCCGAGGATGAAGAACAGCACCAGCAGGCCCATATGGCGGCCGCCCGCCACATATCCTTCCAGCGATGAGGTCTGACCGCGACGAGCGCGCAGGCCGACCAGCAGGACCACCACCAGGTAGCCCACCGTCATCGCGGTGATCAGCATCGAATCACTCATGATCCACCTCCTTCTCGGCGTCCTTGCGATAGGCGATCACCAGGCCGACGAAGAGGGCGAAGACCCAGGCGACGTACCAGAACATGAAAAAGGGCATGCCAAGGATGATGGGGTCGATGCGATTGGCGATAAGAGCCCCTGGCCAGACCATGGCCAGGGGGCAAAGCACGAAGTAGAGCAGCAGGCCTTTCGACGGCATGCCAGTGGAGTGTTTCATGAGAGACCTCTTGTTGTGGATTGTGGTCGTGGAAGCTTTTGCCAGCTGATATCCCTGCGGGCGTCAGCTGTGATCGGCCAGCTGTGACCGGCCAGCGGCGATCGGGTCAGGAGGCCTTGGCCAGTCCTTCGAGCGCGATGGCGACCAGCAGTTGGCTGCCGGTAGGAATGATGGCGTCGTTGAAGTCGTAGCGAGCGTTGTGCAACGGCGGAGTGTCCGGCGTGTCGGCGCTGCCCAGGAAGAAGTAGGCACCAGGGCACTGCTCCAGCATGAAGGCGAAATCCTCACCCCCCAGGCTTGGGGCTACCTCTTGCTCCAGCGCCGATTCACCGAGCACCTCGCGGGCCGTATCGATGACATGCTGAGTGGCCTCGGGGTGATTGATGGTGGCGGGGAAAATGCGCTGATGGTCGACCTCGATCTGGCCCCCGTAGGTGGCTGCGACACCGTCGCAGGTACGGGCGATGGCGTCGGCAATGCGGTCCTGTGTGGCCAGGTCGAGGGTGCGGACGGTGCCGCTCAGGCGGACCTCATCGGGAATGATGGCGAAGCCATCGAGTTCTCCGCCCTTGATCCCGCACAGGCTAAGGGCGGCAGGCGACAGCGGGTCGGCATCTCGCGATACCACACTGTGCAATGCCTGAATGAGGGCACCGGCCATGCGCACCGGGTCGATGGAGAGATGAGGGTTCACGCCACCATGGCCGCCCTTGCCACGGACGCAAATGTCGAGGCGGTCGGTCGCAGCCATGATCGGGCCGGGGCGGATCGCGACTTGGCCTCTGGGCAGGGCGGGCCAGTTGTGCAGGCCGTAGATCGCGTCCATGGGGTAGCGCTCGAACAGGCCGTCCTTGACCATTTCGCGTCCGCCACCCAGGCCCTCTTCTGCCGGCTGGAAGACCAGGTAGACGATGCCGGAAAAGTCGCGGTGGCGAGCCAGGTAACGCGCGGCACCAATCAGCATGGTGGTATGACCATCATGCCCACAGGCGTGCATGATGCCGGGGACTTCGGAGGCATGAGCGTGGTCGCTGGCCTCCTGGATCGGCAGCGCATCCATGTCCGCACGCAGTCCGATGCGACGCCCGTTGTCCGCCGCCAGGCCCTTGATGGTGGCGACCACACCCGTACCGCCCAGTCCCTGTTCGTAGGGAATATCCAGGCGTTCAAGCTCTTCACAGACCCGCGCCGAGGTGGCGTGCTCCTTGAACCCGAGCTCGGGGTGGCGGTGAAAATGATGGCGTAGTTCCGTCAGGCTTTGCAGTTGATCGTCGAAGAACGAGGTGTCGATAGTCAGGGTCATGGGATGCCGCAGATGTGTGAATGATGTTCACCATCATGGTCGGCGGCTTTTTATAGATAAAATATTATTATTTTTCTATTACCATGCTTTTATTGTATGGATGTCGGGTGTCTGGCATGCCCCTGGGGGCGTCGGCGCCGGTGGCTGGGCCACGAGGAGGCGAGCATGGACTTCAAGCAATTGCGCTATTTCCTGGCGGTGGTCGAGGAGGGCTCGATCTCCCGCGCTGCCCGGGAGATTCCGCTGGCCCAGCCCGCCCTGACGCGGCAACTCAGGCTGCTGGAGGAGTCGGTAGGGGCAACGTTGCTGGAGCGTTCGCGTCACGGTGTCAGCCTCACGGCGGCCGGCAGTGCGTTTCACCGAGAGGCGAGGCGGCTACTACGGGAGTTCGAGACGGCCAAGCACGATGCGCGGCGTATCGCCGATGGCCAGCTTGGTCAGCTGCGCTTGGGCGTGACGGTCATGCACCTGTGGGTGCCGCAGATTGTCAGGCTGCTCAATCAGTTTCGTCAGAGCTACCCAGATGTCAGCCTGAAGGTGCAGTCACTGCTGTCTGCCCCACAGGTGGAGGCGCTTCGGCATCATCAGCTGGATGCAGGCATGCTGTTCTTCCCCCCACAGGACGATGATCAGCTCGACAGCCACTGCCTGTATGAAGATCGACTGGTGCTGGTCGTGAGCAAAGGTTCCCGGCTGGCGCGGCACCCGCCGAAGACACTGGCTGAACTGACCGGCGAGGATTTCATCTGGTTCGAGCGAAGCGCGACGCCGGTCTACCACGACAAACTCATCCATGCGTTTCAGCGGCGCGGCTTTACCCCGCATGTGGTTCAGGAAGGGACCGACAATGCGACCATGCTATGCCTGGTGGCGGCTGGTATGGGCTGTACCATCATGCCGGAGATGACCATGACGGGGGCGCCGGAGGGCGTCGTCAGCATCGCGCTGGATGACCTCGACATGGTCTTGCCGTTGATGCTGGTGTGGCGGCGAGACGCCAGCCTGCCGGCGGTGCGTCGGCTGATCGACGTTGCCGAATCCCTGGCACTGAGTCGTTGATTACCGCTCAGCTCCTCCCTCTGCCGGCGGGAACCTTGGTGACAACAGCAGGCCTGGGATCTGCAGCAGACGGCGTCCGCGTCACGGGGACGCCGTCCTATCCAGCTGGGTCGCTGCCCAGTGAGCGTCAGAGCACCATCGCCGCGACCCAGGCAAAGACCAGCATACCGAGGTTGCAGTGCAGGAAGGTGGGGATGACGCTGTCCCGAATATGGTCGTGCTGGCCGTCGGCGTTCAAGCCGGCCGTGGCCCCAAGGGTAATGGTGGACGCAGGCGAGCCGGCATCGCCGAGGGCGGCAGAAGCGCCCAGCAGGGCAATGGCCGCCAGCGGGTCAAAGCCCAGCGTCAGCGCCAGCGGCAGATAGATCGGGGCCAGGATGGGCACGCTGGCAAAGGAATCGCCAAAGCCGATGGTAATGAACAGACCGACGATCAGCATGACCGCTGCGCCCACCGCCATGTTGCCGCCAATCAACGCTGCCGAGGCGCTGACCAGGGCGTCGATTTCCCCCGTCGCGGTCAGTACGCCGGCGAAGCCTGAGGCGATGGTGATGATGACGGCGATCTGAGCCATCATTCGCAGCCCATCGGTGAACACGTCGTCCTGCTCCTGCCAGCGGAAGATGCCGCCAAGGGTCAGAATCAGGAAGCCCACCATGGCTCCGATCAGCAGTGAATCAAAGCTAAGCTGAAAGACCAGTGCCACGGCCAGCGCC
This sequence comes from Halomonas sp. DP5Y7-2, assembly GCF_019802025.1. Classification (NCBI taxonomy): domain Bacteria; kingdom Pseudomonadati; phylum Pseudomonadota; class Gammaproteobacteria; order Oceanospirillales; family Halomonadaceae; genus Halomonas; species Halomonas sp. DP5Y7-2. Next base: position 235,752 of record NZ_JAHVHY010000008.1, on the reverse strand, counting down.
GCCAGCGTGATTATGAGCTGAAGGGGCTTCAGCCGCGAGGGGGCGGTCGGCCGGGTGATCGCGACGGAGGCGTCAGGAGTGGCGTAGTCCCGCGGCCTGCGGTAGCTGATGAAGACTGCCACCAGCAGCCCTGCGACCAGTCCCAGCACGGGTAAGGCCATGGCCTTGGGCGCCATGTCGGCAGTCGCTGTCAGGCCGTGTGCAGCGCCCACGCTGTTGACGTTGGCCAGCAGGATCTCGTTGAGGAAAATGGCGCCAAATCCGGTGGGTAGCAGCAGGTAGCTGGCGCTGATAGAGCACGCCAGAATGCAGGCTACGGCGCGGCGGTCGACCTTGAGACGGTCCAGCACACCAAGCAGCGGTGGGATCAAGATCGGGATAAAGGCGATATGCACCGGCACCAGATTCTGGGACATCAGCGAGGCCACGATGAATAGCCCGAACAGCGTCCATTTGACGCCGCGCCGAGTGCCTTCCTCGTGACTGCCAAGTCGCGATGAAATGGCATCGGCCAGCAGCTCCAGCAGGCCACTGCGGGACAGCGCAACGGCGAAGGCGCCGATCATCACATAGGTCAGACCGACCTGAGCGCCTACCAGCAGATTGTCGTTGAACGCGCCGATGGCGTCGGTCATCGGCATCCCCGCATGCAGTGCGCCGAGCATGGCCGCACTGATCAAGGCAATGGCCACGGGAATCCTCAGCAGGCAAAGGATGATCATGCTGAGAATGGTCAGCACTACCGCGTTGATGTGATAGCCGGCTGCCAGGCTGATGCCGTACAGCGCGGCGCACACCACGAGGATAGGAAGCGCCTGGGCGCGGCTGTCTTGACGGCGCGCTGAGGCCGCCGGAATTGCGTTGTCGGGCATGGTGTCTCCGGCTCAGTCTGAGCCATGTGTCCAGGTGGTTTCGGGGCGGCCAGTGAGGGATGCGACGCGGGTTTGACGCTGCTCACCTCTCAGTGTGCTGGCAGCGGCAAACGTCACTGGCGCCAAGATCATACCTCAAGACACCGCTCGCCAGGCGTCTAACCCTGCAAGCCTCCTGTCATGTCAGGTGCTATTTCAGGTACTTGCCAGACCGGTGATTCACCATGCCAATAAAAAGCGCCGCCCTGATGGGGCGGCGCAACATCGCCAGGACGCGGTGGCGTGTCAATGTCTCAGGCCATGGCCGCCGCTGGGCTGGGCATGGGCTGAGGGGGAGGTGGTGTCGTCGCCATGAGCGCCCGTTCCAGGTCCATGGCCTTGCACTTGTAGGCGGTACAGTTGGCGCAGTGCACGCTGTCACCGTCGTCGCGACCAACAGGAAGAGTGAAGCGGCTGTGACCGCAGATGCTGCAGTTGAGGTCTAGAGCAACGGTAATCATGCGCTGCACTCCTGTGCGACAGCACTGCGGTGTTGGCCATGTTGCTCTCTGCGGATGGCCATCATCAGGCTGCGAGACTTGTTGAGAAATCGCAGATAGTCCGGTGTCTGACGCTGCTCCCAATCGGCAACGGTGGCGTGGAACTCGTCACACTCGACGCAGCGGAGTTCATCCCAGTCATTGCGCTGCGAAACGGATGCCGGAATAAGGGTGGCCTGGTCATGGCCGCACAGTGTGCATGTGATGGGGTAGTACATCTGGCGCCCTCCTTGGCGCGTCATCTTTCATCGCTCCTTGCGAGGTTACGCTGCAAGCGGTGGCTCGCTGCCTTGCTGGCCTACCCCTTGCAGCGTCATGTACAAGGTTGTCATGTATTTCTATTTTGTGCAAGTTGTGTATAGCTTATACGGGGTGCGCTTGCGCTGTGGCGTCGCCGACGTTTCTTTCGACGCAGCATGATGACGCCTCTTTGTGACGTTTTGATGGATAGGGTGAGGGGAAAGCGTCGGGTAGAAAAATACTTGTACGATATATTTATCTGGTCTAGTTTTTGTACATGGTGTTGTTACATACCGCCTCGGTGTTCTGAGTGGTGCAGATGGCCTTGGTTTACAGGGCTCTGGTTTACGGGGACTTGGTTTACGGGTCCTTGGTTTAAGGAGCCAGGTTTCAGGAGCTCCGGTTTAAGGAGCCAGGTTTACGGAACGCAGGTTGAGAAGCCCTGGTGGGAAGGGCTCCGGTGCCACGAGCCGACAGGTCCACCGAAGGCATGATGTCAGGAGGAAGGAGCATGAAGGCAAAGGGACTTTTGGCCGCCGGGTTGCTGTTCAGCGCCTCGGCAGTGTGCACCAGCGCAGCAGCGGCTGAGGGCGACACGCTGTGGCAGGTGATTCAGGACGATGAGCGCCTGACGACATTTGCTACTGCGGTGGAGGCGTCCGACCTGGACGAGCGCATGAGCGAGGAAGGGGAGATGACGGTCTTCGCGGCGACACAGGAAGCCTTCGACGCGCTGCCCGAGGGCCGCCTCGACGATTGGCTAAGCGACGACAAGACTCAGCATCGTCGCCTGGTCGAAGTTGTTTCCTATCATCTTGTGGATGGCGCGTGGCAGCCAGGCGACAGCAATGTTGTCACCACCCTGCAGGGCACCGAAATGTCGGTCGAGGAGCAGGATGGTGATTGGCAGGTAGGCAACGCGACGCTGGTAGAGCGTGACATTCAGGCAAGCAATGGTGTCATCCACATCATTGATGCCGTGCTGATTCCGGAGTGAGTTCTGGACTGACTAATAGGTTTCGATCGAATCCTGTCCCGTCTTGCCGCCCTTCAGGGCGGCTTTTTTTTGTCATGAACAGGCGTAGGGAAACACTGCATGAATTCCGCCGCTTCGCTGCGTTACGCGCTGCTCGATCTCCTCACCTATACCGCATAGGCTCCGGGATCAGCGCTGCGTGGGCCTTGCGCCGCTAGGCTGATGACTTCAGCGCTTCCTTAGCGAGGGCTGTCGGTGCGCCAGTAACGGCGTGTCAGTCGTACCAGCAGGGCCAGAGTCAGGGCCGCATAGACGGCGGCCATGACATCATCCGCGACAATGCCCAGGCCGCCGCCGATGCCTTCGATCTCCCGCACGGGGGATAGCTTGGAAATATCGAACAGACGAAACAGCAGGTATCCGAGCGGCAGCATGATCCGGCGGCGGTGGCGCGAGAAGGCCAGAACTACCAGCGGTAGGGCTACCCACTCATCCAGTACGATCTGGGAGAGATCGCCGCCTCCCAGCCACAGCGAGGCAAAGTGGCAGATGGGAACGGCGGTCAGGATCAGCAACAGCGCGATCGCAAGCCGTCGTGCCGGCGGCAGCCGCAGCAAGTACCAGGCCACGGGAATGCCGATCAAGGTTCCGACGGTTCCGGGGGCCCAGGGCGAGTGGCCTAGCCCGAAGCCTGTGGCGATCCAGATCAGCAGGTCCTGCATGACACCTCTCCAGCAGTGCGCCCCAGGGAATCGTCAGGCGCCAAGACGCCGATAGTGGCGATTGGCGAGCAGGAACGCAATGCGAACATCCCAGTGTGGTGTAACGCTCAGGCTCCAAGTGCTAGCGGCTCGGGCCGTGCCGTTTCAGCTGGCCAGCGGCTCGTCCATGCTGTCGCTATTGTCCCCATGACCCCCGGCGCTGGCGTCCGGGTCGCTGGCGATGGGCAGGACATCGACTTCGACCTCAAGCTGTTGCCGGCCGCCACCGGTCACGACGCCCTTGATCGGCGCTACGTCGTCATAGTCTCGGCCCCAACCCAGCAGCAAGTGACGCTCGCCAACGCGCACACCGTTGGTGGGGTCGAGGTCCAGCCAGCCCCACCCCGGTATCAGCACCGCGAACCAGGCATGTGAGGCGTCTGCCCCTAGCAGGCGGGGCTGCCCAGGAGGCGGACTGGTCTCCAGGTAGCCGCTGACGTAACGAGCGGCCAGGCCGATGGAGCGCAAGGCGGCGATCGCAAGATGGGCAAAATCCTGGCAGACCCCGCGACGCTCTACCAATACCTGCGACGGCGTGGTTTCCAGGTTGCTGAACTGACTGTCGTAGTAGAACTCGTCATAGATACGGCGATTAAGGGCATCCACACACTCCACCAGGTCGCCGCCAGGGGGAAAGCAGGCCTCCACCCACGCCGCCAGCAGTGGACGACGCTCGATATAGGCCGAGTTTTCGAGAAATGGCTGAGCTTCCCAGTAGCTTGTGGTGCCAGGTGTTGCCAGCAGGTCGCGGCAGGTTTCCCAGGACATGGCATTGGCAGGGGGCTGGGGCCGTGGGGAGGTGGTGATCCGCGCTTCCAGAGTTACTTCCAGCACCTGGTGCGGCGTGTCGATGGCAAACAGGTTGATACGGTTGCCAAAGGCATCGCAGCGTTGCTGGTGCAGCGGAGTCAGGGGCGATGTGGACAGGCGCGCGAAGGCCACCTGTTGCCAGCCCAGCACCCGAGGGGACAGACAGGCTTCGTTCTCGCTGAGCGTCACGATCTCGCTATAGCGATAGCGGGTGGTATGGCGCAGGTAATAGTTCATCTTGCAGTGCCCGAGCGAGGGCCTGATACCCGCATGACGCAGCGCCGGCTGGCAGGCACGTCATGGCCAAGGATGGACCGTCCTGCGGTCCCGGCATACGAGGACATGATGAGTGCGATGTGTCTCCTGATGACGAAGGGATACAGCACCTGTGGCGCTGTGATCAAGATGTACCCCAGGCTGGGCATCGGCTCAAGTCCGCCGTATGCCCGTTGGGCTGCACTGTAACCTTATACCCTCAGAACCTCACCCCTCAGGACTCCCGGCAAATATCTGCAGGTGGGTCCATGAGCTTGGCTCGCTTTCCTGACCAAGCTCTCCAGACCAAACTCTCGTGGCCAAACCATCCACACCCCTTTGGCGGCGACAAAGCATCCACATCCTGTTGAGGTTGGAGAGGCCGGCGTCAGCCCGTCGTGACGCACTGTCCTGGTGCGCGCGTCGGCAGAAGTGCCCCGAGGACGAGCCAGCAGCCTGCCAGGGGCGTGACGCATGCGTCGCCATGTGTCCGTTGCGGTGCCGATTGTCCCGGCGGCTAACTTACCTGTGTCCGATACGGCAGATTTTCTGTGTTCTGGTACAGACCTTGCTATACAGCAGGTAGGGGACCCCGATATGTCGATGGGATGTACGCCAGTCTGGTGCATCACGATCCGGTGCAGGATGCCCCGGTGGACGAAGGCATAGCAGGGTAGACCGCTGTTGATAACAAGAGGGTGTGCCGATGAGCCATGTGGATTGGCAGCAGTACAACTGCGCTGGGTTCTACGATGAACTGGTGGCCATGCCCGGGATGCCGCGGGACGCGGCCAAGATGCTGTGCGACGTGCTGGAGGGATTTGCGCCGGATGAGCTGGCTGAGCGCAAGACGGCGGCAGAGATTGCCATCAGAACCATGGGCATCACCTTCACGGTGTACTCGGAAGGCAGCATGATCGATCGGGCCTGGCCCTTCGATATCGTACCCAGGATCATTCCCGCCGATGAATGGCGGCGTACCGAAGCCGGCCTGAAGCAGCGCGTCGAGGCGCTCAACCTGTTTATCGACGACCTCTACCATGACCAGAAGGTCATCAAGGATGGGGTCTTGCCCGCCGATGTGCTGGCGCAGTCGGTCAACTTTCGTCCCCAGTGTGTCGGTATCGACCCGCCCCACGGCGTCTGGGCACACATTTGTGGGTCCGACCTGGTGCGCGGTGGGGACGGCACGATCTACGTGCTGGAAGATAACCTGCGAATCCCCTCCGGCGTCTCGTACATGCTCGAGAACCGCAACGTGACCAAGCGCGTGCTGCCGGAGCTGTTTGCCTCGGGCAAGATTCTTCCCGTGGACGATTATGTGCCCCAGCTTTACGACATGCTGGCCGGCATGTCGCCTCGTCCCTGGGACGACCCGCAAGTGGTGGTGCTGACGCCGGGGATCTACAACTCTGCCTACTACGAGCATGCCTATCTGGCGCAGCAGATGGGGGTGCAGCTGGTCCAGGGCTCTGACCTTGTCGTCGATGATGACGATGTGGTCTACATGCGCACGGTACAGGGGCTAACCCGGGTAGACGTCATCTATCGGCGTATCGATGATGCCTTCCTCGACCCGGAGGCCTTCCGTGCCGACTCTGTATTGGGGGTGCCGGGACTGATGCGGGCCTGGCGCAGCGGCAAGGTGGCACTGGCCAATGCCCCCGGGGCCGGGGTGGCCGATGACAAGGTCGTCTATGCCTTCGTGCCGCAGCTGATCAAGTACTACCTGGACCAGGATGCCTTGCTGCCGAACGTACCGAGCTACCTCTGCATGCTTGAGGAGGATCGGCGCTACGTGCTGGAGCACCTGCATGAACTGGTGGTAAAGCCGGCCAACGAGTCAGGCGGCTACGGCATGCTGATGGGCCCTCAGGCCTCCCAGGCGGAACGCGACGCCTTCGCCAAGTTGATCCAGCAGGACCCGCGCAACTACATGGCCCAGCCCATGCTCAACCTGTCGACCACGCCGACCCTGTTCGACGGTCGGCCTGAGCCTCGCCACGTCGATCTTCGGCCCTTCATCCTGTCTGGCCAGGATGGTGCCTATGTCACCACCGGCGGCTTGACCCGTGTTGCGCTGGTAAAGGGGTCGCTGGTGGTCAACTCGTCCCAGGGCGGGGGTAGCAAGGACACCTGGATCGTCGAGACGGGGGAGGACTGAGACCATGCTGATGCTTTCAAGAGTCGCCGAGAACCTGTATTGGATGGCCCGCTATATCGAACGGGCCGAGGACACCGCGCGCCTGATCAATGTCTCCAGCCACCTGATGCTCGACATGCCCTATCGACAGCCGCTGGGATGGGCGGCGATGGTCGATATCACCGGAGGCGGGGAGCTTTTTTCCACCCTTTACGATGAGCCCAATGACCGCAACGTCATCCAGTTTCTGTGTGCTGACCGGCGCTACTCCGGGTCGATTCTGTCCGCCCTGGCTCAGGCCCGGGAAAACCTGAGGACTACCCGGGACGTGGTGCCCCGGGAAGTCTGGGAAGAGATCAACCAGCTCTACATGAATGCCAGCGCCCAGGCTGATGCCGGGTTGGGGCCTGGCCGTCGCGAGGTCTTTCTCAAGCTGGTGATTCGTGGCTGCCAGACATTGATTGGCCTGATCGAAGGGACCCTGAGCTACGGCGGTCCGCGGACCTTCATGATGTTGGGTCGCCAGCTGGAGCGTGCCGACATGATCACCCGCATCATTGATGTGCGTTCGGCCAACCTGCTGCAGCGAGACAGTGATGAGATTCGGCCCTTCGAGCACCTGCAGTGGATGAGTGTGCTGAAGTCACTGACCGCCTACCAGATGTATCGCCAGCACGTGCGCTGTCGGGTAAGAGCAACCGACGTACTGCGTTTTCTGGTGCAGGACGGCAAGTTTCCACGCTCGGTGTCGCGCAGTCTGAAGGACAGCATGCGTGCGCTGCGCTCGCTGCCGCGGCATGACAGGGCATTGGCCACCGCGACGCTGGTTCATGCCGATGTGGCCGAGGCCGACGTGCTGGCGCTGGTTCGTTCTCCCGAGGCGCTGCACGAGTTCATCGACACCCTGCAGCAGGGCGTTGCAGAGCTGCATGCCGCCATTGCCCGCACGTACTTTCCGACGCTGGATGACCTGGAAGAAGTGGCGCTGGCGACGGTGGCCAACGAGGAATAGCGGGACGTCGCGAACGGTAGCTACGCCATGCGCCGACCCGCTGTCGGCGCCATGGCGGAATCCTGAGCGGTCGAGTCGTTGACGTCCGCCATCACCCGTATGGCCTTCCATGCCTGCTGTCGCTTGCTGACGGTAAAGGGGTCAGGCAAGCGTTTGCTGCGACGCGGCGTCTGCATGGCGGGCAGACAGTACCATCTCGTGGACGTAGCGCAGCTTGGCGGCAATGGTCGGCGTAATCACTTCCGGGACCAGATCGAGCAGCCCCATCTCGCGGTTCATTTCATTGAAGCCCAGGCTCAAGCGGCCAAAGGTGTAGAGCATGGCGTCCAGGTCCTCGTCAAAGCCGGTGGGGGTGATGCCGAAGTGTCCGGCGGTATCGAGGATCGCCACCATGTCGAGGTAGAAGCCGAAGGTCTCGGCGAAATCCTCCCAGGGGTGCATGGTGGCGTAGGCGGACAGATGGTGCTCTCGCCAGTCTGCAGGTGGGCCCTGCTGGTAGTGGCGCTCGAGGGCGTCGCTGTAGCTGGGGTGGCGATGGTCACCAAAGACGGCGATGCAGGCGTCTTCGACTCTCCCCTTGATCAGCAGCTCCCAATAGTAGTGACCGATCTCGTGTCGGAAATGCCCGATCAGCGTCCGATGAGCCTCATTGAAGTCGGTGCGCAGGCGTTCGCGTTCGACATCATCGGCCTCCTTGACGTTGATGGTGATGTGACCGCCGGCGTGCCCGGTAAACACCGGCATGCCTTCTTCGCTGCTGTGCCATCCTCCCTCCACCGGTAGTTCGTCCGCCAGGAACGAAAAGGATAATGGCGGGTCTGCCTTGTCTGGGCTGACCTCATGGGGAAGCCCCAGCAGATCAAGGGTATAGAACAGGCGTCGCTTGGCACTCTCGAGCTTGGCCCAGCGCTCGCGATGGCCTTCGATGGACAGGTCCGGAATGGCCCGGTTGTGGCGGCAGCAGTCACACAGGGTTATCCCCTGGTCGGCCTCCTGGGCCGTGAGCATGCGATTGCACACCCCTTCCACTGCATAGTTATGACACTTGACCAGCAGGGTGCCACAGCCGTCGTCGACACAGCGGTAGCGCCCGTTAGCTTGCCGCTCCATGGCGACCAGGGCATTGCATCCCGGACACCAGCCCACCTCCGTCGCGCAGACCAGGCATTGGGTGTTATCGAAGAACAGCCGATTGTCGCAGCGGTGACAGGGGTAGTGGCGCATTGAGGCGTCCTCGATCAACGGCAATACATCAGTTGCCGCTAGTATAGCCAGCCTAGTGGTCAGCGCTGTGTTGAGTGTGCTCAACGGATGGTCAGACCTGTCCCCTGCGCCAGGCTGGCTCGCTCACCGGCATCAGCCGAAGCGTTGAGACGGCCCTTGGCATAAACGCGCCAGAAAGTTCGCCTGGTCCTCGGCGAGGCGGGGTTGCCAGGGGGCCTCGTAGATCGCGAAGTGGCCGGTGTCGTAGGTCTTGAGGGTGACCCGGTCCTTGAGGCTGTCGGCCAGTCGGTAGCCGGGGGCAATCGGCGTCACGCTATCGCGGAGGCAAAGTTGCAGCAGCAGCGGACAGGACAGCCGGTGGGCGACCTTGACGGGCCGATAGAGTCCCAGCGCCAGCAGCGCACGCGGGGCAATGCGGTTGTCGAAATCGTCACCGGCAAAGCGCTGAATGCCTTCCAGCGCATCGGGTGCGGTGAGTGCGGCCAGCGTGCCCGACTCACCTGCCAGCGGGATATAGTGTGGGGACCGCCCGAGGCTGCCGCGTATCAAGTCGGCAAGGCCCGCGCCGGTCATGCGCAGGAAGGTCCCTATCCCTTCGTCCTTCAGCTTCACCAGTGATGAGGCCTGGCCGTCCAGCATGGGATTCATGGCGATGACGGCGGCGATATCCCGACGCCGTGCCGCCAGCTGGAGGACGTGGGCGGAGGAAAATGACGTCCCCCATAGCACCAGCGGACGGAGCGGTTCGAGGCTGCGCGCATGATCGATGGCCGCGAGGTAGTCCTGCTGCTGACGGCGAATGCCGAGCAGCTGGCGCGGTTCCCCAGCGGAGCGTCCGAAATGGCGATAGTCGAAGGCGAGCACGCTGTGGTCCGCCTGCTGGAGCGCCATGGCGTAGGGCATCAAGCCGCCCTCGACGGTGCCGCCAAGGCCATGGGCCATGACCACCAGGGCACCGCTGTCCGGCGTCGCTGACGCCGACGGTAGCCACCAGCCGTGGCAACGGGTGCCTTGGCTAGGAAATTCCACCTGGCGAATGGGCTCTGGGTGTCTGTTGCTATCGCTCATGGCGTGGCCTTGTCTCTCACCGCTTGGCCCGGTATCCCGGGGTGGTGGGGAGCGAGCTCCAGGGTCATGTAGACGCTGTTAGGATCGACGACATAGTCGGCGAAGGGCGCGCAGGTGACGAAGCCATGCTGTGCATAGAAGCGCCGGGCCGGGGCAAACCCAGGCTGGGAGCCCGTCTCAAGGCTCAAGCGTCGGTAGCCGCGCTCACAAGCAGCCGCTATCAGGTGCTCAAGCATCCGCGTGGCGACACCGCGTCTCAGCTGGTCCGCAGCGGTGCGCATTGACTTGATCTCGCCATGATCGTGGCCAATGGCCTTCAGCGCCACGCAGCCGACAAGTCGATCCTGCTCCCACAGCCCCCACAGGGTGACGTCATCGCCCTTCAATTCGTCCAGGCTAAGTGCGTGCCGGCTCTCCGGAGGAGAGTCTGGCGCCAGGCGCTTCAGGTCTCGGCGGTGGGCGCGAATCATGGCCACCATGTCGGGGTGAGTCAGATCATCTTGCTTGAACTGAAACATAAGGATCCTCGAGAACGCTGGCGCCTGGCTGGGCCAGCCACAGGGGCATGGACCGCAGTCTACAGGGCTGGCCACTGTCCGGCGAGACGGACACCTCTGTTGGTGCGAGTGGGCAATCGAGTCAAGCGTGTCAGGGCATCGTGGCAGGAGACGTCCACTGGCATGACGACCTTTTTTTCGCCAGGTTATGTGCCATAACGTCGTCGTTTTGAAGGGCGGCGTTCCCGGTCAATGACGTCGATCGACGAAGCATAGATATATGCGCGTTATGTAATCTTATGTTGCGGTGAATTAAGGCCCGCTTAAGGTTGGCGGTCCATGCTGTCCCTCCTGCACTTGCTGATGGAGAGGCCAAGATGGCGCCCGTTACCTTGTCGGTACTGATCCCCGCCCACAATGAGTCGGCCAATCTGCCCGGCCTGCTCGACGAAATTGCCCAAGCCCTGGCGGACCATGACCACGAAGTGATTGTGGTGGACGATGGTTCGGATGATGACAGTTGGACGGTACTGGTCAGCCGGGCTAACCGACAGCCGACGCTTAGACCGCTGCGTCATCACAGTAGTGCGGGCCAGAGCACGGCGCTGTGGCAGGCCGCCCGACATGCGCGGGGGGAGTGGTTGGCCACGCTGGATGGCGATGGTCAGAACGATCCCGCCGATATTCCTGCGTTGTTGCAGGTCGCCATTGCCGAACGAGCCGACCTTGTCGGCGGCCATCGAGTCCGTCGCCAGGATAGCTCCCTGAAGCTGTTTTCCTCGAAGGTGGCCAACGCGGTTCGCGCTCGTTTGCTGGGCGACGGCTATCCCGATAGCGGCTGTGGCATCAAGGTCATCCGTCGAGCAGCATTCGCCTCCTTGCCCTACTTCGATCATATGCACCGCTTCCTTCCTGCCCTGATCACCAGCCAGGGAGGTCGTTGCCTGGCTCGGCCAGTCCATCACCGGCCCCGTGGTCAGGGAGCTTCCCACTACGGTCTCGGCAATCGGCTATGGGTAGGCATCGTCGACATGCTCGGGGTCATGTGGCTTCAGCGACGCAGTCGCCTGCCGGTGGACTGCCGCTGCGTGGACAATGCCCTGGACCTGCCTCGGGTCAGCGATAGCACAGCGCTTCCATCTCACTTCATCGCGACTCAAGCGACCAATGACCAATCAGTGCCTGCTGTGCCGACGCTGGAGCCGATGCGATGACCTGGAACCTATGGTTGCTGATCGGCTTTCTTGGCCAGGCGCTGTTCTCCGCTCGGTTTATCGTGCAGTGGATTGCCAGCGAGAAGGCGCGGCGCAGTGTCGTGCCTGTGGCTTTCTGGTTCTTAAGCCTGGGGGGCGGGGCCACGTTGCTTGCCTATGCAATCCACCGTCGTGACCCGGTGTTCATCATGGGGCAGGGCGCGGGCCTGTTCATCTATTTGCGCAATCTAATGCTGATGCGCAAGGCGTCCCAGCGTGACCGTAACGTTCGCCAGGCGGCGTAGTCGCCGAGCGGGCCTTGGTGGTGTGTCTGTGCTCTGCTCAAGGCCAGCGTGCCTGATCAGAACCCTGTTGAGGAAAGCAGCATGTTCGTAGTGGGATTACCCCGTCGCCCCGGCTGGGGCTGGTGGCTGGGCCTTGTCGTCTTTGCCGTGGCGCTGTTGGCCCTGGGCCTTGGCTGGCGGGATCCGTGGCCCGCCGATGAACCACGTTTTGCGCTCAACGCGGTGGAAATGCTGGTCACCGGTGAGTTCTGGATTCCTCATCGGGGCGGAGAGCTGTATGCCGACAAACCCCCGATCTTCATGTGGGCCAGTGCCTTCTTCATCTGGCTGACCGGATCCATGCGTATCGGCTTCATGCTGCCCTCGCTGTTGGCGGGGCTCGGCACCCTGGGTCTGATCGTGGATCTGTGTCGTCGCCTGCATGGCCCCCGGGTGGGTCTGCTGGCGGGTATCGCGACGCTGGCCACGTTGCAGTTCGTGCTGCAAGCCAAGACCGCTCAGATCGACATGCTGCTGACATTTTTCACCACGCTGGGTACCTACGGCGTGTTGCGTCACGCCTTGCTCGGACCCGCCCGGGGCTGGTGGCGGGCAGGCTTCGTCGCCATGGGGGCTGGCATCCTGACCAAAGGCGTGGGCTTTCTGCCGCTGGCGCTGTTGCCCGTCTGGGGCGTGATCAGTTGGCGCGGTCGTCACCAGGGACAGGCCAGGGTCACGCCACTGCGCCTGCGCGACCTGGTGGAAGGCCTGGCGTGCCTGCTGGCGGTGGTGCTCGCCTGGGGGCTGCCGATGATCCTTATCACGTCGTTGTCCGATGATCCGGCGCTGGCGGCCTACCGCGACAATATTCTGTTCAAGCAGACCGGCGAGCGCTATGCCGATGCCTGGGCTCACCTGCGGCCCTGGTACTACTACATCGTGCAGGTGCTGCCCTGGGCCTGGATGCCATTGGTGCTGACCTTGCCCTGGGTGCTGCCGAACTGGTGGCGCCGGGTGAAGCGCGGCGATGCCAAGGTACTGCTGCCACTGACCGCCGTCATCCTGATCGTGGTGTTCTTCTCGCTTTCACCGGGCAAGCGAGGCGTCTACATGCTACCGACGCTGCCGTTGATGGTCATGGCATTGGCCCCGTTGCTGCCGGCCCTGGTCCGGAGAAAGGGACCTAATCGAGCCGGCTTCGGTGGCCTGGTGTTTTTCGCCCTCTTGCTGGCGACGGCGGGCGTCCTGGGATTGGTGGGCTTCGCTCCGCTGGAGCGCCTGGCCCATCGCTACGGTGTGACACCGTGGTGGGAGTGGCTGGCGCTGGGCGCTATCGCCCTTGCTCTGGCGCTGGCCCTCAAGCCACGCCGTGGAATGACGGCCATCACGCTGTTCTTCTTCTGCCTGTGGTGGTGGTGGAGCACCTTTGGCTATGCCTGGATGGATCCGGAGCGCTCTCCCCGTGACATGATGGCTCGCGTCTCTCAGGAGGTGGGGCCCAACGGTGAGGTCGCGCTGTTGAACTTCGATGAAGAAATCCTGCTGCATGCGCGGTCTCGCAGCGTGCATTTCGGTGACATGACGCCGCTGGAGAAAGAAGTGCCGACAGCCATGGCCTGGTTGGCCGAGGCCCCCGAACAACGCTGGATGCTGGTGGTGGACAAGGATCTGGAGGCGCTGAGCTGTGGAGATCTTGGCCAGGCCGTCGAACTGGGCCACCAGAATCGTCATGACTGGCTGCTGTTGCCGGGGACAGCCTTTGCTGGCTGCCCAGCGGATCGCTTCGCTGCTCCCATCTACCTGGCGCCGACCTCGGTGCCTGCCAATGGCGCCGGCAGATATTTCGGTGACGCCAGCCGCTAGGCAAGCACTGTGCGGGTGACTGCGCGGACGAGCTAGGGTAGCGAACAATACTTAAACCAACCTTGTGCAAAAGTTGCATTTAGAGGGTTGCATGGAGAGCGATGGGTGGGTAGTTTGTGGCAGGGGGCAGACGGCCCCCTGCAAGCGGCGCAGACCCGATGAGGTGGGCTTCTCATTGTCATGCCTCGCTGGCTGCGTCGCTGGTACGAGTTCGAATCTGAAAGCTGATCAATACCAATGGAGGGTGATCGGATGGAAGTGCAGACGTCGTCCAATCCGCAAACAGTCAACCGTCGTGGCGGCATGGCGCATCGCGCGCGTCAGAGCCAACATGACGGACAGCGTCACGCTCGCCGTGGCGCCCATCTCAAGCAGCAGCAGACACAGAGCGCCAACCAGGCCTCTTATCAGGCGCTCGACCGTAGTGGTGAAGGCTATCCGACCCGGCTCCCTCAGCCGATGCAGAGTCTCTGGGTGGACCGTCGCGGCCCTGTGATCAAGGGAAGCGCCGAACAAGGGCCTCTGAGCCAGCAGCAGTTGGATGAGTTCGAGAACAAGGGATTTCTGTTCGAGCCGAACTTCATTTCCGGTGATGAGCTCGCCTTGCTGCGCGAGGAGTTGAAGGCGCTGCTCGAAAACGATGCGTTCCGTGGCAAGGATTACAGCGTCGTGGAACCGAGCGGCAAGGAAATCCGCTCGCTGTTTGCCGTGCATTACCTGTCCAAGGTGTTTGCGCGGCTGGCCAACAATGAACGCCTGGTCGGCCGGGCTCGTCAGATTCTGGGTGGCGAGACCTATGTGCACCAGTCGCGGATCAACTACAAGCCAGGGTTTGAAGGCAAGGGCTTCAACTGGCACTCGGACTTCGAGACCTGGCACGCCGAGGACGGCATGCCCGATATGAATGCGGTCAGCGCCTCGATCGTGTTGACCGACAATCACGAGTTCAACGGGCCCTTGATGCTGATCCCCGGCTCGCATCGTGTGTTTGTTCCGTGCATCGGCGAGACGCCGGACAACAACCACGAGACGTCGTTGAAGAAGCAGGAGGTGGGTGTCCCCAGCCAGGAGGCGTTGCGGCAGCTGATCGAGCGCAACGGCATCGAGGCACCCAAGGGCAGCGCCGGCGGCCTGTTGCTGTTCGATTGCAATACCCTGCACGGATCCAACGCCAATATGTCGCCGGATCCCCGCAGCAACGCGTTCTTCGTCTACAACCGAGTGGACAATCGCTGCGGCGAGCCCTTTGCCGCCAAAGGCCGTCGTCCTGACTTCCTGGCCCACGAGCCGGAGGGTCGATTCGAGCCCTGAGGTTCTGCCGCCTCAGCCACCTTGGCATCCTTGAGGGAGACGGGTGACAGTGGTCGCGGGAGCAGCAAAAGCTGGGATAGACTCGAGAGGCGCGCCAATGGCGCGCCTTTTTTGCGAGTGTCGCGGCAGGTTGCCGCCTGCTCGTGACCTCTCTACTGATCTCAGGAGCCTGTCATGTCTCTCGTCCCGAGCTTTGTCGATGGCGACACCTTTTCACAGCCGCTTGGCAAGGTGGTTTGCGTCGGTCGTAACTACGCAGAACACGCCAGGGAGCTCGATAATCCTGTGCCCGACGCCCCGATATTGTTCATCAAGCCGGCGACCAGTGTCGTGCCGCTTGAGGATGACGTGAAGGGTCCGTTCGAGCGCAGCGATGTGCACTTCGAGACGGAGCTGGCGCTGCTGATTGGCGAGACGCTGCGTGACGCCACCCCGGAGCAGGCGGAAGCTGCGGTAGTGGGCGTGGGCCTGGCGTTGGACCTGACGCTGCGTGACGTGCAGTCCGCACTGAAGAAAAAGGGGCATCCATGGGAGATCGCCAAGGGCTTTGACGGCGCTTGCCCGCTGTCACGCTTTATTCCGGTCGAGGCGCCGATGGATTGGTCTGCCATCGAATTCAGCCTGGACATGAACGGCGAACGTCGCCAGCACGGCATGGCGAGCCAGATGCTGTTCCCGATTCCCGCGCTATTGGCCGAAATGAGCCAGCACTTTACCCTGGCCCCCGGTGACGTGGTGCTGACCGGCACCCCCGCTGGCGTCGGCAAGCTGGAAAAGGGGGCCTCTCTGGCCTTTGAACTGTCTCTGCCCAACGGCCAGAGCCACCAGCTCCAGACCAAGGTGGTGGGCTAGGCGGCACAGGCTCGCCCAAGGCTGATAAGAGCTAAAGAGCGCTGATCAGTGCTAAGTAGCGCTGGTCAGCGCGAGCTCAGGCCGGCGACGCCCAGCCCTACAGA
This sequence comes from Halomonas sp. DP5Y7-2, assembly GCF_019802025.1. Classification (NCBI taxonomy): domain Bacteria; kingdom Pseudomonadati; phylum Pseudomonadota; class Gammaproteobacteria; order Oceanospirillales; family Halomonadaceae; genus Halomonas; species Halomonas sp. DP5Y7-2. The sequence continues at coordinate 219,748 of NZ_JAHVHY010000008.1, read as the reverse complement.
CCCGACGGTGGGCCTTGTCCGCAGGTAGCGGGTTCAATCCAGCGGGGGTGGTATCAGGACCAGGTTGCCGACGTGGTGTTTTTCGAGGAAGCTCTTCTGGGCCTCGACGATGTCCTGCAAAGGAAAGATACCGGCCAGCAGCGGACGAATCTCGCCGCGCTCGATGTAGCCGATCAGGTTGGGGAAGACGGGCTCATCCCAGGCGGTGGAACCGATCAAGCGGATATCCTTGAGATACAGCTTGCGCATGTCGAGTTCCACCACTGGCCCGGCGATGGCCCCGGAAGACACGTAGCGCCCACCTCGATCAAGCACCTCCAGAACGCCGCCAAAGCCTTGGCCCGCCACATTGTCCACCGCCACGTCGATGGCGGATTCTCCCAGCACCGATACCAGATCATCATGACGATCAAGCAGGCGATCGGCCCCCAAGGCCTGGATCGCCGGATGCTTGGCCTGGCTGGCTACCGCAGTGACGTGGGCGCCACGACGCTTGGCCAACTGCACGACCGCTGAGCCGACGCCTCCGGAGGCACCGGTCACCAGCAGCCTGTCGCCTGCCGTGACCCCTGCACGATGCAGCATGTTTTCGGCGGTGCCATAGGCACAGGGGATGGTGGCAAGCTCTGCATCGCGCCAATCGCAGTCGACGGCAAACACCTCACTGGCGGGCACCTTGACGAACTGTGCAAACGCGCCATCGAAGTCCGATGCCATCCACACCGAATCCCAGTGCTCGAAGCCCTTGGTGCGCATGCAGGCTCGCACCAGCACGCGCCTGCCGATCAGCTCGGTGGCGTCGACGTCTTCTCCCAGGGCGACCACCTCGCCGCAGCAATCGGTACCCTGAATCAGTGGGAAGGGCGTTGCCCCATTCCAGCCACCGTCGTCGCTATTGCCTGAATCGTCGTCCTGGGCGCTGTCCGATGACGCCTGGGTATCGCTCGTGACGCTGGACGAATACCAACCCAGGCGGGTATTGATCTCTGTATTGTTGATGCCGGCGGCCAGGACCCGCAGCAGCACCTCTCCAGGCCCCGGCTCCGGGGTGGCCACGCGCTGGTAGCTCAGCTTGTCGTAGCCGCCATTGCCCAGGGTGACGACGGCCAGCATGGTCGGCGGTGGAGTGAAGGAAGAGGAAGGGGAGCTGGAATCGGTAGGGCGTGAGGTATCGATGACGGCATCCTCCTGGAGGCTTGTGGTGCGACGAATACGACTTATCTCGCCATGGCTGACGGCTGGGTGCAAGTGCTACGCAAGGCAGCGCGCCCGCAGACACGAGGAGTGTCGGCGGGCGCGGCAACAGACAGTGGGAGCGGGGCTCGTCTGGTCTGGGATGGCTGGGCTTGGCTGGGATGGCTGGCACCCAGCGGCAAGGGAAGGCTTACTCCAGATAGGTGTAGCCGTCGAGCCCCTCGGACAGGTCATCCAGGAAGTGACGCTGCTCGCGAGGATCCAGATTGCTGCGGGTGAGCTGCACGCGCAGACGTTCGCGCAGCACGTCAGCATTGAAGTTGACGTAGCCCAGCACGTCGGACACCCGGTCACCCCACTGCAGGTTGGTCAAGCGCCAGCCGCCGTCGCGATCCAGTGAGGCATCCACCGCATCGGTATCACCGAACAGGTTATGCAGATCGCCCAGAATTTCCTGGTAGGCGCCCACCATGAAGAAGCCGAGCAAGCGCTCATCCCCCTCATGCCACTCGGGCAAGGGCAGGGTGGTCTCTACCCCCTGGCCATCCACGTAGCTGTCGATACGTCCGTCACTGTCACAGGTGATGTCCTGAATGACGCCGCGACGGCTGGGTTCGCGGTCCAGTCCGCACAGCGGCAGCACCGGGAAGATCTGCTTGATGCCCCAGACATCGGGCATCGACTGAAACAGCGAGAAGTTGACAAACAGCTTGTCCGCGAGCTTCTCGGCGAGTTCATCAAGGATCTCGCGATGGGCGCGATTGCGGGGGTCCAGCTGTGAGCGAAGGGCGGCACAGGCGGCAAAGTAGACGCCCTCGCCTTCGGCCCGTGCTGCCAGGTCGGCGGCTCCCAGCACGAAACGATCATGCAGATCGCCCATGTCCTGAATCAGGTCATGCCAGGCTTCCATCAGGCCGCGCGGCTCGGGCTCACGCTGCAGAAAGTCCAGCGTACGCCAGAGCGCTTCCACTTCGGGGTCGTCGCTCCGGCGCTCGCTGGGCGGCTGGGTGTCCACGCTCTCTTCGCCGATTACGTTGGTGATCAGGACGGCGTGGTGCGCGGTCAGCGCTCGGCCCGACTCGCTGATCAGGTGCGGCTGAGGCAGGTCCTCTGCGCTACATACCTGATTGAAGGCATAGACCACGTTGCGGGCGTACTCGAGCATGGAGTAGTTGATCGAGCAGAAATTGCGCGAGTGGGTGCCTTCGTAGTCGACACCCAGTCCGCCGCCCACGTCCACCGTGTCTACCGGGGCACCCAGCTGGTGCAGGTACTGATAGAAACGGGCACATTCGCGCAGGCCGCGCTGAATATCACCGATATTGGCGATCTGGGACCCCAGGTGGAAGTGAACCAGCTGCAGGCTGTCGAGGCGGCCTGCCTCGCTCAGGCGCTCGACCACCGCCAGGATCTGGCCAGCGGTCAGGCCGAACTTGGACTTCTCTCCGCCGGTATCCTGCCACTTGCCACGTCCCACGGATGACAGCCGAGCACGCAGCCCGATGCGTGGCGTCACGCCCAGGCGTTCGGCCTCTTCCAGAATCATCGGTAGCTCGGACAGCTTTTCCACGACCAGGTAGACCCGGTGGCCGAGCTTCTCGCCCATCAACGCCAGACGAATGTACTCGCGGTCCTTGTAGCCGTTGCACACGATCAGCGACGGGCCATCCCCTGACAGGGCCAGCACCGCCAAGAGCTCTGGCTTGCTGCCTGCTTCCAGACCCACGCGATCGCGCCCGCGCTCGTTGGTGGCGAGAATTTCCTCGACCACGCGACGCTGCTGATTGACCTTGATCGGGTAGACCGCGGTGTAGCCGCTGGTGAAGCTTTCCTCTGCCATGGCCTGATCAAAGGCCGCGCACAGCTGCTCGACCCGGTCATGCAGAATATCGGTAAAGCGGATCAGCACCGGCAGGCGCAGACCGGCCTTGCGTACCTGCTCGACCAGGCCGATCAGGGGCAGGCTGGGGCCCGGTTCGACCTCGCCGAGGGGCCGCACCAGCGCTTGTCCGGCTTCATCCACGTCGAAGTAGCCACTGCCCCACTGGTCAATGTTCCAGGTACGGCGGGCGCGTTGCACGGCTGCATCAGGTTGCGGCTTCTGGCTCACAAGCGAACCTCGGTGTCGGGCAGGGGAAGAGCGCCATGCTCCAGGCGCGAGCGCAGGATGCGCCGGAACTGCTCTGGGTCATGGGGCGTCAGGTCATGGGCCGGCGGGTCCACATACACCACCAGCAGGCGCGACAGCCAATAGCGCAACGCCGTCAGGCGCAGCATCAGCGGCCAGAGCGCGCGCTCCTGGGCGGTCAAGGGGCGCTCGGCGAGGTAGGCCTCCAGCAGCGCATCGTGGCGCTGCTGGTCGAGATGGCCATCGCCATCGGTGGCCCAGTCATTGATGACAATGGCCAGGTCGAACAGCAGGTCACCGGTGCAACCATTGTAGAAGTCGATGATGCCGCCCAGCTGCTCGCCGTCGAACAGCGTGTTGTCGCGGAACAGGTCACCGTGCAGCGCGCCCTGGGGCAAAGGCTGCTCGAGGGTTTCCAGGGCCGCCTGGTAGGCATCCACTTCATCCTGCATCAGCGCCTGGTCTGCGGGTGACAGATAGACCAGCACCTTGTGATGCATGGCGCTCAGCCAGTGAATGTCACGAGGGTTGGGGCGGTGTCCGCTGAAATGACGCGAGACGCGGTGCATTTCGCCCAGGGCCTGTCCCAGCGCCCGGCATTGAGCGGTATTGGGGGCCTTGGGGTGGCTGCCCGGCAGGCGCGGGAAAAGCAGCGCAGGGCGACCCGCCAACTCGTGCAATGCGACGCCGTCGCGGTCGTGAATAGGGCCAGCGACGGGGATGCGATGCTCGTCGAGGAAGTCCAGCAGCTCGACGAAGAATGGCAGTTCTTCGTGTTCACCCTGCTCGAACAGAGTTAGCACCAGTTCTCGCCTGTCGGTGGTGACAAAGAAGGTGCTGTTTTCGGTGCCTGCGGGCACCCCTTGCAGCCTTGTCAGTTCGCCGACGTCAAAACGGCTGAGAAAGCCTGAGACCTGTGAGTCTTCAAGCGGAGTGAATACGGCCATGGATCGTCTCGCCCGGGGTTGCCAAGGCGCCTATTGTAGCGACTTGGCAACGAGTTGCACGTGATCGAGAAACGTAATCTCAGCGGAATGACAGTGCCCCTTGGGGCAAGTGCCCGGCAGCGGGCCTGGGGCGCGCAGGGCGCGGACAGCAAACGTGCAAGGTGAGCACAACGGGCGGGTAGCGAAGGCGGAGCGACGACGCTCGTCGATTGGCCCCGGCCAGGCTATTGGACCCTGCTTGGCTATTGGACCCAGCTGGGCACGTCGACGCTATCGCTGGTCTGGCGCTGGAAGTTGCCGTCGCCATTGCGGTCCACCAGGAAGTAGGTGCTGCCACCCTTGGGCTCCACCTTGATGGCATACAGCTTGCCGTTGACTCGGTACTCGCTCAGGGTCTGGCCGGCTTCCTGGCGTACGCTGACATCCGGTTGCACCTGCGCCACAGCGGGTGCCGCTGTCGCCAGTAGCGTCAGGGCCAGCAGGCTAGCGCTGGTGAGGCGTTGAATCATCATGGTAAGCCTCCTGATGACAGTTCATCGTCAAACGGTTTGGTAGAACGGTGTTCGATAAGACCATGATACGTGTCGCGGGGTTCCCCGGCAAAGGCGTTGTGGTCGCGCCGCAGCGGGCTGACGCTGGTGCCAGGGTGGAGCGACGCTCTGGGCTTCACTCGGCGAAAAGCGACCGGCAAAAGACGCACGGGATGCGTATCATGTGTGGCAACGTAGACATTCTTTCTTACAGGGACGCCGATCCATGGCCTCTAGCCCCATCGTTCTCGTCGACGGTTCCTCCTATCTTTACCGTGCCTTTCACGCCCTGCCGCCGCTGACCACCTCCGAAGGTCAGCCTACCGGTGCCATCAAGGGCGTGATCAACATGCTCAAGCGCCTGATCAAGGACTATCCGGACAGTCCCATGGCGGTGGTCTTCGATGCGCCCGGCAAGACCTTTCGTGATGAGCTGTACGATCAGTACAAGGCGCAGCGGCCGCCGATGCCGGATGACCTGCGCGCTCAGGTCGAGCCGCTGCACGACTGCGTCAGGGCGCTGGGCTTGCCGCTGCTGTGCATCAAGGGGGTCGAGGCAGATGATGTCATTGGCACCCTGGCCCGGATGGCGACGGACGCCGGCCGCGACGCCGTGATCTCTACCGGCGACAAGGACATGGCGCAGCTGGTCAATGGCCATATCACCCTGGTCAACACCATGAAGGACGAAACCCTGGATGTGGCCGGGGTGAGGGACAAGTTTGGTCTGCCGCCGGAGTTGATCATCGACTACCTGGCATTGATGGGCGACAAGGTCGACAACATCCCCGGAGTGCCGGGGGTTGGCGAAAAGACCGCTATCGGCCTGCTGCAGGGCATGGAAGGCGGGCTGGATGTGATCTATGGCGACCTCGACAAGGTCAAGACCCTGTCATTTCGTGGCGCCAAGACGTTGCCCAAGAAGCTCGAGGAACATCGCGATCAGGCCTACCTGTCGTACACGCTGGCCACGATCAAGACCGACTGCGAGCTGGAGCTCGGCCTCGATGACCTGGCCATCGCTGCGCCGGACCGTGAGGCGCTGAAGACGCTTTACCAGCGCCTGGAGTTCAAGAACTGGCTGTCGGAGTTGCTGGCCGGTCAGGACGAGGGCGTCGATGATGTGGCGGGTGGCACGGCCACCCCGGCGGGGAGCGATGACGCCGAGGATGGCAAGGTCGCCGCGGGGGATACGCGGGAGGACCACGTGATTCTCGAGCAGGCCGAGCTGGACGCCTGGCTCCAGCGGCTGGCCGACGCCGAGGCCTTCTGTTTCGATCTGGAAACCACCAGCCTCAACTATATGGAGGCCGAGATCGTCGGTATTGGCCTTGCCCTGGCCCCGGGCGAGGCCGCCTACATCCCGCTGGCCCATGACTACCTGGATGCCCCTGCCCAGCTCGATCGCAAGCAGGTGTTGGCGTCGCTTGCTCCGATACTGGCCGATGAGCGCATCGCCAAGATTGGCCAGAACCTGAAATACGACATCTCGGTACTGGCACGCTACGAGATGGCGGTCGCCGGGCCTCTGATCGATACCATGCTCGAGTCCTACGTGCTGGATTCCACCGCCACCCGGCATGACATGGACTCCCTGGCGCTGAAGTACCTGGGCGAGGGCACGGTCAAGTTCGAGGATATTGCCGGCAAGGGTGCCAAGCAGCTGACGTTCAACCAGATTGCCCTGGAACAGGCGGCTCCCTACGCCTGCGAGGACGTCAATATCACCCTGCGCCTTCACCACGAATTGCGCCCTCGCCTCGAGCAGACGGGGCGATTGGCCGAGGTGCTCGACAGGCTTGAACGGCCGCTGGTTCGGGTGCTGTCGCGGATGGAGCGCAACGGGGTAGCGTTGAACGTCGAACTACTGCACACCCAGAGCCAGGAGCTGGCCGAGCGCATCCGTGAGCTCGAGGCCAGGGCGTTCGAGCTGGCCGGACGAGAGTTCAACCTGGGTTCGCCCAAGCAGCTGGGACAGATCCTGTTCGAAGAGCAGGGCATTCCCGTGATCAAGAAGACCCCCAAGGGCGCGCCGTCCACCGCCGAGGCGGTGCTTGAAGAGCTTGCACTGGATTATCCGCTGCCCAAGCTGATCATGGAGCATCGCGGCCTTTCGAAGCTGCGCTCCACCTATACCGACAAGCTGCCCAGGCTGGTCAACCCGTCCACCGGTCGTCTGCACACCAGCTATCACCAGGCGGTGACGGCCACCGGTCGGCTGTCGTCGTCAGATCCCAATCTGCAGAATATCCCGATTCGTACCGACGAAGGACGCCGCATCCGTCAGGCCTTTGTGGCACGGCCTGGCTATCGCATCGTGGCAGCGGACTATTCTCAGATCGAGCTGCGCATCATGGCGCACCTGTCCGGTGACAAGGGCCTGCTGTCGGCCTTTGCCGATGACAAGGACATTCACGCCGCCACGGCGGCTGAGGTGTTCGGTGTCGGCCTGGACAAGGTGTCCAGTGATCAGCGCCGCAGTGCCAAGGCGATCAACTTCGGGCTGATCTACGGCATGAGCGCCTGGGGGCTGGGTCGCCAGCTTCACATCGAGCAGAGCCAGGCCAAGACCTACATCGATCGCTACTTCGATCGCTATCCCGGGGTAGCCCGCTATATGGAGCGTATCCGTGCTCAGGCGGCCGAGGATGGCTACGTCGAGACAGTGGCCGGGCGCAGGCTCTATCTGCCGGAAATTCACTCTCAGAACCGCGCTCGTCGCCAGGGTGCCGAGCGCACCGCCATCAACGCGCCCATGCAGGGGACGGCGGCAGACATCATCAAGCAGGCCATGATCGACATGGACGATTGGCTGACCGAGCAGGCGGGCAGCAATGGCTTCGATGCCTGGATGGTGATGCAGGTCCACGATGAGCTGGTGTTCGAGGTCAAGGAAGACCAGGTGGACGCCTTCATGGCCGAGGTCAAGACGCGCATGCAGAATGCTGCCAGCCTCGATGTGCCCCTGATTGTCGAAGCCGAGAGCGGTGCCAACTGGGACGAGGCGCATTGAGGCCAGGGGGAGTGCTGGACCACCGCTGCGCGCCTTTCAGCGCCAGCGCAGGGGGTGACGCAGGCCAAGGCGGCCGTGTTCATCCCAGTCGTCCCAGCCGGAGAAGGGGATCGTCGACTCCCCTTCCAGGCTATCAAGCCTGGCTCGCCAGTCGGCCTTGGTGCTTTCGAGGTGGCTGCGGAATGCGGCCTCCTCCTGGTAGGCAAGGCCGCCGCCCTGGATGCCGAAGGCGAGCTGGGGCGGCAGCACCTCAAGGCCGAGGTAGTACAGGGAGCAGTGGAGGGGGTACATCAGCTTAACGATGTCTCCCGCCCGTCCTGTTGGCTCGAAGGCTTCCGCCGGCGACCCGGTCGTTACTGCACAGATGGCGCGCTTGCCCTTGAGCCGCCCGCGATCATAGCGGCGACTGCCGGAATACAAGCCTCCGTATACCATCACGCGATCGAACCAACCCTTGAGCATGGCCGGCGGACCATGCCACCACAGTGGAAACTGAAACATCACCAGGTCCGCCTGTTGCAGCCGTTGGATTTCTCTTGCCACATCCTCGGGAAGTTGTTCGCCTTCGAAGGCATGGCGTTGTTCCGTCAGTGCATTGAAGACCTGTGAATCCTGACGATGGCGATAGTGGCGTGGGTGTTCAATGGCATCGAAGCCTTCAGCGTACAGGTCGCTGATCTCCACCCTGTGTCCCTGGGTGGTCAGGATGTCGACGGCGATGGCAGACAAGGCGCCGTTCAAGGATTGGGGCTCGGGGTGACAGTGAACAATCAGCACATTCATGGTCGACTCCATTGCGGTGGGTGGGGTTCAGGCTATGCCTTACACTTGTGCAACGAAATTCCCTATTCTTGTCGGCAGGCTTTGCAAAAATGAACAGTTGGGACGACTTGAGGACGGTGCTCGAGATTTCGCGCTCGGGCTCACTCTCAGGGGCGGCGCGCCAGCTTGGCGTCAGCCACGCCACCGTGTTTCGGCGCCTGAAGAACATCGAGCGGCGTCTGGGTGTGCTGTTGTTCGAACGCTCACCTGGTGGTTACCAGGCCACCTTGGCGGGGGAAGAGATGGCACAGGCGGCAGCGCGCGTGCACCAGGAGGTAGAAGGAGTGACGCGCCGCATCCAGGGGCGGGATCAACGGCTGGAGGGCGTCATTCGCGTCACCCTGACAGACTCCTTGCTGCAGGGGCTGCTGATGCCAGTATTCGAGGCGTTCCAGCGATGCCACCCCGCCATCGTGCTTGATGTCTCAGTGTCAAATGCCCTCTATGATCTAGCCGCACGTGACGCCGAGGTGGCAATTCGTCCCTCCAATCAGCCGCCGGAGACGTTGGTCGGTCGGCGAGTCGGCTCGATTCGCCAGGCGATCTACGTGGCTCGCGACGGCGACATCTCCGAGCCGGGCGACATCACCGCCTGGATCGATCAGGGACAGCGCCCCGACGATGCGGCGCTGGCGGCCTGGATGGAAGACAAGGTCGAACGAGACATGGTTCGCTTCCGTTGCGATAGCCTGCTGGGGCGGCAGCAGGCCGCCAGACGTGGCCTGGGGGCGGTAGTGCTTCCTTGTTATCTGGGCGATGTGGATGCCGACTTGAAACAGGTAGGAGATGAGCAGGAGGCGTTGACGGTGGACCTGTGGCTGCTGGCCCACCAGGACATGCGTCAGGTTGTGCGGCTACGCCTGTTTATCGACTTTCTTGCCGAGTCACTCAGGGCGAGGTTGGCGCCCGAGGCGGCGGGCGCAAAACACTAGGCTCTGTCCGAAAAGTCGACGAGCGAAGGTTAGACAAGGCAAAAATCGGTGAGAAAGCGCAGTTTACGGGGTGTAAATGAGCATTTTGACCGGGCTGGCGCACCAGCCGATTTTTAACGCTGTATTACCGAGCGCAGGCACTTTTCAGACAAGCCCTAGGCCAAGTCCTTGTCCTGACGTCTGCTAGCGCTACGACTTCGGACAAGATCCACCGGCAGCGAAACAAGGAGAGCGACGATGACGACAGCACCTGTACGCCCGAAGATACTGGCCTTCGATATCTTTGGCACCGTGGTGGATTGGCACGGCAGTATCGTGCGCGAGGTCGAGGCCCTGGGCCTGCTTGACGGTCCCGGCTGTGCGCTGACGCCAGCTGACTTTGCCCGAGCCTGGCGGGCGGGCTACAAGCCTGCGATGGCTCGGGTGATGTCAGGCGAGCTGGGCTGGACGCGCATCGACGACTTGCACCGGATGATTCTGGACGAGCTGCTCGATCAGTATCACCTGGCGCTGGACGAGCCGGGGCGGAGGCAGCTCAACCTTGCCTGGCACCGGTTGGCGCCTTGGCCCGACAGCGTCGAGGGGCTTACGCGACTCAAGCAACGCCATGTGATCTGCACCCTGTCCAACGGCAATCTGGGGCTGCTGGCCGATATGGCCAAGCTAGGAGGACTGCCCTGGGACCTGATTCTGTCAGCAGAGGTCTTCCGCGCTTACAAGCCCCATCCGGACACCTACCTAGGCGTCGCCGAGGTGTTCGAGGTGGACCCATCGGAGGTCATGCTGGTGGCCGCCCACCAGGATGATCTCGACGCCGCTCGCGGCTGTGGCCTCAAGACCGCTTACATCGAGCGCCCCCACGAGTTTGGCGCCGACGCCCCCAAGTCGGTGGAGGGATCCTCCGCCAACGACCTTCACGCCAGCTCGCTGACGGACCTGGCCCGCGCACTGCAGTGCTAGTGGGCCAGTCGCTGGAGGCTAAGGATAATGACCATCGAACCTGGTGATGCCTGGGGACTGGCTTTGCCCGCCAGGTAGTCCGCCTCGACAAGTGGTCATTCACCACTGCCGAGATCGTGTTGCGGGTGCTATGGTGTCGGTCATGGAATGCCAACTTGGTCGTGGATGCCACGGCCCCATTGCCGGAGACAAGGATATGACACGGGTAAAGATGGGATGGGCAGCGCTTGCCATGGTGACGCTGGCAGGCTGTGCGTCGACCTCGCAGCCACAGACCGCCGCGGAAATGTTTGACTGTAGTGCGCTCAATCAGGCGGTGGCGAGTGCCGAAGGAGGCTTTGCTGGCATCAAGGGGCGCTTCGAAGACAACCGTCTGACCCGCACCTGGGAAACCGACGTTCAGGCGTTTCATGAGTCCTGCCTGATCACCTCATCCCAGCGTCCCGATCATTATTCCTGTTTCGGCCGCATGGACAGCAATGATCCGCGCGGGGCGCTCGCGGTCGGCGGTGAAGCGCTGGGGCAATGTCTCGGTGCGGACTGGTCCTCGACCCGTGAGGAAGGCAGCGACCGCTTGATCTTCTCCAAGGCAGGCACCGACACCACCGTGTCACTGGAAACCTTCCTGAATGATCGCGGGCGTCGCATGGCCAGCCTGGATGTCTGGCAGCATCCGGATGATCTGCGACTGGAGTCCACCGGCCGCTGAGCGCCATCTCGACGTTGCGGACGAACACGCCGCGATCCAAGACGCTGCGAACGAAAAAGCCCCGAGCCATTGACTGGCTCGGGGCTTTTTTTGCGTCAGGCCTGCAACTTGGCAGTCGCTGGCCTCAGCGACGGATCAACGCCAGCCAACGCGGTCGAAGATCTTGATCGCTTCCGGGTTGTTTTCACCCAGCACGCTGACGTTGACGTCGTCCTTCTTGAACTCGCCCCAGGAAGACAGCACCTCATCGAGGGCGACGCCTTCCACCACCGGGAACTCGTGATTGCCCACCGCAAACAGCTCCTGGGCCTTGTCGGATGCCAGGAACTCAAGGAAGGCCACCGCGTTATCGTGGTTCGGCGCACCCTTGACCAGGCCAGCGCCGCCGACGTTGACGTGGGCACCACGGTCATCCTGATTGGGGAACAGGATCTGAACGCTCTCGGCGGCTTCGCGCTCGTCGTCGTTGTCGGATGTCAGCAGGCGCACGTAGTAGTAGTGGTTGGCGACGGCCACATCGCACTCACCGCTGGCCACGCCCTTGATCTGGTCACGATCACCGCCTTCCGGGTCCCGCGCCATGTTATCGACGACGCCCTGGGCCCACTCCTCAGCCCCTTCCTCGCCGTGGTGCTCGATCATCGATGCCAGCAGTGACTGGTTGTAGATGTTGTTGGACGAGCGAATGCAGATCTTGCCCTTGAGGCTCGGGTCAGCAAGCTTCTCGTAGGTGTCGACCTGTTCAGGATCGATGGTCTCCGGGTTGTAGAAGATCGCACGCACACGCTGGCTGAAGCCGAACCAGTCACCTTCAGGGTGGCGCATGCTGGCGGGCAGGCGCTCATTGAGCACCTCGGAGTCCACCGCCGCGAAGATGCCTTCTTCCTCGGCACGCCACAGACGGCCAGCGTCCACGGTCATCATGATGTCTGCCGGGCTGGCTTCGCCTTCGCGCTTGATGCGCTGAATCAACTGATCGGAATCGCCCTGCAGCACATTGACCTCGATGCCGGTCTCCTCGGTAAAGGCATCGTACATGGCCTGGTCTGAGTCATAGTGACGAGCGGAGTACACGTTGACGCTGCCGTCGGCGTAGGCAAGGCCGGAAGCGCTTGCCAGGGCAATGGCGGCGGCGAGGCGAGTGGCGTTTGACATCGGAGACCTCTTGTAGTGGGGAATGATAATACGTGTCATTCTGCGATGATATTGAACGGCTTGTTGCCGGTGGCGTCAATCATTGTGCCTCCACGGAGCGATGGCGATGGCTTCACTCGGCATAGTCGGCACGGCTCATCCGAGGTAAGCCCGCTACCATAGGGGCAGTTACCTCAATAGAGGCAGTAGCCTCGACGAGGGGTGCGCCTGCCAGGGGTGTGACAGGCGGTGCGGGGCACGCACCGGCGCTTGCCAGCGTCTGGTGAAGGGAGCTGGCCGGCGTCTGGTAACGGAAAAGGGGGAAGGCGTGTTGGAAGGATTCGCGTTACCATGGCCTGCCCAGCGGCGCTGGTGGGCGTCCCGAGGCCGCAGGGCCTGACACCCGCCACTCTTGTTTTCGGCTCTTCAGGTGCGATGACCGTCATGCCCCCACACTCTGCCTCCGCTGCTGCCGAGCAGCTAGCACTCGAACAGACACCGTTGATGACCATGCACAAGGTCCAGCATCGCTACGCTGATGCGCTGGCGGTGCGTGATGTGTCCTTTTCGATAGCGCCAGGGGAAGTGGTGTGCCTGCTCGGGCCCTCCGGCTGTGGCAAGACGACCTTGCTGCGCATTGTGGCGGGGCTTGAGGCGCTGCAAAGCGGGGAGCTGGTGTTCGATGGGGAGCGCCTTGCGGCCCCCGGGCTGGCCCATGTCCCCCCCGAAAAGCGCAGCGTCGGCCTGGCATTTCAGGAGTCGGCGCTGTTTCCTCACCTTAGCGTGCTCGACAACGTCAGTTTCGGGCTTAAGGGACTGCCGTCAGCCAAGCGCCGACAGCGGGCGCTGGAACTGCTTGCCCAGCTTGGCATGGACGGTTATGCCGAGGCATTTCCTCATACCCTGTCGGGAGGTCAGCAGCAGCGCGTGGCCCTGGCCCGAGCCCTGGCGCCTTCGCCCAAGTTGATGTTGCTTGATGAGCCCTTTTCCAGCCTCGACGCACGACTGCGGGACCGGATTCGGGACGATACCCTGCACGTGCTGAAGCAGCTGGGCGCTGGCACCCTGCTGGTGACCCATGACCCGGAAGAGGCCATGTTCATGGCCGATCGTATCGTCTTGATGCGAGAAGGCAGGGTGGTGCAGGCAGGCACCCCGGAAGAGCTCTACTGTGCGCCCGCGACGCCCTTCGTGGTGACCTTCTTTGGGGACGTCAATCGTCTCGAAGGGACGGTGCAGCGGGGCTATGTGCGCACGGCCGTGGGACCGGTGGCAAGTGACCTGGCCGAGGGTTCGCGTGCGCAGGTGCTGGTGCGACCGGAAGCGCTGCGGGTGGTGGAGATCGACAGTCCCAAGGCGCACGAACATCACAGCCACGTGCTGATGGCACGCCTACTGGGACGCAGCAGCCTGTTGCACCTCTGCGTGCATGGCAGTGATGGCCAGGAAGCCCACATGCACGCCCGCGTACCCGGCGTCTTTCTTCCCCGCGAAGGCCAGGCCGTTCAGGTCAGTCTCGATCCGGCCCAGGCCTTTGTCTATCCCGCCGACATGGTGTGATATCAGGTGATATCAGCTGAGATCGGATGATCTCAGCTGACATGAGCTGGCCCGGCTGACGCTCAGTCTGATCAGGCGCCTCTGTGGCCAGGGCGCGAGCGGCGCATGGCCAGGCTCAGCAGGACCACCGGAATGATCCCTACCGCCACGATCGCCAGCGAGGACGTGGACGCCTCGGCGAGCCGCTCGTCGGCGGCCAGGTTGTGGGCCCTGACCGCCAGGGTGTCGAAGTTGAACGGACGCAAAATGATCGTGGCCGGCAATTCCTTCATGACATCCACAAAGACCAGGATACCGGCGGCCAGCAGACTGCCTCGCATGATTGGGGTGTGCACCTTGCGCAGCGTGCCGGTAGCGGTCTCCCCCAGGGTGCGTGCAGCGGCATCCATCGACGGTGTGACCTTGCCCAGGCTGGCTTCCACCGCGTTGAAGGACACCGCCAGGAAGCGCACTACGTAGGCGTAGATAAGGATAAAGGCGGTGCCGCTGAGAATGAGCCCGATCACCTCCCCGGTGGCGGCCTTGTAGAGCTGATTGACATGGTCGTCGACCCAGGCAAAGGGAATCAGGATGCCGACGGCCACGACGGACCCCGGGATGGCGTAGCCAAGGGAGGCAATTCGCGTTGCCGTGCGGGTCACCGCGCTGGCTTCCAGTCTGGCGCCGTAGCTCAGGATGACCGCCAGTCCCACCGCCACCAGCGAGGCGCTGATGGCCAGCAGCAGGCTATTGCCGGCGTACTCCAGAAAGGCGCCTCCCAGCACGCTGTCGCCAGCCTTCAGGGCCATGCTGCCCAGCAACAGGCAGGGCAACACGAAGCCCACGGTCACCGGCACGGCGCAAGCCAGTGTCGCCCCCCAGGCACGGGCACCTCTAAGTCGATACTCCGGCAGCTGCTGATAGCGGTGCGAGGTGTGATGAAAGCGGCGCTTGCCCCGTGACCAGCGCTCGAGCAGCACGAACAGGATGACGAAGGCCAGCAGGCAGGCGGCCAGCTGGGCGGCGGCGACCTGCTCGCCCAGGCCGAACCAGGTGCGGTAGATGCCCGTGGTGAAGGTATCGACCCCGAAGTACTGCACCGCGCCAAACTCATTGAGGGTCTCCATCAGCGCCAGCGATACCCCGCCCACCAGAGCCGGACGCGCCAACGGCATCGCTACCTGGGTGAACATCTGCCAGGGCGTGCGTCCCAGCGTTCGTCCCACATCCAGCATGCACACCGACTGCTCCAGAAAGGCGGCTCGCGCCAGCATGTAGACGTAGGGGTAGAGCACCAGGGTGATCAGGGTGGCCGCCCCAGGCAGGGAGCGAATGTCGGGGAACCAGTAGTCACCGCGCGACCACTCGAAGGTCTCCCGCAGCAGGCTCTGCAGTGGGCCTGCGTACTGCAGAAAGTCCGTATAGGCATAGGCGATGACATAGGTAGGCACCGCCAGTGGCAGCAGCATGGCCCACTCGAACAGGCGCTTGCCCGGGAAGCGGCACATGACCACCAGCCAGGCGCAGCCGGTACCGATCGCCAGCGTGCCAAGGCCGACGCTCAGGACCAGCAGCAGGGTGTTGACCAGGTAGCGACTCAGCACAGTGTCGGCAAGGTGGCGCCAGATATCGCCAGCAGGCACAAGAATGTGGCCAAGAATGACCAGCACCGGCAAGGCGACCACGGCGGCAACACCCAGAGTGAGCCAGCCCCAGCGAGATAGCCGTCGTGATGGAGCGTTGGCCATTGAGGAAGAACTGCTGGACAAGGGGATACTCCTGGTCGGACACCGCAGGTCGGGCGGGACGCAAGATGATACCAGCCCGTCGCCGATGCTGCAGTCAGTGGAAAGGGACAGGGGCGCGGTATCGCTCAGGTATTCCTGCCAGGCAGCCACAGGATGGCTTTGAAAGTGAATGAGTATTCATTTATTTTAAAAGGCATCTGACAGGAGGCTTTTTGATCGTGCGACCCCGTGATGACAGCAAGCGAGTGGGACTGCTCGAAGCCACTCTGGTCGAAGTGACAGAGCACGGCTTTCAGGTCGCCTCGGTCGCGCGTATTGCGCGTCGCGCCAAGGTCTCGCCGGCGACGGTCTACATCCACTTCACCGACAAGACCGCGCTGCTCGAAGCGACCTTTGTGCACGTGTGTGACCGCTTGATCGATACCGCGCTGGAAGCCTTCGATGACGAAGTCGACTTGCGTGCAGGGCTCAAGGCGATCTGGCGGGCGTTGTTCGGCTTGGCGCTGGAGCAGCCGCGGCTGTTTCGCTTTCACGATGCCTTTAGTCACTCGGTATGGATGACCGACGCACTGCGTGAGCGCAACGACCGCCGACTGTCGCCGCTGCTTGACGTGGTGGACCAGGGCCAGCGCAGCGGTGTGCTCAAGCCCGCCGGTCGCGCCCTGGTGCACTGCTTTCTGTTTTTGCCGATCTATCAGCTGGTACACGGCCAGCAGTGCCACCCCTTCGACCCCAGTGACGCCAATATCGAGCTGGCCTTTGCCATGGCCTGGGATGCGATAGCCGCCGGTCCGGAGACGGCTACACAAGGCTGTCGCTGAATACGTCCTGTTGGCGCAACAGCCTGAACCAAGATCCTGGCGCAAGGCATTGAAACAAAACTGAATATTGACCCCCTGTAGCCCCTGACCCAAGACCCCTGGATGCATTGGAGCCCCCATGATCCCTTTCCGCCAGCGCCTGATTCTTCGTCGACGAAGCCTCGTCGCCACGCTGCTTGCCGTCGTTGTGATAGCCGGCTGTGAGGCCGACCAGCCGCCACTGACGCAGCAACAGGTGCATCCGGTGAAGCTGGTAGCGCTGGATGCCAAGCGCCAAGGCATGCTGATGCGCTATCCCGGTCAGGTTCAGGCATCTGAGCGTTCGGAGCTCTCCTTTCGCGTTGGCGGAGAGCTGCGCGAGCTTGCCGTACAGCCAGGCGATGAGGTTGAAGCCGGCGACTTGATCGCTCGGCTGGACGACCGCGACGCCGAGAGTCAGCTGGCCAGCGCTCGCTCCAGTTACAGCCTGGCGGAGGCGACCTACGAGCGCATGCGTATCTCGCTGGAGCGCGGCGCCATCAGCCGCTCACGCTTCGACGAGGCCAGGGCCGAATACCTCTCGGCCCAGGCCCAGCTCAAGCAAGCACAGGATCAGGTCAGCTACACCGAGCTGACGGCGCCGTTCAGCGGTGTGATTGCCTCGGTGCCTGTCGATAACTACCAAGTGGTCACCGCCCAGCAGACCATCGCCGAGCTGCAGCAGCCAGGTTCCATCGATGTCACCTTCCAGCTGCCGGAACAGCAGGTGCGCCGGATCAACGACGAGCGAGCTCAGGCGGTGCAGGACGGTGATGAGGCCGTGGTGTGGGTCACCTTCGCCGAAAATCAGCAGCAGCGGTACCCGGCCCGCTACAAGGAGCACGACAGCAGCGTGAGCCAGGGCTCGCTGAGCTATGAGGTGACCCTGACCCTGCCTGAGCCGGAGGACATCACCGTGCTGTCAGGCATGAGTGCGACCGTGCTGCTCGACATGAGTGCGCTCACCGGTGACAGCCGAGACCCCTGGCGCGTGCCGGTGGCCGCGGTGACCACTCGCGAGTCAGCCCCTGAGCAGCCAGTGGTGTGGCGCTTTGTGCCGGATGATCCCGCCGCCGCTGAAGGCCCCGGCAAGGTCGAGGCCGTGCCGGTGACGCCGGGGCCGATTACCACCCGCGGGATGTTGATCGAAGGCGAGCTTGAGGCCGGTGATCGGCTGGTGGCTGCCGGTGCAGAGCGGATGCAGGAAGGGCGACAGGTGCGCCCGTGGATCAAGGAAGAGGGGCTCTGATCAATGGTCGATTTTTTCCTGCGCCAGAAGGTGATCAGCTGGATGATCACCCTGCTGCTGGCCATCGGCGGCGTCGTGTCCTTCTTCGGCCTGGGCCAGCTCGAGTTCCCCGAATTCACCATTCGTAACGCCATCATTTCGACCCAGTACCCTGGCGCGACGCCTGAGCAGGTCGAAGAAGAAGTCACGCTGCGCCTGGAGAAGGCCATCCAGCAGATGCCTGACCTCAAGCGTGTCAGCTCGGTCAATGCCGACGGCCTATCGCAGATCACCGTGGAGCTGGAGAACACGGTGCGCGAGAACGAGCTGGATCAGTACTGGGACCTGCTGCGCCGCAAGATCAATGATGCCCAAGTTCAGCTGCCTCCTGGCGCGGGCACGTCGATCGTCAATGACGACTTCGGTGACGTTTTCGGCTTGCTGCTGACCTTGACGGGCGCGGACTACGGCCAGCAGGACCTGGAAGATCATGCCGACCTGCTGCAACGCGAACTGCGCCTGGTCGAGGGGGTCAAGAAGGTGGCCATCGCCGGCACGGTGCAGGAGCAGGTGGTAGTGTCCCTCGATCGTGACCGCATGAAGGCGCTGGGAATTTCGCCGCAACAGCTCAGCGACCTGCTCAATGCGCAGAACGTGGTCGGTGATTCCGGTCACATCAAGCTGGACGGCCTGTCCCTGTCGCTGCAGCCGACCGGCGAGTTCGACAGCGTCGAAGCGCTTGAGCAGCTGGTGGTAGGGCGGCCGGGTAACGGCCTGATTCGGCTGGGGGATATCGCCGAGGTGTCGCGTGAGCTCAGCGACACGCCCCAGTTGTTGTATCACGCGGGCGGCCAGCCGGCGCTGTCCATCGGGATTTCCTTCGCCTCCGGGGTCAATGTGGTGGAGGTCGGCGAGCGGGTAGAGGCTCGACTCGCTGAGCTTTCCCAGCGCATGCCGCTAGGGATGGAGCTGGAGACCGTGTATCACCAGCCCCACGTCGTGGAAGACGCGGTCAACGGGTTTTTGATCAACCTGGCGGAAGCCGTTGGCATCGTCATCCTGGTACTGCTGCTGTTCATGGGCGTGCGCAGCGGACTGCTGATGGGCTTGATTCTGCTGCTGACCATTCTCGGCACCTTCATCATGATGTCGATCCATGGGATTCAGCTGCAGAAGATATCGCTGGGCGCCTTGATCATCGCCCTGGGCATGCTGGTGGACAACGCTATCGTTGTCACCGAAGGCATGCTGATCGGCATGGCCAGAGGCAAGACCAAGCGCCAGGCAGCGCTCGAAGTGGTCGGACAGAACCGGCTGCCCTTGCTGGGGGCCACGGTGATCGCCATCACCGCCTTTGCCCCGATAGGGCTGTCTCCTGACGCCACCGGTGAGTTCGTCGGGTCGCTGTTCTGGGTGCTGTGCTATTCGCTGTTTCTCAGTTGGATCACCGCCCTGACCCTGACACCGTTCTTCTTTGATCTGTTCTTCAAGGACCGCGTCGCGGGCGATGACCAGAGTGACGACGTGGACCCCTACCGCGGGCTTTTGTTTCGGGTCTTCCGGCGCATGCTTGTCCTGGGTATACGGTTTCGCTACCTGACGCTGTTGCTGGCGGTCGCCCTGCTGGCCGGCGCTCTGTCGGTGTCCGGTCAGGTCAAGAACGCCTTTTTTCCGGATGCCACCACCCCGCTGTTCTTCGCCGATGTGTGGCTGCCGGAAGGGACCGATATTCTCGATACCGAGCGCACCGTCGAGCGGCTGGAGCAGAAGGTCCTCGAGATGGAGGGCGTGACCCAGGTGACCAGTGTGATCGGTGGCGGCGCCCAGCGCTTTACCCTGACCTATGCCCCGGAAGACCGCTACGCGAGCTTTGGCCAGTTGATCGTCGAGACTCGTGATCGCGACAGCCGAGAGGCGCGCATGCGCGACGTGATCGAGACGCTGCGACAAGACTTCCCGCGGGTTCAGTACAAGGTGCAGGCGCTGCAGGTAGGCCCATCGGCCAAGGCCAGCATCGAGGCGCGTATCTACGGTGATGACCCCGAGACCCTGCGTGAACTGGGGGCACAGGTGCGCGGCATCTTTCAGGATGAACCCATGGCGGACAGCATTCGCCTGTCATGGAGCAACCGCGAGAGCGTCATTGTCCCCGAGTTCCTGGATGAGCAGGCACGCCGGGTGGGGGTGACCCGCGATGGTCTGCAGCAGGCCTTCCGTCTCAACAACGATGGCGAGCAGGTCGGCGTCTATCGGGAAGGCAGTGAGCTGATCCCGATCGTGATGCGCTCCCAGGAGGGGCAGCGCCACGACATCGATAACCTGGGCGCCATCAACGTCTGGAGTGAAGAGCAAGGGCGCTACCTGAGTGCGGGCAACGTGCTGGGTGAGCTGCGTACCGAGCTGCGGGACCCCTTGATCAAGCGCCGCGACAGGCGGCGGATGTTGGCCGTCTACGCAGAGCCCATGCCGCTCTCCGGTGAGACCGCTGCCAGCGTGCTGGGACGGCTGCGGCCCCAGGTGGAGGCCATCGAGCTGCCGCCAGGCTACGCCATCGAGTGGGGCGGTGAGTACGAGACCGCCAGCGAAGCTCAGCAGGCGCTGCTGTCGTCGCTGCCGATGGGCTTGCTTGGCATGTTCATCATCACGGTGCTGCTGTTCGGGCGCCTGCGACAGTCGCTGGCCATCTGGTCCATCGTGCCATTGATGATGATCGGCATCATTGGGGGCCTGGCCCTGTTGGGAGCCCCCTTCACCTTCATGGCGCTGCTCGGCACCCTGAGCCTGATCGGCATGGTGCTGAAAAATGCCATCGTCCTCATGGAAGAGATCAACGTCCAGCGCAAGCTCCAGGACGATGCCCATGATGCGGTGGTCCAGGCCGCCGTCAGTCGTGTACGCCCGGTCACCATGGCGGCGATCACCACCATGTTGGGCATGTTGCCCCTGTTCACCGATGCGTTTTTTGCCTCCATGGCCGTGGTGATCGTGTTCGGCCTGGGGGTGGCGACGCTGCTGACGCTGGTGATGGTGCCGGTGGTGTACTGCACGCTGATGCGCATTCGCGCGAGCTGAGGTTGGGCCGTGATAGCTCCCGGCGACGTCAGCCGCCGGGGGCATAGAGTTCGCGATTCGGTGTGACGGCAGAGGCGTCCTGCGTGCTCTGTGCCTGCGGGTCAGTGGACGCCAAGTGCTGCTCCAGCCACCCCGTCAGCAGGGGCCACAAGGTCTCCCGGTGGCGTCGGCGGAAGCCGTCCAGGTGTCCCAGTGCGCCACTGCCCAGCGTCTCAGGAGTGAGCTGCAGACGCGTCACCGGGGCCTGGGTGAAATAGGACGTCAGCAGGTCAATGCTGTCGCGGCTGGCGTAGGGGTCGTCATCGAAACCGACCACCAGCAGCGGTATGGTCAGCCTGGCGAAACGGGCCTCTGCGGCAAGCTCAGGATCATCGAAGAAATAGCGCGGCAGACTGATCCAGTGGCTGCACTGGCGGGCAACGCCGCAGGGAACGTCTTCACTGACCCCCAAGCGCCGACAGGGGACATAGCCGGCGACGCGGGACAGCAGAGGAAACAGGATCTTCAGCAGCACATAGGCCCGCAGGCGAAGCCACGGTGACGTGATGAAGCGCAGGCAACTGGCGTTGCAGGCGATCAACACCGCGGCGCTCAGCAGTCGACTGGCCTCGCCCAAGCCAATGGCATGCCCGCCAAAGCTGTGTCCCACCGCCAGCATCGGGAGCGTCGGCCAGCGCTGGTGCGCCCAGCGCGTCACGCTGTCGGCGTCCAGTTCTGCCCAATCCTGCATGCTCACCTGTAGCTGGTCGAGGTGTTCCGGTCGCGACCGGCCTATCCCGCGGTAGTCATAGCAGATCACCGTCAGCCCTCGTTCACACAGGGCATTGGCAAACCCCTGATAGAGACGCTGGGAGACAGCGGAAGCGGGATGGATGATCACCACTCCTCGCGGGTCCTGGTCGGGTTCGAAGAGGCTGGCGCCGAGCGGATAGGCGTCGGCGGCAGGTAGGGTAAAGCGAGAGACATTGGCCATCGGTTGGGCCCTGCACGGTAGGTTGATCGAGAGGTCGGGATCTCTCGATAAGTAATACGGCGCAGGAACTAGGTCGAGGCTTTACCAAAACGGTAGCGCGGGAGGGTGAAAAGCCGAAGAGTATGCTCTCTCGGTACTGGAAATCTCGTCGCTGCAAAGTAAAAAAGCCCCCGCCGAAGCGGAGGCTCACTCGTACCGTCGCGGTGATCTTGCGTGTACTTATCCGAGCAGCTTGGAGGGCAGGCCGGTGACCAGCCAGGGGAAGTACGACATCAGCACGCAGGCCAGCAGGATCAGCGCGCAGAAGGGAATGACCGCCTTGTACAGATCCAGCGTCTCGACCTCGGGCGGGGCCACGCCCTTGAGGTAGAACAGCGCGTAGCCGAAGGGCGGGGTCAGGAAGGAGGTCTGCAGCACCACGGCGACCATGACCACGAACCACAGCATGTCGACACCCATGGTCTCCACGATGGGGAGCATGATCGGGAAGCTCAACAGTACGATGCCGGTCCAGTCGAGGAACATCCCCAGGACGAATACCAGCAGGAACATCAGGATCAGCGCACCTGTAGTGCCGCCCGGCATGGCCAGAACCAGCTCGCTGATCACATCCATGCCCCCGCCAATCGAGAACACTCCGGTGAAGGCGGTGGCGCCGACCAGCACGAACATCACCATAGTCGTCGTCTTGCCGGCCTCGATGAAGGTGGTATAGCAGGTCGACAGCTTGCGGTCGCCGAAGATCAAGAACAGGCAGAACGCCAGCGTCACGCCAATGGCAGAGGCTTCCGTGGCCGTGGCAATACCGGTGAACAGGGCTCCCAGCACGCCAAGGATCAGGCTCATGGGCGGCAGCACATACTTGCACAAGCGTACGATCAGCTCGCCGGTACTGGTTTCGGCGCGTTCCTCGACACCTACCGGGGGACCGAAGTCAGGTTTGATCAGGCAGACGATGAGCACGTACAGCGCGTACATGCCCCCCAGCAGCAGGCCAGGCACCAGCGCGCCGGCAAACAGTGCGCCGACCGACACGGGAGAGTAGCTGGCCATCAGGATCAGCATGATGCTCGGCGGGATCAGAATGCCGAGACAGCCGCTTGCCATGATCACCCCGGCGGACAGCCCCTTGTGGTAGCCGTACTTGAGCATCGGCGCCAGAGCGATCAGTCCCATGACGGCGATGGAGGCACCAACGATGCCGGTAGTGGCCGCCAGCAGTACCGAGACGATGACCACCGTCAGTGCCAGGCCGCCGCGCACACGTCCGAGCAACAGTCGCATGCTCTCGAACATCTTCTCGGTGACGCCGGAGTCGTTGAGAAAGCGTGCCATCAGAATAAACAGCGGGATCGCCACCAGAACATAGTTGTCCATGGCGCGCCCGTAGATGTTGTTGATGATGATGCCCAGCACCTGTGGGCCGGGGCCAAACCAGGCACCCAGCACCGCCACGCCACCCAGCACAAAGGCCAGCGGGTGGCCCATGAAGAGCCCCAGCATCAGTCCGGAGAACATGAAGATGGTAAGAAGTTCGGCACTCATCGGGCCTCCTCCCTGTCGTGGGTAGTCAGCTCCGTGATAGCGCGGATGACGATGGCGACGGCCTGCAGCAGGATCAGGACACCGGCGATGACCAACACGGCCTTCACCGGGTACACCGGAATGGAGACGATGCCGTAGGTAGATTCGGCGCGGCTCCATGAGCGTTCGAAGAAGCGCCAGCTATAAGTGATGAACATGATGATGAAGGGGGTGAAGAACAGCAGGTAACCCAGCAGGTCGATCAGCGCCCGGCCACGGCGGGACAACAGCTGCTTGACGATATCCACTTCCACGTGGGCGTGATGACGCAGCCCATAGGCGGCCATCAGCATGAAGTGGGTACCGAACAGCATGGTGGTGATGTCGAAGGCCCAGTCACTGGGGCGTCCGAAAAAGAAGCGCATCGCGATGTCGTAGACCACCACGAGGGTGATGATCGCGATCAGCGGAGCGATCAAACGGCCGAACCACTCGTTCAAGCAGTCAATGGCTTTGGCAATGGCGTTCATGGTGGAAGTCTCGTCGATATCCAACGATGACCGGCGGCCTGATCAAGGCCGCCGGCCGGTGAAGGCAAGCGTGTTGCCTAGTTCATGCAGGCTTCGATGTCGTCGAGCGACGGGATGTTGTCGGTGACGCGGCTCATGTTGAAGGGTACTGAGACGTCACGCCACTGGGCGTAGTCCTGCAGGTAGCTGATCATCGACTGATAGACCTTGGCATGCATCGGGTCCTCGCAGGCACCCTGCACGATCACCTCGTTGGTGATGTCCTGGATCTTGGCCAGATCCTCTTCGGACAGCTGGTTGATGGTGGTGCCATCCTCGATGAACTTGGCGGTGCCTTCTGTCGACTGCTTCTCGGACCAGGCCAGTGACCAGGCCATGGTGGCTTCAGAGGCGATCTTCAGCTTGGCCTGAGTTTCCTCGGACAGTGCGTCCCAGGCATCCTTGTTGATCATGACGCCGAACACACTGGCGGACTGGTGCCAGCCAGGGGTCATCCAGTAGTCAGCCACCTCGGAGAAGCCCGCCTTGTAGTCCACCCCAGGGGTGGAGAATTCGGCGCCATCCACCACGCCACGTTCGATGGCCTGATAGATTTCACCGCCAGCCAGAGTGACCTGAGAGCCGCCGAGTTGCTCGAGGACGCGGCCTTGGTCGCGACCGGACAGGCGCAGGCGCTTGCCTTCGATATCGGCGATGGACTCGATTGGCGTGCCACCACGGAAACCCGATTCATTGTTGGTGATACCGTAGGGCAGGTAGACCATGTTGTACTGGCCGTAGATCTCCTGGTAGAGCTCGAAGCCCCCCCATTGGGTAATCCAGTTCAGGTAGTCGACGCCGTTGAACAGGCTGGTGGTCGTTGCCAGCGGCGAAAATGCCGGGCTGCGACCGGCCCAGTAGCCAGGCCAGTCGCCGGCGGCCTGGATGCTGCCGGTTTCGGTGGCATCGAAGACTTCGGTGCCAGGCATCAGGGTGCCGCCGGCGTAGAACTCGATCTGGACTTCGTCACCGGCCAGCTGGTTGACCAGCTCAGCCCAATGCTTGTCGATGGCGATCAGGTCGAGGTTCTCTGGCCAGGTGGTGGTCATGGTCCACTTTTCCTGGGCCATTGCCGAGCTGGACATGGTGGCCAGGGCGATACCAGCCACCAGGCCGGTAAGCGTGAATGTGGTGGTGTGCTTCATGCAGGTGCTCCCCGTGGGTTGTTGTGATTCTGCAAAGGAGGCGGTCGCTGCCTCTCCAGGTTGGCGTTTGGCATCCATGGTGGCGGTGCCTGGGAGTAGTGGCCGAACAGCGGGGGGACCCTCGCTGTCGCCTCGGCTTCATCAAGCTAGCACGGTCCACAAGCGTTGTTCGATGCGACACATGTCGATGAATCACCACGCTTTTTTGGCATATGCACAGCTCTTGAAGCGATAAAAAGTATCGACAATTCAAGAAAATGAATAAGTTAGAAGCGGATCTATGCTGCACCGCCATAGATCGCACGAGCGTTTAATCGGTGCTTTCATTAGACCAAAGTTGATTTATCCTGGAGCCGCCATGCATAGCCTCGTCACCCATGCCGATCTCGAGCGCCTACGCGACTATCGTGCGCGTCTGGCCCAGCAGCGTCAGCGCGGGATGGTGTGGATGACGGGGTCGCCGGAACAGGTCCGTCGTCGAGCCCTGGAGTGTCTCGCACAAGGGGGCTGGGAGGCGCCGCTGTGGGCGGGCATGGACCTCGAGGTCGTGGCAGAACCCGCACGGGACGAGGTGGAGATGGCGGCGCTCGGCAAGGCCAGGATGCGCCTGGGGCATGAACACGATCTGCTGATCGTCGATGCCCTGTCACCCGCCTCGGGGCTCGACCCCGATGCGCTGGGCGCGCTTTCCGGCACCCTGGTCGCCGGCGGTCTGCTATTGCTGCTGATGCCAGACGACGGCGGCCGTCAGCCTGATCGGGACTACCGGCGTATCGCCGCTCATCCCTGGGCGCCGGCGTCGCTGACCAGTCACTATCTTCAGCGCCTGCACCGCTTGCTGGGCGAGCTGGATGGCGTCATGCATTGGCATGGCGATGCCGGCCTGTCGCCAGCACGCTCTTTAGATGGGGCCCCGGCCCAGGCTCCGGCGTCCTTATCGCCGACTCAATCCGAAACGGTGTCACCGTCCCCGGATGCTGACTGCCTCACCGCGGACCAGGCCGAGGCGGTGCGCCGGTTGTCTCGCCTCAAGCGCCGCCGTCCGCTGGTGATCACCGCAGACCGTGGTCGCGGCAAGTCCGCGGCGCTGGGCATCGCCTGCGCGCGAATGCTGGAACACGCCTCCGCCGATTCGCCGGTGGAGATCCTGCTGACCGCTCCCAGGGTGTCATCCGTGGAGGCGGTGTTCGCCCGTCTGGCGGCGCTGTTGCCGGAGGGCGTGCGTGACGGCAATGACTACTGCCTGGCCGCCGGGCGGCTGCGCTTCATGGCCCCAGATGGGCTTTCCGATGCCGTGACCACGGGCGAAGCCGGCGGCGCCGGCAGCGTCCTGCTGGTGGATGAGGCTGCGGCGATTCCGGCAGCGCTGCTGGGTCAGTGGCTGAAGGCATTTCCGCGTGTCGCCTTCGCTACCACCGTGCACGGCTATGAAGGCTCTGGTCGAGGCTTTGCGCTGCGCTTCAGGCGTCAGCTTGACGCTATCACACCTCAGTGGCAGGCCATGGAGCTGACCGCGCCGATACGCTGGGCGGCCGGTGATTCCCTGGAAGCGGCGATATCGGCTCTGCTGTGTCTGGACGCGGAGATGCCCGACGTACCGGTGGCAGCTGGCGACCTGGCGTCCCAGGTCGCGGCGCTGCCGTCGTCAGTCCTCGATCGGGCGGACCTGGCGCAAGATGAGGATGCCCTGCGCGGGATGTTCGGGCTGCTGGTGCAGGCCCATTATCGCACCACCCCGAGTGACCTACGGGCGCTGCTGGATGGTCCTGACACCCGCCTGTGGGTGCTGGGCCCGCCGGCCCATCCGGTGGCGGTCTGCGTGACCATCGATGAAGGCCGCTTTGACGACGACCTGGCAGAGCAGGTGCTGCTGGGGCAGCGGCGTCCACGGGGACACTTGATGGCCCAGTCCCTGGCCGCACACGCCGGCGAGCGAGGTGCCTTGACCGGGTCGTTGCGCCGGGTGTCCAGAATTGCCGTGCATCCTGACTGGCGACGTTGCGGATGCGGGGCGCGCCTGCTCGATGATGTCGCCGATCAAGCGTCGCTAGATGGCTGCATGCTGCTGGGGACCAGCTTCGGTGCAGATCCCGAGTTGCTGAGCTTCTGGTACAGCCGGGAC
Source organism: Halomonas sp. DP5Y7-2 (assembly GCF_019802025.1). Classification (NCBI taxonomy): domain Bacteria; kingdom Pseudomonadati; phylum Pseudomonadota; class Gammaproteobacteria; order Oceanospirillales; family Halomonadaceae; genus Halomonas; species Halomonas sp. DP5Y7-2. The sequence goes on along the minus strand of NZ_JAHVHY010000008.1, from coordinate 192,620 downwards.
TATCGTCCGGTGCGCCTCGGCCTGACCCGGGAAGCGGCCACCGGCGAGCACGCGGTCATGCTGGCCCGGAGCCTGACAGATGACGGGCAGCGGATCCTTGAGCGCCTGACCCGGCGCTTCCAGCGACAGCTGCCGGGGCTTCTGGCGTTCGAGCTGCCGCTGCTGCCGCCGCAGGTGGTGATGGCGTTATTGGCCCATTCCACGCTGGCGCCGCCGGATGATCATGACCTGGGAGAGCTGACGGATCTGGCGCGGGGCCTGCGTGAACCCGCCTTGTCGCGACCGGCGATCCAGGCCCTGATCGTTGCCCTGGCCCGGCTGTCTCACCAGGCCATCACCTGTGGCGATCAGGGGGGGAATGGCGACCTGGCGTGGCTCGCGGCCTGGGCGTTTCAAGGCCGCTCGGAAAGTTCCCTGGCCGCGGCGCTTTCGCTCAGCGGCAAGGCACAGGTCAAACAATGGCTTCGGGACGCAGTGGGACATGGCCTGGACGTGATCGGTCACCTTTCCAAGCCGGCGGAGCAGGGGTAGAGTGCCTGCATCTGCAAAACCTGGGCATCACCTGCATGAACCAACATCTCGACACCCTCGCGCCTGCCATTGTCTGGCGCCACTTCCGTACCTTGTGCAACACACCACGCCCGTCGGGCCATGAAGCCGCCCTGGTGGCCGCTATCGAGGCCTGGGCCGAGCAGCAAGGGATCGCTCACGACCGTGATGCCTACGGCAACCTGCGCCTGTCCAAGGCCGCAAGCCCAGGCCACGAACAGGCCCCCGGCGTCATTCTCCAGGGCCATCTCGACATGGTGGCCCAGGCCAATGCCGACATGCCCCACGACTTCACTCGTGACCCCATCGTGACCCGGGTCGAAGAGGGCTGGCTCAAGGCCGATCGCACTACCCTGGGAGCCGATAATGGACTGGGCGTTGCCGCTGCGCTGGCCATTCTCGAGGAGCCGGAGCTGGTCCACGGACCCCTTGAGGCCATCTTTACCCTGGAAGAAGAGACCTCCATGGGGGGCGCTCTCAACCTGGCCGAGGACTGGCTGGCGGGGAGCATACTGCTCAACTTGGACTCCGAGGAGCCCGGTCAGGTCTACATCGGCTGTGCCGGCGGTGCTGATGTGGTGGTCGAGGCCCAGCTGCCGATGGAGTCGACCAGCGAGGAAGAGCAGGCGCTGACGCTCAGCCTCAAAGGCCTGCGGGGTGGGCATTCCGGGATCGACATCGACAAGGGGCTGGGCAACGCCAACCGGCTGCTGGTGCGGGTGCTGCGTGCCCTTGATGGCGGAGAAGTGCGCCTGGTGGAATACCAGGGCGGCACCCTGCGCAATGCCATCCCGCGGGAGGCACAGGCGGTAATCATGGTGCCCCGGGATGAGGTCGAGCACGTGCGCGGTCGTGTCACCCAGCTGGAGGAGGAGCTGCGTCAGGAGCTGAGCGGCGTGGATGAGGGCCTGCGCCTGACCCTGGAGCCCTGCCCAGAGCCTCGTCAGGAGGCGCTGACCTGTCACGCCAGCCGGCTGCTGGTGGCGGCCTTGCATGCTGCCCCCTGCGGCGTCGAGCGCATGAGCGTCGATGTTCCGGGCGTGGTCGAGACCTCCAACAATCTTGGCGTGATCCGCCTGGAAGAAGGCCGCTTTCACCTGTGTGCGTTGGTGCGCTCGCTGCGTGACAGTGCCACCGCCGACCTGGCCGAACGCTTCAGCGCCCTGTTTGAGCTGATCGGGGCTCGGACCCGCATTGAGAACGGCTATCCTGGTTGGACGCCACAGCCTGACAGCAGCGTGCTCGAGCGCTTCTGCACGCTGCATCGGGAGCAGTTGGGTGTGGCGCCGGAGATCAAGGTCATCCACGCCGGGCTCGAGTGCGGTATTCTCGGTGGCAAGTATCCACACCTGGAGATGATTTCCTTCGGCCCGCTGATTCGTGGTGCTCACTCCCCCGATGAGCGTGTCGAGATCTCCACGGTGGAAGCATTCTATGACCTGCTGAAGGCCGTGATCAGTGACCTGGCAAGGACCCCTGACTGAGATGAAAGAGGCGTTGCTTACGACCCCGATGACGCCGGCCTTTGCCGGCGTCTCGCTGTTGGCCCTGGTGGCGCTGTGGCTGGTCTGGCGTGGTCGCCAGCACCGCCGTCGCCAGGATCAAGCGCTGGAGCAGCTGACACAGCGTCTGGAAGAGCGTCAGCAGGCCTCTCGTCAGCTGGAGCAGGAGCTGGCGATCAGCGATGCCCAGCTGGATGCCAGTCGAGAGCAACTGGAGACCCTGCGGCGCGAACGGGATAGCCTGCGTGAGCATATGGCCGAGGTGCGCGAGCACAATGCCCGGCTGGAAACCGAACGAGAGCAGATGACAGCACGCCACCGTGAGCAGATGGCGCTGGTGGAGCAGGCGCGGGACAACCTCAAGCAGGAGTTCCACCAGCTGGCCGGCCAGGTCTTCGAGGAGCGCCAGCAAGCGTATCAGGCACAGAGTCGAGAAGGCATGGAGTCATTGCTCAAGCCTTTCCGTGAGCAGGTCGATCAGTTCCGGCGACGGGTCGAGGAACTGACGGGACAGCACAGTCGTGAAGCGGTGTCGCTGAAGTCCCAGATCGAGCAACTGGCCAGCTTGAACGCGCGACTGGGAGAAGAAGCCGCTGGCCTGGCCCGGGCGCTCAAGGGTGATCAGAAGGCCCAGGGTGGCTGGGGCGAGCTGATGCTCGAAACGGTGCTGGAACGCAGCGGCTTGAGGCGCGACATCGAGTACCGGCGAGAGGTCTCGATGAATGGTGAACAGGGGCGCCAGCGGCCCGACGCCATCATCTATCTCCCCGAGGATCGCCACCTGATCATCGATGCCAAGGTCTCGCTGACCGCCTGGACGAGGGTGGTCAATGCTGACGATGAGGCAGAGCGAGAAGCGGCCATGAGTGCTCACCTGACCTCCCTGCGTAGCCACATACGTGGGCTCGCCGCCAAGGATTACCCGGCGTTGCCGGGGCTGCATTCACCGGATTTCGTGTTTCTGTTCGTGCCGGTGGAACCGGCCTTCGCCGCAGCCTTTGAGCGGGACCCTTCGCTGTTTCAGGAAGCCTTCGATCGCCAGGTGGTGGTGGTCACGCCGACCACCTTGCTGGCCAGTCTCCGCACCGTGGCGGGACTGTGGAGCATGGAGCGCCAGAATGAGAACGCGCGCATCATCGTGTCCCGGGCGGAGCGTCTGCTGGGCAAGTTCTCTGGCTTCGTCGAGAGTCTCGACGATGTGGGCAAGCACCTGGAACGGGCCAGTAACAGCCATCAGCAAGCGATGAACCGGCTGTCTCGCGGGCAGGGTAGCCTGGTGGCCCAGGCCGTGGAGCTTGAGCGTCTTGGCGCGCGCATGAAAAAGCCACTGCCTCAGGAGTTGAAGCGTGCGGCGGAGGCTTCCAGCACGCTGACCGGCACTGATGAGGCCAGCAGCCATGAAGGCCACGGCAGGTCGTCCTGACGGCTGCCCCGGAATCCGCCTTGAACGTCGCCCTGGAACCCGCTCCGACGTCAGAGGACTCGCGCAGGCAGCGCGGTGGTGACGGTCGGGTGGTTGGAAGCAAAACGCCCCGCGCGCCAGTGGCTGGCGCGCGGGGCGAGATCATTCAGGCCGGTGTGGCGGTGTGGTCAGCCCAGGTAGGCGCCCAGCATCCACACGGTCTTCTCCTGCTCACGGATGTAGTCCCCGACCTGAGAGGCGGTGCCCTCATCGTCGGCATCCGAGGCCACCGACAGGATTTCGCGCTGTAGTTCGATCAGCTGCTGATATCCTTGGAGCACGCCGCGCACGCAGGCCTCACCGTCGTGCACGTCCTTGTCTTCGCCGATCCGCGACAGGGTGGTGTAGTCACTGTAAGCGTGGACGGGCTTGTGCCCCAGCGTAAGGATGCGTTCTGCGACCTCATCTACCTTGACCAGCAGGTCGGTGTAGAACTCCTCGAATTTTTCGTGCAGCTCAAAGAAGTTGGGGCCCTTCACGTTCCAGTGATAGCCACGCACGTTCATGTAGAAGATCTGGTAGTTGGCCAGCAGTTCGTTGAGCTTGTTAGCCAGGTCGCTGGCGCTGCCTTGGTGCAGGCCGATGGCGTTGGTGTCGCTCATGCAATACCTCCTTGATCGCTGTGGTCCTGTATATCCCGACAGGATATCGATACCGGTGGGCGGGAGTGAAACCAATTACCTCCATCGCCGCGATAGGGCCCATTGATGACCGCTCCTAATGACATAGTGATGAACCCCTGCATTTTCAAGGGGCGTGTCCAAGGCGGCGTGTTCCATCAGGCTCAGCAAGAGCGCTTGTCGACAGATATTAGCGGCCTGACGTAGCGAGCATGGCACGCAGCAGATTTTCCGTGCGATCAGACAGTAGCTCGGCACAGCGAGCCAAGGCTTCATCGAGGTCCATGGGCCCATCTGCCAGTGCAAAGGCGGCGCTGACGCCCTCGTCCAGAGCGGCCTGCCAGCCGGGTGCCATGCGTCCTGCCAGCACGATGACCGGTATGCCTCTGGCCCGTGCCGCACGGGAAATACCTATCGGCGTCTTGCCCGACAGGCTCTGGCCATCGAGCTGGCCCTCGCCGGTGATCACCAGGTCGGCATTGGCCAGCCGCTGCTCCATCCCGGCCTGCTCCATGATCATCTCGATACCCGGGCGCAGCTGCCCCCCGAGGAAGGCCTTTACCGCGAAGCCCATGCCACCAGCGGCGCCGGTGCCTGGCGCATCTCTCCAATCCTGGCCCAGCTGCTCCGCGGCCTTGTCGGCCCAGCGCGATAGCGCAGCATCCAGGCGCTCGACGTCCTCCGGGGAGGCGCCCTTCTGAGGGCCAAAGATGGCACTGGCGCCACGCTCGCCCAGCAGCGGATTGTCCACATCCACGGCGGCCTCGACCACGACCGAGTCGAGGCGCCGGTCTAACCCGGAAAGGTCGACCCTGGCCAAGTGCTCGAGGCCGGCGCCAGTGGGGGAAATCGGCTGATCATCGGCATCCAGCAGCCGTGCCCCCAGCGCTGCCAGCATGCCGGCTCCGCCATCATTGGTGGCACTCCCGCCCAGAGTGATCAGCATGCGCTGGGCGCCGGCGTCGAGGGCCGCCAGGACCAGCTCCCCGACGCCGTGGGTAGTGCTGTGAAGCGCCGTACGCTCTTCGGGGCTCAGTGCCTGCAGTCCGCTGGCCTCTGCCAGTTCGATATAGGCCGTCTGGCTGGCGGCATGCCATCCCCAGGCAGCCTCGCCTGGTCTGCCCAGAGCATCCTGCACGGTGGCGGTACGGCGCTCGGCGCCGGTGGCGCTGAGCAGGGCCTCAAGGCTGCCTTCTCCCCCGTCTGCCATCGGACATTCATCCATGGTCAGGGTGGGGTCGGCGCGTCGCGCACCCTCGGCGATGGCGCGGGCAGCATCGGTGGCGCTCAGCGCATCCTTGTAGCTGTCGGGGCAGATCAACACATTCATGGGTGGCCTCTCCGGTTCGAAGAAATGAGCTGGTGACATGAACTGGTGATAGGGGGGACGACATGGACAGCCCCCTGGTCGGAATGTCCTGCTGGACCAGCGTTTGCCCCTGACTCGGGACAGCGTAGACTCTCGGAAGTATTTCACGTCATCGGCAGGAGGTCCTGATGCAAGTGTCCAAAAAATGGCGTCCTTTAAGCCGCCCCGATTGGGCGAAATGCTCAGGCGTGGCGGCGTTGTGTCTGTTGCCGTGGCTCAGCGCCTGTCAGACCACACCTCAGCAGATGCCGGTGGCGGAGCCAGCCCCGTCGCAAGCCTGCCAGTGGCCCGTCGTCGATGGGGCAGTGAGTCTTGCGGATGTGGTGGCCGTGCTCGAAGGCCGTGACTTTCTGGTGCGCGATACCGATACCGCGCTGGGGGTGGTCAGTGCCGAGAAGACCGAGCGCACGACCTACCATAATGCCGATGCGGTCAGGCCACGCCTTGGTGGCTTCGTGCTGGGGGGTAGCGGTGGGCATGTCGGCGCCGGAGTTGGCGTAGGGTTCGGTTCCTGGGGCTGGGGCGGCAGCGATGATGCCACCCGAGTGGAGCGCGTGTCCGTGGCGCTGACCGACCAGCAGGTTCAGCTGACGCGGGACATTCGTCTGTTTGACTGGACCGGCCAGCTACGGGAGTCGCGTACCGCCAGCGATGCCTCGTTCTGCACCTCGATTCGCCAGCAGCTGGCATCCCAGGCGGGTGTCTCGGGAGGCATCGAATGAGCCGTTGCTGGGGAATACTCGTGCTGCTGTTGCTCAGCGGCTGTGCCGGCCCATCGATCACCACGGAAGCGCCGCGGCAGATGCAGGTGGCCGTGAGCGCAGAGCAGACCCTGGACGAGGCGCTTGCCCTGTTGATGGAGCAAGGCTACGTCATCACCCAGGCAGATGGTGCACTTGGACGCATCGATGCCTCCTTGGCGCGGCCGCCTGGCTATCGTCTCGAGGTGCGGGTCGAGGACGTTGGAGACACCCAGGCCAGTGTCAGCCTGCAGGGATTTCGTGGCGGTCGCACGCTGCCCGCTGACGTCGTAGAACCGCTGTTTGTTCAACTACAGGGAAGACTTGCCCATTGATGTACGCTCTACAATCCGTCCTGGCCGCGGCTGTCTCGCCGAAGCGGCGTGCCACCTGTGGGGATCGCCATTCGCTGTGGCCACGTGTTCGCCGCTTGATGACGATGACCAGTCTCGTGCTTGTCCTGGTGGGGCCCTGGGCAAGCCAGGTGGCGCTGTCACACCCCCATAGCTGGGTCGATCTGTCGGTCCAGCTCGAGACCGATAGCGAAGGCCGGGTGGTGGCATTACGCCAGATCTGGCGTCTTGATCCGTTCTACAGTCTGGTGCTGCTGGAAGAGATCGATGCCGACGAGGAAGGGCGCGATGCGGCCCTCGACCGCCTGGGAGGGGACATGCTGACCAGTCTGGCTCCCCGGGACTTTTTCACCGAAGCCGAGATCGACGGCGAAAAAGTGGTCTTTCAGGGCGTCAGCGATGCCACGGTGATGGAGCGCGATGAGCGTATCGTGCTGCACTTTCGCCTGCCCCTGGCCGAACCCATGGAGCTTGCCGGCAGCACCCTCGAGTACCGGGTATATGACCCCTCCTACTACGTGGAGGTGGTCCACGAGGCCGATGCGGATGGTCCGTTGGACCAAGCGCTGACAGCGCCCGACGGCTGTCAGGCATCGGTCATCATTGCCGAACCCGATCCGGACAAGGTGATGGCGGCTGCCCAGCTGGATGTCGACGACAGCGCGCCGGAAGGGTTAGGACGCTTCTTTGCCGAGACGGGGCGTGTAGCGTGCTGAAGCTTCAACAACCTTGGGTTCAGGTGTCTCTCGCGGTGGGCGCCGTCGTGGGCGTCTTGCTGTTGCTGGCGGTGACCGGCGCGCTGGATATGCTCGGCCACTGGGTGCTCGCCATGCAGGCCGACCTGCATCGTCGCTTGACTCAGGCGGTCACACTAATCGACCAGACGCCGTCCGCTGCAGCCTGGGCCACCTTGATAGGCCTGAGCCTGTTTTACGGCGTTTTCCACGCGGCAGGACCAGGACATGGCAAGGCTGTGATCAGCGCCTACCTGGTCTCCCAGGGAGGCGCCTGGCGTCGCGCCCTGGCTCTGTCGGTGGGAGCCGCGCTGATGCAGGGAGCGGTCGCCATCCTGCTGATACTGGCGCTGGTGCAGGGGCTGGGCTGGCTGACCCGCGAGGCACTGGGCAGTGTGGTGTGGGTCGAGCGGTTGAGCTTCGCCCTGGTCGCACTGCTGGGGCTGTGGCTGAGCGGACGCGCGCTGAAGCGGCTGGTGTCGCTGTCGCGCCCAGCGCAGCAGTCTGCTGGGTCTGAGCACCATGGGGCACACCATCACGAGCCGCACCATCACGAGGCGCACCACCACGAACATCCGTCCCACGGGCATCATGCTCATGGTGCGCATCATGATCATCACGAGTGTTGTGGCGGTCATCACCATGTGTCGCCGGATGGCAGTGGTCGCGAGGCCTGGCTGGCCGTGCTGGCGATCGGTGCCAGGCCATGTTCGGGAGCCGTGCTGTTGATGGGCGTGACCAGCCTGCTGGGCCAGCCATGGATGGGGGTGGCAGCGGTGCTGGCGATGTCGCTGGGTACCGCCATGACGGTCTCCACCCTGGGCATCGCCAGCGTGCTGGCACGGGACTGGGTGGCTGCTCGCGTGGCGCGGACATCCGCCAGGCGAAGTCGCGCCGTGGCACGCCTGGCCGCCATGGTGGCACTGACCGGTGGCGTGCTGATCATCGGACTGGGCGTTCTGCTGATGCTGCAGGTTGGCGCATCGGATCCTGGCTTGCCACTGATGGCGCCAGGTAGTCGCAGTAGTGGCCTCGGCGTGTGACAGCCCGTCAGGCGCGCAAGGACAGCCCGCCGGCCAGCGCCAGCACACGGTCCTTGGTGGCGGCCAAGCTGTCCTTGTCGTAGGCGATGGCCTGGCTGTGGCCCCACACCGGCCCTGGCCAGGCCGCGTCGCCTTCTCGCCGCACGATCACATGCACGTGCAGCTGCGCCACCATGTTGCCGAGGCTGGCAATATTGAGCTTGTCACCCCCGGCGTGGGTCTTCAGCGCCTGGCCCAGGCGAGTGGCTTCTCGCCACAGCTGTTGCTGGTCGGCTTCCGACAGGTCGAACACCTCGATGGCGTTGGCCCGCCTGGGAATCAGTACCAGCCAGGGATAGCGGGCATCATCCATCAGGCGCAGCTGACACAACGGTAGTTCGGTGACGGGATAGGTGTCGGCGACAAGGCGTGGGTCGATGACGAAATCGCTCATGGCGGGCTCCTGAATGGCGTTTCAGGCAGGGTACATCAGGCGGCCACGACAGGGGCATCTATTCGACAAAGTTCCTGTTCGACGTCACCCCTGCTCGATACACCCCCAGTTCGATACAAGCGAGAGAGGAAAGACGATGACCCTGGTCGAGGGAGCGGCCCTGCTGACGGCAGGTATCGTGGCAGGTTTTATCAATGTGCTGGCGGCGGGCGGTTCGATGCTGACGCTGCCGCTGTTGATGTTTCTCGGACTTCCCCCTCAGGTGGCCAACGGCACCAATCGGGTGTCGATCACGCTGCAGAGCGTGTCAGCGGTGGCCAACTTCTTTCGTGCAGGAGCCCGTCATATCGGGCTCAGCCTGCGCCTGTCGGTGCCTGCTGTACTGGGCTCGATGCTGGGCGTGTGGCTGGCGCTCCAGGTCAGCGATGCGTTGTTCGAGACGATCCTGATGGTGGTGATGGTCGCCGCGGCAGTGATCATGCTGCTGCCACAACCGAAGATCGACACTCGGCCCCTGACGGTGGAGCGGCTGACCCCTGGCATCTATCTGGCGATGTTCGTGATCGGTGTCTACGGCGGCTTCCTGCAGGTCGGGGTCGGGATTCTGTTCATGATCGTGCTGTATCGCATGCTCAAGATCGATCTTGGCCAGGTCAATGCCTTCAAGGTGCTGATCATCCTTGTCTACACCCTGCCTGCCCTGGGCATCTTTCTGTGGCATGACCAGGTGCGCTGGAGCTACGGCCTGGTGCTGGCCGCCGGCAGCATGACCGGTGCCTGGCTGGCGGTGAAGGTCAACATGAGTTCCCGGGGCGCCATGGTGGTCAAATGGCTGACGGTGGCGGTGATTGCCGTGATCATTTTGCGCCTGGCCCTCTACTGAGTGCTGTGCAGACCCTCGAAAAGCGCGACACAAAGCCTAGCGAATGAACGTCATCGTGCTAGATTATCTGAGGATGATGTATTTTGCTTACCCACCTGGCTGCAAGGAGAAGGGACAATGAAAAGGACGCTGGCATTGATTCTGGTATCGATGTTTACCCTGGTGCTGTTGAGTGGCTGCAACACGGTGCGGGGTGTCGGCCAGGACATCGAGAAGGGTGGTGAAGCCATCCAGAACAGCACCGCCTGATCGCTGGCCACAAACCTGCACTCCGCCAGGCTTTCTCCAAGGCCTTGGCAGCAAGGCCCTGGCAGAGAGCCACGGCAACGCAGGGATGCTGATCCAGCGACAGGAATAGGAATACGCAAAGTAAAAGAAACAGAAACACAAACGGCGGTGATGTCACTCAGGTGCATCACCGCTTTTTTGTGGACAGGGCAGGCGCCTAGCCAGTGATGAAAAAATAAGGAACATGAGGCAAGTCAGGAGGGGATGCCAAGCATGGCGCAAGGCATCTGCTATGCTGGCCCCTTGTCATGTGCAGGGCCGCCTGGCGCCAGCGTTCAGGCAGCAAGTGGCCCCTTGCCATGGGCCAGACGAAAGGACATTCAGGCACTGGAGGCCGATGATGAAAGCACTTCTTCCGTTATTCATGGTTGCTGCGCTGGCAGGGTGCAGCGCGTCGTCGGGCGGGACCGGTGAGCCCGCTCCGTTGCCACCCAAGCGGGCTCCCTTGGCCGAAGCCTGTGACGCGGCGGCTGTTCAGAACTGGGTGGGGCAGCATTACCAGGAGGCTCAGGACGAACGCCTGAAAGCCGAAAGTGGTGCCAAGACCCTGCGCGTGCTGAGACCGGGCGGAGTGGCGACCATGGACCTGCGCCTGGACCGCTTGAACGTGCGCCTGGATGACGCCGATACGATTGTCGAGCTGGGCTGCGGTTAATCCCTCGTGCTGGCCGGCATTGTGATGGTGCGGGCCAGCAACCAGGAACCGTAACAGGAACCAGCACCGTAACCGCAGGCTGCGACAGGCCGCCTAGCGGCTGGCCTGTCGGGTCATCGCCGACCTCGTCGGATACGGCTTCGGGTGCCTCAGCGTTGGCCCAGCTCCTGCTGGGTGCGCTGCTCCTCTTCTTCCGCCTGCTTGCGCAGCTTCTTGCGCAGGGTGGCCTTTTCATAGCGCAGCTTGCGTATCGGCGTGTCCAGCGTCAGCGGCGGTACCGTGGCGGGGCGTCCGTCCGAGTCCACCGCGACCATGGTCAGGTAGCAGCTGTTGGTATGGCGAATGATCTTCTGGCGAATGTCTTCCGCCACCACCTTGATGCCAATTTCCATTGACGAGCGGCCGACGTGATTGACGCTGGCCAGGAAGGTCACTAGCTCACCCACATGGATGGGCTGCTTGAAGCGCACCTGGTCGACCGACAGGGTGACCACATAGTGACCTGAGTAGCGACTGGCGCAGGCATAGGCCACCTCATCGAGTTTCTTGAGGATGGCGCCACCGTGCACCTTGCCACTGAAATTGGCCATGTCGGGTGTCATCAGCACGGTCATGGTCAGTTCGTGCTGACCCGGGAGGCTCTGTTCTAGCATGGATGGCTCCTCAAGCATGCAGTTCGGTCTGTGATGCACATAGCATAACGCCTTGCCTCCGCGAGCGGAGACAAGGCGCACGTTGAAACTCAGTTGTTGCCGGCACTGTACAGCGAGGCGGTGACCGATCGGCCCGCCTTTGCCATCATCTCGCCCGGCTCGGGCGGCTCATAGCCAGGTCAGACACACCGAGATGATGATGCCGGTGATAAACAGCTGAACCAGGCAGAAGCCCATGATGTCCTTGGCCTTCAGTCCTGCAATTCCCAGCACCGGCAGCGCCCAGAAAGGCTGCAGCAGGTTGGTCCAGGCATCGCCCCAGGCGACCGCCATGGCGGCACGCGGGATGTCCACGCCAAGCGCCTGAGCGGCGGGAATGACGACAGGTGCCTGGACGGCCCACTGGCCTCCGCCCGAAGGCACGAACATGTTGACGATGCCGGCGCTGATGAAGGTCCAGAACGGCAGGGTGGTCTCGGTAGCGAAGGACACCATGGCCTGCGACATGGTCTCGGCGAGTCCTGACTGCACCATGATGGCCATGATACCGGCGTAGAAGGGGAACTGAATGACGATGCCGGCCCCGCCCTTGATCCCCTCGTTCAGGCTGTTCAGCAGGCTCTGAGGGGTGCGATGCAGCACGATGGCCAGAAACAGGAACATGAAGTTGACCACGTTCAGGTTCAGGCCACCGCCACCGACGAAGTAGCTGATCAGGTAGATCAGACCTGGCATACCCACCAGCAGCGCCAGCGTCATGCTGTTTTCCAGGCGCTCGGCCGGGCGGCTGATGCGCACGCGGCGGTCTTCTTCCTCACCCAGCAGGGCCGGATCGACGTACACGCTTTCCTTTTCCCCCGGCAGCATCATGCGGTTGACCAGCGGCACCGCGATGAACAGAGCCAGCACAATCAGCAGATTGAAATAGGAAAAGATGGTTTCGCCGGTGCCGATGACGCCGATCTGCTCTGCCCAGGGGTTCCCTTCCGTGGCAATCGTCAGGGGGACCGAGCCGGCCAGGCCGCCATGCCAGACCACGAAGCCGGAGTAGGCACTGGCGACCAGCAGGCGATAGTCGACGCGCACGACGCGGGCCAGCTCCTTGGCGAACAGCGCGCCCACCACCAGGCCGAAGCCCCAATTGATCCAACTGGCGGCCAGCGACACCAGGGTGACCAGCAGGATGGCGGCACCCGCGTTATTGGCGATGCGGGCCAGACTTGCCAGCAGGCGCTTGACCGGTGGCGAGCTGGCCAGCATGAAGCCGGTGACCAGTACCAGCAGCATCTGCATGGAGAAGGACAGCAGGTTCCAGAAACCGTCGCCCCAGTACGTCAGCACCGCCATGGGCGACTGACGCTCCACCGCGATGGCCGCTGCCGCAGCGATGATGGTCAGGAGCAGGACGAAGACATAGGGATCTGGTAGATAGCGCTCCACCAGTTTCACGGCGGGTCGTGACAGAGCTCTCAACATGGCGTATTTCGCTTCTTCTGGTTGTGAAAATGGCCTTCCCGGCCACCTGGCGTCAACGGTGCCGCAGTCCGCCGCCGGGCGTCAAAGTCACCTTTCAAGCGATGACGTTTGGGCATACACCGGCATCTGTGCTGACAGCAGGGGCATCGACCGGGAGAAGGCCTTAACCCGTGCTGCTCCAGCGCGTGCTGCGATAGCGAAGATAGTAGGCCACAAGGACCCCGGAACGCACTGCGGTAAAAGTCGTAAAGGCTAACCAAAGTCCATGATTTCCCATGCCTTGGGTCAGCCACCACAGGGGCAGATAGGCGGCCAGTGCAATAAAGATCGAGTTGCGCATTTCGGCAATGGCGGTGGCGCCGATGAAGACCCCGTCTAGCAGGTAGCTCCATACCGCCACCAAGGGCATCAGGATCACCCAGGGCATGAAATCCGCGGCGGTGGCGCGTACCTCGGGAAGCCCGGTGAGCAGGGCGATCAAGGCGTTACCGGCGAGGGCAAAGGCGAGGCTTGCCAGGGCGGCTGTCGCCAGCGAACACAGGGCAGCCGCTCGCACCGACAGGGCGAAGTCATCGAAGCGCCGGCGGCCGATGGCATGGCCGGTCAGTGCCTCTGCGGCATTGGCGAATCCGTCCAGGCCATAGGAGGTGAGCATGATGAACTGCAGCAGCACCGCATTTGCCGCCAGCACCGTATCTCCCTGGGCGGCCCCCTGGGCGGTGAAGAATGCCTGGGCAAACAGCAGCCCCAGCGTGCGCACGAACAGGTTGGCATTGACCGAGAACAGCTCGCGATAGGCGCCCACGGTAAGCAGCCGGGCCCGCTCGAAGTGGCCTCCCAAGCGGCCGAGGCGGTGCCGGCACCACCACAGCCCCAGCGCCACCGTGCAGTAGTCCGCGATCACCGTGGCCCAGGCGACGCCGTCACTGGTCATGTCCAGGCCCACCACGAACAGCAGGTCGAGGACGATGTTGACGCCGTTATTGGTCAGCAGCAGTGCCAGCGTCACACGACTGTTCTGTTGCCCCAGGAACCAGCCAAGGATGGCGTAGTTGGCCAGGACCGCAGGGGCCGACAGCAGCCTGATCTCGGCGTAGCTGGCGGCCAGTTCACTGGCTTGCGGGCTGCCATCGAGCAGCCATAGCCCCAGCGCAATCAGCGGGCGCCCCAGCAGGATCAACAGCACGCCGATGGCCCCGGCCAGCAGCAGTGACTGGCCGAGCAGATGACGGACCTGGTCATCCCGACTGCGCCCCATGGCCTGGGAAGTGAGGCCGGTGGTGCCCATGCGCAGAAAGCCGAAACCCCAGTAGAGAAAGCCGAACAGCGTGGCCCCCAGGGTCACACCGGCCAGGTAGCGTGAGTCCGGCAGGTGGCCGACCACGGCAGTATCCACGAGCCCCAGCAGGGGCACGGTGATGTTGGACAGGATGATCGGCCAGGCCAGCGCAGCGATGCGCGGCAGTCGACCAAGGGTGTCGGCTAGGCCGCTGGAGGAAGAGGGTGGAAGACTGGCCACGGTTGCACGTCTGCTTGGCTGATGAAGATTCGGGTGAGGAGCGCAGTGTCCCGGCGCCGACCTCACGGGTCAAGCGGGACGCCTTGGCGGTCATGACGCAATGGCGTCATCCGGATCGTCATGGTGCGATGGATGGCCACGGAATGGCCGCTGGTCCGTTGGTTGCGTCTTTTACAACGGCACAGCGTGTGCAATGTCAGACATATTGAATGCTGGTTCATTGATATCCGAATGAAATGTTTAGTATCAGTTACTACCAAAAAATTACATTCCGTTGCCATCTCTAAGGTGACAGAAATACCTCTTCTGGCTACTAATAAGATAATCCCATGAATTAATAAAAAAGGACTAGCAAGAAGGAGTAAGAAGGAGCAAGAAGCAGCAAGAAGGAACCAGTAGACATCACGGGTGAGAAGGAACATCCCCATAAAGGCTGGCGACCTTGGTGACAGTGTGACGAACAATGATGAATCGGTAATTAAGATATAACGTATATAAAAATATCGATTTTACGCAGGAGTATCCACAATGAAAAAGTCCCCTCTCTTTTTCGCGAACCCTCTTTGCCCTAAGGCAGTCAAGGTCGCTGCCAGGCAGCCTCAGTGCCCCCAGCACCGACGTCAGCGCGGGGCAAGTGCGATTGAGTATGCGGTAATTCTCGGGGTTGTCACCGCCGTTATCATTGGTGCTTTTCAAGTTACTGCATTTTCAGAAGGCATCGCGGACCTCAAGTCATCCATAGAAAGTATGTTTTAGCCTGAAGGGCTGATGGATGATCAACTTCAGCTGATGGCAAGGCTTTGGTGATGTCAGTAAAACTGTTGCGATTGCTTGCGGGCTTGCTGGTGTTCATCGCGCTAGTAATGGCCTTTGTAGGTTGGTCATTGAGCCGCCAGGCACTCCCCCCTGAGAGCGCAGAAGTGGCTGCGCCAGAGGCGCCCGAACCCCTGGGCTATCCGGTGCTGGTGGCCGCTCGGGAGCTGAGTGCGGGGGAGCGCCCCTCTGACCTGCCCGATGCACTGCGGCTGGCCTATTTTCCTACCCCGCTGGATGGCAGCTTTGCTGAGCTGGCCCAGGTGCCGGATGCGCGCCTGGCGCGGCCCCTCGGTGAGGGCGATGTACTGAGGCCGGGTGGATTCGTCGGCGGTGGTGCCCTGGCCGATGTGGTGCCCCCAGGCTTTCGTGCCGTCGGGGTGGGTATCGACGCGGTCATCGGCGGCGGTGGTTTCGTGGCGCCGGGGGACCGGGTCGACGTGTTGTTCTTTGCCGAGACGGATGACGGCAACGGTCAGCGCCATCGGCTGGCACGGCGGTTGTTTTCCGATGTCAGCGTGCTGGGGGTAGGCGAGCGCCTGGTAGGTGGCGACCGCCAGGAGGACAGTGGCTCTGAGCGCACGGCCGTGCTGGCCATGCCGGAAACCCAGACCGCGCGGCTGCTGCTGGCCGAGGCGACGGGGCGGCTGCGACTGGCAGTGGTGGGCAACCAGGAAGCGGCTCTGGGCGAATCCTTCGATGACGGTCTGCGCTTCGCGCTGGGCCAGAGCGTCCTGCCGGTATCGCTGGGCCAGAGCCTGAGCCAGCCCGGCAATAGCGTCAGCTTCGATGAGCTTACCGGTATCGAGCGAGAACCGCCCAGACCGGCGGCGCAGGCGTCACGCGCCCAGGGATACCAGGTGGTGCAACACGTAGGAGCCAGCAGTCGAGTGGTCTCACTGCCGTGATCGCGGGCAGCCAGCGGTAGGAAGGCTGGAAACGGGCGGTCAACAGACTGACATCATAATGAGAGGTTCGGCAGCGGTGGCGGCAGTCGCCATGGCTAGCGGAACCCGCGCAGGGAACAGGACCAAGCATGCAGCTAGATGGCAAGATCGCCCGACCGAGGTCGGTGTGCTGGAGAGTGTGTGCCCGCGGGACATGGCGCGGACTGGTGCCAGGCAAACGCCTGGTAGCCGCGCTGCTGCTGGGAGTAGCGTTGATCCCCGCTGTGGGGCTGGCGCAGTCACCCGAGTCACGGCTGAGCCTGGCCGTCGGTGACCAGCAGTGGCTGGGCCAGCCAGGACGTATCACCCGCACCGCGGTGGGGCGGGGTGACATCATTGACGCCCAGGTGCTGGACCCGCGGTCGCTGCTGGTGACCGCCGTCGGCCCCGGAAGCACCAGCCTCAAGGTATGGATCGACGGTGCCAGCCAACCCCGGGAAACGTTAATACAGGTGCGCCCTGCCGGTGGCGAGGGGCTCGAGTCGGAGTACTCACTGGCCCCCGGCACCTCGCGTCCTGACGTGCGTGGCGTGACGCGCTCCCTCGAACGCCATGATCAGGCGATCTCTCGCTTTGCCAGCGATCCCATCGATGGGACCACCCAGGCCGGGCCGGTGCAGGTCCAGACCGACATCCGCGTGGTAGAGGTCAACCGCAGCCGCATGGCCTCCGCGGGCTTCTTCATCGGGCGCAACCAGGCAGGCTCGACCCGCTTTGCCCTGGGCCGCAGCGATGAGACGCTCGATTTCCTGGCGGGCGGTGCGGTGGCCCCCAATGCGGGTGACGGTGGCTTCTCGATCATTCAGGTCAATACCAGTGGCGTGCTCTCGGCACTCAGCGCCCTGAGCGCCAATGGTTTCGCCTATACCCTGGCAGAGCCCAGCCTGGTCAGCCTGTCTGGCCAGAGCGCCAGCTTTCTTGCCGGTGGCGAATTTCCCTTTCCCGTGCAAAGCGGTGACGACCAGATCAGCGTCGACTTCAAGGAGTTCGGTATCCGTCTGCAGTTGACGCCGACGGTGCTGGACGAGCGGCGCATCATGCTCAAGGTGGCGCCCGAAGTGTCCGAGCTGGACTTTTCCCGCGGGGTGCAGACAGCCGGTATCGCGGTGCCGGCGCTGAATGTGCGCCGCACCGATACCACGGTGCAGCTGGGCAACGGCGAGAGCTTCATCATCAGTGGTCTGGTCAGCCGCAACATCATTCAAAGCGTCGACAAGATCCCTGGGCTTGGTGATATCCCGGTCATCGGCGCGTTCTTCCGCTCGACACGCCTGGATCGTGACGAGAAGGAACTGGTCATGATCGTGACACCGCACCTCGTCAGGCCGCTGGCCGCCGGGGTGGATCTGGGGCCGATGCCTGGCGCCGCGTTCGAGAGCTATGACCCGAACTTCCTGGAACTGATGTTCGATCCACAGGATGCACAAGCCATAGAGCGCGTGTCCGAGGTGGGCTTCAGTCGCTGATCGGTGGTTGTGGGTGGGGTGAGAGGAGAGCGCCATGCCATTTCGTCAAAAGCGTGCCGAGGTCAGTCCGCGGAAGGCGGCGCCGGGGGCAGAGCCTGCCTTGATCAGCGAGCTTCACCAGCTGGTGGTCGAGCGCCTGGAGGATGACGTCAGGGGCATCGCCGATGAGCCCATGCAGCTGCGTCAGCAGGTGCGCGAGCTGGTGACAGAGGCGCTTAGCCTGAGGGGCTACGCCACGCCGACCGACAGTGTCGACGCTGTGGTCGAGGATGTCTGTCGCGAGCTCAATGGCTTCGGTCCCCTGGAGCCATTGCTGGCCGATGACACCATCTCCGACATCCTGATCAATGGTCATCGCCAGGTCTACGTCGAACGCCGTGGCCGGCTGGAGCCGTGTCAGCTCGCCTTCCTCGATGATGATCACATTCTCAGGGTCGTGCGGCGCATGCTGGCGCCCCTTGGCAAGCGTCTGGATGAATCCAGCCCGATGGTGGATGCCCGCCTGGCCGATGGCTCCCGGGTCAACGCCATCATTGCGCCGCTGTCACTGAACGGGCCCAGCGTCTCGATCCGCAAGTTTCGGCGGGAGGCGCTGACCGGGCAGGACCTGGTGGCCATGGGCAGCGTGCCGGCCAACCTCATGACCTTTTTGCGCCGAGCGGTGGAAGAGCGCTGCAATCTGCTGGTCAGCGGTGGCACCGGAGCCGGCAAGACGACGCTGCTGAACGTGCTGAGCGCAGCGATTCCACCTCAGCAGAGGGTGGTCACCATCGAGGACAGTGCCGAGCTGCAGCTGGCCAGCCACCACGTGGTGCGGCTGGAAACCCGAGCGCCCAACATCGAAGGAGAAGGCGAGGTCGGCGCCAGTGCACTGGTCAAGAATGCCCTGCGCATGCGCCCCGACAGGATCCTGCTGGGGGAAAGTCGGGGCGACGAAGTGCTGGACATGCTGCAGGCGATGAACACGGGACATCAGGGCTCGATGAGTACCGTTCACGCCAATTCGGCCGCCGATGCCGTGGTACGGCTGGAGATGATGGTGCGCATGTCGCGCTTTCAGGGGACCGATGCGCTGGTGCGTCAAATCATCACCACTGCGCTCGACCTGATCGTACACGTCGCTCGCGACAGCAGCGGTCAGCGTCGGGTAGCAGAGGTGCTGCGTGTGGTCGGGTTACGCCAGGGCGAGGTGGTCCTGGAGCCGCTCTACCGAGAGGGGCAACCGGTGACTGACCACCTCACGGCCCGGCCAGCAGACCAGGCGTCTGCGGTCTGCTGGCCGCGGCTGCTGGCGGCGCTGGTAGATGGCGCTGAGGAGGCGCACTCATGAATGTCTGGGTGGTCTTTTCGCTGGTGGCGGCATGCCTTGCCACGGCTGCATGGCTGCTGATGAAGAGCGCGCGTGCCCACACCGAGCGCGCGGCTGGCGGTCAGCGCACCGCGCGACGCCGCTCGCTGGTTGCCCATGACTCGCTGATGGAATGGCTTGTCGAGCGCCTGACGGCGGCAGGGTTGCCCGCCTCGCCACTGAGTGTCGCTGTGGCCGGTGGCAGTCTGCTGGTGCTGGCGATGTTGCTGCTGTCACGCCTGGGGGCCGTCTGGGGCCCGGCGACCGTGGTGCTGGTAGTGGTGCTGGCCAATGCGCTGATTCGTGTGCGTGCCGCGCGCACCCGGCGCCGTGCACGCCGCCAGCTGGCGCCATTTCTCAGTCAGGTCAGCCGTGGCCTGATGGCCGGTCAAGGGCTGGAAACCGCCTTCGTGCACGCGACACGGCGGGTACGTCCTCCACTGTCGGATGCACTGTCTCGCGTCATGTTGAGGCGTCAGCTCGGTCAGGAACTGGACGAAGGGTTGGCCCGTGAGGGGCAGATACTGCGGCTCGACGAGTTGGGGCTGCTGGCTACCGCCATGCGCATCAACCAACGCCATGGCGGCAGTCTGTCCGACATGCTCGATGCCTTTGCCGCCGCCTTGCACCAGCGCGAGCAAAGCGGTCGTGAGTTGGCGGCCATGACCGGAGAAACCCGCATCAGTGCTCTGGTACTGGGCCTGTCCCCCCTGCTGTTGACGCTGTTTATCCAGCTGACGCAGCCGGCATTTCTGCTGCCCATGCTGGAGAGCAGCGGAGGTCGCCAGGCCCTGGCGCTGGCCGTGGTCCTGCAGCTGAGCGGGGGATGGTTGCTGTGGCGCATGCTCAAGTCGGTATGACCCCCTCACTGCAACGAACGTCTGCCGGCGCTGCAACGCGGGTAGGTTAGACAAGGAGAACAGGCGGCTGATGTGGAATCTTTGGTGGAGCGGGTCCGTCGTGGCCTTGGCCCTGGCGGCAGCAGCCTTGCTGATCAGTACGCGGCTGCCCGTGGGCGAGGAAGGACAGCGCCGGCGGGAGGAGTCGCGGCTACTGCGGGAAGGGCGCGGACTATGGCGTAGTCGCGCCAGCCGCCCTGGTCTGGCGGGACGGCTGTCCTTGCGTCTTCGGCAGTCCGGGCATGTGGGGGCCAAGGCTCAGCTGGCGGTGCTGCTGGCGTGGGCCGTGGTCATGGTCGGCGCCGCCATGCTGGGCGGGCTGCTGGCGATCATGGGCGGCAGGCCTGTGGCGGGTATCGTGGTCATGTCTGCCCTGTGGGGGGGCTTCGCAGCGGGACTGGGGTGGCTCGCGCTGGAGCGCAAGCGTCGTCGTCGAACGCTGCGGCTCGATGAAGATATCGAACTGGTGCTGCAGGTGACGCGGATGCTGTGGGACACCGGCATGACCCTGGAAAGCCTGCTGCATCGACTGATTCAACAGCTGGGTGCGACGACCCCGGATATGGTGCTGGAACTGCGGATCGCCGCCAACCGCATCGACAGCGGCCAGGACCGCGAGAAGGTGCTGGAAGAGCTGGCCGCGGTGCAGGCCAGCGAAGGCGTCGAGCAGTTCTTCCTGATGTTTGCCCAGATCGCCAGAACGGGAGGCCGCGCCAGGGATAGCCTGACCACCCTGGTGGAACGCCTTGGGGCCCAGCGCCGCACACGCCTGCAACAGCGTGTCAGTCAGCTGTCCGGAACCATGTCGCTGGTGATGATGCTGTGTCTGTTCCCCGCCCTGTTGATCGTCATGGCCGGTCCCGCCTTGGTCAACCTGAGTGGACTGATGGGATCCCTGGGAGGGCCGTGATGCCGAGTCCTTTGCTTCACTACCGGTGGGAGACGCCGATGACATCGAGAGATCGCCACTCCACCCTCGCCGCTTCCGGCCAACCACCAGCTGGCATGCCACGACAGCCCGGAATGGGGGGCACGTGGTGCGTCCTGGCCGCGCTGCTGGGAGTCTCGCTGCTGAGTGGATGTACCAGCGCGTCTTCACAGCCCATGCCCATGACGGCGTTCGCGCCGGCCGTCGAGGTGGTGGGCGACGCCCAGCAGCAGAGCAGCGGGCCCTGTGGACGCCGCTATGCTGCCGATATCGGTGTCGAGCTGTCGTTGATCGAGCGCATGCTGGACGACGGCAAGCCGCGCTCCGCCGCCGCTCACCTGGAGGCAGGTGACTATGGGCTGCCGCTTGCCTGGCGTCTTGAAGGCGATGCACGACGCGCCATCGGCGATGTCGAGGGCAGTAACCGCGCCTACGAGGCCCTGCTGGGCACCTGCCTGGTGGCAGATGGCTATCGCGGGCTGGCACGCAATGCCTTTCGCGCTGGCCGTCACGACCAGGCCATGACCCTGATGCGGCAGGCCCGGGAGTCCCGGCCGATCGACCCACGCATCCGCAATGATCTCGGCTACCTGCTGTTGCTGGCAGGCGAATCGCAGCAGGCGGCGGAGGAATTTCGCACCGCGCTGGAGCTCGACCCCAGCCACCAGCAGGCGGCCGCCAACCTGGTGCTGGCCCTGCGGCTGAGCGGGCAAGCCGCTCAGGCCGAACGCACCGCACGACGCCTGGGAGTCGACGCCCGACTGCTGGCGGCGCCGCCGCGTACGATCTCCCCGGCGGCATCTCCCGGTGAGAGGACGGAATCATGATGAGCCGACGCAGGATGCGCTCCTGCAAGGAGCGATGGACCGTGATGTGCAAGGACATTGTCACCCAGCCCAAGACCCTCATCGTGGCGGCGATGGTCTGCCTGCTGCTGAGCCTGGCGCTGATGCTATGGCCGGATCGCGCGGAAGCGCAGCAGACCGCTACCAGCCATCCCGGCATCGTGCGACTTCCCGCCAGTCGCGACCCCTTCGGCGAACGTACCCGAGCAATGCTGGCCGCACAGCGTGAGGGACGCGTGGCATCGCCCTCCGTCCAGGTGCTGTCGGGCAAGGTCCAGAGCCAGATCTATCAGCGCTATGTGGACAGCTTCGGCCACCCGATTCCAGAGCGCTATATCGAGACCGGCTTTGGCGAGGATTGAGGCTGGCACTCCGCGATGGCGACCGATGACATCGGCTGGCAGGCTGCAGCGACAGCGAGGCGCCATCGGCGTGATGACCGCCTTCCTGCTGGTCTGGCTGGTCGCCCTGGTGACCCTGGCCCTGGATGCCGGGCGCCTGTATCTGGAGCAGCGTCGCCTGCAGCAGGCGGCGGACCTGGCGGCAGTATCCGCGGCGGCAAGTTGCCAGGCGCTGTTTCAGGGGGATGCCTGTGGCCATGCCAGCCTGCGCCTGTGGGCCATCGATGCCGTGCAGGAAAATGGCATCGATGTGGACGCGGGGGACGCCACCATGACCCTGACCCAGGGCGCGGTTGACGACGGTGGCAGGTTCCTCACGGAGTCAGGGCTCGCCAACAGCGTCGAGGTCAGACTTCAGCGCGAGGTGCCCAGCAGCCTGCTGGCCAACCTGGGTGAGCTGATCGGCGGCGAGGTGGACGACAACACCCGGCTGACCGCTACCGGGGTGGCAAGGCGCGCCTCGATGGTAACGCTGAGCGCCGGGACCAGCCTGCTTGAGGTCGATACCAGCGAATCGGCAGTACTGGCGCTGCTGCTCGATCGGCTGATCGGTGCTCGGCTCGACCTGACGGTGCTGGGGGCGTATGACGGCGTTGGGCTCGAGCTCAGCCTGGGCGAGCTGCTGGGGGTCGAGTCGCTGGACGTGGACCTTGAAGAGCAACTCGCCCAATCGCTGGATCTCGAGGCACTGGGCCAGCGTATCCGTGAGGCACTGGACTCAGTAAGCGCCAATCCGGTGCGTCCGGGGGCGCCTGGCGAGCGCTTCACCCTGGCCGAGCTGCTGGCGATCGACCCACAGGGAGAGGTCGCGGTGCGCGATATTCTCACCGCTCGAGTGCCGGTTCGCGAGCTGCTGGAAGGCGCGCTGTTGCTCGACGCCAGCAAGCAGGGCGGAGTCCGTCTCGGGCTGGCGGACCTTTCCTCGATCGCCGTCGGGCTGGGGTTGGCCGACCTGTCGCTGGCACTCGAGGTCATCTCTCCTCCGACCATCGCCGTGGGACCTCCGGGCCCCGCTGGTGCAAGTCTGGCCAGCGACTGTTCATCGTCCTGCTATCGCAGCGTCGCCCGCAATGCGCAGCTCGAGCTGTCGTTGGAGCTTGGGCTTGGGCTGGCCGGACTGCTGAATGTGGAGGTAAGCACCCGGGTGACCGGGGCTGAAGGGCGCGCGGCGGTCGACGCCATGGCGGCGCTGGATGACGGGCTCGAGCTTAGCGTCGTGGCCCAGCGTTCGCTAGTGCAGATCGAGCAGGAGGTCAGGTTGCTGGGGCTTTTCTCCAATGACGAAGGTGCCACCGCGGGCAGCGCCCAGGGCGCCAAGGAGCAACGACGACTGGTCTGGCCAGGCCAGTCCCGGGCGGTCTTTGATGGCCAAGGTGGGGCCCAGGTGACCCAGGTGCTGGACGGACTGGTCACGAGTGTGGTCAACCAGCTGGGCTTGCTTGGTGGGCTGGTATCCACTTTTGGTGTGCCCTCCCTGCTGTCGGCGACGCTGTCTGACGTCAACGCGACCTTGCTGGAGCCGGCACTCGAGGGCTTGGGCATCGGCGTCAACACCCTGGATGTACGGGTGCTGGCGGTGGATGCAGGGGGCGTTGAGTCGCTGACGGGGTGCGCCACCAGCTGGGCAGGCTGTCAGGACGGCGAGTCGCCCTGATACGACAACCGAATGACTCGGTGGAGGAGCGATGAACAGACACCGCAGGGGAGTGCAGGGCCAGCGAGGGGCGGTGGCCATCGAGTTCGCCGTCGTGCTGCCGATTTTCCTGCTGCTGCTGTACGCCTTGATCAGCTACTCGGTGGCCATGGTGCAGCAGCACCAGTTGACCCAGGTGGCCAGCGAAGCGGCGAGGTCTGCCGCGGTGGTCGCCAGTGCCCCGTGGCTCGCCGAGGAAGACGTCGAGTCTGACGCCGCGCAGCGGGTACTCGACAGTATCAGCGCCATGGGCTGGAGCGCCGAGCAGACTCCAGGATGCGCCGATGGTGCCAGAGTGCGTCTTGAGGGCGACAGCCTGATCGTGTGCCTTGAGCGCCGGCCCGCGATCACGCCGCTCACCCTGCTGGGGATCAGCGTGCCTGACCTACCGGAGGCCCTGAGTGGGCGTGCAGTGGTCAAGCTGTAAACGCCAGGAGCCGCCCTGGGGCGGCTCCTTCTAGCGTGAACGGTCAGCATGAACTATCAGCATAGACATGCCGGCCTCAGCACGTCAGCGTCAGCATGGTCGGCGATGGCCGGAGGTGATCAGGCCGCCGTGATGATGTGGTACTTCTCCATCAACGTCTCGTGGCTTTCGACACGCTCGGGGTCCAGCGGTATGCAGTCCACCGGACACACCTGCTGACACTGAGGCTCGTCGTAGTGACCGACGCACTCCGTGCACAGGTTGGGGTCGATGACGTAGATCTCCTCGCCGGGAGAAATGGCGCCATTGGGGCATTCCGGTTCGCAGACGTCGCAGTTGATGCACTCGTCGGTGATCATCAGTGACATTGAGGGTCCTCACGCAGAGTCGCGGCCCTGGGGCCGGGGCTTCCGGTCAGGCGCGTCGCACAGCGACGGGGGTTGGCCTGGCGGGCAGCCCGGGGAAACGGCATTGCCGGTCCCGGTGTTCGGGATCAACGGGATTGGTCCTGCAGCGCAAGAGGCATCCGCAGCGTCAAATCCCAGTGTGATGGTCAGGTATTGTAATGGCTACGCAGGGTTTGTGCGACCTTGGGGTGCACGTGCTTGCTGATGTCTCCACCGAGGCGAGAAATCTCTCGTACCAGGGTGGAAGAAATGTAGGAATTCTCGACCTCTGGCGTCAGAAAGACGGTTTCCAGATCAGGCATCTGCGCGCGATTCATGTTGGCGAGCTGAAGCTCGTACTCGAAGTCGGATACCGCCCGCAACCCTCGCAGCAGTACCCGCGCATTCTGGGCTTGCATGAAGTCGGTCATCAGCCCGCTGAAGCCGACAACCTCGACGTTGCCCAGGGGGGCGACCACGTCTCGGGTCAACTCGAGTCGGGTATCCAGGTCCAGCGCGGGCCCTTTGCCGGGGCTCGCCGCGATGGCGACCACGACTTTCTCGAACAGGCGTGACGCCCGTTCGATCAGGTCGTAGTGACCGTTGGTGATCGGATCGAAGGTGCCGGGATAGACGGCCGTCGTCATCACCTTTGCTCCTGTCTCTCGTCGTCGTTGTCGGCAAGCTGGCCAAAGGGGTTGTCCACCGCCAGCGATACCGGCTGGGCGTAGCCCGGGATATGGATGCTGTCGTGCTGCACCTCGAGCTCCGGTCCTTCGAGCACGCCTTCACCGAAACGATAGCGCACGGCGAAGTGCCCCGCATCCGCCTGCTGGTGATAGGCACGGGCCTGGGCCCGTGTGACCTCGCGGCGCTTACGCCAGGCATCCATCGCCTGGGCTCCGTGGCGCTGGGTCAGCAGCCGCTCGGTGGCATTCGGCGAAATCAGCACGCCGGTGGCATTGTTGCCGCCAAAGCCTTTGGCATTGATCAGGCTCGCATCTGCGACGAAGGATTGGGTCTCACGGAAGAACCGAAGGCGTTCGGCGTGGACATCGTCTGCAACCTTGTCCAGGGTGCAGATCCCCGGCAGCAGGCCATGGGCGAAGCTGCCCAGAGCGCTGGTGAGCTGATCACCGGCGGCGCTGCCCTGGGAATGTCCCAGGAAGGCCTTGATGGCCACCACTGGCCACTCGGTGATGCCGTTGGCCTTGGCCACCGCGTCAAAGACGTGGGACTCGGTGGTGCGGTTCTTCGGTGTCGAGGTACCGTGGGCATGCAGGAAGGAGCGCTCGCGCAGGCTCTTTTCTCCAAGCATGTCGCGGATCAAGGCGCAGGCCTTGCCCAGGGTCACGTAGTTGCCGATACCGGGCGCCGAGATCGAGCGCTTCCAGCCGTCGGCGTTGACGAAGACCTCCGGTGCAGCAGCCAGGATATCCGCGCCTGTTTCCAACGCCAGGGCGTCGTCCATCAGCATCACGAATTGGCTGGACTCGCCCATGGTAAAGCCGCAGTTGCGGGCGAAGGGGCGGCTGGCGCGCTGGTAGTCGGCGTCGGTCAGCAGCTCCAGGGCGTCCAAGGCCTTCAGGCTATCATCGTCGGCAAGGGCCCCCATGGTGCGGAAGCCCTCGATGATCTCGGGAGTGATGGGCGCATCGGCGGTGCCCACCATGACGATTCTGCGACGGCCGCTGCGGATGTCGTCGATCCCCAGGCGCAGGTTGTACAGAAAGCTGGCGCAGGCCCCCAGCGCCGCGCCCGTGGCGCCGACGCTGCCCAGTACATAGGCGTTGAGGAAGTCGGCAGGCATCTGCCCGTAGCCCAGCGGCATCTGCTTTGAGGTGGCGCGTTTGCCGGATACAAAGCTCTTGAGCAGGCCGCCCCAGCCTTCGTCATCCAGCTGGCCGATCGAGTTGCCGGCGTAGACGGCGATCGCATCCGGGTCGAGCCGGTCGCGCAGCGTGTCCCAGTCGAGGCCGCTGTCGCCCAGGCAATCGCTGGCAGCGAACACCGCCATGGACAGACCGCGGGGGTGGTGCACGCTGCGATACAGCTGGCTGGGATCAAAGCCGCTGGGTAGCTGGCCGGCGGCGCGCACCTGAGCAGGGCGTGTCTCGGGCAGCATGACGTCCATCTGCCCCGCTGGCACGGTAACTTCCAGGTGATGCCGGTCGACCTCACGCACCTGCCAGGTAGGCGGCAGGTCGTCGGGTAGCTGGCGTCGACGCAGGCGGAAGGTGATCGGCGATTCCAGTGCCAGGTTGGCGCGACGATTGGCCGGCAGGCCTTCGTCGTTGAAACGCGGATCTTCGATGCGACGAATCAGGGTATGGCTAAGTACCTGGTCACGGGTTTCGAGCGCCAGTTGGGCGGCATCGAGCTCCTGGCCCTGGGCATTGTGCCAGTGCTGGTCAGCATCGCAGTGGGCCAGGCGCATCATGGCGGCCAGACCGAGCAGGGTGGAGGTCTGCTCGTCGTCGGAAAGGGCGTCGAGCACGGTGCGACGGAAGGCCTGATGGCCCGAGGTACGGCCGGCCGGGTTGACGCCGCCCATGCCCACGATCACCGGTAAGTGTGACAAGCCGGAGTCCTCGTATTGAAGCGGGTGAAAGGCTCGCTCTGGGAGCGCAGAAAACGGCGCTGATGAAGACCCGGGCAGATCAGCACGTCAGTGCTGCCCTTGGTCGAGGTGACGCCAACAGGCCAGAAGCGGGAATCCGAGGATTCGGCGGTCTGGCTTCAGCGCTGCTGGTGTTTATGCCTCGATGCCAAGGTGGCGAGGAGTCGTGCCTCGCGCGATGCTGCCCGTGTCCCAAGCAAAACGCCGTTCGATATTGCCACGGGATAGGATTTCAGGCCAGCGATGTTAGCACCTGGTCGGTCCTTCGTCATGCGCGAGCAGGGCGACAGTGCTGCTGCGACAGCGTGCACCAGGTGTGTTGCAAGGTGTTGCACATGGTGAGAGTGGCGCCGTTGCCCTTGCGCTGGCGAGCATTGGGCTGAGGCGTCTGTACCTGCTCACTTACCGGGGCTTTGGTACACTGGCTGTGCTATTCACGGCAGCATGTCGCTGTTGCCGCTTTCCCCGCTCGAGACCGCATATGTCTGATGTTCCCCGTATCGTGACCTCCGCCCAGACCGGCCCTCACGAGGACCTGCTGCGCAGGGTCACTCGTGGCCTGTCCCATGTCTGGCGCAAGCCTTTGGCTCAGCACACCCGAGACGCCTTTGACGATGCCGAGGCCTGGCGTCGCTCCCAGGGTGAGCGAGGGCTTATTCTCGATGCCTGCTGTGGTGTCGGTCTGTCGACACGCAGGCTGGCCGAGCAGTTTCCCGAGCACAGCGTAATCGGCGTCGACCGCAGCGCCGACCGCCTGTCCAGGGACCATGGGCCGCTGCCGGACAATGCCTTGCTGGTGCGTGCTGACCTGGTGGATTTCTGGCGTCTGGCCCTGGCGACGGGCTGGCAGCCCGAGCGGCACTATCTGCTGTACCCCAATCCCTACCCGAAGTCGGTCCAGCTGAAGCATCGCTGGCACGGGCACCCGGTGTTCCCGGCCATTGTGGGGTTGGGCGGGAGGCTTGAGGTGCGCTCCAACTGGCGGGTCTACGTCGAGGAGTTTGCCGCCGCGGTGGCTCTGGCCACTGGAGTGTCGGCGCCGGTCGAGGCCCACGACCCCGGCGCAGCACCGATGACCCATTTCGAGCGCAAGTACCACGAGCACCACCAACCTCTGTGGCGCCTGGTCGCCACGCTCGATCATCGCCCCCAGCTGATGCCAACCCCCTAGCGGACGGGGTCAGCGGGCGCCGGGGGCGGTCAGGCTATGGCTGACGGCGCGGAAGTTCTCGCCCAGGGTGGCGACCAGCCAGCGGGCGATAGGGCCCTTGGCGGCATCGCGGCGAATGACCGTTTCGACCTCGATGCTCGGGGGCTCGCCAAGGCCCGGTCCTGTCAGCGTCTGCAGCTTGTCGCGAAAAGGCGGATAGTCTGCCACGTGCTCCGGTACCAGCGACCAGCCGAGTCCGCGGGCAGTCAGCTCCGCCATGGAGTAGAAGCTATTGAGGCGCCAGTGCATGGGACTCAGGCAAGGCTCGGTGTGGGGCGGTGCCGTCGCCTCGCTATGGCGTGACGCCATCATCAGCTGTCGATAGCTGGCCAAGGCCGACGGCGTTACCGCTGCCTGCTGGGCCAGGGGGTGAGTGCTTCCTACCACCCAGCGCTGCTTCAAATGGGCGATGCGACTGCCCTCAAGGGGGCCTGCCGCATGCACCTGACTGAGCAGAATGCCCAGGTGGGCGGTGCCCTGCTCAACCCATTCGGCGACGTCCCCCTGGGCGCCGTACAGCAGGGTCAGCGACAGTGCGGGGTAATGCTCGGCAAGGGCCTCCAGCGTCGCGTCCACCGGGGGCATCTCGATCAAGGCTTCATGCATGGCCACCACCAGCTGGGCCTCTTCGCCCTGTGCCAGGGTCGCCGCACGGGCGTTGAGTCGTTCGCACTGCGCTTGTACGGCTCTGGCTTCCGGCAGTAGCGCATGGCCCGCTGCGGTCAGGGTGGGGGAGCGCGAACGGCGATCGAACAGCTCGCAGTCAAGGTCCAGCTCAAGATGGGAAATGCCGGTACTTACCGCCGATTGCGCACGCCCAAGATGACGCGCGGCGGCCGAGAACGAGCCCTGCTCGGCGCAGGCGATGAACAGCTGAATCTGGTCCAGGGTCCAATGCATGGTGGAAGGCCTACCTATCTGTTTACCTGATAGTAGCTAGCTGGAATCCATCGGCCAAGGGCCTAGAATAGGCGGCATCGTCAAGCGACAACGCCCTCGGGCGGGAGTGAACGTGATGCGGTCCTTGAAGGAACGTCTGGTACATATGGTGTCATTTGAGCTGGGTGGGCTGGTGATCGTCACGCCGCTGGCCAGCATGCTCAGCGGTCACGGCCTCGCCGAAATGGGAGTGCTGGCGGCCGGGCTCGCCACCGCCGCCATGCTGTGGAACCTGGTGTGGAACTGGATGTTCGATCGCTGGGTCCCCAGTCGCCGGCGCACCTTGCAGCAGCGTCTGGCCCAGGCCTTTGGTTTCGAGCTCGGGCTACTGGTCATGACGCTTCCTGCGGTGGCCTGGTGGATGAACATCGGTCTGGTGGAAGCGTTCTGGCTGGACGCCGGCTTTATGCTGTTCTTCCTGATCTATGCCATGGTTTTCAATTCGCTGTTCGACCGGATCGTCGAACGTCGTCTTCAGGGAGCAAGCGGATGAGTTATCTGTATCTGGCACTGGCCATCGTCGCCGAGGTCATTGCCACCTCGGCGCTCAAAGCCTCCAACGAATTCACCCGGCTGTGGCCCAGCGTAGTGGTGGTGGTGGGCTACCTGGCGGCCTTCTACCTGCTGTCGCTGGTACTGCGCAGCGTACCGGTGGGGATCGCCTACGCCTTCTGGGCGGGGCTTGGCATCGTGCTGGTGACCCTGGTCGGCATCATCGTCTACGGCGAGAAGCCCGACCTGCCTGCCCTGGTGGGGCTCGCCATGATCATTGGCGGGGTCTGCGTGATCCAGCTGTTTTCTTCTACGGCGTCCCACTGACGGTTCTCGGCGTCCCTGTGACGGGTTCTCGGCGTCCCTGTGACGGTTTGTCGGCGTCCCTATGAGCGTGACGGGTAGCAATAAGCGCTGCGGCGTGGTCATGTCATCGACCCGCAGTCGAATCCTGTCGCGCCAGGCGGTAGACTCGGCCCTCGTTGCGTCGAAACGGCGTGACGTCCGTCCACCCCAGGGAAGTCTTCATGTCGTCGCGCTCTTCATCCGCCATATCCGCCTTGATGACCACAGCGTTGCTGACGCTGGCTACCGTCATGGTGCCTGCCGCCAGCGTGCAGGCGGCGGGCTTCTCGAATCTTGCCGAATTGACGAATCAGGGCTTCCAGGTCAGTGCCGAGGCACGCTTGCTCGAAATGGGCGCCGCGCCAGCAGAAACCCTGGGTAGCCTGGAACCGGGCCGCTTGTTGACGCCGGCATCGGTCACCAAGGTCTACACCGCCGCAGCGTCGTTGGATGCCTGGGGGCCACAGCATCGCTTTACCACCGATGTGGTCAGCACCGCTCGTCCGGATGCCGGCGGGACCGTGGCGGGCGACCTGGTGCTGGTGGGCGGCGGCGACCCCAGTTTGACCAGCGAAGACCTGTGGCGCCTGGGTCAGCGGCTGCACCAGGCGGGCGTACGGCGTGTCTCCGGCAGGCTGGTCGTCAGCCAGTGGCGCTTTGGTCCGGTGACCTGCCGTACCATCGACCGCTGCACCGCCCGTGAGCGTTCCGACAATGCCTACAGTGCGCTGCTGACCTCGGCCGGCGTCAACTACGGCAGCTGGTGCGTGCAGGTGGCCCCTGGCGCCGTGGGTGGCCCTGCGCGGATCACCGGCTGCAACAGCCAGGCGCCGCTGTTCGCGGTCAACAATCAGGTCACCACTCAGGGCGCCAATGCCGGTACCAGCCTGCAGGCCACCCGAGTCACTGGTAGCACCGGCGAGACCTTGACGGTCAGTGGACAGATTTCCTCCAACGCCTTGCCCCGTGAGGTCTACCGTGCCAGCGCTGATCCCGCGGCGCAGACGGCTGCCACCTTCCAGGCCATGCTGGCGAGCATGGGAATCACGGTGGAAGGGGGCGTGGCCACGACCAGCGAGCCGCCGCCGGCCTCCGCACGGCGCCTGGCAGCGGTGGATGGCAAGCCGCTGCAGGAAATTCTGCTGCGTATGCTCAACTACTCCAACAACTACATGGCCGACGTGCTGGCGCTGAATCTGGTCGATCAGCCGAGGGCGGAGCTCGACCAGGCCGGGACGGCACTGGAAACCTTTATTGCCCAGGTGCCAGGTCATGGCGCAGCGACCATGGAAAGCGGCAGTGGCCTGACCACGGGCAACAAGATATCCGCCATGGGGGGTAACGCCCTGCTGGAGTACATGTTCCAGCGAGCC
Organism: Halomonas sp. DP5Y7-2; assembly: GCF_019802025.1. Lineage (NCBI taxonomy): Bacteria > Pseudomonadati > Pseudomonadota > Gammaproteobacteria > Oceanospirillales > Halomonadaceae > Halomonas > Halomonas sp. DP5Y7-2. The sequence continues at coordinate 161,209 of NZ_JAHVHY010000008.1, read as the reverse complement.
GACCTGTTCCCGGTGTTCAACGCAGGACTGCAGGCGCCCACCAATGGCCCGATGCGCTTCATTCGACGGGGGTCGTCGACCTTCCAGAGCCACGTCACGGTGAAGACCGGCACGCTTAACCAGCCGGTGGCGGTGCGTGCCGTGACCGGTTACTTCCGTACCGCAAGCCATCGCTTCGGGGTATTCACGGTGCTGGTCAACGGCACCTCCTCCACGCCCTATATCAGCTGGTCCAGGGTGCTTGACCTGGTATCTCTCGATCTGGATCGCATGATTGCCAACCACTGAGGGACGCAGGAACGCGTCCCGCTGCACGAGGAAGTCTCATGAAGCCCGGACACACCGGCTGGCGCCACCTGATTCACTCGACGCGTTACTCATTGAAGGGATTGCGAGCGGCCTTTCGTCATGAATCGGCCTTCCGCCAGGAGCTGGGGCTGTGCATGGTGCTGGTACCGCTGGCCTGGTGGATTGGCGATACCCCGGTGGAGTGGATTCTGCTGGTGGGCAGCTGCTTCATGGTGCTGATCGTGGAGCTGGTCAACAGCGCCATCGAGAGCGTGGTCGATCGCATCGGGCCCGAGCGCCATGTGCTGTCCGGGCGAGCCAAGGATATTGGTTCCGCCGCAGTGATGCTGGCGCTGTTCATGGCGGGATTGACCTGGGCGTTGCTGGCCGCCGAGAAGTTCTTGATGGGCTGACGGCCATCTTGCACCTGCGGAGGGTGTCGGGACCGCCGCGCTTGTTTATGCTCAGGGTATGAACCGAGGCATAAACCGCCGGCTGAAGCGCACGGCGACGATGACGAACAAGGAGAGCCGCCATGGAACAGAGCCCGGACTTTCTTCCCCGCGATGATATTCCGGCTGCCTTGCACGGTGCTCTGGACAAGGCATGGGGACGCCTGGCCGCGCGTATCGATCAGGCGGACAACATCGCCGAGATGAGCGGCAGCGAGCCCCCCGGTGAGCTGTATCAGGCGCTCGAAACCCATCGACGGGTCGAACTTGCCCGAGTGCTGGCGATCTCCGAGTTTGCCGCCGAGACGCTGGTGCGCTATCCCCAATGGCTGGGCTGGTTGGACTCCAGCGGCGAGCTGGATCGTGCGCTGAGCCTTGCAGAGCTCCAGGAGCTGTTGGATGAGGTCCTGGCGTCGGCCGACGACGAGGCTGCCATGCAGGCAGCCGTACGCCGCTTTCGTGCCGCGCGCATGCTGGGGATCGTGTGGCGTGATATCAATCGCCCTGAGGGCATCGATGCCTGGGCCACTGGTGCCGCGGTGTCGCGCCTGGCCGAGGTCTGCCTGGAAGGTGCGCTTGGCTGGCTCGAGCGCTTTGTCGAGGCCCGCTGGGGACGCCCCGCGCCCCGCGGGGACGGCAGCGAGCAGCGCCTGGTGGTGCTCGGCATGGGCAAGCTGGGCGCCGGCGAGCTGAACCTGTCGTCGGATATCGACCTGATCTTAGCCTATCCCGAGAAGGGCGAGACCCAGGGCGGGCGCAAGGCGCTGGACCACGTCGAGTACTTCACCAAGCTCGGGCAGAAGCTCATTTCGGCCCTGGACCCGGTGACCGCCGACGGCTTCGTCTTTCGCGTCGACATGCGCCTGCGGCCGCTGGGGGACGGCGGGCCACTGGTCGGCAGCTTTGCCTCACTGGCAGGCTACTACCAGGATCAGGGCCGCGAGTGGGAGCGCTACGCCATGCTCAAGGCGCGCCCGGTGGCCGGCGATATCGATGCCGGCTACGAGCTGCTGTCGAGTATTCGCCCCTTCGTCTATCGCAAGTACCTGGACTTCGGTGCCATCGAGTCGCTGAGGGAGCTCAAGGCGATGATCAATCGCGAGGTCCGGCGCAAGGGCATGCAGGGCAACATCAAGCTGGGCCCCGGCGGCATCCGCGAGGTCGAGTTTATCGTTCAGGCCTTTCAGCTGATTCGCGGTGGGCGTGATACCGAGCTTCAGGTCACCTCGTTGAAGACCGCCATGCAGCGTCTGCCGGAGCTCGGCCTGTTGCCCCAGGGCGTGGTCGACGAGCTGCTGCCGGATTACGCCTTCCTGCGTGATCTGGAGCACGCCATCCAGGCGCTGGAGGATCGCCAGACCCAGGCCCTGCCCGATGACGAGCTCGACCGCGAGCGAGTGGCGCTGGCCATGGACGCCAAGGACTGGCCGGCGCTGATGGCGCAGCTGGATGAGGTGCGCGCACGGGTCCGCCAGCACTTCGATGCGGTGATCAGCGATCCCGAAGACGAGGTCGAAGAGGACCCGGAGGAGGGCGCCAACCTCGAAACCTGGCGCCAGCTGTGGCGCGGCGAGCCGGACGACGAGGAGGCCGAGGCCACGCTGGCGCGGGCTGGCTTCGAAGACGCCGCCACCGCGCTCAAGCGGATCAAGGGCCTGGCGGGATCGCGCCAGGTTCAGGCCATGCAGCGGGTGGGCTTTGAGCGCCTTGACGCGCTGATGCCGATGCTGCTGGACGCGCTGGCCGACAGCGAAGCACCCGATGCGTCACTCGAGCGAGTGCTGCCGCTGATCGAGGCGGTGCTCAGGCGCACCGCCTACCTGGCCCTGCTGCGGGAGAACCCGGACGCCCTGGGCCACCTGATGAAGCTGTGTGGCGCGAGTCCCTGGATCGCCGAGCAGATCGCCCGTTATCCGATCCTGTTGGATGAGCTGCTGACGCCTGACACCCTCTATACCCCGGCCGACAAGCAGCGTCTGGCCGATGAGCTGCGCCAGACCCTGGCGCGGATCCCCGAGGATGATGAAGAGGCCCAGCTGGAAGCCCTGCGGGTGTTCAAGCACGCCCAGGTGCTGCATGTGGCGGCCTCCGACATCGCCGGCACCCGTCACCTGATGAAGGTCAGCGATTATCTCACCTACATCGCCGAGGTGATTCTCGACGCGGTGCTGGTGATGGCCTGGAAGACCCTGACCCGCAAGCATGGCTTTCCGCTTGGCAAGGATGGCGAGCGGGTGGGCGAGTCCCCGGCGTTTCTGGTCGTCGGCTACGGCAAGCTCGGCGGCATTGAGCTGGGCTATGGCTCGGACCTCGACCTGGTGTTTCTGCATGACTGCGCGTCCCAGGGCGAGACCGACGGCAAGCGCCCGATCGACAACACCGTCTTTTTCACCCGCCTGGGACAGCGCATCATCCACCTGCTGTCGGCGGTGACGCCAGCCGGGTCGCTCTACGAGGTCGACATGCGACTGCGCCCCTCTGGCAATGCCGGTCTGCTGGTCAGTCCCCTGAGCGCCTTTGCCGACTATCAGCGCGAGCAGGCCTGGACCTGGGAGCACCAGGCGCTGGTGCGCTCCCGTGTGGTGGCCGGCAGTGCCGAGCTGACCGAGGCCTTCGAGCAGGTACGCCGCGATATTCTCGGCAGCGAGCGCGAGCAAGACGCCCTGCGCGATGAAGTGGTCAAGATGCGCCACAAGATGCGTGACCACCTGGGGTCAAAGGGCAGTGACGACACCTTTGACCTCAAGCACGACCCCGGAGGCATGGTCGATATCGAGTTCCTGTGTCAGTACGCGGTGCTGGCACTGTCCCATCAGACGCCGGAGCTCATGCGCTTCAGCGACAACATGCGGATTCTCGAGACCCTGGAAGAGACCGGTCACCTGGCCCCCGACGAGGCCCAGGCCCTGCGTGATGCCTACCTGGCCGCGCGCAGCGCCAACCACCGTGCAGCGCTGACCCGGGAGACCGCCCGCGGCGATGTGGTCGAGTTCAAGGCCCATCGGCAGGTGGTCATCGACGCCTGGCGGCGCTGGCTGGAGCCCGAGGCCTAGGGCCTTTATCAAGGCTCTCGGAGCGCTGGTGCCAGGCCGGATCAGGCCACCTGGCGCTCCGGGAACTGCGCGGTAAACCAGCGCTTGAATCTTTCGAATGCCTCGTCGTTCTCGCACTCTTCCCGGTAGAGCAGGTAGTGGTGAGTGTCGTTCAGCACGATCTGCTCGTTGACCGGGCGCACCAACCGCCCCTGGCGCAGCAGATGCTCCACCAGATGGCCCCAGCCCAGCGCCACCCCCTGGTCGCTCAACACCATCTCGATCAACAGGTTGTAGTCATTGGCATTGAACACGTGGGGAGCGTCTGCCGGGCGCTGGTCCAGCGACATGCCGTGCATCGACAGCCATACGCTCCAGTCCACGTGCTCGGCAACCTGGGAACGACCGTAGGGCGTCAGGTTCAGCAAAGTGCCGTCACGCATGGTGTCCAGCGACGCCACCTCCGGGTGGTCGCGTAGATAGCGCGGCGTGCAGATGGGGAAGATCTCATCGTGAAACAGCGCCACGCTCAGATAGCCCTCCCGCAACCGTGACATCTTGGTGATGAAGAGATCTGGCTTCAGCCCGGGGTCCAGTGACAGGAAGTTCTGGGTAGTGACCAAGTTGAGGTCGATGTCCGGATTGGCACTGAAGAAGCTGGGCAGGCGGCTGGCCATCCATAGCGCCGAAAATGCCGGCGAACAGCACACCGTCAACTGTCGTCGCGCCGGGCGTGCCTGCTCACGCCGAATGCGATCTGCCGCCTGGGCAATGTTCAGAAACGAGAGCTGTGCTGCGTCGAAGAAGATCGAGCCGGCCGGGGTTAATTCCACGGAGCGGCCAGTACGGGTGAACAGTGGTGTTCCAAGATGATCTTCGAGCTCGCGAATCTGGCGGCTGATGGCCGCCTGCGTCACACAGAGCGACTCGGCGGCTCGGGTGAAGTTCAAGTACTTGGCCGCTGCCACGAAGGATCTGACCGCGCGCAGGGAAGGCATCCTGATGAGCGTCTGGTCCGGGGCAGTGGGAATCGTCATGGGCACGGCTCGCTTTGGTATTGAGGGGGCGGCGACCCCTCCAGCATATGCGATCTGCCGGCCGCTGACATGTCACGCAAGCGCCGTTCTATTGCGCTTGCTCAACCATGACCTGAGGTCATGACTTCTCGGCAGTAAAGGTTGATTCCGCCCCGCCAGCACCCTTCATAAGCTGATCCGTGGCAGCGAACCATTCCCCGGCTCACTGTCGGCTCGTCTCCTGCTGGTGCTGGCCGAAGCGCCGTCGCAGGACACCGTAACCACACAACAACGAGGACCTGGCATGAATTTCGATGGTATCTGGGTGCCCATCGTCACCCCTTTCGATGACGCCAACCGTATCGATTATCCGGCGCTGACAGGGCTGGTCGACCTGCTGGTGGAGCAAGGGGTGCATGGCCTGATCGTGGGCGGCACCACCGGTGAATACTATGCGCTGGATCATGCCGAGCGGCTGGCCACTATCTCTGCCGTGGTCGACCATCTGGCCACCTTGGGGCAGCGTTCCATCCCGGTCATTGCCGGCATCAACAGCACGACCACCGACGAGAGCCTGGCGCTGGGCAAGGCCGCCAGGGACGCAGGCGTCGATGGCATTCTGGTGGCGGCACCCTTTTACAGTCACCCGACTCAGGATGAGTTGCGCGCCCACATCGAGCGCATCGATGACGCCGTCGACCTGCCGATCATGCTCTACAACTTTCCCGACCGCACCGGCGTGCCCATGAGCCTCGAGCTGCTCGACGCACTGCGCGCGCGTCCCAATGTCCAGGCGATCAAGGAGAGCACCGGTTCCATCGAGCGCCTGCACGCGTTGGCCACCGAGCATGCCGACCATCTGCAGCTGTGCTGCGGCATGGACGATCAGGTGCTGGAGTTCTTTGTCTGGGGCGCGCGCAGCTGGGTCTGCGGTGCCGGCAATTTTCTGGCTCCCGAGCACGTGGCGCTGTATCGCAGCTGCGTGGAGGAGAAGAACTTCATCGCCGGTCGTGAACTGGCGACCCGGCTGCTGCCGATGCTCAACCTGTTGGAGCAGGGCGGCAAGTTCTGTCAGTCCATCAAGGCGGGGTGTGAGCTGGTCGGACATCCGGTGGGCCCCACGCGGGCGCCGTTGCTCGCGCTTGCCGAGGACGAACGTCGTGAACTGGCGGCCATCATCGAAATGCTTAGGCGCCACGATCGCTAGGGCTCAGCCACTAAGGTGACGACTTCAACGACTTGCCAATGACGACTAGCCAATGACGACTGTGATGTCTTTTGAGCGTGACCCATTGAGTCACGCAGGTGCCGTCGGCAGGCGGCAGCTGGGTCTGCCGAGCCCGCACTCCGATGGATGCAATGCCTGGTACGAGATGCTGCCTTTACCCCCGGCAAGCACTGTCCTGATGGGACAGCAGTGTGCCGACTGGGTCGTGCTGGGCGCGGGGCTAGCTGGCCTGGCCGCCGCCCGGCGGCTGGCCGAGTTGCATCCGCAGTCTTCCATCGCCCTGGTCGAGGCCTCGCGGGTCGGCTTCGGGACGGCCGGCCGCAACTCTGGCTTCATGATCGACCTGCCCCATGACCTGAGGTCGCACAGCTATACCGGTGACTGCCAGGTGGATCGAGATCAGATTCGCCTGAATCGCGTCGCCATCGACTGGCTGCGCCAGATCGTCAGGAAGCATGACATCGCCTGCGATTGGCAGGAGCGAGGCAAGCTCCACGGTGCTGCCGAGCCACAGGGACTCGCGGATCTGGAGGATTTCGCCCTGGGGCTCGACGCCCTGGGCGAACCCTACACCGCCCTCGATGGTCGTGATATGGCTCGAATCACCGGCAGCCCCTTCTACTGCGGCGGCCTGCATGCGCCTGGTTGTGTGCTGGTGCAGCCCGCTGCGCTGGTACGCGGGCTGGGGGCGAGCCTGCCGGAGAACGTCAGGCTGTTCGAGGAAAGTCCGATCCAGACCCTGGAGATCGGATCGCCCCATCGATTGATCACACGCCAGGGGGCGCTGACCACGCCGCGCTTGATCCTGGCGACCAACGCCTACGCGTCCAGGCTGCCTGGGCTCGGGCTCAGTGGACGGATGCTGCCGATCTACACCTTCGCCAGCATGACGCGTCCACTGGACGCTGGCGAAGCCATCCGGCTAGGCGGTGATCCCTGCTGGGGGCTGGTCCCGGCGGACCCCATGGGTACCACCGTCAGGCGCCTGGGCAATGGCCGGATCTGCATTCGCAACTCTTTCCGCTATCGGCCCTCGCTCAAGGCCGATGCGGCGGTACTGAGGCGTGTCCGTGAGATCCACCAGCGATCGTTCCGACGACGCTTCCCGATGTTCGACAACGTCGAGATGACCCATACCTGGGGAGGCGCACTGTGTCTGTCGCGCAATGGCGGCGCGCCTTTCGGCGAGCTGGCACCGGGACTCTACAGCGCGCTGTGTCAGAACGGTCTTGGCCTGACCAGGGGCACCCTGGCCGGCAAGTCCATCGCCGAGTTTGCCAGTGGCGTCGACAGCGACGTGCTGGCGCTAATGTTGAAGCAGCCCAGGCCCTGCCGCAATCCGCCCGAGCCGTGGCTGGGTCTGGGCGTGCGCTCGACCTTGGCGTGGAAGGAGTGGCAGGCCGGCATCGAGCGCTGAGCCGAGCCTGCCTGCTGCCCATGATCGGGATACCAAGAGGATAATCACAATGACCGATAGTCTGGATCGCGGCGCCATTGAGGCCGCCATCGATACCTTGAAGCTTCCGCACCAGGCCTTTATCGACGGCCGCTTTGTCGATGCCTTGAGTGGTGAGACGTTCACCACCCTCAACCCCGCCACCGGCGAGGCGCTGACCCAGGTGGCCGCCTGTGACGAGGCCGACGTGGACGCTGCCGTGACGGCAGCGCGGCGGGTCTTCGATGCCGGTGACTGGTCGCGGCGCCCACCGGCGGAGCGCAAGGCGGTGCTCTTGCGGTTTGCCGACCTGATAGAAGACCACTGCCTGGAGCTTGCGCTGCTCGAGAGCCTGGAAGCAGGCAAGCCCATCGGCGAGTGCTACAACGTCGATATCCCCGACACCGCCAACACGCTGCGCTGGCACGCCGAGGCCATCGACAAGATCTACGATGCCCTGTCGCCGGCAGGGGATGACGTGGTGTCGATGATCACGCGGGAGCCGATTGGCGTGGTGGGTGCGGTATTGCCCTGGAACTTTCCGGCCATGATGGCTGGCTGGAAGCTGGGTCCGGCGCTGGCTGCGGGTAACAGCGTCGTGCTCAAGCCCGCGGAGCTGACCTCGCTGAGTACGCTGCGCCTGGCAGAGCTGGGGCGTGAGGCGGGCCTGCCCGATGGCGTGCTCAATGTCGTGACGGGGCTTGGTCATGTGACCGGCAAGGCCATTGGCCTGCATCCGGATATCGACCTGGCCGCCTTTACCGGCTCCACCGAGATCGGACGCCGCTTCCTCGAGTATTCGGCGGCCAGCAATCTCAAGCGTGTCGTGCTCGAATGTGGCGGCAAGAACCCGCAGATCGTGATGGACGATGCCGGTGACCTGGCCTCGGTGGCGAGCAACGTGCTGGCCTCGGCGTTCTGGAACATGGGGGAAAACTGCTCGGCGGGCTCGCGGCTGATCGTTCAGCGTGGCGTCAAGGACGCCCTGCTCAAGGAACTTACCACCCAGCTCGAGCGTGACTGGCGGCTCGGCGACCCCCTCGATCCTGAGGTGCAGTTGGGGGCGCTGATCGAGCGAGATCACCTGGACAAGGTGCTGTCTCACATCGAGGCGGGGCGCCGCGAGGGGCTCAAGCTGGTCACCGGAGGGGAGCGCCTCGGCGAGCGTGGCTACTTTGTCGCGCCCACCATCTTCGATGAGGTGCCGCCGACGTCGTCACTGGCGGTGGACGAGATCTTCGGGCCGGTACTGGCGATTATCGTGGTGGACAGTGAAGACGAGGCCGTGGCGGTGGCCAATGATACCTGCTACGGCCTGGCCGCCTCGCTGTATACCGAGAACCTGAGCCGAGCACACCGCATGGCGAGGGCGATCCGCGCAGGTACTGTCTCGGTCAACTGCTTCTCGGAAGGCGATATCACCACTCCCTTTGGTGGCTTCAAGCAGTCTGGCTTCGGCGGGCGTGACAAGTCGATCTATGCCCACGACCAGTACTGCGAAATGAAGACGACCTGGATTCAGCTTTCCGGACAGCAGTGATGCATCTTCGCGTCATCCGCTGGCGCTGATACCGCTGATGTTGATGCCGCTGGCGCTGAGATCGAGAGAGGGGCGAAGGCCCATGGCCCGTCCCTGTGGATGAGCCCCTCTCACCTTTCTCTCACCTTTCTCTCACCTCTCTCACACCTCTCTTCCGTCTGTATCCCTGCTGTCTTTCCGCCACGGCCCCGGTCCTGGCGGTTTTTTTGGCTGGTGTGGTCGCTGGCGGCCGTGCTTCTCGCCGCGCACCGCTCGGCCCTCCGTGTATCGGTAGTGCAATCCTCTCCAGGCAGGTCTCTTGCACAAGCGCAGACCCTGCGACGGTGGCGGAGCAAGATATGGGGGGATGTCCGCCGGGAGGCACGCAGGTCACGCTGAGAAGTGACCGCTGGGTCCTGGCCGATGTCGCCTGAAGAAGGTGAGTAAAGAAAGCGCTGGAGGGGGCGTCCAGAAAAACGCAGGCACCAGGCGATGAGGATATCGTCTGGCGCCTGCGTCAGGACTTGGCTGGTGTGTAGAGCTCGCCGATCAGTTGATGTAGCCCAGCAGGCGAGGCAGGAACAGCGACAGCGACGGCCAGTAGGTGGTGACCAGCATGACCGGCAGGGCGGCGGTGGCCATGAAGAACAGCGCCGGTCGCATCACCTGAGACATTCCGACCTCGCCGATTCGACAGCTCATGAACAATATCGGTGCCATGGGTGGGCTGTTGCAGCCAATGACCACGCTGGTGCCGACAATGGCAGCGAAGTGCACCGGATGGATGCCGATGCTTTCCATCACCGGCAGCAGCAGCGGGCTGAGAATCGCGACGACGCTGACGTCATCCATGATCATGCCCATCAGGATCAGGAAGACGTTGACCATCAGCAGGATCAGCAGCTTGTTCTCGAAGACTTCCAGCAACACCGTGGTCAGCTGCTGCGGCACTCTCTCATAGGTGAAGATACGGCTGGCGACGAAGGAGAAGACCAGGATGATCATGATGACGCCAGTGGTGGAGGCGGCCCTGATCAGGCAGCGCCCGAGCTCTTTCACATCCAGCTGACGATAGACGAAGAAGCCAACCGGAATCGCATACACCAGCGCCACCGCAGCGGCTTCTGTGGGCGTGAAGATGCCGCCATAGATGCCACCCAGGATGATCACCGGCAGCATCAGCGCGGGGAACGCCTGCCAGCCGGAACGGCCGATCTCGGCAAAGCGCTGACCCCATTCGGTCCGCGTCGATGTATAGCGAGGGTGCTTGTGGGTGCGCAGGGCATTGATGATGCACAGCAGGATCATCAGCAGGATGCCAGGGCCGATGGTGGCCAGAAATACCGCAGCGACCGACTGGCGCGTCACCACCGCGTACAGAATCATGGTGATACTGGGGGGGATCAACAGCCCGAGCAACGATGAGATACCCACCAGGGCGGTGGAGTACTGGCGACGATAGCCGTGCTTCTCCATGGGACCGATCATGATGGTGCCGATGGAGGCCACGGCGGCAGAGGCGGTGCCGGAAATCGCCCCGAAGATGCCGCAGGAGACCACCATGGCCGAGCCCATGCCGCTGCGAGACTTGCCCACCACCGACTCGGCGAAGGTGATAAGGCGGGCGGCGATGCCGCCGGATTGCATCAGGTAGCCGGTCATGATGAATAGCGGCAAGGCCAGCAGAATGATCGAATTGATGGACCAGTAACCGGTGGTCATGAGCGCCGAGATGTCGATGTCGTAGAGAAATGACAGGATCAAGGTCATGGCGGCGAAGGAAAAGACCACCGGAACGCCGATGATCATCAGGATGATGACGGCAATGATGGCAATGATGGCTCCCATGGCGAGCCCTCCTGTTGATAGGGTGTCTTATGGGTTGTTGTGAGACGGCTGTTCGGGGCGGGGACTGACCGGTTGACGGAAGGCGTCAATATCCAGCACCAGGTCGCGGACCAGGTACACCAGCATCAGCAGACTGGCGACCACAAAGCTGGCCTGTGGCACGTAGAGCGGGATGCCGAAGACCGGTGTGATCTGTCCCCGCTCAATGGCCCACAGCACCAGGCTCATGCTCCAGGTGAAGAAGCAGGCACAGATCCCGAGTGAGATGGCGGTGCTCAAGATCTTCACGCCGCGCCGAAAACGCCGATTCTTTGCAAATGCCTTCACGAAGTCGGCGCTGAGGTGAGAACGCTCGTGGGAGGCCAGGACCGCGCCCAGCATGTAGAACCACATGGCCGCCATCAGTACCAGCTCTTCCAGGCCGAACAGAGGAGCATCGAAGAGCACTCGAAAGGCAATGCCAAGGGCCATGCTGACGGCGAGAAAGAGCCCAAGAATGATGACCAGTACGTTGAGGCAGGACACCACCATCCGGTCGACGGCGTGTGCGGGTCGGGAGTTGGCCGCGGAGGAAGTGTCTTGAGGTGGTGTGGTGCTGCTGCTGTTGTTCATGTCCAATCTCCTGTCGCTGGAGGCCGCGAGGGCATCACAAGCGGGGCTCTTGGGTGGCAAGCCCCTGCCGGTGGGCGGTCATGGCCGCCTCATCGGAGGTGCCGACCGGCGTCACACGAGACCTGACTTCCTGCATGACCTGCTCGCCGAGAATGTCCTCGGCCTCATCCCAGACGCTGTCTCTGACGCGTTCGACCCAGTTGGCCAGCTCTTCATCGCTGGGCTGGATGTACTCCATGCCATCGGCCTGGGCCGCGGCAATCCACTTCTCATCCTCTGCCCTGGCGCTGGCAAACTGTTCTTCCACCACGGTATCGACGGCGCTGGAGATGATCTTGCGATCCTCGGCGTCCATCTCATCCCATTCCTGCTGATTGATCAGGAACGTATAGAAAGAAAAGTTGTGCCGGGTGTGGACGAAGTAGTCCAGAAGCTCGCCGAAGTAGACATAGTCCCAGTAGATGACGTTGCTGGAGTCGCCATCGACCACACCGGTCTGGATCGAGGTGTAGACCTCGGACCAGTCAATCGGCACCGCCTGGAAACCCAGCGCCTGTATGGTCTTCGGCAGCGGGAATATCGGCTGGGAGCGGACCTTGATCTTGCGTGCCTGCTCATAGGTGGTGGCATAGCTGCCGCGGGTGGCAACGCCGCCGAAACCCTCGGGGAAGGGGCCGAGGTAGTGCAGACCCATGTCGGAAAAGATGGGATCGGCGACCTGGGTCAGCCATCCATCACGGCCATAGGTGGAGAGCGCTTCTTCCCAGCTGGTGCTGAGGTAGGGCAGGTGCAGAACGCTGAGCCGCTCATCGTAGGAGGTGTGCGGCCAGGTCAGCATCATGTCGACATTGCCTCGCAGCAGCTGGTCAAACAGCTCCTGGGGCCCGCCAATCTCACCCTGGTAAAACTCGTTGACCCGGATTCTGCCGCCGCTGGCGTCTTCCACCAGTGCCGCCACCCGGTGTATGGCCTTGCCGTGGGGAGATTCTCGGTCACCTGATTCGGTGGCCAGGATGAGCCTGAAGGCCCTGTCACTGGCATCGGCACTATCAGATGCTGTCAGCAAGGGCACCGACAGGACCGCGGCCGCCATGACCATCGAAGATAGAGTTGGATTCATAGTGTGTTGCCATTTGTCCTTGTTATGACGTGCGTGATCGGCCCCTTATGGGCGATGTATCACGCCGTGTCTTGCCCAGGCATGGTGCTCTCGATGGTGCTCGAGATGATGCTCGCGATGAGCACAATGCCATGCATGACACGCTATGAAATGGCGGGGGAACGGGGAAATGACATTTACTGACCCTAAGCCCGTACTTTTCGTCATGGTTGACCGGTGGTGGACAATAACGTCTTTTGCATCAATAAGTTGCTGTGCATCTCGCGCTGACTCCCGAGACGTGTAGCGGACGTCTTCGGGCATGAGCGCTGTGCGGATGGGCGATTGGCGGTAGTGGGCGGGGCGAGAAAAAGTGAGCGCTCTACACCGCAAAGAGCGTTTGAAGGGCCTGGTCCAACCCGCGCAGATCGTCGATCAGCGGGGTGTCCGAGGGAAAGGGAGAGGGCTCGTCCCTGGTGCCCACTCCGATAAAGGCGGTGGCATTGGAGCGAGCGGCGCGATAGTCATTGTAGGAGTCACCGACCATCACGGTGGTGCCGGCTGACCAGCCGCGCCTCAGCAGCAGGCCAGCGAGGGCGGTGACCTTGTCCGGCGGTGCACCGATGACCTCGTCGAACTGGGCGGCCAGCCCTCGCCGCAGAACCACGTCCTCGAGCTCGCGCTGTGGCGTGGCGGACAGCAGGACCAGCGGGCAGCGGCCACGCCACTGGGTCAGGGCCTGCATGGCCCCGGCAATCATCGGCGCACTGTCCATCAAGGCCTGCATGCGCAGACGAAACTGCTCGCACAGCGCATCGATACGGGCCTGGCTGGGTGTGCGTCCCAGGATCTGTCCCTCGATGTGTCGGAACTTTACTTCCCGCGGCTGTCCGCCTCGTCGTCCCAGGTAGGCCGCCACCGCGGCGCGTACCGCCGCAGGATGATCGTCGTAGAGTGCGGCAAAGGCTCCGCGCTTGAGGCGGGCCGAGTCGAGAATTACACCGTCGCAGTCGAACACCAGGGCGGTCGGAATCATCCGGAAACTTCCTTGTGAATGGCGCTCGCGCGGCCTGCTGGCCGCGCGAGCGAATGCAGATCACCACTCACGGCTCAGGACTGACGCTTGAGCTTGCCGTGGACCCATGCCTTGGCCGGGGTCTGCCCCAGCAGCACCAGTGCGATGACCGTGGTCAGCACCAGCGACAGCGGGTTGGTCAAAAGCGCCAGCAGGAACTGACCGCCGCTGTCGCCCACCGAGGCCATGGCCTGGCGATAGGTTTCATCCAGCAGCGGCCCGAGGATGACGCCGAGAATGATCGGGCCCATCTGGAAGTTGAAGACCTTGAGCCAGTACCCGAGGATGCCGAAGCCGAGCATCCAGTACACCTCGGTCATATTGCTGTTGATGGAGTAGGTGCCGACCACGCAGAGCACCAGAATCAGCGGGATCAGAATGGCCTTGGGAACCTCGACCACCTTGGAGAAGATCTTGATGCCGGTGAGGCCGAAGATCAGCAGGAAGATATTGGCCAGGGCCAGATTGCCCACGGTGAACCAGAAGATGTGCGGCGTTTCGATCATCAGCATGGGACCGGGATTGAGGCCGTGGATCACCAGCGCACCGATGATCACCGCGGTGACCGCGTCGCCGGGCATGCCCAGAGTCAGCATTGGCACGTAGGCCCCACCGACTGCCGCGTTGTTGGCGGTCTCCGGCGCCACCAGGCCCTCGTAGGCGCCTTCGCCGAAGGGCACCTTGGGGTTCTTGACGGTGCGCTTGGCATGGTCGTAGGCAAACAGCGAGGCGATGTCGCCACCGGTGCCGGGCAGCGCGCCGACCACCACACCGATGATCGCGGTGCGCACCGAGAGCGGCAGAAACTTCAGCACCATGTTGAGGGGCGGAACGATCTTGTCGACCTTCTGCTTGATCGGCACCTTCTTCAGGTTGTGGAGCTGGTAGAACGCTTCGGCCACGCCGAACAGGCCGATCATCACCACCACGTAGTGAATGCCCCCCATCAGCTGCATATTGCCCATGGTCAGGCGTGGCGTGGCGGTGACCATGTCCAGGCCGACCAGGCCGATGGCGGCGCCGAGTGCGACCGAGAAGATGCCCCTGGCCAAGGACTTGCCCGACAGCGTGCTGACCAAGAGCAGGCCCAGCACGGCGATCAGAAAGTAATCCCTGGGGGCGAACTGCAGTGCCATATCTGCCAGGTAAGGGGCCGTGCCAGCCAGCACCAGGGTGCCGAGCAGGCCGCCGATCACCGACATGACGGTGCTCAGGCCGATGGCACGTCCTGCCTCGCCCTTCTGGGCCAGAGGATAGCCGTCGAAGGCGGTGGTGACCGCCGAGGGAGCGCCGGGGATGTTCAGCAGAATGGCCGTGCGTGAGCCGCCGTAGACGCCGCCGACATAGATGCCGACCATCAGCGCCAGGGCATTGTTGATGTCCCAGGTAAAGGTGAAGGAGATCAGGATGGACACGGCCATGGTCACCGACAGGCCGGGAATGGCGCCGATGTAGATGCCACCCAGGGTGCCGAGCGCGGTCAGCAGCAGCAGGGACGGGTCAAACCAGGCCATGGTGAAGTAGGCGAAGGTATCGTTCATGTGTCCTCCGGACTCACGGCAGGTAGACGCGGAACACCAGGGTGAACAGCGCATAGATGATGGCGATGGAAACGCCTGCGATGACCAGCGAGCTCACCACCTTGCCGCCGCGGTAATAGATGAACATCGCGGACAGGAACAGGAAGGTGCTGATATAGAAGTGGATACCGTCGATCGCTATCAGGTAGACGACCGAGATGACCGAGAAGACCACGATGTGAGGCTTGAAGTGCTCAGCGAGAAAGGCCTTGAACTCCTGGAGGCTGCTGGTCAGCTCAGGGGCGCGGCGCTTGCGTCGATGGCTAATCAGGATCACCACCGACGAGGCCAGCATGATCAGGCCCAGACCGATAGGGAAGGAGCCGGGTGAATTCAGCGACGGAATGCCGTCGATCTGGTAGGCCTCGTAGAGAAAGGCCAGGCTGAAGATCAGCAGCAGCCAGTCGAAGCATTTTTCGCCGGGCTTGACGATCTCGACGGGGGATTCGTCAGCAGAAGGCTTGTCATTCATGGCAGGACTCCATCAGACCTCCGCCACGACAGCAGCGTGGGGTCTGGACACCTGTATGGCAGTCGCCGTGCACCGGTCAGCGCACGGCAACGCAAGCGAGTTGAGGCGCCGCAGGTGCGGCGCCCGATGTCACCGAGGCGCAGCGCGCCACTATTGGGTGGCGGCCTGATCACCGGGACGGGCGATGCCCAGCTCCTCAGGCGAGGTCTCGACGCTGCCTGCCTCAAACATTGACCAGGCGGTGACTGACTGCCAGTTGCTCAGGTACTGTTCGGCCTCGTCGCCGGTGAGGTTCAGAGGTTCGGCACCGAAGTTCGCCAGAAAGGTCTGGAAATCGTCATTGGCCACGGCCTGCTGGTAAGCGTCCTCGAGGATGGCCTTCACATCGTCCGGGGTTTCTTCGCGCACGAATACCCCCCAGAACGGTCCCCAGGGCAGGAAGCTGTCGATCTCGGGGAGGGCATTGGTGATCGGCGGTACGCCAGGCAGCGAATCGATTTCCTCGCTGGTCACGACGGCCAGTCCCTTCAGCTTGCCACTGCGAATCTGTTCGCCAGCGGCGGCCAGACTCAGGGGCATGAAGTCGATATGGTCGCCGAGCATGGCGGTGATGCCAGGGCCGTCGCCACCGAAGGTCACGGTGCGCACATCCAGCTCATCCACCGCATTGATCATGGCGTAGACCGTGCTGGGCAGACCGCCGGCACCGGTACCGCCCATGCGCAGCTCGCCCGGATGCTCCTTGGCATGGGCCAGCAGGTCGGCGAAGGTATCGAAGGGACTGTCGGCCGGCGCTGCAATCACCACCAGTCCCTGACCGATGATGTTGACGGTATGCATATCGGCGTAGCTGAAGTCGGCCAGACCCATCAGCGGATAAAGCTGTGGATTCTCGGCGCCGTAGAGCAGGTTGTAGCCGTCCGGGCGCTGGGTCATGACGTAATTCATGCCAATGACTCCGGTACCGCCAGGACGATTGGTCAGCACCACGCTGGCGTCCAGCACTTCCTCTACATGGGGGGTCAGGCTGCGTGCCACGTTGTCGGTGGCGCCACCGGCTCCCCACTGGATGGTGCCGGTCAGGTTGCGCTCCGGGTAGTCCGCCTGGGCACCGCCGGCGGCGGCAAGGGTGCCAAGGGTGATGGCGAGTGTCAGGGTCTTCAGTGCAGGGGTAGGCATGGTGTCCTCCAGTCTTGTTTGTTGGCGGCGTGCTATCGCCCGAGCTATGGCATTCGGGCTATGACATCTGAGCGACGGCATTCCGCCTGGCCCTGTCGGCGCTTGCTGCTTCTGGTTGTCTTGCTTGGGCCTAGGGTAAATGTGAGTCATGGTGCTCGATGATGCGCGGCGTTTCGTACCGTGACTTTATACTGTTCGTTCGCATCACGAACCAAAGTCCTTTATGCGAACACTAGGAGCAGTCTTGAAGAGAGTCAATGCACCTGGCGCGCATCTACGACCATGGTGGAAGGAGTGGAACGGTGGAATGGTGTCTGAAGCAAGGGGAGGCCGACCAAAGCATAAGACGCCAGTACGTCGCTGAGGGCTGACCAAACGTTGGCAGAAACAGCTAGTGCGTCCCCAGGCGCAGGCGGCATGACGGAAATGGTGGGCCTCTCGACAGCGGCGGACGGGACTGGGTCTTGAAAGGGTAATGGGCGTTGCAACTTAGACCTTTGATGTAGTCGATAGGCTTGCCAAAGGGGAGTCGCCTTCGTGCATAATGCGAACACAAGATCGCTATGCGAACTTTTCGTGAGATAAGGCGTTGCTCATCACCTTGAATGTCAGGAAGGTAAACGTCGCTGTCAGGACAGCCATCCCAGGGTGTCAGATGTGTCGGACGTCTGGATAGCCCGTCATTAGGGAAAGCCAGCGTCTCGAGCAGGTCGGTCTCACGGAGGAGTTCCTGGTGAACCCCGAGATTTGTCAACGCGCCGTCTTTGTCTAAGGGGGCGCCCCGGAGGACAGCATGCGTGCCATTGCCACGGTATGTCTCAGCGGTGACCTTCGCTCCAAGCTGGAAGCCATTGCCCGCGCCGGTTTCGCCGGCGTCGAGATTTTCGAGAACGATCTGATTTCCTTCGATGGCTCGCCGGCCGAGGTGCGCCAGCTATGCCAGCGCCTGGGGCTTACCATCGTGGCGTTCCAGCCATTCCGTGACTTTGAGGGCATGCCGGAGCCCGCGCGCTCGCGCAATCTGCAGCGCGCTGAGCGCAAGTTTGATGTGATGGAGGAGCTGGGCACCGACTTCATGCTGGTGTGTTCCAACGTCTCGCCCCAGTCGCTGCCTGACCACGAGCGTATCGTCGCAGACCTGCGGGAGCTGGCGGATCGCGCCGAGGCGAGAGGGTTACGCATCGGCTACGAGGCGCTGGCCTGGGGCCGCCACGTGTCCGACTATCGCGACGCCTGGGAGCTGGTGCGTCAGGCCGACCATCCGGCGCTGGGCATCGTGCTGGACAGCTTTCATATTCTGTCGCGGGGCCATGATCCCGCCGGTATCGCCAATATTCCGCGGGACAAGATCTTCTTCGTGCAGGTAGCGGACGCCCCCTTGCTGGACATGGATGTGCTGCAGTGGAGCCGGCATTTTCGCTGCTTTCCGGGCCAAGGACGTCTACCCCTGGCGTCCTTTATGCAGGCGCTGGCCAAGACCGGCTACGACGGGCCGCTGTCCCACGAGATCTTCTCGGATGCCTTCCGTGCCGCGCCCACCGATGTCACCGCCATGGATGGCATGCGTTCGCTGATCTACCTGGAGAACCTGGTGCCAGAGGGCCCCTGGGCGAGCGATATTCCTGCGTCCAGCGGCTATCAGGGGGTGCATTTCATCGAATTTACCCTGGACGAGGATAGCGCCGCGCCATTGGGCGAGTTCATCGGTGCCCTGGGGTTTCGCCATGTGGGTCGCCACCGCTCCAAGAATGTCGAGCTGTGGAAGCAAGGTGACATCCATCTGGTGCTGAATTTCGAGACGGACAGCTTTGCTCATACGTTCCGCCTGCTGCATGGCACCTCGGTCTGCGCGGTGGGTTTTCGTGTGGCGGACGTGGGGCAGGCGCTGGATCGGGCCAAGGCGTTCAAGGCGCCGCTGTATCGCGGCCAGGTCGGAGAAGGGGAGATGGAAATACCGGCCCTGCGCGGCGTCGAGGGTAGCCTGATCTATCTGGTGGATGAGCAGGCCGCGCTGGACCGTCAGTGGCAGACGGACTTTGAGTTGTTCGACCAGGACAGCCGCGACGAGGCGGGGCTTGTGCGCATCGATCACCTCTCCTACGTCTTGCCAGCCCCGCAATTGCTGGGATGGCAGCTCTACTACCACACCGTGCTCGGGTTCGAGGCCGATACCGAGAACGAGATTGTCGATCCCCACGGCATGATGGTCTCTCAAGCCGTCAACAGCCCGGATGGCAGCATTCGTGTGCCACTGACGGTATCCCAGGCCCAGGGCACTCTGCCAGGGCGTTTTTTGAGCGAGTTTCGTGGTGGCGTGCAGCAGATCGCCTTCGCCAGTCACAACATTCTGGCAAGCGTCGATGAGCTAAAGGCGCGGGGCCTGCCGCTGTTGCGCATTCCCCCCAACTACTACGACGACTTGGAAACCCGCTTCGACCTGGAGCCTGAGTTTGTCGAGGCGCTGCGCAGCCGCAATATCCTGTTCGATCGCAACGACGGCGGCGACTTCCTCCACGCCTATACCGACACCTTTGCCGGCCGCTTCTTCTTCGAGATTGTCGAGCGTCGCGATGACTACCAGCGCTACGGTGAGGCCAACGCCGGAGTGCGGTTGGCGGCGCAGTCTGCCCAGGCATAAGCCAGGACGCACCGTCAGCAGCCCAGCTCAGCCCAAACCAGCTCATCGCGCTTGATGTGCTACCCACGTGTCACGTACCCGCTATCGGCTCTCCGCCCCTGAGGAGTGAATATCATGAAGTTAGGCCTTATCGGCAAGGGTATCGCCAACTCCAGTTCGCCGGACCTGCATGCCCGGCTGGGGTCGCTGGCCGGTATCGACGTAAGCTACGACCTGTTTGATGTTGATGCGCGGCCGATCGCCTCCCTGGAGGACAAGGTAAGGGCGCTGATCGACGAAGGCTATCGGGGCGTCAACGTGACCT
This sequence comes from Halomonas sp. DP5Y7-2, assembly GCF_019802025.1. NCBI lineage: Bacteria > Pseudomonadati > Pseudomonadota > Gammaproteobacteria > Oceanospirillales > Halomonadaceae > Halomonas > Halomonas sp. DP5Y7-2. The sequence goes on along the minus strand of NZ_JAHVHY010000008.1, from coordinate 141,432 downwards.
ACCCGTTCAAGGAACAGGCGTTGGCACTGGCCGATGACATAAGCGTTGGCGCCCGCCGCGTCGGGGCGACCAACACCCTGGTTTTCGAAGGTGGTCGCATCATTGCCGACAACACCGACTTTTCGGGTTTCATGAGCGGCTATCGGGCGACCCTGGGGGAGCGCCCACCTGGGCGGGTACTGCTGGTCGGTACCGGAGGCGTCGGCAAGGCCGCGGCCTTTGCGGTGGCCGAGCTCGGCGCAACGGACGTAAGGCTGGCTGACCTGGACGCCGCCCGGGCCGAGGCGTTGGCCAGCGAACTTCGCCATGCTGGCTTCACCGCGCAGGCGGTAGATGCCGCGACGCTAGGCGAGCAGGCGGCGCAGTGTGATGGCTTGATCAACTGCACCCCCATCGGCCACGAGAAGAGTCCGGGCTGTCCGCTGGACCCTTCAGTGCTGCGTCCCGACCACTGGATCTTTGATGCCGTCTACGTGCCGGCGGTCACCGAGTTCGTCGCCGCTGCCAGGCAGGCCGGTGCCGGAGTGATGAGTGGCGTCAGCCTGTTCGTGTTCCAGGGCGTGGACGCCTTCAAGCGGTTCTGTGAGGATGAGCATCAGCGTGCTGCCGCCGATGAGCAAGCCGCATCCCTGTTCGCCCACTACCGGCGAGAACTGTTGAAGGAGAATCTCTGATGAGTGGCAAGGTGCTGGTTCTGCATGGTCCCAATCTCAACCTGTTGGGCACCCGTGAGCCCGATATCTACGGTCACGAAACCCTGGCGGACATCGACAATGGGCTGCGCGAGCATGCGCTGCTCGCGGGATGGGAGCTGAGTAGCCGGCAGAGCAATCATGAAGGCGAGCTGATCGACGCCATTCATGCCGCTCGCGTGGACGGCACGGTGGCCATCATCATCAATCCTGCCGCCTTCACCCACACCTCGGTGGCCATCCTGGATGCACTGAACGCCTTCGATGGCAGCGTGATCGAGGTCCACCTGTCCAACGTGCATAAGCGCGAGAGCTTCCGTCACCACTCCTACGTGTCGTTGCGGGCCGACGGCGTTATCGCGGGGCTCGGCAGCCAAGGCTATCACGCCGCCCTGGAGGCGCTGATCAAGAAGGGCTGATCAAGAAGGGCTGACGTGTCTCCAGGTCATGGCGAATGACCACCCGTAAAAAACAGGAATGGCGTTCCAAAATTTCTGGCGTTTGACTATCCTCCTGGCGAATGGGCCTTTTACGCGGGTGTGCTGTCCCGTGGTCATGAAAGGCGTTGCAGATAACGTTGGCAGAGAGGAAACGGTGATGGCCGGTGTCATGGAACGCACCCTGGGAATACTGGAGTTGCTTGCCAAGGAGGCCGAAGGGCTTCCCCTGGCAGCCATAGCCGAACGCCTTGGTATGCCCAAGAGCGCAGCACACCGCCTGCTGCACGATCTCATGCGCTATGGCTATGTGCGTCAGGCCAAAGAGCAGGGTGACTATCTGCTGACCACTCGGCTGACCTCATTGGGCCTCGGTTTTCTCAGCGCGTCGGGTATTGTCGATGCCGCCCAGCCATTGCTCGATCGACTGGCACACAGCAGTGGCGAACTGGTGCGTCTTTCGGTGGTGGATGGCAACAGCTTGACCTGGGTCGCCAAGGCCCAGGGCGCGCGGGGAGGCCTGCGCTATGACCCGGACATGGGCGCGGTGGCTCGGCTGTCCTGCAGCGCCTCGGGGCTTGCCTGGCTCAGCACGCTGAGTGATGAGCAGGCGCTGGGCCTGGTGGAGGAACAGGGCTTCGGTCAGCCAGAGGACTACGGTCCCAATGCCGTGACCACCGCCCAGGGCCTGGTCGAGGCCCTGGCCCTGACCCGGCAGCAAGGCATCGCCATGGTCATGGAGACCTTTGCGCCCGGCATGCACGCCATGGCAGCCCCGATCCTGCGCAGTGGACATTGTGCCAGCGGCGTCATCAGTATCGCGGGTCCCGGCTTCCGCTTGACCCAGGAACACATGCACTCGCTCCGCGAGCCGCTGCTGGACGTGGCGGAGGAGCTGGCAGCGTCGACGGCGGCATCCGGAATGTTACGTCGAGCGCACTACTGAGCAAACGCTACCTACATGCCGGCGCCGTCGATTCGCTGCGTTAAGCGCTGCTCGAACCCCTCACCTATACCGCATAGGCTCCGGGTTCTGCGCTGCGGGCGCCTGGCGCCTCATGCCGCTCGGCTGATGACTTCAGCGCTTCCCTAATTCGTGCGCGCCTTTCGCAGCCATCGCTGTGGACAATGCCCTGACAACGACAAAGACAACGACAACGACAAGGAGAACAGCATGCGACCTCTACGCATCGGTGTGATGGGGGCCGGCATCATCGGCCGTGAACACGTGGCGTTGGTACAGGCGTCGGCAGACGCTACCTTGGCGGCTATCGCCGATGTGACGGACGCCGGTCGTGCCTTCGCCGACGGGTTGGGCGTGCCCTGCTATACCGACTACCTCCAGATGCTCGATCAGGTCGAGCTCGATGCGGTGATTGTGGCGCTGCCCAATGCCCTGCACGTGGAGGCCGGCCTAGCCTGTATCGAGCGGGGGCTGCCGACGCTGATGGAGAAGCCGATTGCCGACTCTCTGGCGGGAGGGCTGCGGCTGGCCGACGCCAGCGAGGCGGCGGGGGTACCCATGCTGGTGGGCCATCACCGTCGCCACAGTCCCGACATGGTCGAATCGTTGCGGGCCATCCAGGCGGGAGAACTGGGTCAGCTGGTCACCGTCAGCGGGATGTGGCTGTGTCGCAAGGACGAGCCCTATTTCAATCAGGCATGGCGGCGGGAAGCGGGTGGGGGTCCCATCCTGATCAACCTGATTCATGAGATCGACTGCCTGCGTTTTCTGTGCGGTGAGATCGAGAGCGTGCAGGCGGTGACCGCCAACAAGGCGCGGGGCTTCGAGGTGGAAGACAGCTTTGCGCTCATCCTGTCATTTGCCAACGGCATGATTGGCTCCTTTGTCGGCAGCGATGCGGTGCCCTCACCCTATATCTGGGACGTCGCTTCTGGTCAGTCCCCCAATTTTCTGCATGAGCCGGGAGATTGCTACGTGATTGGCGGCACCCGCGGTAGCCTCAGCGTGCCGGGTATGGCGCTGTGGCGTCATGCCGGCCAAGGTCACTGGCGTGAGCCGCTGATGCGAGAGCGTCTGCAGCCTCCGCGCAGCCACTGCTATCCCGAGCAGCTGCGTCACTTCATCGCCGTGGTGAGAAAAGAGGCCGAGCCGCGTGTCAGCGCAAGGGAAGGGGCGATGACCCTGGCCGCGACTCTGGCGGTGGACAAGGCTGCTCGCCAGGGCGGCCGGGTGCTGGTCAGCGAGATGCTGACGTCGTGACGCCGCTGTCGTGACGTGGATCGCGACATGAATGGCGGCGCACTGGCTCAGCTACTTTTCCTCCGACTGGTGGCCAGGACGATGCCGCCAACGGTAATCAGGGCAGCGCCGATCCAGGTTTCGGGGCGGGGAACATCGCCAAAGAAGACGAAGCCGAACAGCGCCGCCCAGATGATCTGCAGATAGAGAAAAGGCGACACCAGCGAGGCGGGCGCGTAGCGCATGGCCAGGATCAGACTGAGCTGGCTGGCCGCCCCCATCAGTCCGACAAACACAAACAGAGGCAGGTGGACAGGATCCACCGGTGACCAGAAGCCGGGGACCACCAGCGAGCTGACCACCGCCCCGGCCAGGCCCGCGTAGAACAGCGATGTCAGCGGATGATCGGCTCGCCCGAAGCGCCGAGTCGTCAGCTGGTACAGGGCGAAGCACAGCGTCATGCCGAAGGGCAGCATGATGGCGGGGTTGGCTCTCCAGTCCAGCGGCCCCACGCAGATCACTACCCCGATGAAACCGATGATGATGGCCAGCCACTGGGGAGCGCTGACGCGCTCCTTGAGCAGTGGAATCGCCATCAGCGTGACCAGCAGCGGAGAGCTGAAGTTCACCACATAGACCTGCAGCAGCGGCAGGCTGCGAAAGGCCAGGTAGGCGAAGGTGCTGGCGCCCAGCAGCAACAGCCCCCGCAGGCACTGACCGCGCAGCGAGGTGGTCTTGAGCATGGCCATGCCTGGCCCACGTCCCAGCCACAGGAAGTAGCCCACCAGTACCAGCACATGGCCAACGTAGCGCGCCCACACCACCTGCACCGGTGAATAGTCCTGAGCCAGGGTTTTCACTCCGGTATCCAGCATCGTGAACAGCAGGCCCGCCGCCAGCATGAAGCCTATCCCCTTCAACGGCCGGTCCCGGCTGAGCGCCTCTGGCGGTGTCAGCACGGCGGTGTCTAGGGCAGCAACGGCGTCCTGGCCGTCCGACCTCGGCGCAGCAGGTGAAGACGACGAAGGTGAAGAGGATGAGGGAGACGATGGAGAAGAAGGCGATGTCGGAGAGGGCGGCATAGGAATCCAAAAGAGTGTCGGTCAATAAAACGCTGGCCGCGTGGCCTCGGAAAGACACTGCATACATGCCTGCGCCGACGATTCGCTGCGTTGCGCGCTGTTCGAACTCTTCACCTCTACTGCATAGGCTCCGGGTTCTGTGCGGCGCGCGCCTTGCTCCTCATGCCGCTCGGCTGATGCCTTCAGCGCTTCCCTGATGGTGGATGAAATATAGCAGGCTAAGCGACCGCCTGCGTCGTCCAGCTCACATCATGTTTCCTCTGACTGTCCCTGTGTCCGTGCCAGGACCGCCATCGCCGTGTCATGAGCCCTGCGGGCGCGCTCGAGTGCTGGTACTCCCTGGCGCTGCAGGGCTGGCGTTGGCACTTCGATGCTAAGCGGAAGGTCATCTGCCAGCTGGCGTAACAGCCCCGACAGGTTGGCCTGGCCCTCGCCGGGAAAGGCGCGCTCCTTCCTGGCCTGGCGAAGGATGTCCTGCATGCACTCAGGGACTGGCCCTGGCACATCACAGAGTTGGGCATAGCGCATCCAGTCAGGTGGGACCGTGGCCAGCTCCTCAAGCGTGCTGCGGGATCGGTCGAAGTGAAAGGCATCCACCAACAGACAGGCATTGGCATGCTGTCGGCGGACCTGGGCAACGATATGGCGGGCTTCTGTCAGGTTCCTGACCGCCGTCCATGGCATGAACTCCAGGTGCGGGAACAGGCCTGCCGGAGCGGCCAGCTCGCACAGCTCGGCAAAGTTGTCGATCAGTCGATCCGGTGTATCGTCATTGCCGGCCACGAGAATATCGCTGGCACCGAGTTCGGCTGCCACCTCGATAAAGCGCTCGACGTCCTGTTTCACTCGTGTTGTCGGCGTCAGCCGCAGGATCTCGACATCGCCAACCTGAATACCGGTCTCCCGAAGTCGCTGCTTGGTGGCTCGCAGCAACCCTGGGTCCGTGAGAATGGGGTGGCTGAGCTCTTCCGGCGTGGCCGGAATCAAGCGCAGTCCTGCTCGGTCAAAGCCCGCACGAGCCGCTATTTCCACCATCTCGGGAGGCGACAGGTCGAGTACGGTCAACGCCGCCAGCGACAGCGGGCGGCGATGGTTCGGTGAAGAGATCTCTTTGTGCATGTGGGGCCTCAACATGTGGACTGGCAAGACGGGAAGGAAAGCGAGGGGCTGACGACAAAGAAGCGACCATAGACGGGGCGAAGGAAGGCGTGGCGACAACCGGTCAGCATCAGAGTCACTGACGCGCGGCGTGACGACCGGCGATATAGCCAAAGGTCATGGCCGGACCAAGGTTGATGCCTCCGGCCGGGTAGAAGCCTCCCATGATGCTGGCCATATCGGTGCCCGCCACGTACAGCCCCGGGATGGGCTGGTTTTCGCGATCAAGGACGCGAGCATGCGGGTCGGCCTTGAGCCCTGCGAAGGTGCCAAAGCAGCCGGGGAGCACCTTGACCGCGTAGTAGGGACCACGCTCGATGGGGGCAACGCAGGGGTTGGGGGTGACCGCAGGATCGCCCTGCTTGCGATTGTAGGGCGTGGTGCCGCGCTGGAAGTCTGGATCCTCGCCCCGTCGTGCGGCCGCGTTGTAGCGGGCCAAGGTGTCGACCAGGCCATCGCTGTCGATTCCGCAGGCCTGGGCCAGGGCCTGCGGGGTGTCGCCGCAGGCGAGATAGCCCCTGGATATCCAGTGGCGCATCGGCAGCGGGAAGGGGCGGCTGATACCCAGCCCGTAGCGTCGTTGAAAGCGATGATCGCAGATCAGCCACGAGCACACCTCTTCACCTTCCGGCACCGCCTTGAGCATGGCATCGACGTAGTCGTAATAGCCGCCCGCCTCATTGACGAAACGCTGGCCATTGGCCAGGACGCCGATGACGCCTGGCTTGCCGCGATCGATGATATGAGGGAAGTGGCCGGTACTGCCATCCGGCCAGGGCACCAGTGATACCGGAGCCCAGGCCACAGGGCTGTGCAGGCTGGTGTCCACCTGCCCGCCCATGGATTCACCCAGGGACAGGCCATCACCGCTGACACTTGTCGGAGGCAGCGGCCAGTGTTCCCTACCGCTGGGAGTGCGCGGAAACAGCGCCTTGCGCCGCTCGGTGTGCCAGGCAAATCCGCCTGCCGCCAACACAATGCCGCGGCGAGCCTGGAGCGTCACCAGGCCATCCGGTGTATCGATATCGACAGCGGCCACTCTGTCATTGTGTCGCAGCAGGCGGCGAGCCGCTGAAGACGTCCAGCACTCCACGCCCAGATCGTCGGCGGACTTGACCAGGCGTGCGATCAGGGCGACGCCGTTGACCAGTTGCATGGCCCGGCCATGGCGAGCGAGATCCACGCCGTGGCGCACCAGGCGTTTGGCCACGTGAACAAATGCCGTTAACGAGCGGGTGGCTGACAAGAACGCGGACAGGTCTGAGCCGGCCTGAATGGGCATACCGGCCAGGGCGGTTTCGCGCATGGTGGTGCGCAGCTTCGCCAGGGTGGCCGGCGCCAGCTGTCTGGCGTCGAAAGGGGCGGCGATGAGCGAGCGACCGCCGGTGCCCGCACCAGGTGACGCAGCGTGAATGTCGGGAATCGTGTTACCCGCCTCGAAGGTCAGCGCGGTCTGCTCGTGAAAGAACCTGGCCATCTCGGGGGCTGCGTCGAGAAAGGCGTCGATGCGGGTTCCGTCGAAGTGGTCACCCAGTTCGTGCTCCAGATAGCGTCTTACCGTCTCACGGGATTCGTTGATGCCCGCCGCCTGGGCCAGATGATGGCGGGGCACCCACATCCAGCCCCCTGACCAGGCGCTGGCTCCACCCATGACGGCGGATTTTTCCAGCACCACCACAGACAGGCCCTCGTGGGCTGCGGTGACGGCCGCGCTGAGTCCGGCGGCACCAGAGCCGATGACAACAAGATCCACCTGTCGTGTAAGGGAGGCGTTGGGCATAAGAGGACCTGTAGGGAAGAGATTCGGGCGTGAATACTGGCGTCGTCAGTAGCGAAGCCAGTGGTGAAGGTCAGTGGCGCAGGTAAGTGGCGAAGTAAGTGGTGAAGATAAGTGACGTAGAGAGGAAGTGTGAAAACCTGAACACCGTTCCACAAATAAAATAGAACGTCGTTCAAGTTTTTTCAATGGGTCGGTTGCCCGCTCGATAGGTGGCACTAGTCAGCGCATACGACGAGAGCAGGCAAGGACAGCAGGCAAGAGCAGCAGAAAGGCGGGACAGCACAGCAGCCGTGAGCCGGATAAGGTGGCGGCTCTCGGGCGACCCTAGAAGGTCATCATTCCGCTGTGCCCCAGTCCCCAGATCACCAGGCTCAGAGTAACGAAACTGGCCACGGTGCTGGCCATCAGGGCGGCCGCCCCGACCCCTTCCATGCCAAAGCGCTGGGCGATCAAGGGATAGATGCTGATCATCGGGCAGGCGGCGAAGATCATGGCGCCGGCAAACAGGTGGGGTGGCAGCGGTCCCGTCACCGTCTCCAGGGCCAGCAGCAGGCCCAGCACCAGCAGCGGGTGCAGCAACAGCTTGCCTGCCATGATCTGCCCCATGTCCTTGAGCATGCCGCGAATCTTCAAGCCATACAGGGTGCCGCCGATGACGAACAGCGCGGCGGGCCCGGCGGCGCCTGCCAGCAGCTCGATGGTCCGCGTGAGGGTATCGGGCAGGCGAAACCCGCTGGCCGCGATGGCAAGTCCTGCCGTCAGCGAGATCAGGATCGGATTGCGGGTAAGGCGCTGACAGGTCTGACGCAAGGCAGCGCCCGCCTTGGCATCCGCCTGCTGGCCGATTTCCGCCAGTACCAGCGCGCCGGGGATGACCAGCAGCACCTCGACCATCATGGTATGCACCAGGATGACACCCGCCGCCGCCTGGCCCAGCGCCAGAGCCGCGATGGGGTAAGCGATAAAGCCACTGTTGGAGGCCGACATGCCCAGCGCCTGGATGGCACGCTCCGTGGCGGTCTTGCGGCGGCGATTGCGCGGCAGCCACAGGCACGCCACAAAGGTGGCCACCGAGCCCAGTGCGTAGGCAAGCAGCAGCGGCAGGCTGATGACCTCTCCCAGGGAATTGCGTGTGAGCGCACCGACAATCAGCGCCGGCAGCGCGGCGTACAGCACGAAGTTGGCGACGCCGGACAGCTGGACCGGCGATACCAGGTTCCAGCGCCTAGCCACAAAGCCCACGCCAATCAGCAGAAAGATCGGCGTAGTGATGGAGAGTATGGCGAGCATTCAGGCCTCCCTGCCGGCGTCAGCTCAAGCGTGGTCGAACAGGTGGCGAGATCAGCTGACGTTGGCGCGGATCTGGCGTGCCTTCTCCTGCAGCAGCGGAAGGTAGCGCTCGAGCAGCGTGTCATGGTCGACCCGAGCGGCATTGGTGCTGATGTTGATGGCGCCGATCAGCTCACCGTGGGCATCGTAGGCAGGCACTGCCAGGGAGCGCAGGCCGGAATCGAGCTCCTGGTCCACGATCGCATAGCCCAGCTCGCGGGCGCTCAGGATGGCTGCCTTCAACGCGCTGCGGTCGGTGATGGTCGTGTCGGTGAAGGGTTCCAGGGTGACGCGCTCGAGAAAGGCGTCCAGCGCCTGGTCATCGAGTTGGGCCAGCAGCATGCGCCCCATCGAGGTGTAGGCGGCCGGCAGCCGAGTGCCCACGGCCAGCGTGATTGCCATCAGTCGCTGGCGCGAGGCCGAGCGGGCGACATAGGTGACCTCGTCGCCGTCCAGTACGCCAAGCGATGAGGATTCACCGCTCTCGGCGGTGATGCCCTCGAGCACCTGTTGAATCAGGTGACGATAATTGTTGGCGGACAGGAAGGCATAGCCAAGCTGCAGCACCCTGGGGGCCAATTCAAAATGGCGCTGGTCCTTGCGCACATAGCCGAGTGCATGCAACGTCAGCAGGAAGCGTCGGGCACGGGCGCGGTTCATGCTGGTACGTGCAGCCACCTCGCTCAGCGTCATGCGTGGGTGGGCCTCATCAAAGGCCAGAATGACATCGAGGCCGCTGGCGAGAGCGGTGACAAAGTCGCGATCGTCCGGGCTCAGGGCGGCGTCCGTCGGTGCCGTATCCATCGAGGTGTCCTTTCGGAAAGATAAAGCGTGGATGATACCAGTGCGGCAATGGTCTGAGGGCGTGTCGACACACTGCTTAGCGAGTGCCGTACCTCCCGTCCATGTGGTTAACCTAGCATATATGTTCGACTTGCGAACACTTGTACGACTATTGGCGACTGCTGCTATCGCTATCCCATCAAGATGCCGTTGTCCGAATGGTTGTGTTAGCGCCGAAGACGTCGGCTACCGGCGCCCGCCGGCCACAACGCCCCTCGACCGCACGATGTCATTCCCGCTCCGACGCCAAGATCGCATCGTAGGAATGTGCGATAAGACAGTCTCTGGCAAACACTGGGTTTGCACGGTCCCCGTCCTTGGTGACCATCAGGCTTCGTCGAAACGTCGGGTTGGCGCGCGCTCGATCTGGGCCAGATGGCAATAGCTTGCCATTTGTGTCGAATAAGTCGTAGCGGTAGGACGCGATGTAGCTGTAGGGGCCGCTGGTAAAGCGGATTTCACCAAATCGACTCTGTCCATTGTCATCCTCTGTCACCACTTGGACCTGTTCAAGCGGCTGCTCCAGAGCCAGCTCGACACTGTCAGTGCCGATTCTTCCATACTCGTATTTCATCCCACCTGGAACTCGAGAGATGGTGACAATATGAGTGTTATCGTCGAGGCGACAATAAAATAGGGTGTCTGTCGGTACCCTATCTGTTTCAACCGCTCGCTCCAGGAGCTCAATATTGCGGGGTTCGCGGTCTATTGGCGGTTCCAGGATGCAGTAGTCACTGAGCCATTCAACGTCTTCAGGTGTTGCGCCTTTTCTTTCGTTCTCACTGCCTACTTCGCTACTGACAGCACTGATGTCACAGGTAAACTCACGGCCTGGGGGAGGCGAGCCGGGGGCATAGGGATTGATCTCAAACTGAAACGTGAAGTCCTGGTTTTCAATAGTAAAGAAACGCAATATCTGGCCTGGGCCGTTACGAGATATGGCAATGACGTAGTCATCTATATCTCGTTCCAATGTATGGCCTGACAGTGGCTGAGCATGCGTAAATGTCCCATGGGATGGCTCATAGAAGAAGATATCGAAGACGCCATTGACCTGACCTACTGGCGTGAACGTCAGCATGTCGTGCCAGCCGTCCTGGTCGACATCAATGAGTTGGGGTAAATGGGAAGATGTCAGTACTGTTTTATTCAAGGTGTGTTGAAGCTTGGCAGACTCACCATCCCCTCTATTCTCGCGCCATGTGACAGTCCTTAGCTGATTGTGGTCGATCCAGCTGATTGTGCACTTATGATTGTTTAGGGGAGGGGGGACTCTTTTTAGCTCCGTCTCTGTGCAGTCATTTTGAGCATAAGTCGGCACGGCGAGGGCTGATAGGATCAATGCTATCAGCATTCGAAGCAAGTGCTGTGGAGGGAATATCATGGGGCTGTCGACCTTGAATCGTTGACTGGAACGCCAACCTGCCCATCAGCGTAGCATGTCGACGAATGTGCCCGGCGCACTCCTGTGCAGCGGCATATCATCGGTGGCGGGGGAGTTTGCTGCCCAGTATTGAGTCATCTAGCATAGTCGTTCGATTCGCGAACATCTGTGCGATAAGCAGTGTTGGCGCGCCAGCTTGATGGAGCGCTTCCACTGTCTGCCCCGTCCCTGCGTTCTCCAAGCCAGGCACAGCCGATGTGCCAAGCCTCACGCCCCTTTCACGAGGAACATGCCATGACTGCCGCCCTGCTGAGCCACCCCTGCATGAGCCAAGATGCGCTCAAGGACTGCCGTGATGCGGACTTTATCGCCTCAATGCTGGCCTTCGAGCTGGCCCTGGTGCGCGCGCAGGAGCGTATCGGGGCGGTGCCGCCCGGTACCGCCGCAGACATGGCCGAGCGGCTGGAGCATCACGCGTTCGATGTGGCCGAACTGGCCCGTGGTGTTGCCAGTGGCGGTAATCCGGCCATTCCCTTCGTCAAGGCAGGCCGTGGCGCGCTGCCGGATCATCTCAAGCGCTACTGGCACCAGGGGGCCACCAGTCAGGATGTGGTGGACTCGGCCTTGATGCATCTGCTGACACCTCGGCTGGGGGCCATCGATGGACTGCTTGAGCGGTGCCGGACCGCAGGCATGGCGTTGATGCAGGCACATGCCGATACGCCCATGGTCGGTCGTACGCTGATGCAGCAAGCCTTGCCGATCACCTTCGGCGCCAAGGTCGCCCAGTGGACGGTGGGGCTCGAACAAGCCAGGCGACGGCTGGGTGAGGTGGCGGATCAAGGGCTGCCGGTACAGTTTGGCGGTGCGGTAGGCGTGCACTCGGGATGGGGCGATGAGGGCATGGCCCTGATGCAGGCGATAGCCCAGGAGCTGGGGCTGAGCTGCCCGGTATTGCCCTGGCACACCAATCGCCAGCCGATCCATACCCTGCAGACGGCCCTGGATGCCGTGGCCGGGGCGGTGGAGAACCTGGCGCTCGACGTCTCCCTGCTGACCCAGACCGAAGTTGGTGAAGTCAGTGAACCCAGCGCCCCCGGCATGGGCGAGTCTTCGTCGATGCCGCACAAGCGCAACCCGGTGCGCTGTGCGCTGATACGCTCGGCGGCTCGTCGGCTGCATGGACACACCAGCGTGGTGCTGGGCGCCGTGGCGCAGCCGCTGGAGCGCGGACTGGGGGAATGGCATGCCGAGTGGGTGCCCCTGACGGAATCGGTGCTGTTGGTGGAGGGCGCCCTGGAGCAGGCGGCGGTGTTGCTCGAAGGCCTGGAGGTCCACCCCGAGCGCATGGCGGCCAACCTTGCGGTGACCGGGGGCGCCATCATGGCCGAGCCGGTGGCGCGTCTGCTGACCCCGTCCCTGGGGCACGAGCGCGCCAAGGCGCTGGCGGCAGACGCCGCCGAACAGGCCAGGCAGCAGGGGCGCCGTTACGCTGACGTGCTGGTGTCGCTGGTGCTGGAAGGTGGTGACGCGGTAAACAGCGACGCCGGCGCCGGCGTCAGCACCGCTGCCAGCAGCCAAGCCAGCCCTCATGACAGCACACTGCCCAGTGCCGAAGCGATACGAGCGGCCACCGATCCCGCCTTATACATTGGTAGCAGCAAACACCAGGTCCGTGCCGCGCTTGAGTGGCTGCAGCGCTGATAACCCTCTGAAGCAAAAGACAACCCCCAGTAAAGGCGAGCGCAGAGTCGATCTGCGCTCGCCTTTTTTGCATTTGACGATCGAGGGATTCGACAGTAGGTTTGTTCGTATAACAAACCTACGTTCACATAGCGAACAAAAGGGATGCATGGTCCAGGCAACAGCGTCCTGGGCTATTCATCAAGAGCTCAACATCAAGAGCACAGCATTCAGCACACCCCTCCAGAACACACATGAGGCAATCCACATGGCCGAGATCCTGAGCCTGAGTGATGCGGTGAAGCGCTACGTCGAGGATGGCGCCACCGTTGCCATGGAAGGCTTTACCCATCTGATCCCGTTTGCCGCCGGGCATGAAGTCATTCGCCAGCGCAAGCGTGATCTCACCTTGATCCGCATGACTCCGGACCTGGTCTACGATCAGCTGATCGGTGCGGGTTGCGTCAAGAAGGTGATCTTTTCCTGGGGGGGCAACCCCGGCGTGGGGTCGCTGCACCGACTGCGCGATGCGGTGGAGAAGGGCTGGCCCCATCAGATCGAGATTCTCGAGCATAGCCATGCGGCCATGGCCTGCGCCTTCGAAGCAGGGGCCGCAGGGCTACCGCTGGCGGTGTTGCGAGGCTATGTGGGCAGCGAGCTGCCCAACGTCAACGAGCAGATCAAGTTCATCGAGTGTCCCTTTACCGGTGAGCGCCTGGCCGCCGTTCCATCGGTACGCCCGGATGTGTCCATCGTGCATGCCCAGAAGGCGGATCGGGCCGGCAATGTGCTGGTCGAGGGCATCATCGGCGTGCAGAAGGAAGCGGTGCTGGCGGCCAAGCACGCCATCGTCACCGTCGAGGAAATCGTCGACGACCTGGGAGCCCACCCCAATGCCTGCGTGATTCCAGGCTGGGCCATCGACGCCATCGCCGTGGCGGAAAAGGGCTCGCTGCCGTCCTACGCCCACGGTTACTACCCCCGGGACAACCGCTTCTACAAGGAGTGGGACGCCATTGCACGGGACCGGGATGCCTTTACCCGGTGGATCGACGACAACATCATCCAGACAGGGGGGCACGCCTGATGAACACCGCTACCGACTACACCTCCGCCGAGATGATGACGGTGACCGCCGCCCGCGCGCTGGAGAACGGCATGACCTGCTTTGTCGGCATTGGTCTGCCCTCCGAGGCCGCCAACCTGGCACGCCTGACCCACGCTCCCGAGGTAGTGCTGATCTACGAATCCGGCACCCTGCAGACCAAGCCCGATGTGCTGCCGCTGTCGATTGGCGACGGTGAGCTGTGTGAGTCGGCGCTGACCACCGTGTCCGTGCCCGAGATGTTTCGCTACTGGCTGCAGGGCGGCAAGGTCAGCGTCGGCTTTCTGGGCACGGCGCAGATCGATCGCTACGCCAACCTCAATACCACGCTGATCGGTGACTACACCGCGCCCAAGGTACGCCTGCCGGGCGGTGGCGGGGCGCCGGAAATCGCCACCAACGCCGGCGAGGTGTTCATCACCTTGAAGCATTCGCCACGCGCCTTCGTGCGCGACGTGGACTTCATCACCACCCTGGGCTTCGGCCGCGACGGCAAGGGACGCGATGGCGTGCCCAACATCGGCAAGGGGCCGACCCGGGTGATTACCGATCTGTGCGTGATGAAGCCCGATCCCGTCGATCGCGAGCTCACCGTCGTCTCGCTGCACCCTGGGGTGAGCCGCGAGCAGGTGCAGGAAGCGACGGGCTGGGATATCCGCTTTGCCCCCGAGCTTGCCGCGACGCCCGAGCCCAGCGACCACGAACTGGCGGTGCTGCGCGAACTGAAGGCCCGCACCGAGCGCGCCCATAGCGGCCAGTAAGAGCCCCGGTTTTCCCCTGTTTACGACACGCCCCGCGCCGATGCGCGGGGACAGCAAGGAGTCCGCCATGAGCGACGTCTATCTCTGCCATCCTCGCCGCAGTGCCATTGGCCGCTTCGGGGGTACCCTGTCCAGCGTGCGCCCTGATGATCTGGCGGCCGATATCTTCAAGGCAGTGCTGGCTCAGGCGCCCGATCTTGACCCTGCGGCCATCGAAGAAGTCTTCATGGGCTGCGCCAATCAGGCCGGTGAGGACAATCGCAACGTGGCGCGCATGTCGTCGCTGCTGGCGGGGCTTCCTACCTCGGTACCGGGCACTACCATGAACCGGCTGTGTGGTTCCGGCATGGATGCGGTGGGGACCGCCATGCGTGCGATCAAGGCCGGCGAGATGGATCTGGCCCTGGCCGGTGGCGTCGAGTCCATGTCGCGGGCGCCTTACGTCATGGGCAAGGCGGAGGGGGCGTTCTCCCGCGGACAGACGATCGAGGACACCACCATCGGCTGGCGCTTCGTCAATCCATTGATGAAGAAGGTCTACGAGACCCACTCGATGCCGGAAACCGCCGAGAACGTGGCCGAGCAGTTCGCTATCTCGCGGGCGGACCAGGATGCCTTTGCCGTGCGCTCCCAGGAGAAGACCGCACGGGCCCAGCAGCAAGGGCGTTTTGCCTTGGAAATCACGCCTATCGAGATCCCCCGGCGCAAGCAGCCGCCGCTGGTCTTCGACAGCGATGAGCATCCGCGCTCCGGCACCACCCTGGACAAGCTGGCGAGCTTGCCGACACCCTTCAAGCAGGATGGCAGCGTCACCGCCGGCAATGCGTCGGGGGTCAACGATGGCGCCTGTGCGATGCTGGTGGCCAGTCAGGCCGCAGTGGAGCGCCACGGCCTGACGCCGATGGCGCGCATCCTAGGGATGGCCACCGGCGGGGTCGAGCCGCGTATCATGGGCTACGGCCCGGTGCCCGCGGTACGCCGCCTGCTGGCGCGCACCGGGGTAAGTATCGATGAGATCGACGTGATCGAGCTCAATGAAGCCTTCGCCGCTCAGGCGCTGGCCTGCATGCGGGACCTGGGCATTGCCGACGATGACCCCCGGATCAATCCCAATGGCGGCGCCATCGCCCTGGGGCACCCCCTGGGGATGTCCGGTGCGCGGCTATTGATGACCGCCGCCCACGAACTGCATCAGCAGCAAAAGCGCTATGCCCTGTGCACCATGTGTGTGGGTGTGGGGCAGGGGATTGCCACCCTGATCGAGCGCGTTTGATCCCGCCAACGGAGACCGCCATGAGCTTTGCCAAGATCCACCACCGCACCCTGAGCTATCGCCTGCTGGGCAGTGAGGCGCTGCCATTACTGGTGTTGGCCCATCCGCTGGGCATGAATCAGTCGGTCTGGGATGAGCTGCTGCCGCGCCTGATCTCACGCTATCGGGTGCTGACCTGGGACCTGCCGGGGCACGGGGCCAGTGGGCCATTGGAGCCCGGCGGCGCGATCACCCCGCAGGACCTGGCGGATGAGCTGCTGGCGCTGCTGGCCGAGGTGGGGATTGCTGACACCACGCGCCTGCATTTCGTCGGCACCTCCATCGGTGGTGTCATTGGCCAGGCGTTGATCGCGCATCATCCCGAGCGACTGGCCTCGGCCAGCCTGACCAATACCGGGGCGCAGATCGGCAATCTCGAACTGTGGTCGGCCCGCGCCGGGCGCGTGCGCGCTGAGGGGCTCGCCGCCATGTCCGGCGAGATCGTACCGCGCTGGTTCGCCGCCAGGGCGTTTGAGGCCAACTCGGCGCTGGCGCCAGGCTGGCAGCTGGCCATGGGCCGTGGCGACGATGAGTCCTACGCCCAGCTGTGCGAGATGCTGGGGCAGGCGGATTTCCGGGGCCGCCTCGGCGATGCGGGTCATCACCCTCCAGCGTTCAGGGTCAACCTGTTGGCGGGCAGTGAGGATCTGGCGACGCCTCCCGCCTCGCTGGCGGCCTTGGCCGAGCACATCCCCGGTGCTGAGCTGACGGTATTCGATGGCGTCGGCCATGTGCCCTCGGTGGAGGCACCCCAGCGCTTGTGCGACTGGCTGCTCGATGCGCTGGCGCCGGAGCTGGGCGATGTGGCCGAGCACGGTGTTGCCTATTCGGTCGGGATAGAGACACGCAAGCAGGTGCTGGGGGAGGCGCATGTGGCGCGCTCCACCGCCAAGGCCACGTCGCTGGACGCGCCGTTCCAGCAGATGATCACCCGGCTGGCCTGGGGCGAGCTGTGGTCCAATGACGACCTGACGAGACGCGAGCGCAGCATGATCACCACCGGCATTCTCGCCGCCCTGGGGCGCGAGGAGCTGACCCTGCACTTGAACACCGCCCAGCGCATCGGGCTGAGTGAGGCGGAACTGCGTCAGGTGTTGATGCATGTCGCCATCTACGCTGGCGTACCGGCGGCCAACCACGCCTTTGCCCTGGCCAAGGAACTGGGATGGGGCGCCTGTGAAGGTGAGGGCTAGGCAGGGTAGGGCAGGGTTAATCTGCATCTGGGGCACGGTTGTCGCCGCAGGGGAAGAGTGATACATAGCTGTCACACAATGGCAGCGCTGAATGTTCCAGTAGGGAGTGCCGAGTCCTTTCTGTCTGCTTCCCTCTATTCCGTCGTTCACTACATGGCCGAGTGCCCGTGATAGTGGCCTAACGTTTCGGGCCGTTGCTAGACTGGAACGGGGACGGATGCTGGGCAGGAGGGCGCGGCCCGGTGCATGCCCTTATTTGGCGGCAAGAGGTAACTCCTAGATGCGGTTCATGACGTGTGTGGCAGCGTTGCTCGGTGGGCTGATGGCCCACTCGGCGGCGGCCGATTGGCGTTTCACCCAGGCCCACCAGATGTTTGGCGATGCGCCAGCGGCCAAGGTAGAAGATGGCGACGGTCATTCGTTGGCGCTGGTGTGCTTCAATGGGGTGCCCATGGTGTCGGTAGCGGGTTACGCCTCCGGCATGGGTGCAGACCGGCGCAAGCCTCTGGATGTGCTGGTGGATGGCATCGGCTATCGTCTGGAGTCCCGTCATTCGCCCAAGGATGGCGTCTGGTTCGCGCCTTCGCCGGCTCGCCTGACGCGCACTCTGCAGTCAGGCAACGTCGCCGTGATCACTCCCCAGGACACGCTTCCAGCGCGCTTTTCGCTGATGGGGTCTGGCGAGCCCATCGAACGCGTGCTCGCCGCTTGCCAGTGAGTCCTGTCATCCCTCGTCGTTGAGATGGCCAGCGCCCTGATGCCCAAAGTCCTGACGTTTTATGCTCAATCACCGTATCAAACTGCGTCATCTCAACGCCTTTCTTGAGGTCTCTCGGCGCCGCAGCTTTGCGCGGGCTGCCGACTCCCTGGCGATCACCCAGCCGGGCATTTCCAAGGCCATTCGTGAACTCGAGGACATCGTCGGTGCCACGCTGTTCGAGCGTGGCGCCCAGGGCGTCAGTCTGACCCAGGCCGGGCTCACCCTGTTAAGGCACGCCGGCCCTGCGCTGAAGGCCCTCGAGGAGGGTGTGGGTGCCCTGGCGGATGCCCATGGTGGCCATGCCTGGTTGAGGATCGGTGCGCTATCCACGGTGGAGTCACGGCTGATGCCCGCGGCTCTCGGCCGTTTCCAGACATCGCCTCACGGCCCCACTACCAGCGTCACGGTGGTCACGGGCGCCAGCGCCTATCTGCTGTCTCGATTGTCACTTGGCGAGCTGGACATGGTGGTCGGACGGATGACAGAAGCCCGCGAGATCCGTGATCTGGCCTTTGAGCACCTCTACTACGAGTCACTGCGGCTGGTGGTTCGTCCCGGCCATGGGCTGGCCGGGCACGTGCTTGAGGATACCGCCCCCCTCGGGGAGTGCCGCTGGGTACTGCCGCCCCAGCAGACGACCCTGCGACAGCAGGTCGACAGCTTCTGTGTGCGTCACGCCATCAGCCTGTCGTCGCCCTGTCTCGAGACCCTGTCGCTGACGCTCAGCCGTCGCTACACCCTGGAGAATGACGCCATCTGGGTGGCGCCCTTCGATGCCGTGGATGACGACCTGCAGGCAGGCCGTCTGGTGGAGCTGTCGCTGGCCTTCGAGCACCAGGGTGGATCGGTGGGGCTCTGTACCAACGCGTCAGTGGACACCAGCCTGGCGCTGGATGATTTCGCCGAGTCACTGCGCCAGGCCGCCGCCGAGCGCCAGCACTGAACGATGTGGTCGCCAGGTCCTGAGGGCGGTGACTGCACCGCGATCACTGGCCTGATGGCGCCAGCCCGAAGCGCTGATAGAGCTCCTGAGGGGCTTCATGTCGATGCATCTCCGCGATCATCAGCTGGCGCAGGTGTGACTCGATGGTCGGGTCACGAAAGGGCGTGGTCTGACCGGGATCGCCGGCCAGGTCGTACAGGCAGGTATAGGTCTGGGCAAAGCCTCCGCCCTGCAGCGGTGGGCGCTTGGCATCATCCTTGGCCGTCATCCGCAGCACGGGGGCGCCCTTGGTGAAGTCGAAGCCTCGATACAGCTCGGCGTCGGCCACCTCTGACGGAGTGAACAGGCTAGCGGTGTGCATCGGCATCAAGGTGTATTCGTAAAGAGGCCAGCGTTCCATGTCCCGCGGATACAGGAAGTAGCTGTAGTGGCCATCGGTGGCGTTAAGCGCTCCGCCAAAGATGCCGTACAGGGCCAGCTCGCGCACCTGGTCGGCGCTACCGTCGATCAGTGGCAGCAGTGATTGACCACAGCCATGGGCCGGCGCAGGTAGTTCGAACAGGTCCAGTAGCGTGGCCGACAGGTCAGTGGTCTGGGTCAGCGAGGTGCAATGTGTGCCCCAGCTGTCGGGATGACGGGGATCGTGGATCAGCAAGGGAATGTTGGCGATCTCATTGAAGAAGGGCATCCGGTTCTTGCCCCACCAGCCATGCTCGCCGAGCATGAATCCGTGGTCGGTCGTCAGCACCACGGCGGTGTCCTGCCACATCTCCTGGGCGTCCAGAACATCCAGCAGGCGACCCAGCTCATCGTCGCAAAAGCTCACCAGAGCGCCATAGTTGGCGCGTATTTCCTCGATTTCCTCAGTGGTGGCCTGCTCGGTCGTGCGGTACTGCGGCCAGGTATAGATCGGTCCCTGATAGCGCGTGGGAAAGTGCTCGCGATAGCTGGCTGGCGCGCTGAACGGCTCATGGGGGTCAAAGCATTCCAGGTGAAGAAACCAGTGGTCTTCAGCGCCGTTGGTGGCCAGAAAGGAGAGCGCCGAGTCGACGCACTTGACCACCGGATAATCCTCGCGGGAGCGCAGGGCGGTCTCATTAAGCATGCCCTGGACGCGATGACGGATGCGCTCACCGCCAAACTGTTCGGGGTGGTACTGCTCGCGGAAGCGCTCCAGCGGTGGCTTGACCATGGCGACCCAGGGGTCGCTTTCCTGCCCGCGAATGAAGTCGAAGCTGGAATAGCGATTGTGGTAGGTCGAGCCACCATCTTCGAAGTAGTGATTGTGATCGGTGACCAGGTGGCTATAGACCCCAGCCTGGCCCATGCTGACCGCAAAGGAGTCGTCGAAGATCTCCAGCGGGCCCCAGCTGCGATGCAGGAAGTTCAGCCGGCCGGTGTGCATGTCGCGTCGAGCAGGCATGCACGGCATGCTGCCGATGTAGTGGCGATCAAACCGCATGGATCGTGCTGCCAGACGGTCAAAGTTGGGGGTGGCGATGGCGCCCCCGTAGCAGCCGAGGGCGGAGCGATTGAGAGAGTCAAACAGGACATAGATGACGCGCATGCACGTTTCCTTTGCGGAGACCGGAGTGGGCCCTTGGCCGCTGACGGCTCCAGGCCCGTCCGGTGTCGAGGTAGGTCGTCAAGGTCGGTCGTCAGGCTCAGTCGTCAAGGTCGGTCGGCAAAGTCGAGAACGCTCTGGGCAAAGCCTTCGGGCCAGTCGCGGCCGTCGAAATCCTCGAGCACCTGGGTACGCACGCTGGCAGCAAAGGCGTCTCGTTCAGCGTCGCTCAGCTCGACGACGGTCAGCCCCTCGTCACGTAGGGCTTCGACGATCTGGGCTTCCTGCTCCTGTGCCAGTTGCGTGGCGTACGCCATGGCCTCCTGGGCAGCTTGCTCCATGGCTTGCTGATCTGCTGGTGACAAGGCCTGGAAGCTGTCGTCATTGATCACCAGGGCCTGCCCGACCAGCTGGTGGTGGGTCAGGATGACGCTGTCCTGCACCTCGTAGAGGCGATTGGCATAGATGGTGGGCAGCGGGTTTTCCTGGCCGTCGGCGACCCCCTGATTGAGCGCCTGGAAAAGCTCCGGAAACGGGATGGGCGTGGGGCTGGCACCCAGTCCACGGATCACCGACAGCGACATCGGGTTGGTCACGGCACGCAGTTTTACACCCTGAAACTCCTCCGGAGTGCGGGGTATCTGGTCGGCCATGGTCACTTCGCGTGTGCCGAAGTAGTAGTAGGCCAGAATGCGCAGGCCGGCGTCCTCCAGCAGCCGTTGTCGCCACTGCTGGCCGAACTCGGGGGCGTTGAGCAGGGCCTCGAGTCTTTTCCAGTCGTCAAAGAAGTAGCCCGCCATGGTCACCGAGTATTCGGGCACCACATCGGCAAGGATCGGAAACGATGGTTTGCCCAGGTCGATGGCACCGCTGTAGAGCTGGTTGAACAGCTCACGATCATTGCCGAGGTGGCCGCCATCGCTGACCTGGATGGTGACGTTTCCCTCTGAATACTGTTCGGTGAGCTCGGCAAACCGGTGCATTGCCTGGGTCACGGGTTCATCGGGCATGTTGACCAGGGCCAGGCGAAGCTCGCTGCTGGCGCCGGCCGACAGGCTGGCGATGAGACAGCTGGCAGCGACAGTGGCGGCCAGGCGGTGTGTCCATAGATGGCGACGAGGCGAAGATGTCATGGTGAAGCGCTCCGGGTGTCGTTGTTGTCTGGGTGTTGGCGACTCGATGATGACGCTCTGGCAATGGCGTGTTGCTGATGGCATTGCTCTGGCGGTGCCGCGCCACGGCTCACATGCCCAGGGCCCTGGGGATGGCCAGCACCAGCGAAGGCACCGCGGCCATGATGGCGAGGCTCAGAATCAGCGGGATAAGGAAGGGCGCCACCGCCAGGGAGACTCTGGCCAGGCTGAAGCGAGTGATGCCCCGCATCACGAACAGCGACAGCCCGATGGGCGGAGTGAATTGCCCCAGCATAATGGCGAACACCGAGCAGACGCCGAAGTGAATCGGATCGATGCCGAACTGCTGGGCGGCGATGGGCGTCAGCATGGGCGCCAGGATCAGCATCAGAATGGCATTTTCGATGACCGCCCCCAGAATCAGGAAGGTCAGCATGGCGGCGAACATGAAGCCACCCGCGCTGTCGATGTGGCCACTGGCGATGCCAGCGATGGCCTGAGGCAGCTCCGCATCGGTCAGCACCCAGCCCAGCAGCAGGGCGGTGGCGATCAGGAAGAGCAGCCGCGACGACTCGATGACGGTGTCGTAGAGCACGTTGTAGAGCGTCCGCCAGGTGAGGTCGCGATAGACCAGGGTGGTGATCAACAGGACGTAGATGACCGCGGCAGCGGCTGCCTCGGTGGCACTGAAGACCCCCAGAGTCATGCCGCCAACGATGATCACTGGCGTCGCCAGCGCCGGCAGGGCACCGATGAAGGCGCTGGCAAGCCTGAGCCAGCCATCCCAGCTGTGGTCCACGTAGCCGTTGCGCCAACCGACCAGGAACACGTAGATCATCAATGCCAGGGCAATCAGAAAGGCAGGCAGGATGCCGCCGAGAAACAGACCGGTGATGGAGACGCCCGAGGCCGCGCCGAACAGCACCATGGGCAGGCTCGGGGGCAGAATCGGGCCAAGTGCCGATGAGGCCAGGGTGATCCCCGCAGAAAAGTCCGGGTCGTAGCCCTTGCGGGTCATCGCCTTGTATTCGATCTCGCCCAGGCCCGCCACATCGGCCAGGGCCGAGCCCGACATGCCGGAGAAGATCAGGCTTGAGCCCACATTGACGTGGCCCAGGCCGCCGGGAATACGGCCAACCAGACGCACGGCAAAGTCGAAGATGCGATCGGAGATCCCCGAGGCCGTGGTGATCTTGCCGGCGAACATGAATAGCGGAATCGCCAGCAGAGTGAAGCTGGCCAGCGAGAACGATACCTTCTGTGCCACCAGCGACAGCGGCAGTCCCTCGATCAGAATGTAGGCCACGGAGACCAGAATCGCCGAGAACGCGATGGGGAAGCCGGCGAGCAGCAGCACCATCTTGAGCAGCAGCAGGTAAAGGATGAGATCAGTCATGGTGGCTGCCCTCTGAAGGCTCAGGCTGCCCGTGTCGGGCCAGCAGATGCAGTCGGCGGCGGATATGGCCAAGGGTGAACACCGCCATCAATAGACTGGCGATGGGGACGATGACCATGACATCACGCAAGCGCCAGCGCAGCGCCGGTAGCTTGTCGAACACCAGGCTCTGGTAGAGCAGGTAGCCGCCCCAGGTCAGGGCCAGCAGGGTGAGCAGGGCCAGCACATCAAAGCCCAGGCGCAACAAGTTAGTGAGGCGTGGCGACAGCCATTCATCGAGCATTTCGACGCGCAGGTGGGAGTCTTCGCGCTGCACGCCGATGGCCCCGATGAACACCAGCCACACCAGCAGATGTGCGGCCAGCTCTTCGCTCCAGTCCAGCGGACTGTTGAAGACGTAGCGCGTCACCACCTGGAGAGCGGCCAGCGCGATAAAGGCCACCAAGGCCAGGCTGCCGATGATGTACTCGGGAGCGCGGCGGGGTGTGGTGTCGGCTGGACGCGCGTGATGGCCAGCGGGCTGTGTCGTGTCCGTGCCAGGTGCCGGCGGGTGTGGGTGGTCGGCCATGGGCTGTCCTCGTCGGGTTCTTGTTGTCGCCACAGGTCATCAAGCGAGACGCTGGGGCGCAGGGACATGCTGAGAGCCTAGGAGAACCAAATGGCCACGAAAAGCGACACTTCTTCCCGCTTTGGTGAACTATATGGTTAAGTTATAGACCTTGGTCGTGGCATTTCTCCACGCCACGGCTCACCGAGTGCCCTTGCGGCATCTCGACGTGCTCATCGTCAGGAGGCGCCATGGCCACCAGCGGACGTAACGTCACCCTGCGACATCTGCGGGTACTGATGGAAATCGTGCGTCAGGGCTCCTTGTTGCGTGCCGCCGAGGCGCTGCACATCACGCAATCGGCGGTGTCCAAGTCGCTGCGCGAAATGGAGGAGGAGCTTGGCGTCAGCCTGCTCGAACGGGGGCGCAAGGGGGTAAGACTGACGCCAGCGGGTGAGGCCTTTCACCAGCACGCAGGCGATAGCCTGGCGAGCTTTTCGCGCGCGATTCGTGCCGCCCGGGAGCCCGGAGAAGAGCGTCAGGCCCTGCGTATCGGCGCCTTGCCGACGGTAGCGGGTTCCATCGTGCCGGCTGCGGTGGTCGCGCTCAAGGCGCGCCGGCGGGATGCCGCGGTGAGTGTCATGACAGGCCCCTATGAGTTTCTCGCGGAGCGCCTGCGCGGCGGTGAGCAGGACTTCATCGTCGGCGGGATGATCAAGCGCGACAACGTTGGCCTGTCGTTCGAGCCTCTATACGAGGAAGAAATCGTCGCGGTCGTGCATGCCAGCCACCCACTCGTGCAGGACAGTGTAGTGACGGCCCTGGCCCTGTCGCGCTATTCCATCCTGGTCCCACCACAGGGGACCACCGTGCGCGGCCTGGTCGATGACTTCTTCCTGGCCTCTGGCGTGGGCGGCGGACTCGACCTGACCGAGGCACTGAGCGATCTGTTCGGGCGCGTCTACACCCGTGATGCCGACGCTGTCTGGCTGGTACCCCGGGGCACGGTCGCGTACGACCTCGCTCAAGGCACGCTGGTTCGCCTGCCGCTGTATAGTCGACTGCTACGGGTGCCGGTGGGCATTACCTCGCGAACGGATCTTGCCTTTTCGAGCCTTGGGCTGACGTTCCTTGAGTTGTTGCGTGCCGAAGTCAGCCGCCGGAAGGGGGCGGACGACCCACCATAACCTCTGGGTTATGGACGCTCGTCAAGGTCTCAATTGGCAGTCCGCGAGGGCCTGGTCACACTGGCGTCATCGCCTTGCCGGCGAGACGTGTCTGAACAACCAATAATCATCCCTTACGTCAGGACCTGGCCCTATGACTCTTCGTCGTCGTTTTGTCGAACGCGATCGCCAATCGCATCCGCCCGCCTATGCGCCCGGTTACAAGACCACGGTGCCGCGCTCTCCTTCCCAGGCCTTGGTCAGCCTGCAGACTCCCAGCGTGTCTGAATTGACCGGCCCGGACTTTCAAAAGCTGCGCATGGGACCCCATGACAACGACCTGTTGCTCAACTTCCGCGATGGCACCGCCCCCGGCCTGCCAGTGGGAGAGCGGGTCATCATGTTCGGGCGGGTCATCGACCAGTTCGGCAAGCCCGTGCCCCACACCCTGGTTGAAATGTGGCAGGCCAACGCGGGCGGCCGTTACCGCCACAAGAAAGATAGCTACCTAGCCCCGCTGGACCCCAACTTCGGCGGGGTGGGGCGCTGCCTGACCGATGAGGACGGCTGGTATCACTTCCGCACCATCAAGCCAGGCCCTTACCCCTGGCCCAACGGCATCAACACCTGGCGTCCGGCGCATATCCACGTCAGCGTCATGGGGCCAGCCATCTCCACTCGCTTGATCACCCAGATGTACTTCGAGGGCGATCCACTGATTCCGATCTGTCCGATCGTGCAGACGCTCAACGACAAGGAAGCCGTCGGCACCATGATCGGACGTCTCGACATGGCGCGCTCGCGTCCGATGGACGCGCTGGCCTATCGCTTTGACCTGGTCGTACGCGGCGAGCTGCAGACCTATTTCGAGAATCAGTGACACGCTCGGCAGCAATGCTTCCGGCAACCAACAGTGATATGCCCTGCGGACGTGTGGCTATGGCGTCCGACGGCAAGGAGATTCCATGCAACAGCCCAATTTCACCCCCACCGCGAACCTGATGCTGCGCGAGACGGCGTCCCAGACAGCGGGCCCCTACGTGCATATCGGTCTGGCACTGGCCGTCGCCGGCCTGCCCGAGCGCGACGAAGAAATCTGGAACGAACTGGCCAAGGACAGTGCCAGCGGCCAGCGCATCGAAGTGGTAGGACGGGTCATCGACGGCAACGGCGACCTGGTCCGCGATGCCCTGCTGGAGGCCTGGCAGGCCGACAGCAGCGGCCACTATCAACCCGCCTTTGACCTCAAGGCGCCATTCAACAGTTTCGGGCGCACCGCGACCACCGCCGAAGGTGACAGCGAATGGCGTTTTGTGACCGTCAAGCCCGGTGCCATCGCCCGTCCCGACGGCCGCACCATGGCCCCTCACATCAACCTGGCGATCTTTGCCCGGGGCGTGAATATCCATCTGCAGACCCGCCTGTACTTTGACGACGAGAGCGAGGCCAATGCCGACTGCCCCGTGCTGGGCGCGATTGAGTCACCCAACCGTCGTCAGACCCTGATCGCTCGTCGTGAAGACAGTGAAGGCGGACTGCCGCGCTATCGCCTGGATATCGTGCTGCAGGGGGAGGGGGAAACGGTGTTCTTCGACTTCTGATCGTGTTCGCTTGACCACACGGACGTCGCGGCCTGAACCGCGACGTCCGTGTCGCTATTTGCCCGCGTTTGCAGCGACGCTTCCATGGCCTATGCTAGCGATCCTTTCCTCCCAGGCATCGAGGCTTCTCCATGGATATCCATCGCATCAACCCCACTCCCCGCTGGTCCGACATCACCGTCTACAACGGCATGGCCCACTTCGTTGAAGTCGCCGAAGCGGATACCAGCGCCGACATCACCGGTCAGGTCGAGCAGATCTTCGCGCAGGCCGAGGAGTCGCTGGCTAAGGTGGCCAGTGACAAGACTCGGATTATTTCGGTGACCATCTACCTGACCGACTTCGCCAACTTCGATGCGCTGAATATCGCCTGGGAGCGCTGGTTCGAGCCCGGCACCGCCCCCAGTCGTGCCTGCGTCAAGGCCGAGCTGGCCAACCCCGAGCTGCTGGTCGAAATGG
The DNA here is from genome assembly GCF_019802025.1 of Halomonas sp. DP5Y7-2. NCBI lineage: Bacteria > Pseudomonadati > Pseudomonadota > Gammaproteobacteria > Oceanospirillales > Halomonadaceae > Halomonas > Halomonas sp. DP5Y7-2. The sequence continues at coordinate 114,901 of NZ_JAHVHY010000008.1, read as the reverse complement.
CCTTCGTGGCAGCGGCGGGGGATGATTTTCGATAACACGTAAGCGTTAGCCACCCGCCACAGGCAGGGCCTTGGCCCTGCCGTCCCGCCACGTTTTTCACGGATACTTCCCGCTGCGACGATTCTCCACCAGCACCTCGAGGATGGCGTTGGCCGCCTTCATCGTTTCGCTGGGCGCTTCACCACGTCGGCGGCTGCACACGATCGGTGAAGTGATGTGCTTTTCGGCCAGGTAGAGGTAGCGGATACCGTCGCGGTTCTGTCGCTTGACCTGTTCCGGTACCAGGGTGATACCGAAGTCCGATACCACCAGGCCCAGCGCCGTCTGCATCTCGTTGGCCTCCTGGGCCACCGTGACCTTGAGGCCGCGCCGGCGAAACAGCCCCAGCACGATATCGGCAAGGCTGGGGCGTGGGCTTGCCGGGTACAGCACCAGCGGATAACTCGCCAGCTCGGCCATGGTCGGGGTGGTGCCCACCAGCGGGTGTCCTTCCGGCACCGCCGCCATCATCGGCTCCTCGAACAGGACTTCCTGTTCCACATCCGGGTCGTCGAGACGCAGACGCCCAAAGCCGATGTCGATCCTGCCTGCCTTCAGCGCCTGCACCTGTTCCACCGTGGTCAGTTCGGCCAGGGTCAGCTCTACCTCGTCCTTTTGTCGCAACTCCCTCACCAGCAGCGGCAGCTGTCCATAGAACAGCGATGGCACGAAGCCGATACCGAATAACTCCTTGTGGCTGCGGGACATGCGGCGCACGGCGGCCACGGTGGTGTCCAGCTTCTCAAGCATCTGCAGGGCATGCTCATGGAAGAACTTGCCGGTGGGCGTCAGGGCCAGACCACGGGGTCCACGGATAAACAGCTGGGCCCCCAGCTCTTCTTCCAACTGATTGATCTGCCGCGTCAAAGGTGGCTGCGCCATATGCAGTCGAGCGGCGGCCCGGGTGATGTTCAGCTCTTCTGCTGCAGCGCAGAAATAGCGTAGGTGTCGAAGCTCCATGATACCTCCAGGGTATGCCTGATTACCCAGACCATATTGGTTCCGCGGTCCGTAGACAACCAGAATTCGTGAAGACGCCGTAAACAGGGGGTTTCGCATCATGGGCCACAAGAGATGGCGTGTGAGAGAAGTCGCCTCTAAGTAAGAGAAAACTTACTCAGGTATGGCTTGTTCACCAGTTTCCGTTCTGTCACGTGCCGGAGTTCCTATGAGCATCACCATTGCATCCATCGAGACGTTGCTGGTCGATCTTCCGACCATCCGGCCGCACAAGCTGTCGATGGCCACCATGGCCACCCAGACCCTGGTGATTGTGCGACTGCGATGCTCCGACGGTATCGAGGGGCTGGGTGAAGCCACCACCATTGGTGGTCTGGCCTATGGCCCGGAAAGCCCCGAGAGCATGAAGGTCAACATCGATACCTATCTGGCGCCGGCGCTCGAGGGCCTGCCAGCAGACAACATCAATCTGGCCATGGCGCGACTGGACAAGCTGGCCAAGGGCAACGTCATCGCCAAGTCGGCGCTGGAGACCGCGCTGCTGGACGCCAAGGGCAAGCGCCTCGGGGTGTCGCTGGCATCGCTGCTGGGTGGCCCTCGCCATGACCACCTGCCGGTGCTGTGGACGCTGGCCAGCGGTGACACCGATAAGGACATCGAGGAGGCCGAGCGGCGCCTGGAGCAGCGTCGCCATCGCGACTTCAAGCTCAAGATCGGCGCCAACCCGGTAGCGCGTGACGTCAAGCACGTGGCCGCGATCAAGGCCGCGCTGGGGGATCGCGCCAGTGTCAGGGTCGACGTCAACCAGGCCTGGGATGAAGCCACCGCGGTGCGGGCGATTGCCGAGCTCGAGGCCGCCGGCGTCGAGCTGATCGAGCAACCCATTCCCGCCCATGAACGGGCCGGACTGGCGCGCCTGTCCAGCCGTTTCGAGGTGACCATGCTGGCCGATGAAGGCGTTCAGGACCTGCGCTGCGGCCTGGCGCTGATCGACTCCGGCTTCAGCGGCGCCTTTGCCCTGAAGATTGCCAAGAGTGCCGGGCCCCGGGGGGCGCTGCGCCTGGCCCACCTGGCCGAAGCGGGCGGCATCGGGCTCTACGGCGGCACCATGCTCGAAGGCACCATCGGCACCGCCGCCTCGCTGCATGCCTGGGCCACCCTGCCCGAGATGGCCTGGGGCACCGAGATGTTCGGCCCCTTGCTGCTGACCGACGACATCGTCACCCGACCGCTGCACTACACCGACTTCGGCGTTGCCTTGCCGGATGGCCCCGGCCTTGGCCTTGAGCTGGACGAAGACAAGCTGCGCGAGTACGCCCGCCGTTAAGGGCGCCTTACCCCACGATCACCAGGAGACACGCCGTGCTATTTCACGTCGAAATGACCGTCAAGCTGCCGCCGGACATGGACCCCAGCCGGGCCGCCGAGATCAAGGCCACCGAGAAGGCCTATTCCCAGGAACTGCAGCGCGCCGGCAAGTGGCGCCACCTGTGGCGAGTGGCGGGCAGCTACTCCAACGTCAGCATCTTCGATGTGGAGGACAACGCCGAACTGCAGGAGCTGGTCGCGAATCTGCCGCTGTTTCCCTACATGGAGATCCGCGTCAAACCGCTGTGCCGCCACCCGTCCTCGGTACGCGAGGACGATCGCTGAATCACGTCGGGAAGGGCGTAACGCTCCCTTCCTGGTCATCCCCGAGCCCGGCCGGCCCCCTGACGAGCCTACGGCAGATGCCGTCCCGGCCAGCTCACCCCGCGCCAATGTCAACGAAGACGTCAATAACAACGATAACAGCGCCATCCCGTGAGGAGTGTGAGATGAACAAGCTAACCACCACCACGCCAGTCCGTATCTTTGACACCCCGGAGGTCCAGGACTTCCTTAACACCGTTGCCGGCTTCGACAAGAACGGCGGCGACGAGCGCGCCAAGGAGATTCTGCATCGCCTGCTGTCGGACCTGTACAAACTGATCGACGACTATGACGTCACCCCGGAGGAGTTCTGGGCGGGTATCAGCGTGCTCAACGCACTGGGTGCCGGCACCCAGTTCGGCCTGCTGGCGCCGGGTCTTGGCTTCGATCATTACCTGGATATGCGTATGGACGCCGAGGACGCGGCCCGCGGCCTTCAGGGCGGCACCCCGCGCACCATCGAAGGGCCGCTGTATGTGGCTGGCGCACCTGAGTCCGAGGGCCTGGCGCGCATGGACGATGGTTCCGACACTCAGGCCGAAGTGATGTGGCTGACCGGTCAGGTCCGTGACACCAGCGGCCAGCCCATCGCCGGGGCCAAGGTCGAGATCTGGCACGCCGACAGCAAGGGCAACTACAGCTTCTTCGACCCTTCCCAGTCGGACTATCACCTGAGGCGCAGCATCTTCACCGACGCCGATGGCCGCTATCGTGCCCGCAGCATCATTCCCTCCGGTTACGGCTGCCCCCCCGACAGCCCGACCCAGCAGGTGCTCGACCTGCTCGGCCGCCACGGCCAGCGCCCGGCGCATATCCACTTCTTTATCTCGGCGCCAGGCCACAAGCACCTGACCACCCAGATCAACCTGGCCGGTGACCCCTACACCTTCGACGACTTCGCCTTCGCCACCCGCGAGGAGCTGGTGGTGGACGCCAGTCGCATCGACGACCAGGCCGAGGCCAGTGCCCGTGGCATTGAAGGACCCTTCACCGAGGTGGTGTTCGACATCGAGCTTGCCGCCACCAGTGATGAGGCCCTGCAGGCGCGCCACAGGCGCCCGCGTGCCCTCGAAGACGTCTGAGGCGCGCACACCCGCTGCCCGATCGCCGGACCCGTGCCGGCCCCTGACTCACACAGGAGCGTCTCGTTCGCGGACTGTGCCTTGCCCCTGACCGGCCCGACAGGCCGACAAGCGACGGGCGAGGCGAGGACGAGATAAAGGACGAGATAGAGGACGAGAGAGGAGAACAACGATGAGCAATAAACTCGATCAGATCGAAGCCCGCGTGCGCGGTGCCGTCGAAGACAACCCAGAGAAGGGCGTCTTTCGCTGCCATCGCAGCATGTTCACCGACCCCGAGTTCTTCGAACTCGAAATGAAACACATCTTCGAGGGCAACTGGCTGTTCATGGCCCACGAGAGTCAGGTCGCCGAGCCCGGCGACTACTTTACCCTGAACATGGGGCGCCAGCCGGTGGTCATCACCCGCGACAAGGACGGGGAGCTGCACGCGCTGATCAACGCCTGCGCCCACCGTGGCGCCACCATCTGCCGCCGCAAGCAGGGCAACAAGGGCACCTTTACCTGTCCGTTCCACGGCTGGACCTTCAAGAACGATGGTCGCCTGCTCAAGGCCAAGAACGAGAAGGTCGGCGCCTACCCGGATGCGTTCAAGCAGGACGGCTCCCATGATCTCAAGCGACTGCCGAAGTTTGCGAACTACAAGGGCTTTCTGTTCGGCAGCCTGAGCGCCGACGTCATGCCCATCGAGGACTACCTGGGCGAGACCAAGAAGGTCATCGACAACATCGTCGACCAGGCTCCCGAAGGCCTCGAGATCCTGCGGGGAACTTCCTCCTACACCTACACCGGCAACTGGAAGCTGCAGGCGGAGAACGGGGCCGACGGCTACCACGTCAGTACCGTGCACTGGAACTACGCCTCCACCATGGACCGCCGCAACTATGACGAGGGCGGCACCAAGGCGGTGGACGCTGACGGCTGGTCCAAGTCGAAGGGCGGTTTCTACTCCTACGAGAACGGCCACATGATGCTGTGGACCCGGCTGCTCAACCCTGAGGTGCGCCCGGTCTACGAGCACAAGGAGCGCATCGAGCAGGAGCTGGGCGAGGCCCGCGCCGACAACATCGTCAACCAGACCCGCAACCTGTGCCTGTACCCCAACGTCTACCTGATGGACCAGTTCTCGACCCAGATTCGGGTGCTGCGGCCGCTGGCGGTGGACCGCACCGAGGTCACCATCTACTGCTTTGCGCCCAAGGGCGAGTCGGCGGAGAACCGCCGGGTGCGCATTCGCCAGTACGAGGACTTCTTCAACGTCAGCGGTATGGGGACGCCGGACGACCTGGAGGAATTCCGCGGCTGCCAGAACGGCTACAACGGCGCCCTGGCCGAGTGGAATGACCTGTCTCGCGGCGCCAAGCAGTGGATCGATGGTCCGGATGAAGACGCCGCCGCCATCGACATGAAGCCGCTCAAGAGTGGTGCCTCGCCAGAGGATGAAGGGCTCTACGTGCTGCATCACCAGCACTGGGTCGAGGAAATGCTGCGCGCCATCGACAAGGAACGCAGCCAGTTCATCGCGACCACCACGGCCACCGCCTGAGCGCCACACAGAGGAGCATGATCATGAGCATCAGCTATCACGATATCCAGGCCTTTGTGTACCGCGAGGCGCGGCTGCTGGACGACCGCCAGTGGGACGAATGGCTGACCCTGTATGCCAAGAAGGCCGAGTTCTGGATGCCCTGCTGGGACGATGACGACACCTTGACCCAAGATCCCCACAGCGAGATCTCGCTGATCTACTACCCCAACCGGGAGGGGCTTGAGGATCGCGTCTATCGGATCAAGACCGAGCGCAGCGGCGCCAGTACCCCTGAGCCGCGTACCACCCATCAGATCACCAACATCGAGGTGCTGAAGGACGAGGGCGATGTGGTCGAGGTGCGCTTCAACTGGCATACCCTGAGTCACCGCTACAAGCAGACCGACAGCTACTTCGGGGTGTCCTACTACACCCTGGACGTGTCCGGCGAGAGTCCGCTTATCACCCGCAAGAAGGTGCAGCTCAACAACGATTACATCCACCAGGTGATTGACGTGTACCACGTCTAGCGCGTCGCAGGAGAACGGCCATGAGCTACACCATTGCGCTCAACTTCGAAGATGGAGTGTCGCGCTTCATTGACTGCAACGAGGGCGAGACCGTCCTCGATGCCGCCTACCGCAACAAAGTCAACCTGCCGATGGACTGCTCCGATGGCGTCTGCGGCACCTGCAAGTGCCACTGCGACCAGGGCGAGTTCGAGCTGGGTGACGAGTACATCGACGAGGCATTGTCCGACGAGGAGCTGCACGAAGGCCAGGTGCTGACCTGCCAGATGGTGCCGTCATCGGACTGCGTGCTGTCGGTGCCGGTGGCCTCGACCCTGTGCAAGACCGCGGTGGACACCCGCAGCGCCTCGGTGGTGCACGTCGAGTCGCTGTCCGAGGACTCCATTGAGCTTGCCATCGACATCGAGGGCGAACCGCTGCAGTTCCTGCCCGGTCAGTACGTGCACCTGGAAGTGCCGGGAGCCGAGCAGCATCGCAGCTACTCGTTCAGCTCACTGCCAGGGGAGAGCCGTGCCAGCTTTCTGATTCGCAATGTGCCTGACGGCCTGATGAGCGGCTATCTCAGCGAGCGCGCCAAGGGCGGTGACGCCATGGCGGTGACCGGCCCCATGGGCAGCTTCTATTTGCGCGCCATCCAGCGCCCGATCCTGATGCTGGCGGGCGGTACCGGACTTGCGCCCTTCCTGTCGATGCTCAAGCAGCTGGCGTTGCTGGAAGCACGGGGCGAGGGCGCCGGACAGCCGATCCACATGATCTACGGGGTGACCAAGGACGATCACCTGGTCAAGTGCGAGGAGCTGGATGCCGCCGTCGAGGCGCTGCCCGACTTTGACTATCTGACGGTGGTCGCCGACGAGGGCAGCAGCCACGAGCGCAAGGGCTACGTCACCCATCACATGGACGAGAGCAAGCTGCATGGTGGTGATGTCGATGTCTACCTGTGCGGCCCGCCGCCGATGGTGGACGCGGTGCTCAAGCATTTCGACCAGCAGGGCATCAAGCCCGCCAGCTTCCACTACGAGAAGTTCACCCCCAACTGAGTGAATCGCCAGCCAGGCCAGGGACCTACGCCGATGGTGTCCCTGGAGACATAACGACAATCACAACCTGACGAGAATCGACCATGACAACCATTAAAAAGCGCTCCGGCGCACGTTCTCTCTTCGGTCGTCGAGCCGCGCTCGGCGCTCTGATCCTGACGCCGGCCCTGGGCTTCACCCTGGGGGCCTCCAGCCCGGCCCAGGCCGACCATGACGTCAAGCTGGGCCTGATGCTGCCGTACTCCGGTACCTACGCGGCCCTTGGTGAATCCATCACCAATGGGCTCAAGCTTGCCATCGAGCAGGAGGGCGGAAGCCTCGGTGGCCACGGCGTTGAATACGTGGCCCTGGATTCCGAAGCCAACCCCTCCAAGGCGCCCCAGAACATGAGTCGCCTGGTCAAGGGCGACGGTGTCGATGTGGTCATCGGTCCGGTCCACTCAGGCGTTGCCATGGGCATGCTGCGGGTGGCCAAGCAGACCGGCGCGATCACCATCATTCCCAACGCCGGGCTCGAGGCCGCCACCAACCAGCTGTGCATGCCCAACGTCTTTCGTACCTCGTTCAGCATGTGGCAGAACAGCTACCCCATGGGCCAGGTGGCCTATGACCAGGGCCATCGCAGGATCGTCACCATCACCTGGGACTATGCCGGTGGCAAGGAGGACCTGGCCGGTTTCGAGCAGGCCTTCACCGAGGCCGGCGGCGAGATCGTCGAGCAGATTCTGGTGCCTTTCCCGAGCACCGAGTTCCAGACCTACCTGGCCCAGATCGCCAGCATCGCCCCGGATGCGGTCTACACCTTCTTTGCCGGTGGCGGAGGAGTCGGCTTCGTGCGCGACTACGCCGCGGCCGGGCTCAACGACAGCATTCCGCTGTACGGTTCGGGCTTCTTGACCGACGGCAACCTGGTGGCCCTGGGCGATGCCGCCGACGGCGTGCAGACCACCATGCACTACGCCGAGACCCTCGACACTCCGCAGAACCAGGCCTTTGTCGCCGCCTATCAGGAGGCCTACGGCGAGATCCCGGACACCTACGCGGTGCAGGGCTATGACGCCGGCAAGATGCTGGCCCAGGCCTACGGCGCGATCGACGGCGAGCCGACCCGGGAGGCGCTGATCGCCGCGCTCGGCTCGGTGCAGCTCGACAGCCCGCGCGGACCGGTGAGCTTCTCCGAGTCCCACCACCCGATCCAGAACGTCTACCTGCGCGAGGTCAAGGACGGTGAGCACCACGTCACCGCCATCGCAAGCCCGCAGCTGGAAGTTCCCGACAGCGCCTGCCCGATGAAGAGCTGAGCCCAGCAGGCGGCCGCGCGAGCTTGCGTACTGCCGCCTGCTTGCCCTCATCCAGACGAGGAGAACGACGATGGATCTTGCCTTCTTCGGGGTACAGCTGCTCAACGGCCTGCAATACGGCCTGCTGCTGTTCCTTATTGCCAGTGGCCTGACGCTGATCTTCGGCATCATGGGCATCATCAACCTGGCCCATGGCGCCATGTACATGATCGGCGCCTACCTGGCCTTCGACCTGACCCAGCGGCTCGGCAATTTCTGGCTGGCCATCCTGATCGCGGTACCCATCGCGGTGCTGCTTGGCCTGGTCATCGAGCGACTGTTTCTGGACACCCTGTACAAGCGTGACCACCTCTACCAGGTGCTGCTGACCTTCGGCCTGATCCTGGTGCTCAACGAGGCCCAGCGCATCATCTGGGGCGGTGACGTGCACTCGGTGGCGCTGCCGGCGCCGTTCGACGGCTCCATCGCGCTGACCGACAACCTGCAGTACCCGGTCTATCGGCTGTTCGTCGCGGCGGTATGCCTGGCGCTGGCCGGCGCCATCTACTGGGTCATTCGCCACACTCGGCTGGGCATTGTCATCCGCGCCGGTGCCGTCAACCGCGAGATGGTCGAGGGCCTTGGCATCAATATCCGCACCCTGTTCACCCTGATCTTCAGCGTCGGCGTGGCGCTGTCGGCCTTCGCCGGGATGATGGCGGCGCCGCTGTCGTCGATCACCCCGGGGATGGGGGATTCCATCCTGATCACCTGCTTTGTGGTGGTGGTCATCGGCGGCATCGGCTCGATCAAGGGGGCCTTCTTCGGTGCCCTGTTGATCGGCATGGCCGAGACCTTCGGTCCGGTGCTGATTCCGAGCCTCGCCAGCATGCTGATCTACCTGATCATGGCGCTGGTGCTGTTGATCAAGCCGCGTGGGCTGTTCGCCTGACGCCGGCACACCCTGACACGACCTTGACGGGCGAGTATCCGCCCGGAGGAGAGGGACCATGTTGCACCGTTATCCCAAGCGCGTGACGTTTCTGCTGCTGGCGGGACTTGCGCTGTTGATCGCCTATCCGGCCTGGGGGTCGGCCCTGTTCGGGGAGTCCAGCGCCTTCTTCATGGAGAAGCTGACTCTGATGCTGATCTTTGCCCTGTTCGCCGTCAGCCTCGATCTGCTGGTGGGTATTCTTGGCCTGGTGAGCCTGGGCCATGCGCTGTTCTTTGGCCTTGGCGCCTATACCCTGGCCATGGCCAGCCCTGACTTCAGTCCGGCCTCGCTGTGGTGGATGCTGCCGCTGGTGATGCTGGTCACCGGAGCGGTGGCGGCCATCGTCGGCGTGCTGGTGCTGCGCACCAAGGGCATCTTCTTCATCATGACCACCCTGGCCTTTGGCCAGATGCTCTTCTACACCGTCAGCACATCCAGCATGACCGGCGGTACCGATGGGGTCTTCATCATGTTCAGGCCGAGCCTCGCCATGGGCGAGACGCCCCTTGTCGATCTCGACAATCCGCTGACCTTCTTCTACTTCTGCCTGGCGCTATTGGTGGCGGTCTATCTTATCCTGCGCGCCCTGACCCGTTCCCACTTTGGCCAGGTGCTCGATGGCATCCACGACAACGAGCACCGCATGCAGGCGCTGGGCTACGCCACCACCGGCTACAAGCTGATCGCCTTCGTGGTGTCGGCGATGATCGCCGGTGTCGCCGGCATGCTGGCGGCGATGCAGTACGGCTTCGCCAATCCCGCGCAACTTGGCTGGCACCACTCCGGCGAGGTGCTGATGATGGTGATCCTTGGTGGCATGGGCACCATCTTTGGGCCGATCCTCGGCGCTTTCGCCTATGAACTGCTGCTGTACTTCTATGAGCACCTGACCAACCACTGGCCGATCCTGATGGGGATGACCATCATCGTCGCGGTGCTGGTGCTGCCCCGAGGCATCGCCGGGCTACTGCTCGATCCGCCAGGACGCAAGACGTCGCTGTTCGGGCGCTGGAGCGCGGCCAGAGATGCCCAGCAGGCAGAACGTGTCGCCTCGGCGCAGGCGTCGGCGGGCAAGTCCGCCGGGGAGGTGTCGTCATGAGCAGCATGCTGTCGACCCGCGGCCTGACCCGCAGCTTCGGAGGCCTGCTGGCGGTCAATGACGTGGACTTTCAGGTCGAGCGTGGCGAGATTCACGCCATCCTGGGACCCAATGGCGCCGGCAAGAGCACCCTGATCAATCTGCTATCCGGGGAGATTCCCCCCACTCGTGGCGAGATCGTCTATCGCGGCAGCGCCATCCAGGGCAAGAAAGCCCACCAGGTCGCGCGACTGGGTATCGGGCGCAGTCACCAGAAGACCAATATCTTTCCGCGCCTGACCTGCCTGCAGAACTGCCAGCTGGCGGCGCGCATTCACCATGGTGGGGTCATCGGCAGCTGGCGCTCGCGCAAGCGCGCCAAGGAAGTGGACGAGCGGGCGCTGGCAGCGCTGGACACCTGTGGCTTGGTGCCCCGCGCCCACACGCTGTCCTCCGGCATGAGCTACGGCGAGCAGCGTCAGCTGCAGATCGCCATGGTGTTGGCCACCCAGCCGCAGCTGATGCTGCTGGATGAACCCATGGCCGGGATGGGCCGCGAGGAAACCGACCAGGTCGCCGATCTGCTCAAGCGGTTGTCCAGCGACTACACCATCGTGCTGATCGAGCACGACATGGACTCGGTGTTCCGCCTGGCCGATCGCATTACCGTGATGGTCGACGGCTGCGTGCTGGAAAGCGGCAGCACCGACAGCATTCGTGCAAGCGACAGCGTGCGCGACGTCTACCTGGGTCGCCATGACTCGGGCCAGGACGACGCCTCTGACGATATCGATGACCGCCCCCACCGCCGCGAGGTAGCGCCATGAACGCCCGTCTTGATCGCACCATGAATGACGCTGGCAGCGGAAGTGGCGCGGACACGATCGACACCAGCGCGCCGTTGATCGATGCCCGTGGCCTGCACACCTTCTATGGCGAAAGTCACGTGCTGCACGGCGTGGACCTCAGCCTGAAGGCCGGCGAGACGCTGAGCCTGCTCGGCCGCAACGGCATGGGCAAGACCACCACCCTGAAGTCGATCCTGGGCTTTGTGCCGCCGCGCCATGGGGAGGTCAGGATCATGGGCGTGGACACCCGTAAGCGGCGGCCTTGGCAGGTGATTCGCCAGGGGATCGGCTATGTGCCGGAGGGGCGGGGCATCTTCCCTGGCCTCAGCGTGCGAGAACACCTGGTAATGGCCGCCCGCACCGGCGTCGATGGCCGCAGCGACTGGGACATCGAGCGGGTGCTGGACACCTTTCCCCGGCTCAAGGAGCGGATCAGCCACGATGGCTCGCTGCTGTCCGGCGGCGAGCAGCAGATGCTGTCGATCGGTCGGGCGCTGATGCTCAATCCCCGGCTGGTGATCCTGGACGAGGCCACCGAAGGGCTGGCGCCGCTGATCCGTGACGAGATCTGGTCGATCATCCGCACCATCAAGGCCTCGGGCATCGCCAGCATCATCGTCGACAAGAACATCGACAACCTGCTTGAGGTGGGCGACCGCCACCTGCTGATCGTCAAGGGCAAGGTGGTGTTCGACGGCAGCAGTCAGGCGCTCAGGGACGACCCCTCGATTCTTGATACCCACCTTGGCGTGGGGTGAGTCGTGCCCATCGCTGGACCATAGGCATAGGACTGTAAGTACAGGACCGTAAGCACAGGACCGTAAAAACAGGATCGTGAGATGAAACGATTTGAACAGAAAGTGATGCTGATCACCGGCGCCGCCCAGGGCATTGGGCGGCGGCTGGCGGAAAGGGCCGCACAAGAGGGCGCCCGCCTGGTGCTGGTGGACCGCGCCGAGCACGTGCATGACGTGGCGGGTGCGCTGGCCGACCAGGGCGCCGAGGCGCTGGCGCTGACGGCCGATCTGGAAACCTGGGACGGTGCCGAGGCCGCCATGGGGGGGGCCATCGAGCGCTTTGGGCGCATCGACGTGCTGGTCAACAACGTCGGTGGCACCATCTGGGCCAAGCCCTACACCCACTACGCGCCGGAGCAGATCGAGGCCGAGGTGCGCCGCTCGCTGTTCCCGACCCTGTGGTGCTGCCGTGCGGCCTTGCCTCATCTGATCGAGAGTGGCGGTAACATCGTCAACGTATCGTCGGTGGCGACGCGGGGCGTCAACCGAGTGCCTTACGCCTCGGCCAAGGGTGGGGTGAACGCCCTGACCGTGGCGCTGGCCATCGACATGGCCGAGCACGGAGTACGGGTCAATGCCACCGCCCCCGGTGGCACCGAGGCGCCACCGCGGCTGACGCCGCGCAACGCCGAGCCCCAGAGCGAACAGGACGCGCTGTGGTACCAGCAGCTGATCGACCAGACCAAGGCATCCAGCCTGATGCATCGCTACGGCACCCTGGATGAACAGGTGGGGCCGATCCTGTTTCTGGCATCCGATGACGCCAGCTACATTACCGGCAGCGTGCTGCCGGTGGCTGGCGGCGACCCAGGCTGATCAAGGAGCCCAACCATGCGCCATCCCTCTGCTGATACCGGAAACGACCGGGCCAGCACTTCCTGGCTAGGTTCCCTGGCGCGGGATCTGTCGCTGTCGGCGGTGACGGCGGGCTTTGTGGCGGTACTGATTTCCTATTCAGGGCCGCTGGCGATCTTCTTTCAGGCCGGGGCAGCGGCGGACATTTCCCCCGCCATGATGACCTCCTGGGTGTGGGCCATCTCGCTGGGGGCGGCGGTCTCCGGCATCGTACTGAGCCTGTGGCTCAGGGTGCCGGTGGTGACCGCCTGGTCGGCGCCGGGCACGGCGTTGCTGGTCAGCCTGTTTCCCGAATTGTCCCTGGGCGAGGCGGTGGGGGCCTACCTGAGCGCGGCGGTACTGATGCTGGCCATCGGCATCAGCGGCAGCTTCGACCGGCTGATGGCGCTGATTCCCAAGGGCGTGGCCGCCGGAATGATGGCCGGCATCCTGTTCCAGTTCGGGCTGGACGCCTTTGCGGCCATCGAGACGTCGCCGTCGCTTGCCCTCGGCATGCTGGTGGCCTATCTGCTGTTCAAGCGCGTGGCGCCGCGCTACTGCCTGATCCTGTTGCTGGTCACCGGTATTGTGCTGGCCGTGCTGCTGGAAGGTGCCAGCCTGGCTGGCGTCGGCCTGCACCTGGCGGTGCCGGTGTGGATCACCCCGGAATGGAGCCTCGCCAGCACCCTGAGCCTGGCGCTGCCGCTGGTGGTGGTCAGCCTGACCGGCCAGTTTTTGCCAGGCATGGCGATTCTGCAGGGGGCGGGCTATGACACCGAGGCCAGACCAATACTGACGGTGGCGGGCGTGACGTCTCTGGCGACCGCATGCTTTGGCGGTATTTCCACCGTGGTCGCCGCCATCACCGCCGCGCTGTGCACCGGCAAGGAGGCCCACGAGGACCCGGGACGGCGCTATGTGGCGGGGGTCGCCAATGGTGTCTTCTACCTGGTCGGCGGGCTGTTCGCCGGTACCATCGTGGCGCTGTTCAGCTCGCTGCCGGGGGCCTTCGTGGCGGTGCTGGCAGGGCTTGCGCTGATTGCTGCGATCGTCAGCAACCTGGCTGCCATGATCGCCGCCGATGATCACCGCGAGGCCTCTGTGATCGCCTTTATGGTCACCGCCTCAGGCATGAGCCTGTTCGGACTGGGCGCGGCCTTCTGGGGCGTGGTGATCGGCGGCGTTGCGGTGAAGCTGTTGCATGGCGCAGGTAGCAAGAGCTGAGACCTGCCCGCAAAGATCAGCGTCACATGTCTGGTACCTCTGGCCGGGGGTGCCGGCCCCCGCATGCAGCTAGGGTTGTTGTACGGGGCAGCCAAGTGGCCGACTCTCACCGGTGTGGCGGGCAACGATTCCCCGCTGCGTTTGTGTTCGCAGCACCAGGATGACGTCATGCAGCGCTATTCACGATGTTCCCTTGCCTGCCATTCTCTGGCGGCGTTGATCCTTGTCGCATTCGGCGTCGTCTATCTTTCGCGCAGTGAATTTATGCCTTACCACGCGGCGGCCATGGGGTCGGATTGGGTGTCGGTGGACGGCGGGACCCAGCAGGTGCTGCTGGCGTTGATGCGCGCCCTTGGCGGTGCTTGCCTTGGCGTGGCGGTATTGGTGGGCACCCTGTTGTGGGGGCCCTTCCGCCGGGGAGAACGCTGGGCAACCCTGGCGATACCCATGGCAGGGCTGCTGCTGTGCGCCACTTCGCTGTATGCCCAGCTTGGGGTGGCTCTGAAGACCGCCGCCTCTCCGCCGATGTTGCCGGTGCTGGTCGCCGGGGCGCTTCTGTTGGTGGGGCTGCTGATGTCACTGCGACATGGCGGAACCCAACTTGCACCCAAACCCAGACCCGATGAATAGCGCCAGATGCTCTAGCGGTGAAGGAGACCGCCTGCTCGAGCAGGGCGAATGTGGCTGGCGATGACGTCCTCGCGTACCGCTGCCTGAGGGTCCTCGATGGCCGCGAACAGCAGTTCCATCGCGCGGCGCCCGGCCAGGGATGGGTCGGTGGCGGTGGTGGTGATCTCGATGTCGAAGATCTCGCTATAGGGGAGGGTATCGATGCCGAGGACCTTGGTGTCACGGTACGACCAACCGGCGTCGTGGAGGGCGCTGAGCGCCCCCAGGGTCATCAATTGGTTGAGCCCTATCAATGCCTCCGGGAGGCCGTGGTTGGCCAGGTGTTCGGCGACCGCACGATAGGCGGGTTCGGCGGTGTAGTCTCCCTCACGGGGATCCAGTGACAGCGGCCGCCCGGCCTGACGGTAGGCCTGCTGGATGCCGTCCAGACGCTGCTGGGTGATACGCGAATTGAACGGTCCGGTCACCACCAGCGCCCGCTGGATATCGAGGTCCAGCATGGCCGATCCGATCAGTCGCCCTGAGGTGGGGTTGTCGAGCACCACCCGGGAAAAATCCTCCACCGGCAGCACGCGATCCAGCATGACCACGGGCAGACCGGTGTCACGCAGGCTATCGATGTAGACGGGCCGGTAGTCGATGGCGTCCGATACCGGAGACAGAATGATGCCGGCCACCTGATAGCTCAGCAGGGTCGCGATGGCGGAGGCTTCTACCTCGGCGGAGCCGTCGGTATCCATCAGCAGGATGTCATAGCCCTGGCGCTTGGCATCGCGAGAGATGGCCTTGATCGCCTCACTGTAGAAGGGATTGTCGATACTGGCCGCGACAACGCCGATCAGCCGGCTCTGACTGCTCCTGAGCTGGCTGGCGAAGGCGTTGGGCACATAGCCCAGTTGACGAGCCGCCTGCAGGATGCGCTCGCGAGTTTCGGGCTTGACCTTGTCAGGCTGGTTGAAGGCCCGGGACACGGTGATGTGGGTCAACCCGACCTGCCGAGCGATGTCGGTGATGGTGATATTGCCTTTACGCTTCATGATGGCGCCAATGGTCTCCAGGCACAGGGTGGGCTACATGAGCCGGTGTCGTCAGGGACAGGGCTGGCTAACGGTACCACACCCCTGTCCTGGGCCCTGCCTGTCGGGCGAAGGCGTCTCGCCTGACACGTCGCTCGAGGTTAATGGCAGGTGTAGCCTCCGTCGATGGGCAGACTGATGCCAGAGATCATTGCGGCTGCGTCAGACAGCAGAAAGGCCACCGGCAAGGCGACCTCGCGCGGAGTGGCGAAACGCCGAAGTGGAATGGCAGCGAGCATCGGGTCGCGCTTCTCCGGGGCCGACCAGGCCATCTCCGCCATGGGGGTCAGGGTCACTGTGGGGTTGACGCTGTTGACGCGAATGCCCTGGGGTCCCCATTCGAGGCAGAGCACGCGGGTCATCGCGTCCATGGCGGCCTTGGACGCGCAGTATCCCAGGTGTTCACTGAGAGCGACGCTGGCCGCCTGGCTCGAGACATTGACAATGCTGCCCGCGGTGGCGTCGGCGATCATGCGCTTGGCGCACTCTCTGGTTACCACAGCGCAGGCGGTGACATTGGTGGCGAGGATGCGCTGGATGTCGTCGGCCTTGGCCTCCAGCGCCGTGTCCAGTATCGATATTCCCGCACAGTTGACCAGGCCATCGAGTGGCGGCAGCTCCGCTATCGCTGCGCTGACGGCGTCTTCGTCGGTGATGTCCACGGGCACGGCGGTGGCATTGAGCTCGCAGGCCAGTGCCGTCAGGCGTGTCTGGTCGCGGCCGATCAATATCGGCTGGCCACCCAACTCGTGAATGACGCGAGCGATATCGACACCAATGCCACTGCTGGCGCCGGTCACGACGATACGACGATGATCCAGACGAAAGGGCAGGCGATCAGCTGTCATCGAGAGGGCTCCTCCAGAGATGAAGAACGTAGGGCATCGAGTCGGTGCATCAAGGGGGCGAGGCTCGGATAGAGGTCGCGGTAGATACCGTAGAGGACGTCGTAGCGTGACATGGCCTGGGCGTCGGGCTGCGCGCGGGGGACAAGCGTCGGTCGGTGGCAGGATGGCTCCAATGACAGGAGGTCCACGTGCTGTCCCGCCAGCAGGGCGGCCCCGAACGCGGCTTCAACATCGTCACGATAGGTGAAGACCTCGCGTCCGGTGACGTCGGCGATTATCTGCATCCATAGATCGGAGTGCGTGACACCCCCCACCACGATCAGTCCGGGGGCCAGCGACGCATCCATGGTCGCGGCGGCTTCCATATTGTGGCGCAGGGCATAGGCCACCCCCTCGAGTACCGCGCGGTAGAGGTGCTGGCGGCGGTGGGTCAAGTTGAGCCCGAAAAAGGCGGCGCTGGCCCGCGCATCCCACAGCGGACTGCGCTCCCCCATGAGGTAGGGCAGAAAGACCAGACCATCCGCGCCTGGAGATAGCGCAGCGGCGGCCGGTTCCAGCATGGCATAGGCGGCGTCCGGGTCGTGATCCTCGCCAAACAGGACGTCCAGGCACCAGCTGAGCGAAGCGCCAGCGGTCAGCGCGCCACCGAAGGTGTAGATGTCGCGACTGCCATTGTGCACGTGGGGCATGCTGACCAGCCCCCGCGTCGGCTCGAGCTGCTGGC
The DNA here is from genome assembly GCF_019802025.1 of Halomonas sp. DP5Y7-2. Taxonomy (NCBI): domain Bacteria; kingdom Pseudomonadati; phylum Pseudomonadota; class Gammaproteobacteria; order Oceanospirillales; family Halomonadaceae; genus Halomonas; species Halomonas sp. DP5Y7-2. The sequence goes on along the minus strand of NZ_JAHVHY010000008.1, from coordinate 97,697 downwards.
GGATGAAGCCCCAGCACATGCTGGTGCCGATCATCGCCACATGGTGGCCGGTGCTGGTGGCGCCCGCGGCCAGTGTGGCCATGGCGGCATCGACGCCGCCTGCCACCACGGGGATGCCCGGCGGCAGTCCAAGCCAGCGGGCGGCGGCCTCTGTCAGTGTTCCGATCGAGGCATCCGAGTCCACCAGCCGCTCAGGCAACTTGTCCAGCTCGATACCCAGGGCCGTGGTCATCTCCTCTGACCAGCAGCGGTTCGCCAGGTCGTAGATGCCGCCAATGTTGCCGGCAGAGCTATGGTCAACGGCGACTTCCCCCGTCAGCAGGTACGCCATGTAGCTATTGGGCGGCAGCAGGTGGCGGGTGTTCGCCCATACCTCGGGGCGATGGCGTTTCAGCCACAGCATCTTGGTAAAGCCGTAGTAGCTGTCGACACCATTGCCGGTGATGGCTTCCAGTCGTTCAAGGTCGATATGCTGCTTGACCCATTGCACCTCGGCCTCGGCGCGTCGGTCCATCCAGATCAGGCAAGGGTGGAGCGGCGTCATGTCGGCGTTGACGGCAATACCGGAGCCCCCGTACAGGCTGCTGATGCACAGCGCCTTGACCGAGTCTGGATCAATGCCCGGCGCCTTCAGACAATCCCGGATGCCGTCGACGATGGCCTGCCACCAGACCTCAGGCCATTGTTCCGCCCAGCGCGGGTAGGGCGTGTCCACGCGATAGCCGTGCTGGCGGGAAGCAAGAATTCGCCCACCTGCATCGATGATCAGTACCTTGGCGCTCTGGGTACCGATATCGATGCCGATCACTGTCTCCATGTCAGCTCCTTGAGAATCTCGAACGTTGTCCCTGGGCCTTGCCGATAAATGGCTGCCACGAGAGCTCAGCGGCAGGGTTCAGGGAGCAAGTAGGACCTTGATCGAGTCGGTGGAGTCAGCGAGCTCAAAGCCCTGTTCAAAGTCATCGAGGGAAAGTCGGTGGGTGACGATGCCCTTTGAGGTGATCCGCCCACGGGCGAACAGGTCGATGGCGATGGGATAGGTGTAGGGCGCCAGGTGTGCACCGCGCACGTCCAGCTCCTTGCGGTCGCCGATGATCGACCAGTCGACGCTGGTTTCCTTGCCGAACACGCTGAATTCGACAAAGCGGCCGAGCTTGCGAATGAGGCTGAGGCCCTGGGTAACGCCGGCGGGGACGCCGGTCGCCTCGATGTAGACATCGCAGCCGTAGCCGTCGGTGGCGGCCTTGACCGTGGCCTCGACATCGTCTCGAGCAGGGTTGAGCACGATGTCGGCACCGAACTGCCTGGCCAGTTCAAGCCGCTCATCGACCATGTCGATCACGATCAGCTTGCGCGGCGTCTTCAGGTGGGCGATCTGGACCATGCCCAGGCCAATGGCGCCGGCGCCGGCAATGACCACCACGTCGTCGAGCTGAATGTCACCGCGGTTGACCGCATGGATGGCGCAGGACATCGGTTCGATAAAGGCGGCATCATCGTCATCCACCTCATCGGGAATACGGTGGACTCGACCAGTGGTGCCGATCTTCAGGTACTCCGCCATGCCACCCTCGGCCACGACACGCTGAAAACCGTGAATGTTGTGGACCTCGCACATCCAGTAGTGCCCTGTTTGGCAGTAGCGGCAGCTGTTGCAGGGCACGATCTGTTCAGCGATGGCGCGGTCGCCCAAGGTCAGTCCAAAGTGCTCCGCAGCGCCCTCGCCCAGCTTCACGACTTCGCCGAAGAACTCATGGCCGGCGGCTACCGGTGCCTTGACCCAGGGATCATCGCCCTCCCAGAACATGGCGGCGCCGGAGCGGCACTTGCAGTCGCTGGCACAGATGCCACAGGCCACGATTTTCAGGATCAATTCGTTGGGGCCCGCCCTTGGCGTATCGCGGGTTTCCAGGCGGTAGTCGTAAGGGGCGTGGCAGACCACCGCCTGCATGGTGGCTTTCATTGGCGTGTCATTGGTGGACATGGGCACTCTCCGAGACAGATGAACGGGGTAGACCGTAGCGGCGCTGGGCAGCGTCAGGGCGTTCGCTTGCGGCTGATGTAGATGGCGAGCAGGATGATCCCGCCCTTGATGACGTTCTGCAGGTAGGGGGATACCCCCATCAGATTGAGGCCGTTGTTGAGGACCCCCAGCAGCATGGCGCCGACCAGGGTGCCGAGGATCATGCCCCGCCCTCCGGTGATGGCCGCACCCCCAAGTACCACCGCGGCGATGGCGTCCAGTTCGAAGCCGACGCCGGCATTGGGCTGCCCGCTCATCAGGCGCGAGGTAAGAATCAGTCCGGCGATGGCGGCGGTGGTACCGCTCAGGGTGTACACCAGCAGCTTGTAGCGCGAGACGCGGATACCGGACAGGCGGGCGGCTTCCTCGTTACCACCGATGGCATAGAGGTAGCGCCCGGTGGCGGTGTGGGACAGCAGCACATAGCCGATGGCGAAGACGACGAGCATGACCAGAATGGGCATCTCCAGTCCTGCGATGGCGCCCCGGCCGAAGAAGGCAAACTCCTGGGGCAGCCCGGAGATCGGGTAGCCCCCGGTGTAGATCAGGGCCAGACCCCGGGCGATGCCCATGGTGGCCAGGGTGACGATGATCGGCGGCATGCCGGCAAAGGCCACGAACAGTCCGTTGATGGCACCAAAGGCGGCACCGATCAGCAGGCCGAGAAGAATGGCCAGACCGGGCGGTACGCCTGCCACCATCAGACCCGCCATGAGGGTACCGGACAGCGCCATCACCGGGCCCACCGACAGGTCGATGCCGCCGGTCAGGATGGCGAGGCTCATGCCGGCCGCCAGAATGGCAATGATCGAGGCCTGACGCGCCAGGTTGAACAGGTTGTTGGAGGTCAGAAAGTTGTCATTGATGACGGCCATGGCGATGAAGACCACGGCAAAGCCAATCAAGGGGTAGAACACGGGAGTACGACGTAGACGGGAGTACCAGCTGGGCGTTGCTGCCGTCGGCATGTCGTGAGAGGAGACGGGCTGGCTCATGCGCTGAGTCCTCCGGTGGCATGGTGCATTATGGTGGGCGCATCGAGCTGCGCTCCGCTCAGGACGGTGGAAATGGCGCCCTGGTAAAACACGGCAGCGCGGTCGCACAAGCCGAGAATTTCGGGCAGTTCAGAGGAAATCATGATGATCGAGACCCCCTCGGCGGTGAGCGCCTTCATCAGGGCGTAGATCTCGGACTTGGCGCCCACATCGATGCCGCGGGTGGGCTCGTCGAAGATCAGCACCTTGCACTGATGGCCCAGCCAGCGGGCGATGACCACCTTCTGCTGGTTGCCGCCACTAAGGTGGCCGGTCTCGGTCTCGATGCTGGGCGCCTTGACCTTGACGCTTTGCATCAGTCGGGAGGCTGCACTGGCCTCATCGCGGTGGCGCAGCAGGCGGGTAGCGCCGCGAAACCGCGCCAGGTTGTTGAGGCTGATGTTGTCGCGACAGGAGAAGGGCAGAATGAGTCCCTGGGTCTTGCGGCTCTCCGGCAACAGCCCGATACCATGTTCCAGTGCCGTGGCCGGATGATCGAAGGTGACCTGTCGTCCCTCCAGCATGATGGCGGCATGGGCTGGGCGGGTTGCTCCCAGCAAGCCCAGGGCGAACTCCGTGCGACCAGAGCCAACGAGACCGGCGAAGCCCAGGATTTCGCCGCGGTGAAGCTGGAGTCGGTGGTCGGGGCCGTCCGGCGTCAGCTTCAGCGACTGCACATCCAGCACGACCTGCGCAAAATCCGCATCGCAGCGTGGGGCGGGAAAAATGTTCTCGACCCGACGGCCGACCATCAATTCGATCAGGTCGTCCACGCTAGTGTCGGCCACCGTCACATCGTCGATCTTCTGCCCATCCCGGAGCACGGTGACCCGGTCGCAGATGGCGAAGATTTCCTCCATGTGGTGGGAAATAAAGGCCATTCCCACCCCCTGGGAGCGAAGCTCTCGCATGATGTCGAAGAGGTGGTCTGCCTCGCTGGGGGTCAGGGTGGCGGTGGGCTCGTCGAGGACCAGTATTCGCGCATCCAGCGACAGTGCCTTGGCAATTTCGATAAATTGCTGATCGGCAATGCTGAGCTCGGAAATCGGGCAGTCCAGGGGGATGGAGACCTTGAGGCGACGAAACAACGCGCCAGCCTTCTCCACCATGGCACGGCGATCGCGCAGACCAAGGCGATTCTTGAGTTCGCGGCCGAGAAAGATGTTGTCGACAGCGTCGAGGTCCGGAATCAGGCTGAATTCCTGGAAGATGATCCCGACCCCTGCGTTTAGCGCATCCTGATAGCCTGAAAAGTGTCGCACGCTGCCGTCGATGACGATGTCACCCTGATCCGGCTGGTGAATGCCACACAGGATCTTCATCAAGGTCGACTTTCCCGCACCGTTTTCGCCAAGCAAGGCCAGAACTTCACCGGCATGGATGTCGAGTGACACGTCGTCCAGGGCACGGACCCCGGGAAAGGATTTCGAAATATGTCGCAGTGACAGGAGTGACGTCATGAGGCGTTCCCGGTGATGCCGAGGGCGGACGCCCTGGCATGCACCTGTGCTCGATGAGAAGACGATGGGAGCAGGAGCGAGCGGCTTGGGTCGATCCTGCACGCCAGTTACGGCAGCGCCGCCGGGGCGCTGCGCCGGGGGTTACCAGTGGAAGTCGCCCGCCAGGCTGCGGTCGATCAGCTCGACATCGATCGGGATTTCTTCGGGGGCGGTGCTGGCTCCCCAGTGCTTGGCGAGACCCAGTCCAAGGCCGAGGCGGACCATGTCACGGGGATACTGGGCAGAGGTGGCGATGAAGGAGGAATCCGCTTTCTGGATTTCGGCAACCGCTTCGGGATGGCCGTCGACGCTGACGAGCTTGATATCGTTGCCGCTCGAGTCAATGGCGATCAGCGCGCCCAGTGCTCCGATATCATTGACGCTGAAGATACCGTCGAGGTCGGGGTGGGCCTGGATCAGGTTTTCGGTGACCGTCATGGCATGGGTGCGCTCCTGACGGCCATTCTGCTTGTCGATGATCTCGATCCCCGGGTGTTCACCCAAGGCTGCGGTGCACCCTTCGATGCGCTGCAGGATGGGGACCACGGGAATGCCGTCCAGCAGCGCCACCTGGCCTTCACCGCCCAGTTCTGTTGCCAGGTAGTCACACGCCTTGTAACCCGCGTCGTAGTTCTTGGAGCCGACAAAACCGTCGATAGGGCCATTGGCCTGGGCATCAATGGCGACGACGGTGACGCCCGCCTGCTGTGCGGAAATCACCGCGGTTTCGACGCCCACGGAGTCGGTGGGGTTGAGCAGCAGAATATCGATCCCTCGCTGCACCATATCCTCGACGTCGTTCACCTGCTTGGCCACATCATGGCGGGCATCGGTGATGATCAGTTCCGCGCCCATGCTCGAGGCAGCCTGCTCCAGGGATTCCTGCATCGTCACAAAGTACTGATTGTTCAATTCTTGAAAGGACATGCCGATCTTCAGCGGCTCCTGCGCCAGGGCAGAGCCCGAAACAACAAGGGTCGTGAGTGCAGCTGACAGCGTGAGGCAGCGGGTGTGGAGAGTGGCGGCCATGGTGAGATCCTGTGTTGTTATTTGCGTGGCTAGGTGCACGAATCATCACGACGTTTCCCATGCTGTGAGGTCATGATGAGGCGGTCATTAGTGCTGGTCGGTGATTCATTGCGATCTTTGATGTTCACGTGAACATAATCGCAAGCTAGTAGAGGCTGTGTAGGCGGTCAATGGGGGTTCGACTAAGGTTTATACGCTGTCGATTCAGCCATTGATCATGGGCTAAAGGGCGCTAATTCAAGGGGATATACAAGAGTGGTTGACGATATCCGAGGCGGAGTCAGGCGTGTGTAGATGCTGATTTGGCACATAATTAGGAAAGTACTGCCGTCATGTCTGCGCGCAAGATTCGTTGCGTTGCGCGCTTTCCGAATGCCTCACCTATACCGCTTAGGCACCGGCTTCCACGCTTCGCTCGCCTGGCGTCTCATTGCGCTCTGCTGATGTCTTCAGCGCTTGCTCAGATCATCAATGACATCGAGAAAGCGGGGCATGGAACCTTCGCGCAGCCGCCGATGGCGCGCTTGACTGCTGTGTCATTCTTTAGTTGACGAGGGCGAAGAGGGTGTTGCCCGGCTTGATGACACCGACTAGTTTTATAATATGTATGATGTATTGCGACGGTGGTCTTAGCGTCCTTCAATGTGGGCATCGCCGATGCATCGTGGCACTCCCCTGCGGTGACCGCTGTGCTCCTGCCGCAGGGCTCTTTTCGTGCAGGAGGCACAAGATGTCTGTTATTACGTCGGTGGTCGTGACTCCTATCGCCTTTCGCGATCCACCCTTGCTGAATGCCAGCGGTATTCATGAACCCTGGGCGCTCAGGTCCATCATCGAGGTGGTGACGGAGAGTGGTGTGTGTGGCATCTCCGAGTCGTATGGGGACGAGCAGACGCTGTCACAGCTCAACAAGGTCGCCCCGCTGTTGGTGGGGCTCGATGTCTTTCACTGCAACAGACTGCTGGAGACGGTCCGCCAGACCGTCGGTGAGACGGTGACGGAAGGAGGGATCGAGCTGGCGCCAGGGACTAACCAGTCCACCACTGTGCCACGGGTCTTTGCTGCCTTTGAGGTGGCCTTTCTGGATGCTGTCGGCAAGCTGACGGGACGCAGTGTCTGTGACCTGCTCGGCGGTAAGGTGCGCGATGCGGTGCCCTTCAGTGCGTATCTTTTCTACAAGTACGAACGGCATGGCTTCACCGAGGACCCCTGGCAAGACCGCTGGGGAGAGGTGCTGACGCCGGCAGATGTGGTCCGCTGCGCGCGGCAGATGATCGACCAGTACGGCTTTCAGTCGATCAAGCTGAAGGCTGGCGTCTTTGAACCTCAGCAGGAACTTGAGGCGATGAGGGCTCTGGCTGAGGCGTTCCCCGGCTATCCGCTGCGCATCGACCCTAATGGTAACTGGTCAGCAGAGACCACAAAGCGTTGGCTTCCAGAAATGACAGGGCTACTTCAGTATCTGGAAGACCCCGCACCGGGCAAGGATGCCATGGCGGAGGTCAACCAGGTGTCGGACATTCCGCTGGCCACCAACATGTGCGTTATCGGTTTCTTTGATCTGCCCGAGGCGCTGCGCAAGGGATCGGTGGATGTGGTTCTCTCGGATCATCACTACTGGGGTGGGCTGCAGGCCACTCGAGATCTGGCCAGGATCTGCGAGACCTGGGGGTTGGGCCTGTCGATGCATTCGAATTCGCATCTTGGCATCAGCCTGATGGCCATGGCCCATGCCGCTGCCGCGATCGATAACCTTTCCTATGCCTGTGATACCCACTACCCGTGGCAGGAAGAAGAAGTGATCGTCGGAGGCAAGATCGCCTTTGATCGCGGTAGTGTGGCGATACCAGATGCTCCTGGGCTGGGGGTGGAGCTGGACCGCGAGGCATTGGCGCGACTGGCGGATAACTATCGTCATTGCGGCATTCGTTCACGCAACGACGTGGCGGAGATGCAGAAGTACGATCCTCGATGGACGGGCGCCACCCCCCGCTTTTGATGCGGCCCTGGGGGGCCACACGACATGAGCGCGCCCCGCGAGACGGCTCTCGCGGGGCGCGCTGGTAGCCGGCGCTCGACGACGCCTGCCGTCGAGCGTGGTTGCCGTCCTCAGGGAAACACTGCATAAATTACTGCGCTCGACATCTCGGCTGCTGGCGGTACTCAAGATCCTCATTTAACCACTTGTAAACTCCGGTCTTTCCGTTCCGGCAGTCGCCGATCTGCCATCGCTCGCTACGTTTACTCAGCGCTTCCTCAGGCGTCGGCCTTGGCCTTTCTCGCCTTGCGTGCCGGTGCCTTGTCTGCCTGATTCTTGGAGGCAGGTGCACTGGGGACCGCTGCGTCGGCCTTGGGCTCCTCGCGCTTCTTGATCACGGTGGTGCCGGCGAAGGTCTCACCCTCCACGTAGACCTCACCGTAGTAGGAGGCCCGCAGCACTTCCTTGAGTTCGCTGATCAAGGGGTAGCGCGGGTTGGCGCCGGTGCACTGATCATCGAAGGCTTCTTCCGCGACTTCATCGAGCTTGGCCAGGAAATCCGCTTCGGCTATCCCTGCGTCCTTGATCGAGGCGGGGATATTCAGGTCGCGCTTGAGCTCGTCGAGCCAGTTGATCAGCCGCTCGACCTTCTGGGCGGTGCGGTCTCCGGCCTGTGACAGTCCCAGGTGATCGGCGACCTCGGCATAGCGACAGCGCGCCTTGGGCCGGTCGTACTGTGAGAAGGCGGTCTGCTTGGTCGGGTTGTCGTTGGCGTTGAAGCGCACCACGTTGGTGATCAGCAGCGCATTGGCCAGACCATGGGGCAGGTGGAACACCGCGCCGAGCTTGTGGGCCATGGAGTGACACACGCCCAGGAAGGCGTTGGCGAAGGCCATGCCGGCGATGCTGGCGGCGCTATGCACCTTCTCGCGAGCGACGGCGTTGCGCTCGCCTTCACGGTAGCTGACCGGCAGGTACTGCTTGAGCAGCTTCAGCGCCTGCAGGGCCTGGCCATCGGAGAATTCATTGGCCAGCACCGAGACGTAGGCTTCTAGCGCGTGGGTCACCGCGTCGTAGCCGCCGAAGGCGGTCAGCGACTTCGGCATCTTCATCACCAGGTTGGCGTCGACAATGGCCATGTTCGGGGTCAGCTGATAGTCCGCCAGCGGGTACTTGATCCCTGTCTTGTCGTCGGTGACCACGGCGAAAGGCGTCACCTCGGAGCCGGTGCCCGAGGTGGTGGGAATGCACACCAGGCTGGCCTTTTCGCCCATGGTGGGGAACTGGTAGATGCGCTTTCTGATGTCCATGAAGCGCATGGCCAGTTCCTCAAAGTGCACCTCCGGGTGCTCGTACTTGACCCACATGATCTTGGCGGCGTCCATCGGTGAGCCGCCACCGAGGGCCAGGATCACGTCCGGTTGGAAGCTGGCCATGGCCTCGGCGCCCTTGTCTACGATGGACAGGGTGGGGTCGGCCTCGACGTCACAGAAGGTGTGGACCTCCATGCCCTGGGCCTTGAGCAGCGCGGTCAGTTCATCGACGTAGCCGTTGTTGAACAGGAAACGGTCGGTGACGATGAAAGCTCGCTGCTTGTCCTTGAGGTCGGTCAGGGCCACCGACAGGCTGCCGCGACGGAAGTAGATCGACTCGGGGAGCTTGTGCCACAGCATGTTTTCCGCCCGGTTGGCCACCGTCTTGGTGTTGATCAGGTGCTTGGGACCGACGTTCTCCGAGATGGAGTTGCCACCCCAGGAGCCGCAGCCCAGCGTCAGCGACGGTGCCATGTCGAAGTTGTACATGTCACCGATGCCACCGTGGGAGGTGGGGATGTTGATCAGGATGCGTGCGGTCTTGAGGCGGTCGCCAAAGTAGCGAATGCGCTCCTTCTGGGTGTCCTGATCGGTGTACAGGCCCGAGGTATGGCCGATGCCGCCGAACTCGACCATGGTGCAGGCCTGGTCCACGGCGTCCTCGAAGGAGCTGGCACGGTACATGCCAAGGGTCGGCGATAGCTTCTCGTGGGCGAAGGCGTCGTCGATATCGACCCGTGGGCCCTCACCGATCAGAATCTTGGTATCGGCGGGCACCTGGATGCCGGCAAGCCCGGCGATGGTGACCGCCGACTGGCCGACGATGGCAGCGTTGAGGTGGCCATTCTTCAACAGGATCTGGCGCACCTGGTTCGCTTCGGTAGGTGACAGCAGGTAGGCGTTGTGGGAAGCAAAGCGCTCGCGCACCTCGCTGTAGACCTCGTCCAGCACGATCACCGCCTGCTCCGAGGCACACACCACGCCATTGTCGAAGGTCTTCGACATCAGCACCGAGGCCACCGCCCGCTTGATGTCGGCGGTCTCATCGATGATCACCGGCACGTTGCCGGCGCCCACGCCAATGGCCGGCTTGCCGGAGGAGTAGGCCGCCTTGACCATGCCGGGTCCACCGGTGGCCAGGATCAGGTTGATGCCTTCGTGCTGCATCAGGGCTTCCGAGAGTTCCACCGAAGGCTGGTCGATCCAGCCGATGATGTCCTTGGGCGCCCCTGCCGCCACCGCTGCCTCCAGCACCAGCCTGGCCGCTGCATTGGTGCAGTGACGGGCCCTGGGGTGGGGCGAGAAGATGATGCCGTTGCGGGTCTTCAGCGAAATCAGCGCCTTGAAGATGGCAGTGGAGGTCGGGTTGGTGGTAGGCACGATGCCGCAGATCAGGCCCACCGGCTCGGCGATGGTCATGGTGCCGGCCTCGTCGTGGGTGGCGATCACACCGCAGGTCTTGTCGTCCTTGTACTTGTTGTAGATGAACTCCGAGGCAAAGTGGTTCTTGATCACCTTGTCTTCGAGCACGCCCATGGCGGTTTCTTCCACCGCCTGGCGGGCCAGCGGAATTCGAGCGTGGTTGGCAGCAAGCGACGCCGCTCGAAAGATCGTGTCGACCTGCTCCTGGGAGAAGCTGGCAAAGACGCGCTGCGCGGCCTTGACCCGTTCCACCAGGGCATCGAGTTCAGCAAGATTGGTAACCGCCATCAGAGGCCTCCAGACAAGAGATAGAAAGACAAAAAGCAACCTGCGAAACCTCCTCCAGCTCCCTGGTTAGGCGTGCCACGGAGGAGGCTTGAAAAGCGGCTTTGTACGTACCTGTCCCCGTCAGTCTATGGCTGTCACGATTCAGCGCTGCTGATAGAGGTCAGCTTTTTCGCCGCTTATATACCGTTTCGAACATCATGATGATCGCAAGCATGGGGTCGGCCTATCCGTGGACCGGGTTATGAGACGTGCGTTTGGCGAGATTTAGTGGTGGCCGCGAGAGGTAGTCATCGAGGCTGGCATGACCCACCTGCGGCACTGAAGAGACGGCGGAGCGGTACAAAATGTCACTGTTCGCCCCCTTGCGAGGGATCGGCGAGCTGTCTAGGATTCTGTGACGATAGTTATACGAAAGTTGTTCGCAACGAAAGCTTTGCGACATAAAGCTGTGCGACGCAAGAGCTGCGCGAAACGGACGTTGTGCAAAACGGAGGGAGTCGGTATGTGGAGCCTCAAGGATTTGCAGTTGCAGCCCATCGCCGGGGAATGGCGAGACGGGGGATCTGGAAAAACACTGGAAGTGTACGATCCCTATCATCAGACGTCGTTGATCAAGATCGTCCAGGCGGATCGTCATGATGTGGATCGGGCATTCGAAGCCGCGCAACAGGCCCAGCAGCAGTGGTCTGCCACCAGTGCCATCGAGCGGGCAGCCGTACTGAGAAAGGTGGCCGAGCGTCTCGAGGCGCGTAAGGACGAGTTGATCGAATGGTTGGTTCGCGAGTCCGGGAGTACCCGCATCAAGGCGGAACTTGAATGGAACAATGCCCGGGAAATGTCGCTGGAAGCTGCCGCCATGGCGACCCGCGTGCAAGGATCGATGGCCGCGTCCAGCGTGCCGGGCAAGGAACATCGCGTTTATCGCAAGCCACTGGGCGTCATCGGCGTTATCAGTCCCTGGAACTTTCCCTTTCACTTGACCCAGCGCACCATCGGACCGGCGTTGGCCTTGGGTAATGCCGTGGTGCTGAAGCCTGCCAGCGACACGCCGTTGACCGGCGGACTGTTATTGGCTCGGCTGTATGAAGAGGCGGGCCTGCCGGCCGGGCTGCTCAGTGTTGTGGTGGGCTCTGGCAGTGAGTTGGGGACGCCCATCGTCGAGCATCGGTTGGCCAAGCTCATTTCCTTTACGGGTTCAACGGAAGTCGGACGGCAGATTGCCAAGGGCGCTGTGGGCGGTCGCTTCATCAAGCCGGTGGCGCTGGAGCTGGGCGGTAATAGCCCCTTTGTTGTGCTCGATGATGCAGACATTGACCAGGCGGTCAGAGCCGCCGTGGTGGGCAAGTTCATGCACCAGGGGCAGATCTGCATTGCGATCAATCGGCTGATTGTCGATGCCACCATCTACGATGAGTTCGTGGAGCGCTTTGTCGAGCGGGTCAAGGGGCTCAAGGTCGGAGACCCCGCCGAGGCCGACACGGTCATTGGTCCTATCATCAATGAGCAACAGCTCGAGGGCTTGAAAGAGGTCGTGCACAAGGCTCGGCAGTCGGGAGCCAAGGTTGCCCTTGAGGGGTCTTTGGAAGGGCCCTGTCTACGGCCTTGGGTATTTCGCGACGTCAGTGAACAGATGGATATGGCCTGCAATGAGATCTTCGGGCCGGTCGCCGGGATCATCAAGGCCCATGGTGAAGATGACGCCATACGTATCGCCAATGCGACCGAGTACGGCCTTTCCGCAGCCGTCTTCAGCGGTTCCCTGGAGCGCGGCGAACGCGTCGCTCGGCAGATCGACTCCGGCATGGTGCATGTCAATGACATGCCGGTGAATGACGAGCCTCATATGCCCTTCGGTGGCGAGAAGAACTCGGGCATCGGCCGCTTCAATGGTGACTGGGTGCTGGAGGAGATGACCACCGTGCAATGGGTCAGCGTTCAGCGTGAGCCCCGACAGTATCCGTTCTGATGTGGCTGACGAAATGAAGCCACGCAGTGTCAGTTTTACTTAGCTCTCGAGCAACTGCTCCGCTGGTGGGCCGCTCGCCCCCTAGCCAGTGTCACATTGGCGCGCTAGGGTGGTAGTGAACTTCGACCAATGTTGTACAAGGAGATGTTATGAAGAACAGCATGATGCGTCGTTTTGGTATGGCTTTCGTGATTGCCATGATGGCCGGTGGCCTTGCAGCCTGCGAAGAGGAAGGACCCGCGGAGCAGGCTGGTGAAGAGATGGATCAGGCGGTGGAAGATGCCGGTGAATCCATGGAAGAGATGGGCGAGGAGATGGAAGAGTCTGCCGAGGACGCGACCAACTAAGCCTGTCGATACATCGTTTTAGGTAAGGATCTTGTCTCAGGCGAGCCGGCATTGATGCCAGTGTTCGCCGACCAGCCGGACGATCTGGTGATCGATTGAGCAGTCTTTGCTTTAGCGATATACAGCTAACGCTGATATGCCAATCGGTCGCGTGAGACCTTCAACGATCAGTAGGATAAAGAGCCTGCCCTATGGGGCAGGCTCTTTTCTTTTTTGTTGGACAAGGATGACGAAAATGACTCTGTTGAAGGTCACCAGCTTTCTTAGCTGCGCACTTTTCACCTGCAGCGCGCTGGCAGCCACCGAAGCGCCTCACTGGTCCTACCAGGGTGAGACCGGACCGGCTCATTGGGCGGAACTTAGTAACAGTTACGAGATGTGCGGGCTGGGCCATAACCAATCGCCGGTGGATATCGCCTATGGTGTTGATGCGGCGCTGGCACCGCTTGAGCTCTCCTATGGCCAGCCTGGGGCTGCGGTGGTCAACAATGGCCACACGGTTCAGGTGGCCTCTTCTCAGGACAATACCCTGACGCTGGATGGTGACGTCTATACCTTGTTGCAGATGCATTTCCATGCTCCGTCTGAGCACACGGTGGATGGACGCCAGTTCCCGCTGGAGGCGCACCTGGTACATGCCAACCAGGAGGGAGATCTGGCAGTCGTGTCCGTGATGTTCGAAGAAGGTGAGCAAAATGCCGTGTTTGACGGGCTTGTGGCGAGTTTGCCCAGTAGTGCCGGAGGTACGGCGGAAATAGATGGCGGCATTGACTTCGCCCAGGTGCTACCGGAAGACCAGGAATATTTTCGTCTGAATGGTTCGCTGACCACCCCTCCTTGTACCGAAGGTGTTCGCTGGTTGGTGATGAAAGCGCCGCAGTCGCTGTCCTCTGACCAGATGACTGCCTTTGCTCAGGCCATCGGCGATGACAACAATCGCCCGATTCAGCCACGTAATGCGCGAGTGGTGATCGAGTAACCTGAGGGTTGGCGGGTGCATGCTGGCATGTGCCCGCCTGTCGCTGCAGTGGCGTCGTTTCCTTGGAAACTGCACGGTCTTTGCGGAATACGCGCAAGGAGAGGGCTAGCCAAGACGCGCCCAGGCTTCTAATGTAAATGGGGAGTTCATACTCATCATTCCCTGGAGGTGTTACATGAAGCAAGGAACGTTTCGTCGCCTGGCCCTGGCTGCTGCTATTTCGTCGTTGATGTTGGTCATGGCCGGTTGCGAGGATGATGCAGCCGAGGAAGCCGGCGCCAAGGTGGATGACACTCGCGAAGCCGTCGAGGAGCAGGCTCAGGAGCTTGCAGCGGATGCCGAGCAGGCCATGGATGAGGCCGCAGAGGGCATGGCGGAAACCGCTGACGACGCGGAACAGGCCATGGATAACGCCGCCGCCGAAGCCGAGCAGGAAGCCGACGAGGCCGCCGCCAGCATGGCGGAAACCGCTGACGACGCGGAACAGGCCATGGATAGCGCCGCCGCCGAGGCCGAGCAGGAAGCCGACGAGGCCGCTGCCAGCATGGCTGACGCTGCTGACGATGCGGATCAGGCCATGGATGAGGCTGCCGCCGAGGCCGAGCAAGAGGCCGACCAGATGGCGGACAGCGCCGGTGAGGCGGTCGAAGAGGCCGGCGATGAAGTTGAGCAGGCCACCGACAAGGCTGCGCAGTAATCTGTCTGACGCCGCTGCGCTGTTGCCTGGGGGCCCTGTCACGGCTAGGCACCAAGTGCCGACTCACGCCGCCATCCTCCAGCTGAATAGTGCGGGGTTGCTCGAACCGCTCTATCGTTCACGCGGCAAATGAAGAAAAGGGGCCGAGATCCTAGGATCTCGGCCCCTTTTGCGTTCGCTGCCGATAAGCGTCGACCGCTTGCCGGCAGCGGGTAGCACAGACTGCCGTCAGGCGTTTTGTTCGATGCCCTGCACGTACCAGGGGGCATCGTCACGCATTTCGCGCACCAGGTGCCAGGTTTCGTTGAACTCTGTTTCGGTGCCGTTTTCGTTGAGCACTCCATGGAACAGCACGCGGGCTTCGGCCTGGGTGCCCAGTTCCTGCACCCCACCGAGTTCCGCAAACAGACGCACGATCTCGGTCTGGTTGTTGGCTGGCTCGCTGGCGCGCTGCTCGCGCAGCAGGTTGTAGAGCTCCGGTGTCACGTACTCCTGGATGCGCGGGAGGTCATTGTTGTCCCAGGCCCGCTGCAGGGTCATGAAGTGCTCCTTGGCACCACCGAGGAAGCGCTCACGGTCGAACCACTCTGGGTCGCCCTGAGGACCACCGAAGGCGGCACCGGAAGTACCGGAGCTGCCGGGCATCTGGAACGGAGAAGAGGGGGCCTGCTCGCGCTGCATGCCATGTCCGCCACCTCCGGCCGATGCCGTTGCCGAACGACGCCGGGCCAGCAACTTGAACGCCAGGAAGGCGAGGCCCGCCATCAGCAGGATATCGACCATGCCAAGCCCATCGAAGGCACCGCCGAAGAACAGTGCGCCGAGCAGGCTGCCGGCCAGCAGGCCGCCTAGCATGCCTCCCATCAGGCCGCTCTTCTTGCCCGCGGTGGGTGCCGCGTTCGGACGCGCCGTGTTTTGCGTCTGGGTGGCGCTGGGGCTGGCCTGACGCGAGAAGGAGCCGACACTCTTGCCGCCGCCCAGGCGACGGGCATCGGCGCTGTCGACGGCGAGGCCGAAGCCCATCACGCCGACAAGAATCATCACGAGAAGGTGACGCATCTAGACATCTCCATAATTCGGCCTGCGTTGGCCTGTCTTTACCGGTGTCCCTGGTGGTCACCGGTGAGTCGCTCGTCCATTCTAGCGATAACGAGCGTCGCGGGAAGCCGTGTACAACGAAAAGGCGAGGAGAGAGTATGCTGATCGAGCGTAGCGACAGTCTACTACTGGTGGTCGACGTACAGACGGCCTTGATGCCGGTGGTGGCGAGGGGGGACCAGGCGATCACCGAAATTGGCTGGCTGGCAGCCGTGGCGGAGCGCCTGGAGGTTCCGGTGTGGGTGACCGAGCAATACCCCCAGGGGCTGGGGACGACGGAGCCGCGCCTGACGTGCGCCCTGCCACAGAGCGCGCGCTGGTTTACCAAGAGCCACTTCAACGCCTGTCGAGAACGCGAGGTGGCGCAAGCCCTTGAGGCGGCAACGCCGCGTCAGGTGGTGATCGCCGGAGCCGAGGCCCATATCTGTGTGCTGCAAACGGCGCTCGGACTGTTGAAGCAGGAGGTCGAGGTATTCTGGCTGGTCGAGGGTTGCGTCAGCCGACGCGGGGAGGAGGCCAGACTTGCCGGCGAGCGGGCCCGTCAGGCCGGCGCCCAGTTGGTCAGCGCTGACATGGTCGCCTACGAATGGCTCGAGCGCTGCGATGACCAGGCCTTTCGTGAGGTGCATCGTGAATTGCTGCGACCCAGGGCGTCGCGGCCGCTGCGACTCGGGACCTGAGGATCCGGAACTAAGGACCTTGAACCGAGGATGGTGACTAGAGTCTCTTGAAGACAGGGCTTTAAAGACAGTGCCTTGGTAGAGAGGGGGCGGAAAACAGGCCCTGAAACTGGGCCCCTGAAAAAAGATCCGGGAAGCCCTCCCGTAAGAGGGCTTGTCATGCCGGGCCCGGCGCTTCTGCCGCTGCCTCAGGCGGGGGTGTCGCGGGTGAACACCAGGGTGTTGCCCTCGGATTCGGCGGCGCTGAAACGGTAGCCGGCCACGTTGAAGTCCTTGAGGCCTTCCTTGTCATCCAGGCGCTGCTGAATCATCCAGGCGGCCATCAGGCCACGTGCCTTCTTGGCATAGAAGCTGATGATCTTGTACCGATCGTTTTTCCAGTCCTTGAACACAGGTGTGACCACGTCTGCGTTGAGGCTCTTGGCGTCGATGGCCTTGAAGTACTCGTTGGAGGCCAGGTTGACCAGCACCGGGGAGCCACTGCGAGTGACTGCGGCATCCAGCTCGGCGGTCAGCAGCGGCTTCCAGAACGCATAGAGGTCCTTGCCCCGCTCGTTGGCAAGCCGAGTGCCCATTTCCAGTCGATAGGGTTGGATCAGGTCGAGTGGGCGCAACAGGCCATAGAGACCAGACAGAATCCGCAGATGCTCCTGAGCGAAGGCATTGTCGTCATCGCTGAAGGTGTCTGCCTGCAAGCCGACATACACGTCGCCCTGAAAGGCTTGGGCCGCGACCTTGGCGTTGTCCGGCGTGAAGGGTGTCTGCCACTGACCAAAGCGCGCTGCATTGAGGCCAGCGATCTTGTCACTGACTCCCATCAGCTCCGAGATCCTGGCCGGGCTGTAGTCCCGCAGGATGTCGATCAATTCGCGAGAATGCTCGAGATAGTCGGGCTCCGTCCAGGTGGCGGTGGTGGCCGGGGTCTCGAAATCCAGCGTTTTGGCAGGTGAGATCACGCTCAGCATGGGCGGGCTCCTGGGGTCGTTATAGGCCGTCAATCAAAGAGGGGTAGTGTATCAAGCCCCGGCGAAGGCCGGGGCTATGATGCAGATAAGGCCAGAGTATCAGGCTAGCTGGCTCACGCCCTTATGCCTGGGACGTCATGGCAAGGGCGTGCGCCAATGGTGTGTCGAAGGAAAGTCGCAGCTCACGACAAAGCCTAGGCCTTTATCAGGGGCTAGGGTTCGGGATCCGCTGGTGGATCGCCTCGATGCCCTCCAGCACTTCTTCCGACAGCGTCAGTGCCTCTGAAGCCAGGTTGCTCTCCAGCTGATCCATGGTGGTGGCGCCGATGATGTTGCTGGTCAGGAAGGAGCGGGAGTTGACGTAGGCGAGTGCCATCTGGCCCGGGTCGAGGCCGTGCTCGCGTGCCAGCGCCACGTAGCCTTCGGTGGCGGCCGTGGCCTGTTCGGAGCTGTAGCGGCTGAAACGGTCCCACAGCGTCAGGCGTGCGCCCTCTGGGCGAGCGCCGTTCAAGTACTTGCCCGTCAGCACGCCGAAGGCCAAGGGAGAGTAGGCCAGCAGGCCCACCTGCTCGCGCTGGGCAATCTCCGCCAGCCCGACTTCGAAGGTGCGGTTGAGCAGGCTGTAGGGGTTCTGGATCGATGCCACCCTGGGTACGCCGAGAGTGTCAGCCAGTTGAAGACAGCGCATCACCCCCCAGGGCGTCTCGTTGGACACGCCAATGGCACGTACCTTGCCCGCGTCGACCAGTTCTTTCAGGGCCGACAGCGTTTCCTCTAAAGCGGTGGCCTGCTCGTCCTCGTCGTGGGTGTATCCCAGGCGGCCGAAGAAGTTGGTGGAGCGATCAGGCCAGTGCAGCTGGTAGAGATCGACGTAGTCCGTGTTCAGCCGCGACAGGCTGCCATCGATCGCCTCGTGCAGGTGCTGGCGGTCCAGGCGAGGGCCGCCGCGGATATGGCTGATACCGGGGCCTGCGGCCTTGGTGGCAATCACCACGTCATCGCGGCTCTGGCGGCCCTTCAACCAGGAACCGATGTAGGACTCGGTCAGCCCCTGGGTCTCGGCCTTGGGTGGCACCGGGTACATCTCGGCGGCGTCGATGAAATTGACCCCAAAGGCCACGGCTCGGTCGAGCTGGGCGTGGGCTTCTGCTTCCGTGTTCTGTTCGCCGAAGGTCATGGTGCCAAGACAAATGCGGCTGACGTCAATACCGGTAGTGCCGAGAGGGCGGGTCTGCATGGGAGCTCCTTGTGTCGGTGCGTGCACAATGGCACGACCGAACGGTGAATGCTGCATAGCACCGAAATGTTACCTTTGCCCGATATACGTCGCCACCCTCAGGGGTTGAGTCCTCTTCGGGCCAGGCGTATGCTTGCCAACCCGTTGCCCCGGAGGAGTCCGTGGCACCGCAGATTGAACCAGAAGAGCGCCCGTGACACAGGAGGTGTCCGGTCCGACTTCCACGCTTTGGATTCAAGGTTGTTGCCATGCAGCAGGCATCGTCACTGAAGACGCGGCTCGAGTATCGTCTGGCCCAGCAGTTGTTTCATACCCGCTGGCTGCCCCGCTCGCCGCGAACCCAGAGGCTGACCATGCGTCTGTTTCAGCGTTGTGCGGACGCCGGCCATCCGGCGGCTCTATCCCTTTATGGGCACATGCTGTTTCACCGGTCACGGGCTCCCCAAGACAAGGCACGTGGCGCCCGCTACGTGCTTCAGGCCGCTCACGGCGGAGACGCTCGCGCCCAGTATCAGGCCGGGCAAATCCATGAGAATGGGTGCGCCCTGTATCCCGCCCGTCACGACCATGCCGTCACCTGGTACGCCAGAGCCGGCGAGGCCGGTCATGCGCTGGCCGCCGCGCGTCTTGAGCGGGCCTACCGCCATGGAGAGCTGTCGCTGCCCGTTGATCGGGAGCGCGCTGACTACTGGGCATCCTTGGCCCGTCCCGGCCAGGCGCCGGCGACAAGCGACGGTGGAGACGATGTCGCTACCGCTTCGCTGGACAAAGCAGAAGGCCAGCAGCGACACTAGGGTGATCTAGCGCGACCACGGGTTGCGCGCGGGTCCCGGTAAGGCCGATGCGAGCGGCGGTTCAGGCTACCCTGACCGCCGCTGACAGTTTGGGCGTCGGGAAGGGTTTTCGTTGTCGGATAACGTCGAGTCGGCGTTTCGGCCGGCAGTCACTTCGAGGTTCTCAGCCTGTGGCGTTACCGACTCTGCTCGATATCGAGGCGTCTGGTTTCGGGCGCGGTAGTTATCCCATCGAGGTTGGGCTGGCCCGCCCTGATGGCAGTTGCTGTGCCTTTCTCATTCAGCCGCTTGATGAGTGGACCCATTGGGATCCCAAGGCCGAGCTGTTGCATGGCATCTCCCGCGCACGCTTGCAGCGGGAAGGCTACCCCGTGCGGCACGTGGCGCGCTGGCTGAATGATGAGTTGCATCAGGTGGGTATCGCCTATAGCGACAGCTGGGGCTATGACAACACCTGGCTGTCACTCCTCTTTCATCATGCCGGAATGATCCCCGCTTTCCGTCTGGAAGCCTTGAGGCGTTTGCTGGACGAGGCCCAGATGGCCATGTGGAGCGACGTCAAGGAAGCGATGATTGCCGAGCAGGGCATTCAGCGTCACCGAGCCGGTGACGACGCCAAGCTGCTGCAGATGACCTTTGCACGGACCCAGGCGCTCAGTGCGCGACGCTGAGCGCTGGCGTCAGTCAGACAACTTGTCCACAGTGGCCAGTCAGTGACTGTCTGTGGACAAGTCGTGGTTCAGAGCTCGGCCACCTGGAGCAGCACCTTGCCGGTGTTGGCGTTGGCGTCGACGTGGCGATGGGCGGCCTCGACTTCCTGAATGGGCCATTGGGCATCAATCTGCGGTGTCAGATCCCCGCGCTCTATCCTGGGCCATACGTGGCGTGCCAGCTGATCCAGTATCTTGCCTTTGGCCTGGGGGGATTTGGCGCGCAGGGTGGAGCCGATCAGGCGCTGGCGTTTCATCAGCATTCGCCCTAGATCCAGCTCGGCGTGGCGCCCTCCCATCAGGCCGATGAGCACCAGTCGGCCATCGGCGGCGAGCACGCGCTGGTTGTCTGCCAGATAGCTCGCGCCTACTGGGTCGAGAATCACATTGATCTCGCCAAACGCCTTCACCGCTTCGACAAAACTTCCGTGATGACGATTGACCCCGGACTTGGCGCCCAACGCGAGGCAGTGCGCCAGCTTGTCGTCGCTGCCCACGGTGACAAAGCAGGGGTGGTCGAACTCTCGGCATAGCTGAATGGCGGCAGTACCGACGCCGCTGGCGGCCGCGTGGATCAGCACGCGCTCTCCCGGCTCCAGCGCCCCCTCCATGAACAGGTTCAGCCAGGCGGTGGCATAGACCTCCGGCAAGGCAGCGGCCTCGCGCAGGTCCACACCGGCCGGAACGGGCAGGACCTGGCGCTCGTCGACGCACACGCGCTCGGCATAGCCACCGCCGGCCAGCAGGGCACATACGGGCTGTCCACGTCTGAGCTGCTCGACGTCGGGACCGACGGCTGCCACGCGGCCACTGACCTCCAGCCCCAGCACGCTGGAGGCCCCCTCAGGGGGAGGATAGTGCCCGGCGCGCTGCATCAGGTCGGCGCGGTTGACGCCGGCCCAGGCCACCTCGATATGCACCTCTCGACCTTGCGGTGGAGCGAGATCCTGGCTGCGTTGCCACCGTAGCTGGTCGCCGTCTGGTTGAATGGCGTACATGTGACATCCTCCTTGTCGGTGTTCAGTGGTGGCGCAAGGCGCCGAGCCGACGGCTCCGCGCTCAGCCCGGCAGATGGGCCAGCCGTTGCTCCAGTCGGTCCAGTAACTCGTCCGGGGTAGCGGCCGTGACCAGCGTCTGCAAGGTACGGGCGTCCAGGAAGCCCTGGGCAACGCCGGCTTCCAGAAAGTCCAGCAGCGGACGGTAGAACTGGCAGCTATCCAGGATGCCGATAGGCTTCGCGTGCAGTCCCAGGTAGTGCCAGGTCCAGGTCTCGAAGAATTCTTCCAGCGTGCCGATGCCACCAGGCAGCATGACGAAGGCGTCGGCACTGGCTGCCATCTGGGCCTTGCGCTCGTGCATGTCGGCGACCCTGATCAGCTCGCTGAGACCCGTGTGGGCCAACTCCCGATCCACCAGGTGATGGGGCATGACGCCAACGACCTGGCCACCGGCGTCCAGCGCTGCATTCGCCAGCGCCCCCATCAGGCCGACGCTGGCGCCCCCGTAGACGAGTCCATGTCCGCGCTCGGCCAGGCGACGGCCAAACACGCGTGTGTCGTCGATAAAGCGTGGATCCTCTCCCTGGCGTGAGCCGAGATAGACGCAGATCTGGGCCATTTGAGGCCTCCCTGAGGTAATGATGGGGTCGCGAGGAAGGCCCGAGATGAGGCACGGGCCAGGGGATTACGGCAGCAGGTCGATGATGCCGTAGTGCTCGTCGACCCATTGTCCGATCACATTGTGGCCGCACAGGTGGTGGGCGTACTGCGTGTGCAGGCAGCGAACCTGGTCGTGGTTGGCGATGCCGCCGATTCCTCGCTCGCGCAGCACCCGGTCATAGCCTAGGCGCTCGACCTCGGCGCGCTGGGCGTCGCTCATCAGCGCCCAGCGGGTGTCGATGTAGTCCTGGTGGCTGGCGTGATAGGCCGCGCGAAATTCCTCGTCTTCCTGCAGGCGCGCTTCCAGCGACTTGATCACGCCGGCGGCTTCGATTCTCGACAGCTCGACCTTGAGCAGGTCGGAGCTCAGCCAGAACAGGGTCGGGAAGGGCTTGCCATCGACGATGGGAGCCATGCGCAGGACCAGAGGAGTGCCTTTGCCGTCGGTAGCCGCCAGGGCCTCGATGCCGCGAGGCTCGCGTCCCAGCTGCTCGGCGATGATGGCCATCTGGGCAGCGTCGGGGGTCGTGTCAGGATGGATCACCATCGGGGTTGTCTCTTACAAATTTGGTGGAGCGGCCCACGGCACGGAAGAACGCGCGATTGAGCTGTTCCGGGGTGGGTACATAGGCATGTTCGCGCTCGAGGTACTCGCTGCCTCGTGCGATCAGAACGTCGTAGAGTCGATTGAAGGGCGCATCATAGTCGTAGGGATCAGCACCGAACAAGCGGATGTGCGGGTAGTCCGCGAAGCGCTCGAGAAAGAAGGTCTCGAGGCTGGCCTCAGCCGCGCGGTGGCGCACCTTATCGTCCGGATCGAGCCAGAGGGTATAGCGGATCGCCATGCAGTGCATCCTTGTTGACGTTGCGCCAACCTAGCATTTTTTGCGCCTTAGACCCAGCGTATCAGGACCGCCGCCATCGCCTGGCCGTCGCGCTAGACCCCGTGGCTGCGGGTAGCGCACTAGTGGCTGCGGACTAGCGCACCAGTGGCTGCGGACTAGCGCACTAGTGGCTGCGGACTAGCGCACTAGTGGCAACGGACTAGCGCACTAGTGGCAACGGACTAGCGCAAGAGCGGAGCCACGGTTGCCCGCGTCAACACGACCAAGTCCTCCGGGGCCAGGCAGATTTCAAGGCCCCTACGTCCTCCGCTGACGTGCATCTGGGACAGCCTCTGGCAGCTGTCGTCGATGAAGGTAGCCAGGCGCTTCTTCTGCCCAAGGGGACTGATTCCCCCGACGATATAGCCCGTGGCGCGCTCGGCGTCGGCGGGGTCAGCCATGCTGGCCTTGCGGGCGCCCGCCGCGCGGGCCAGCGCCTTGAGGTCGAGCTTGGCAGAGACCGGGACGATGGCCACTACCAGTCGATGGCCGTCCAGATTCGCCAGCAAGGTCTTGAACACACTCTCGGCGTCTAGCCCAAGCTGTTCGGCGGCCTCTTCGCCGTAAGCCGCCGAGCGGGCATCGTGTTCATAGCTCAGTACGCTGAAGTTGACCTTGGCCCTTTCCAGGGCCTTGATGGCGGGGGTCATGGCGATGAAGGTTCCTTGGGGTGGGGCAGGCAGGCCATTATCGGCGAGGCCAGGCGAACGGCCAACCGTACCCTTAACGGACGATCTGGCCTGCCATCGGGGCAACGTGCTCAGGCTTCGGTCATTTCCGCCTCGTGCAGGTGTTCCATCAGCGCCTCACGCAGCGCGCCGGTAATCGGTACCGACGCCTTGGTGTGATGGTCGAAATGCACCAGCACGGTATGGCCGATGTTGGTCATGACCCCTTGCTGGTGCGCTTCCTGGGTCACGGTAAAGGAACTCTTGCCGAGTCGCGACAGATAGGTGCGGATCTCGATGTCGTGACCGTAATGAAGCTCAGCCCGGTAGTCGATCTCCATGCGCGCCATGATCAGCCGCCATTTGGCGGGATCCAGGTCTGGAGTGAACAGCCGGAACAGCTCGTTGCGGGCCAGCTCGAACCAGGCCGGCAGGCGTGTGTTGTTAATATGGCCGAGGGCATCAGTGTCGTAGAAAGCGGGCTCGATCGTGCGGGTCAGCATGGACATTCTCACGTGCAGGAAGGTGTGCTTCAGGATTGACCCAAGCAAGCGCTAGGTCAAGCCCGCTTCCAGGTCACAACGTGCGCTGCTGGCGCCGGCGGCGAGCTGCCCACCACTGTTGCAGTCGCATCCAGCCCAGCAGCCACAGCGTGGCGGCGACGAAGCCCAGCAGCGTGCCCTGCCAAAGTCCCATCGTCGCGTAGGTCAGCGATACCACCAGGGCATAGCACAGCAATGAGCCAAGACCGGCAGGGTAGTGCTTGATGACCGTGGCCACTGGAGCGGTACCCTGGGTCAGGTGCAGAATCACCAGAAAGGGGTACATGGTCACCGGGAAGGCGGCCATGACCCCGGCCCAGGCGCTGGGAACGGCGTGGGCAAGGCCGGTGATCAGGAAAATGATGGCGGCAGCGAGCCCAGCCCTTAGTGCCAAGGCAGGCCAGGAAAAGCCACCCTTGGGGCTGGCCTTGATGTCCGGGACCCCGCGATAGAGCCAAGTGAATAGCGCAATGGCGACGAGGGTGATCAGGGTTCCGCTGATGCGATTGAGGTCGAGCTGGGTCAACAGACTGCTGGCGGCCAGCCAGGCAACGAGCCCTCCCGCAGTGCCCGTCAGGACTCCTTTGAGGCCATCCCCACGGGCCGCGAGCAGGTAGCCGCCGCCCAGCGCCAGGGTGGCCGTGAAGCCTGCCAGGGTATGCACGGCGCTATCAGCGGCAAACTGGGGGGAAAGCTCCAGCCCGATAAAGAACAGGGCGATGGCCGTGCCCAGGGGATAGCCGGAGAGCAGTCCAGCGACGCGAGTGCTGACTCTTTCGGCGATGACTGACAGGCCGAGCACGACGCCGATGGAAATGAGCAGCTTGGCCAGCTGCCAATGGAAGGGAACGTCCATAAGAAAAATGCGATCCTTAAGCTATCGTTAAAGCATGATGCCGATCCGGGAGGTCGACATGACAGAGCTGTCGCCGCCGCCGCGCCCCGAATGTTGCGAGCTGTGTGAGCGAGCCGCGCCCTTGACCAAGCACCATTTGATCCCGAGGTCACTACACGGCAAGGCGCGCTATCGACGGCGGCACGACCGCGTCGAGCGACTGACGGCCATCCTGTGGGTATGTCATGGTTGCCATCGCCACTTGCATGCGGTGCTCAGCGAGAGGGAACTGGCGGACCATTATCGCAGTCGAGACGCGCTGCTGGCACACCCTGATATTCGTTCCTTCGTTGAATGGCTGGCGACCAAGCCCGCTGGATTTCGGCCGAAGCGACCGACCCGGCGGCGGCAATGATCTGGTCGCCACGGCGACGCGGCGGGGTTATACCAGGCGCAATCCCTGACGGTCCGTCCAGGCTGCTGTCAGGGCTGGTGCCAGGGATTCCCGGAGGTGCTCCGGCAACGCATCCAGGGCCTGGTCGCGGCTGGTGAATTCACGATTGCGCAGCCAGCAGTAAGCCCATGCGCAGGCCTCGTCTTCATCTCCTGGCGTCGGGCGAGCGGGCATCTGGACCAGCAGGAACAGCGCGGTGCGCACCGCCCAGTGAGGCGGAAGGTCCTCGTCCTGGCGGTCTGCCCACAGAGCAAGCGTCGCGCCGTCGGGAGTCTCGCCCGGCTCGCCGAGTCCCGCCACCCTGGCCGTTTCGGCCAGGATCAATGCCAGTCGATCGGGATCACCGCGACCCAAGGCCAGCCATTGGCCAATCAGCGCCGGCATTCCGCGACACACCTTGGCGAAGAATCCGTGATGCGGCATGGTGCTTGTCATGGAAAATGCGTCCTTCAAATACTTGGCCAGGGTAACCTGGTAATCGAACAGCCATCGTCAGGGAGATGACCATGAACTTCGATTTTGCCACGCCGATTGATCGACGGCAGCCCCGGGATGCCGATCAGTGCCCGCCGTGGCCGTCACAGAAGTGGCATCGCTACGCCGATGACGTGCTGCCGCTGTGGGTGGCCGATATGGACTTTCGTTCACCCCCTGCGGTGATTGATGCCCTGTCAGAGCGCGTCGGTCACGGGGTCTACGGCTACGGCAAGGTGCCAGAAAGCCTCGAGCAGGCGCTGGTCGACTGGAGTCGCGAGCACTACGGCTGGGAAATCTCCCCCCGCTGGCAGCACTGGTTGCCGGGGGTGGTGCCTGCCCTTCATCTGGCGAGCTTGGCATTTACCAAGCCAGGCGATGGGGTGCTGACGATTACCCCGATCTATCCTCCTTTCCTGCAGGTGGCCGAACGAACCGGTCGCCTGGCGCAGCAGGCCGAGATGACGCCGCCGGCGTCACCAGGAGAGTCCTGGACGCTGGACCTGGATGCCATCGAGGAGGCCATCACCGAGCGCACACGACTGCTGTTATGGTGCCATCCCCATAACCCCACCGGGCGCCAGTGGCGACGGGACGAGCTCGAAGGCCTGGCGGCGCTGGTCGAGCGCCACCAACTGATCGTGGTGTCCGACGAGCTGCATTGCGATCTGCTGCTTGAAGACGGGGAGCGACACGAGCCACTGGCGGCCGCACTGCCGCAGCTTGCCGAGCGCACCGTGACGCTGTGGGCACCGTCCAAGACCTTCAATCTGGCGGGACTCACCGCTGCCTGCGCGGTGATACCGGATGGGCGATTGAGGCAGCGTTTTCGTGACCGGGCAAAAGGGCTGATGCCGGACGCCAATGTGTTGGGACTGGTGGCGGCAGAGGCCGCCTATCGTCATGGCGAGCCCTGGCGCCAGGCGCTGCTGGAAGTGCTTCGAGAAAATCGCCAGCGATTGGCCGAATATGTGGCCGGCTGGCCGGGCGTGGTCTGGGCGGCTCCGGAATCTACCTATCTGGCGTGGCTGGACCTGCGGCAGTCGGCGCTGTCGGGCCAGGAGTCACCCGCCAAGGTGCTGCTCGAACGCGCTGGCGTGGCGTTGTCTGACGGGGCCGACTTTGGCTGGCCGGGCTTTGTCAGGCTCAACTTTGGTACCACCGCCGCCCAGCTGGGTGAAGCCTTGGCGCGGATGGATCGTGTGCTCGCTGGCTGACCATGTCGGCAGCCGTGCACCCGCTAAATGCCAGCAGGGCCCATCAAGGGCCCTGCTGGTGGTTGCTGGCAGACGCTGCCGGGTGAGGGGGGCGGTATTCAGCCTTCAGTACAGCAGGGCGAACAGCTTGCGCCGGTAGCTGACGGTCAGCGGATGGTCTGCCCCCAGGGCGTCAAACACCCGTAGCAGGGTCTTGCGAGCCAGGTCATCGCCGTATCCACGATCACGCTTCATGACCGTGAGCAGTCCTTCCAGGCCGTTCTCATAGTCACCGTCGGCGACCTGGCGCAGGGCCCTCTGGTAGTGGGCTTCACTGTCATCGCGCCCTTCCAGAGACGCGAGTGTGGCCGCATCGGGGGCTTCCTCGCTGAACTCGATGCTGGCACGAACGCCTCGGGCCTCGGGGCCGTCGCGATCCTCTGGCGCTAGGGCGTCGAGCAGCTGGCGTGCCTGGTCATTGCTGCCCTCTGCGACCAGAACCTTGGCCAGCTGGATACGATAGGCCACGTGGTCAGGATATTGCTCGCTCAGCTCCTGGTAGATGCTGCGCGCCGTCGCGGTATCGCCGGACGCCAGGGCCTGCTCTGCCTGTTCCTCGGGACTTGCGGGGGCATCTTCAGGAGCCGGAAAGTAGCGTGCGAGCCACTCGCGGATGTCCTTTTCAGGCAGCGCACCCTGGAAGTGGTCGACCAGGCCGCCCTGGCTGATCAACTTGACGTCGGGTACCGAGCGCACGCCCAGCTGGCCTGCGATGTCCTGGTTGTCGTCGATGTTGAGCTTGGCCAACAGAAAGGTGCCGCGATACTCGCGCGTCAGCTTTTCCAGCACCGGCATCAGGTTCTTGCAGGGTTCGCACCAGGGGGCCCAGCAGTCGAGGAGGATCGGCACGCGCATGGACAGTTCCAGCACCTGCTGAATATTGCTGCGATCAACGTCGAAGATCAGATCGCTGTCGGCCGGCCCCTGGGTAGCGGCCTCTGCTTGGCCAGCGCTGTGCTGGGCGGGTTCGGTGCTCAACGGCTCGCCGGTGCGCGGGTCGACGATTGGCATGGGGACGCAACCTTGTCTGATAAGTGGATAGAGCTAAGAGATGCGGTCGCTGGTCGCCGACTTCAAGGCCTGTCGCAAGGCCGTTGATGAGCGCTATGCGACTAAAGATGGAGGTCAAATGGGACTTAGTCTTCTGCTAAATAGGCCCATGTTTCGCGTGGGGCGGCATAACACTCGCAGCCGAGTGAACGTGCGTGTCGAAGGATGGGGCTGTGCCGGCCCGGGGTCCGATCAGCAAGGCGTCGAGATAGCAGTGGCGCACAAGAAAACGGGGCAATCTCAAGAGATTGCCCCGTTTCATGATGTTTGGTAGCGGGGACCGGATTTGAACCGATGACCTTCGGGTTATGAGCCCGACGAGCTACCAGACTGCTCCACCCCGCATCAACGAGGACGAAGTATACGGATTTTTTGGCCCACGTCAACCCTGTGCGAATTCGCGTGAGATGGCTCGTACCGGTTGAGCGCAGTGGTCCATACTGGGGGGGCTGTCATGGAAATGTCAGTGGCGGACGCTAGCCTGAACATGACCGTCGGCTTGCCCCGAAGCGTGTGACGTCCACGACGTGTTGCGCGTCATCCGTGACAGGGCTGTCGTCAGGTGTCAGGTTGGTGGCAGGCGGGCGCAACGTGGCAGGAGGCCACGCGCGATGCCTCGACACACTGTGATGAGGATCGTCTCCCGCCGATCCGTCCCAACGTGCTTGTTACAACAAGGTCCGTCGGCAAACGGCGGAAGCATAGACAATCAGGGAGGTCGTCAATGACTCAGCAAAAGCCCGTCGCATGGGTCACCGGTGGCACAGGTGGTATTGGAAGTGCCATCTGCCGCGAACTGGCGGATGCCGGTTATCAGGTGCTGGCCGGTTACAACAACCCCGAGAAGGCCAAGTCCTGGTTGGAGGCTCAGAAGTCTGATGGTTACGACAATATCGACGTTGCCGGTATTGATCTGACCGATTTCGAGGCGTGCCAGAACGGTGTAAAGAAGATCGAGGAGCAGTATGGTCCGATCGCGGTGCTGGTGAACTGCGCTGGCATCACCAAGGACGGCACCATGAAGAAGATGTCGCCCGATCAGTGGAACCTGGTCATCGACACCAATCTGAATAGCGTCTTCAACACCTGCCGTAGCGTCATCGAGAGCATGCTCGAGCAGAATTACGGCCGCATCATCAATATTTCGTCCATCAATGGGCGCAAGGGGCAGTTTGGACAGGTCAACTACTCCGCCGCCAAGGCGGGTATGCACGGTCTGACCATGGCGCTGGCCCAGGAAACCGCCACCAAGGGGATTACCGTCAACACCGTCTCTCCTGGCTATATCGCCACCGACATGATCATGAAGATTCCGGAGAAGGTGCGTGAGGCGATTCGCGAGACGATCCCGATGAAGCGCTACGGCACGCCGGAAGAGATCGGGCGCCTGGTCAGCTTCCTCGCCAGCAAGGACAACGGCTTTATCACGGGTGCCAACATCGACATCAATGGTGGCCAGTTCATGGGCTGAACCCTCTCGTGTCGGAGCCTGGCAGGCTCCGACGTCATTTGGGCGGTCGGCCATGTCGTCGACGACAACCCGCGAACGCCAATGACAGAGCGGCAACAACAGAAAAGCGAGGCGCAAGCCTCGCTTTCCTGTTGTTGGGCGCTGGAGGGGGGCTGCGACGTCGCCTTGTCTCCCCGAACTTACCGCAGCGCTATCACGGCGGCGGCAGCTGGCGCAGCCCATCAAGCAGCGCGTCCAACTCCTGAACCTCCTTGTCCCACAGCTGGCGGGATACCGGCCCGGTGGCCAGCAACCCACACAGTACCGACAACAGTTCTTCCTCCCGTGTGGGCATCTGGCCAAGACTGTCGTTGAGACGGTCTACCTGGATGGCCAGGCGCAGGGGTTCGTCATGCTGGCCTATAGGTTGGCCCGCCAACAGCGCCAGGTGCACGCGCAACCGCGCCAGCCGCTCGGCGACGCTGTCCAGAGAGTCCGGGGAGCGGCGTGCGGCATTGCGTTCGGCGTGTGCGGTGGCCAGTTCATTGGGGAGCGTCAGCGTGTCGGGAATCAACACATCCCCGCACTGCTGTCCGGCGAGACAGGCATCGTCGGCTTTCAGGTGCTCCAGGATAAGCGGCTTGAGCTGGTGCCAGCGGCTGACCGTTTCTGCTACCGCGATGCGTTCAAGCCGCTCGCGGCGAGCGCGGACGATGCCCGTCCAACGTTTACGCATCCCCTCGCTGCGTCGTCCCGAGGGCAGCGGTTCCAGAGCGTTGGCTTCGTCGACGGCCTTGTCGAGCCAGTCCGCCTCCTCACTGGTGGTCGGTTGCCAGGCGTCGATGCGATCGATCAGCGCCTGCATGCGATCCAGTCGGTCCTTTGCTCGCTGAGCCCGGTCGTCTCGTTCCGCATCGCGCTGGGCAAAGATCTGATCACACAGCTGGCGGAATTCGCGCCACAGGGTCTGCTCTTCACCCTTGGGTGCGCGCCCGAGTTCGCGCCAGCGCTGTTGCAATGCCTTGGCCTGTTCGCCCCGTTGGCGGGCGGCCAGTGACGTCTCCAGCAGCGACCTGGCCTGGTCGATAAGCGCGCGCTTGGATTCGGCAATCTCGTTGGCACGACGATCGATCAGCGCCTGCAGCTGATGACGGATGCGGCCAAACCGCCGGCCGATAGCCTCGGCTTGATCCCGGGGCACCGGGGCAGTGCGTCGCCATTGATCGCGGGCGTGTTCGCGAATGTCCCGGAGGGCATCTGGGTCGGCGTGGTGAGAGGGCTGCGCCAGCAATGCTTCGAGCTGTTCGCACAGGGCGACGCGCTCAGCCAGGTTGGCCTCCCTCAACTGCTGCTGCTGTTGGCGCCAGCCAGCCAGGGACTCGCGAATGCGGTCAGAGGCGGCACGAAAGCGCTCTGACTGCTCCTTGTTGGCTGCGGCATCGGCCAGGGCTTTCCATTCCTTGACCAGCTGGCGGTGTCGGCGGTCCCGATCCCGATCGCTCAGGGTGCTGTCCTGCTCCAGAGCCTCGATGGCCTGGCACAGTTGCTCACGTTTGGGGCCTGCGACGAAACCGCGCCAGTCGCGTAGTTCTGCCAGCCTGGCACCCAGGCGCTTGAGCCGGCTTCGTTCCGACTCGGCTGAGGCGGGCAGGGCCTCGGCCAGATGACGCAGGCGTTGATGCAGTCGGCTGGCCCCCTTGAAGGAGCCCTCATCCAGCAGCGCGTCAAGGCGGTCGAGTTCTTCAGCGAAACGTGCCAGCTGCTCTGCCGACGGCGCCGGGGCGGCCAGGTCGCGCTCCAGCCGCAGGTAGTGACGAGCCCGTGCGAGCCGCGGCTCTGGCGGCAGGTTATCAGGCCAGCGGCAGGCCTCCACGAGCTGTCTGAGAGTGGCTTCGTCGCCGCTCTTGATGGCCTCTTCCATCGCCGGAGAGCGCTCCACCAGGCGCTGATACGCCTGGTTGATGTTGTCAAAGGTCTTCAGGGCGGCGTCGTAGCGCTGGCGCAGCGCGTCGTCGGCCAGGTGAATCTCCGATAGCGCCTGCCAGCGGCTGGCTAACAGCTGCTTCTGTGCTCGCAGGCTGGCCAGATCCTGCTCGCCCACATGGTCGCCCTGATACAGCGCGGACAAACTCTCTTCCAGCGCCATGACCAGCGCTTCGCGATCGTGGTCGGCCTGCTCGCGGCGCTGTCGATCGGCACGCAGCGCATGCTCCTGGGCTTCGTGATCGTGGATGACCTTGCGACAGCGTAGACAGGCTTCCTGATAGCGCCTTTCCTGCTGGTCCTCGGGCAGATCGGGCAATTTGAGCCACTCGCGCTCCAGATGGCGGAAGCGACCGGCATATAGCGGCTCCCAGGCGGCCCGAGCATGCTGTTCCAGACTCTGCAGTAGCTGCTCGCGTCGCTCCTTCGCCTCGGCCACGGCGTCAGCGTCGGCGCGCAGGCGTCCTAGCCGTTCCTTGGCATTGCGGGCGACATGGCGATCACGGCGAGCTGCCTGCACCAGCTGCTTGAGACCCTCTTCGGACGTCACTCGCTCGGCGGCAGCGTGGCGCACGGCGGCGATGCCGTTGTCGCAGGCCTGGCGGATCAAGGCCTGTTCGTCATCGAGTCGAGCCAGGGCACTGAGCCGAAGCTGCTGGTTATCACCCTGGAGGGCAATTTGCTCAAGCAGCTGGGGATCGTCCAGGCCGTCTACCAGGCGCTGGCGCTGGCTGAGTTCGATACCGCCCTGGCGACCGATCAGCAGGCTGATCAGCTGGCGGTCGAGTTCGCGGGAGCCATGACGCGCTCTCAGTGCCAGCAGCTGCTGCGGGTCTTCCAGGCGTGCCACGGCTGCCTGCCGAACCTCGGGTTCCGGGTCCTGCACAAGGGTTTCGAGCGCATCGCGCTGGCCATGGGGGTCGAGCCGCTCGGCAGCATCGCGTCTTACCTTGGGATCGGGGTGTCGCCAGCGAGGCGAAAAGAGTCGGCGGAGGAGTCCAGACATGGGGCTTCCTGAAGAAAAATAGACGGTGACGAGACTGCCTCATCATCTTGTTGTAGCGACCGGCTTGTCATGGCAGCCCTGGGTGCCAGGCGTGGAAGACGGTAGAGATCAATCTAAGCATGCGCGCCAGCATCAGAAAAGGTCTCTGCCGAGGCGTGTGGCTGATTGGAGACACTGACAAGGACCCGTTAGAGGCTTATGATCGGTTGCAGGACCGGGTGCTCTGGCATAGCTTGAGAGCAATCCCCGACCAACACCCGACGTGGAGTTCGGCAATGAGCCTCAAAGTGGACAGGGACAGCATGGCGTTTACGTTCAAGGGCGGGATGCTGCCCATGACGGTGATGGAGCTTTCCAGCGCCGATCCCGAGGAAATTCGTGATCAGCTGGCGGGCAAGTTATCGCAGTCGCCTGCTTTCTTTCAGCATACGCCGGTAGTGCTCAGTGTCGAGAAGCTCGACGAGCCGCACCTGGCACTGGAGCGTATCTGCGCAGTGTGTCGCGCGCACAAGCTGCTGCCGGTGGCGGTACGCGGGGGCACTGACCCGGTCAAGCAGTCGGCATGGGCACTAGGCCTTGGCTGGTTTCCTCCCCAGGACGCGGCGCGGGCACGCACGCTGGAAAGCGTGCCCACCCAGGATGACGAGCCCGAGGTGGCGGACAGCGAGGTCGCTGACATCGCGGCCGAGGACGTCACGACGGCGTTGCCCCGTGGCGGACGCGTGTTTCGTGGCACCGTGCGTTCCGGCCAGCAGATCACTGCTCCCGATGGCGACCTGACCGTGATTGGCGCCGTCAACGCCGGTGCCGAAGTACTGGCGGCGGGCAATGTTCACGTCTATGGCGCGCTGCGAGGACGGGCGCTGGCGGGCATCCATGGGGATCATCAGGCAGGCATCTTCTGCCGTGAACTGCACGCTGAATTATTGTCCGTCGCGGGCAACTACAAGCGTCTTGAGGACATTGATCCTCAGCTGCTGGGGTCATCGGTGCAGGTAGTGCTGAGTGACGACCAGCTAGGGATTACCGCGCTCAAGTAGGCCCACGATGGCATGAACCGTTAATGGCCTGGCCACCCGAGTGGCCACACAGGACCAACAACATTACGACGACAGGATGCGACACTTGGCCAAGATCATCGTTGTGACCTCCGGAAAAGGTGGGGTCGGCAAGACAACCAGTGCGGCAGCCATAGCGACTGGCTTGGCGCTGCGAGGCAACAAGACCGTGGTGATCGACTTCGATGTCGGTCTCCGAAATCTGGACCTGATCATGGGCTGCGAGCGCCGTGTGGTCTATGACCTGGTCAACGTCATTCAGGGCGAGGCAGGTCTCAATCAGGCGCTGATCCGCGACAAGCGGGTCGACAACCTGCATATCCTGCCGGCCTCACAGACCCGGGACAAGGACGCTCTGACCCAGGAAGGGGTCGAGAAGGTGCTCGAGACCCTGACCAAGGATTTCGATTACATCCTGTGCGATTCGCCTGCCGGGATCGAGCGGGGTGCTCAGCTGGCCATGTACTTCGCCGATGAGGCGATCGTGGTCACCAACCCGGAAGTCTCGTCGGTACGGGACTCCGATCGTATTCTCGGCCTGCTGTCGTCGAAGACGCGGCGCGCGGAGCAGGGCAAGGACCCGATCAAGGAACACCTGCTGATCACCCGCTACAACCCGGGTCGTGTCGATCAGGGGGACATGCTCAATCTTGATGATATTCGCGAGATCCTTGCCATCGATCTGGTCGGGCTGATTCCCGAGTCCGAGGCCGTGCTGCGGGCGTCTAACCAGGGTGTTCCTGTGACCCATGACGATAGCAGCGATGCTGGCCAGGCCTACATGGACACGGTCAGCCGCTTGATTGGCGAAGACGTGCCGCTGCGCTTCCACGAATACCAGAAGAAGGGGCTGCTGAGCCGTATGTTCGGAGGGGGAGGTCGCCGGTGAAACTACTCGATTTCCTGAAGCGAGAACGCAAGAAGTCCGCGTCTGTCGCCAAGGAGCGGCTGCAAATCATCGTCGCCCACCAGCGTAGCCAACGGGGCCAGCCCGATTTCCTGCCGATGCTGGAAAAAGAGCTGCTGGAAGTCATCCGGCGCTACGTTGAAGTGGATGACGATGCGATCAATATGTCGCTGGACAGCGAAGACAACTGCTCTGTGCTTGAGCTTAACGTGACGCTGCCCCGCAGCTGAGCCTGCGGAGCCCGCCATCGGCGGGCAAGCGGTTGCGGCGAGTCGCTCTGGCGAGCGGCTCGCCGTTTGCGTTTGATGGTGCCGACAACCGCCCCGAGCTTGGGCGACTCTGTGGCGACGCGTGGTGATGGGTGGTTATCTGGCTGAGTCAGGCGCCTGCCTGTGCTAGGCTGGCGGGCTCAAGCAGCCCGCGTGGAGACACTATCGCCATGGCGCAGCCGAAAGCCGCTCCGCTCACTTTTCTGTGGCACGACTACGAGACCTTTGGTGCCGATCCTCGGCGTGATCGCCCCTCGCAGTTCGCTGCTATCCGTACCGATGCCGAGTTCAATGAAATAGGTGAACCGGTGGAGCTGTTCTGCAAGCCTGCCGATGACGCTCTTCCCCATCCGATGGCGTGCCTGATTACCGGAATCACGCCTCAGCAGGCCCGGCGCCAGGGCCTGCCGGAGGCCGAGTTCGCGGGTGCCATTCAAGATGAGATGAGCGTGGCTGGCACCTGCGCGGTGGGCTACAACAGCCTGCGCTTCGATGATGAAGTCAGTCGGCATCTGTTCTACCGCAACCTGCTGGACCCCTATGCCCGAGAGTGGCAGAACGGTAACTCACGCTGGGATCTGATCGATGTCGTGAGGGCGTTTCACGCGTTGAGACCTGAAGGTATCGAATGGCCGACCCGGGAAGATGGCAGTCCCAGCTTTCGCCTCGAGGACTTGACCGCCGCCAATGGTATCGAGCATGTGGGCGCCCATGATGCTCTGGCCGATGTGCGCGCCACCATTGCCCTGGCGAGACTGCTGCGCAACGCCAATGCCAACCTGTTCGACTACCTGCTGTCATTGCGGGCCAAGCGCGAAGTGCGCAAGCGCCTGGATGCGACCCAGCGCAAGCCGATCGTGCACATTTCACGTCGCTACCCGGCCAGCCGCGCCTGCGGGGCTCTGGTGCTGCCTCTGGCTGAACATCCGACCAACCCCAACGGGATCATCGTCTACGATCTGTCGTTGGATCCAGAGGATCTTCTGCGGCTATCACCCCAGGAGATTCGTGCCAGAGTGTTTGTCAGCAACGACGACCTGGCGGAAGGAGAAAGCCGTATCCCGCTGAAGGTGGTGCACATCAACAAGTGTCCGGTGATCTTTCCGCCCAGCGCGCTCAAGGACGTGTCGGGCCCTCAGCAGGGAGAATACGGCGATATCGTGGCACGTATGGGCTTGGACATGGAGGCCTGTCGTGGTCACTATCAGCGCCTTTCCCGCGATCCGGATATCGCCGCCAAGGTCCAGGAGGTGTTTGCCGAAGGGCCGCCGGAGCCGCCGCGCGATCCTGATCTGATGTTGTATTCCGGTGGGTTTTTCTCACCGGCAGATCGGCAGCAGATGGAGCGAGTGAGGGCAGCTGACCCTTGGGATCTGGTCGATGCCCATTTTGCCTTCCAGGATCCACGTCTGGAGGAAATGCTGTTTCGCTACCGCGCGCGCAGCTACCCCGACACCCTGACGGGGGAGGAGCAGGCACGCTGGGAGAGTTTCCGCTGGGAGCGCATGAACGATGCCGCGCTGTCGAGCCTGACCCTGAAGGACTTTGCGCGGGAGATCGAGCGTCTCAATCAGACCTCGCTGAGTGATCGTGAGCGTCAGGTCCTGGAGGAAATGGTGATGTTTGTGGAGTCCATTATGCCGGCTCAAGCGTTCGGATAACGGCGGCGTCGCAACCAGCGACATCACGCGACCGGTGGAGCTATCTGTGCCATCAAAACGCCCGGCCTGGAGGTCATCGTCCGAGCCGGGCGTTGTCGTGTCTGACGGTGACGCTGGGCGCGTCACCGCCATGTCAGCGGCCTGTCAGATCAGGGGGTGTCGACCTTGACCGCCTGGGCGGACTCCTCTTCGCCGCGCGGCGATAGCGGTGCCTCTTCGTTCCCCGGCAGCACCTCCAGCTCGCCTTTGAGCGCCATGATATCGCTGGGAGTGGCGCCCGGATCGAAGGCGACGTCCACCACCGCGTTGTCGCGCAGTGCCTGCCAGCTAGGCAGCAGGTCGGCAAGCGTCACGTCCAGCACCGCTGCTGCCAGGCGCTCACGGCGGTCGAAGTGGGTATCGCCGAAGGATAGTGCACGCCACAGCCGATTGGTGCGCTCTTCCAGCCCGGCATCGCGCTGGGTAATTTCGTCATGGACCGCTTGACGGTAGGTGGCCAGGGTCGCTTCGTCGAGTCCCTCAAGCTGGGTGGGGACCTGGTCAAGGAAGTCATCGACGTGGGTTTTCAGCTCCTCGCTGGGGGTCGAGGGTGACTGCACCAGCAAGCTGATGCCGGGTGCATGCAGAAGCGGGGAATAGCCCGCATTGACGATATAGCCGAGCTGCTGCTCGGTGCGCAGTCGCTGGTAGAACGGAGTTTCCAAGAGCTTGCCGAGCACCGCAATGCGAGCCTGGGTAGGCAGGCTTTGATCGGGTCCTTGCAGGTAGCGCAGCAGCAACGACTCTTCGCGCTCCGAGTCGGGCGTCAGGCTAGGCAGGTCGGTGGCCTTGAGCACTTCTAGATCGGCGATGGCGTCAGCACCAAGGCTGGGTTCGAGGGCTTCGATGGCGAGTGAGGCTTCTTCTTCTGCGAGGCTGCGAGAGAGGTTGCCGACAGCGAGAAGCTGCAGGTGGAGCTCGCTCAAGAAGAGATCGCGATAGTCGCGCAGGTCCTGTGGTGTGACCTCGGCCAGCGATTCGAGCAATACCTGGGGCGACCACTGCGGGCGGATCAGCGCCTCGGACAGGGTGCGTTGTCCCTGGTGGTAGAGGGGATCGCGAGGGGCGTTGCGCCATTCACGCTCCAGCCCGAAGCGGACCCGCGCGACGCTGTCATCTTCGATGCTGCCTTGCTTGAGCTGGTCGATGACCTCTGCCATGACCCGATCCTGCCGGTCGCGCCAGCCGGTAAAGGACAGGGTCATGCCGCGAGAGTGGGCGTAGGCTTCATACTTCTGCCCGGCCAGCCGCGCCGCGTAGAGGCGTTCATTGAGGCTGTCATTCAGCCAGCCCGCCAGCAGTTGCGTCAGCACCGCCTGGCGTGGCGTCTGGCTGGCGCCGGGATGCTGAAGGCTAAAGCGCCAGGACGCCTTTGGCGTGTCGAACTCGGCGTCCGCCTTGTACCACGCATCCGCCTGATCGGTGTCGGTGATGAGAGTGGGTCGTTCGGCGTGATCTTCCAACAGGGCAAGATCTTCGGCGATGAACGGGTTAGGAGCGGGCAGCGCCAGGCCGTCGAGCGGCTCCGCCGTCGACGTCGGCAGCGCTACCTGCTGCCAGCGGGTGTTGTAGTAGGTGGTGCGTTGCTCGCCCTCCACCTCTGGGCCGCTGTACAGCCGAATCATGTTGTCAGGACGCAGCGCGCCAAGCCATTGTCGAACCTCTTCGACGTCCAGCCCATCCATGCGGTAGCCGGCGCGATTGACGTCTTCCAGCGGGTAGTGCGTCAAGCTGATGGACAGGCGCATGGCCTCATCCAGCGCATCGCCGTGCTGCTGGAACTGGAACGCTTGTTCCGAAAGACTGGCCTGTTCGTCATAGCGATCATCGCTGACGCCCTCTTCGCGAATGCGCTCGATGGCGGCAAACAGGC
The DNA here is from genome assembly GCF_019802025.1 of Halomonas sp. DP5Y7-2. Lineage (NCBI taxonomy): Bacteria > Pseudomonadati > Pseudomonadota > Gammaproteobacteria > Oceanospirillales > Halomonadaceae > Halomonas > Halomonas sp. DP5Y7-2. The sequence continues at coordinate 59,571 of NZ_JAHVHY010000008.1, read as the reverse complement.
TGGCCTGAATGCGCTCGAGCTGCTGGCGGCCTTCCGGTGTCAGGCTGATATCCACCGCCAGCAATGCATGCTGGCCATCACCGCGGGTCACTCCCGCTGACAGGCCATCGGCCCAGCCAGCATCACGCAGTCGACTCAGCAGGCTGCCGGGCCCCTCGTGGCCGATCAGGTTGGCAATATAGCTGGCGGGCTTGCGCTGGTAGCTGAGGACCGGGTCGGGTACCGGAAACAAGAAGCTGACGCGACGGGCGTCACGCAACGAGTGGACCTCTGCCGCCAGCGGCAGTTTGGCCGTATCCACCAGCGGTGTGGTGATCTCGGGCGCCGTCAGGCCGCGATTTGGCACCTCAGCGAAGCGCTCTGCCACCATCCCCTGCAATTGATCGAGGGGCATCGGGGCGACCACCGCCAAATGCATGACGTTGGCGCCGTAGTGGTTCTGGTAGAAGCTCATGACCCGCTCTCGCAGGCTTGGCTCGCCCTCGGGGCGCTCTGCCAAGGTGTCCTTGCTGCCGACGGAGAAGCCAACGGTCGGGTTTGCCGGGTTAAGCAAGCCGTCGAGTACCTCGTTTTCACGACGGGCATCGTCGCGCAGCCGTGCCTGGTACTCGGAGTGGACGACATTGCGCTCACTGCCTAGCTGGTCTGCATTGAACAGCGGGTCGACGAAGAATCGGCTGAAGCGGTCGAGGGCACCCTCGAAGGCGTCCGCTTCCACATCAAAGAAGTAGTTGGTGTTGAGCGACGCAGTGAAGGCGTTATGACGGCCACCGTGGCGACTGATGTAGCCCTGGTAGGCGTCTGCTTCAGGATAGGCCTCGGTGCCGAGAAACAGCATGTGCTCCAGCAGGTGAGCCAGTCCCTGCAGGTCGTCTGGATCCTGGGCACTGCCGACGGAGACGTTCAGCGACGCGGCGGCCTTGTCGGCCTCCGGGTCACTGACCAGCAGCACTTCGAGTCCGTTGTCGAGGGTCAGGACGCGATAATCCCGGTCGTCGTGAGGGCTGATGATGGGCGAGGTGGCCGCCGCAATGGACGTGGTGGCGGTAGCTGTCTCGGCGCTGCTGGACGGGGAAGCCTGATCCCCCGGAGCAGCCTGTGCCATGGGTAGCCAAATGCACGCCAGGGCGGTGGCGAGGCAGGGGGCGCCTCGCCTGATACGGATCGAAGCCATCACGTCTCCTAAAGTGTCTGTCGCCACATCTGCCCGATGGGGTGGGCGCAGGACGGATCCTGTTCCAATGGATTGTTCACTCGTCTTGATACCGGAAAAGCGCCCAACAGTTCCCCGGGAGGCGTGCGCAGCATCTGTTCCAGCGGCTCGCTGTCGCTGGCCGGGTCGAGCCAGGCCCGCGCCTGGTGCCGTTCGATGATGGCCGGCACGCGGTCGGTCAGCGGAGTCAACAGCTCGGGGCTGGGAACGGTGATCAAGGCGAACGAATCTGTATAGTCGGTCAAGGTAGTGTGAAACCTACACCAAAGCCCCGCCAACAGCAGTGGTCCCCGGTCCGCCCGGGTGATCAGAAAAGGCTGCTTGTAGTGGGGGCGGGGTTGCCAGGCATAGGCGCCGGACGCGGGCACCAGACAGCGCCGTGCCCGGAAGGCGTCGCGAAACATCGGCCGGGACTCGAGGCTTTCGGCGCGGGCGCAGTGCGGCGCGTGGTCGAGGACCTTGAGCCATGGCGGTGTCAGGCCCCAGAAGCCGGTGCCCAAGGTAAAGCGCCCTGCCTCCAGGCGGATGATCGACAAGGGGCGCCTTGGTGCCATGTTGACGCCGCTGATGGCCTGCACCGGTGCATCGAGGTCATCGAGCGCATGTTCGATGGCGCGAGCGGGGATATAGAGGCGGCCGGTCATGAGGACTCCTGCGATCTGGACGGTCAGCCTACCCAAGAGCTAGACGCCGCGAAAGTCTCGTTGACTGTGGTGAGCCGTGCATACCTCAACGTTCTGTCGAAAACAGTGTTCGATTAATGTATGCTCAGGAAAACGCCGCTTACCCAAGGTCGCCGATGCTCGGCGCGAGTGATACAGCGAGGAAGAGCAATGGCTCGTCCCAGACAGCACGCCCCCGAGGAGCTCCATGCCCAGGTGATGGCCGCCTGTGATGCCTGGCTGGCAGATCAGCCCGTGCATGCGCTGTCGCTGCGCTCGCTGGCACGCGAGGTAGGCTGTGCACCAAGCACCTTGCTCAAGCTTTACGGCAGCTTCAACAACCTGTTGCAACACGTCAATGTCGAGAGTCTTGCTCGACTGCGCACGGTGATGGAGCCGCTGCTGGTCGATACCACCGAGCCGGAGGCGCGCCTGCGCGCCCTCGCCCAGGGGTATTGGACTTTCGCCCGGGAGGACGCGCATCGCTGGCAGCTGATGTTCGACTATCCCCTGGCCCAGGAAGGTGAGCTGGATCAGCGTCAGACGGACATGATCGGCGCGCTCTTTGCGCGGGTCGAGGACACCTTGACCGAGTATCAGCCGGGTCTTCAGACCATCGAGGCCCAGCGCCTGGCCCGTACCCTGTGGGGCAGCGTGCATGGACTGGTTCAGCTGGGATTGAATGATCGACTCGGCTATTCCCAGGGCGGCGCCTTTGAAGTCGAGGAGCTGCTGGATCAGCTGCTATCCACCACCCTGGCGGGCCTTACGCAGACGAACAGGGTGTCGTGATCGAAATCTTCCTTTGGGGCCTGGTTGGCCTTATTGCCTGTCTCGCCGTCTGGCGCTTCTCTCGGACCCCCGCCGTCTACATCCGACGCCTGGTCTTTGCTCTCATTCACCTGCTGTATCGGCTTCGCTTCCAGGGGCGACGTTTCGTTCCTCCCCGTGGACCCGCCTTGGTAGTGTGCAATCACGTCAGTTTCATGGATGCCCTGGTGATGGGGGGCGGGAGCCCTCGGCCCCTGCGCTTCTTGATGGACCGGCCGATCTACGAGTCGATCTGGCTCAACTGGCTGTTCCGCATGGTGGGTGCCATTCCGGTGGAGTCGGATCGTCGCGACCCCGGCAACGTGCGGCGCGCGCTTGATGAAGTCAGTCGCGCGCTGCGCAATGGCGATGTGGTGATGCTGTTTCCGGAGGGGCGGCTTACCTCGGACGGCGAGATTCGGACCTTTCGTCGAGGATTGGATCTCATTCTGGCCAAGGATCCGGTGCCGGTGATACCGGCGGCGCTGTCCGGCCTGTGGGGGTCATGGACCTCCAATCGGCACGGCAAGGCGCTGGCCCATCTGCCCAGACGCTGCCGCGCCCGCGTCGCGCTGTACTTCGGAGAGCCCGTGCCCCCGGGGCAGGCCAGTCGCCAGCTGCTGGAAGCCCAGGTGCGTGAGTTGAAGGCCGAGGCTGATCGTTGGGTCGAGACAGGCAAGCCGTAGGGCGGCCGCCCTCCATTGAGGCTGAGCGGCCGCCCTCCATCGGGGCTAAGCGGTCGCCCTCCATCGGGGCTCGCTGTTGCGGGTCCTCTGGCAAAGGCGCTGGTAGACACGCAAAGGGACGGCCATGGCCGTCCCTTTCTGGTTGCGTTGTTGTCGCGGGCCTGTCTCAGGCGTCGGTATCGCTAAGCACGCGGCGGGTGCTGGGCCAGCAGCAGACCGAGGTGATCAGGTTGTCGCGCATCTCGAGAATTTCCATGCGGATATTGCCGATCTGCAGACAGGCGGGGCCGTCGGGGAAGGATTCCAGGTGCTCAAGGATGACGCCGTTGAGCGTTTTAGGGCCATCCGTGGGCAGATGCCACCCCAGCGACTTGTTGATATCGCGAATGTTGGCGGTGCCGTCGATCACATGGCTGCCGTCACTCTGGGGCAGCATGTCCTGCTCCTGGCCGGCCACGTCAGTGGTGAACTCCCCGACGATCTCCTCGAGGATATCTTCCAGCGTTACCAGCCCCTCCACGTCACCGTATTCGTCCACGACGATGCCGATGCGGCGTTTCTGCTTCTGGAAGTTCAGCAGCTGCGTGTGCAGTGGCGTTGATTCGGGGATGAAGTAGGGCTCCCGCGCCTCCTGAACGATGGCCGCCTTGGTCACTTCGGGCCGGGACAGAAAACGTGCGGCATTGCGCAGGTGCAGCATGCCAATGATGTTGTTGATGTCGCCCTTGAATACCGGCAGTCGCGTATGCTGGCTGGTGCGGATCTGGGTCAGGATATCTTCCAGACTGTCGTCCAGATCGATGCCCACCACCTCATGACGCGGGACCATGATGTCGTTCACCGTGACATTCTCCAGGTCCAGAATGGACAGCAGCATGGCCTGGTGGCGGTGGGGAATCAGGGTGCCCGCTTCGTGCACGACCGTACGTAGCTCGTCGCGGGTCAAGTGGTCGCCGCCGCCGTCAATGCTCTTGACGCCAAGGAGCCGGAGCAGTCCATTGGAGATCACGTTGACCACCCATACCAGCGGGTACAGGAGCTTGAGCAGGGGCTCGAGGATCATCGACGCCGGGTAGGCAATGCGCTCGGGTTTGACGGCGGCAAAGGTCTTGGGCGTGACCTCGGCGAAGATCAGCACCACGATGGTGAGGATGGCCGTTGAAATGGCCGGGCCGCTGACATCGCCGAAGAAGTGAATGGCGATGATGGTGGCAATCGACGCCGCCAGGTTGTTGACGAAGTTGTTACCGATCAGGATGACGCCAATCAGCCTGTCTGGCCGTGCCAGCAGGCGCAGGACGCGCTTGGCGTTGCGTTGTCCGCTGTTGGCCTGGTGGCTTAGCCGGTAGCGGTTGATCGACATCATTCCCGTCTCGGAGCTGGAGAAGAAGCCCGACAGGGTGATCAGCAGAAAGAGCAGGCCGAACAGCAGGCCTACCGGAAAGTCGTCGTTCAAGACGTTGGATCCTTGGTCGCGGGTAAGGGACGAGTTGTAGGGGGTCGCTCAGGGAGTGTCAAGGTCGCCCCGGTCACGGCAAAGGCGGGTGCGTCGCCCTCGCAGGCCTTGTCAGGCTGTGCCAAGGCCCTGGCAGGATGCCGGATGTTTAGGCCTAACCCCATGTTTGTAGCACTCTTTATTCTTGGTGGTCAGCGTCGGGGTGACAGTCCTGCCATCAACTGTGCGCGAGCAGGATTTCCAGCACAAACTTGCTTCCGAAATAGGCGAGCAACAGGGCCAGGTAGCCCCCTAGGGTCCAGCGAACCGCACGCATGCCCCGCCACCCCAGACGATAGTGGCACAGCAGCAGGACCGCGAACACCAGCCACGCCAGCAGAGACAGGACCGTCTTGTGGACCAGGTGTTGGGCAAACATGTTGTCGAGGAACACGAAGCCGCTGGCGATGGCCAGGGTCAGCAAGGCCTGGCCAACCCAGATCATCTCGAACAATACCCGCTCCATGGTGGTGAGGGGCGGCAGCGCCTGCACCACTCCGCGTATCTTGTGGTGTTTCAGCGCCTTGTTCTGAATGCCCACCAAAATCGCCTGCAAGGCAGCGATGGCCAGTACGGCAAAGGCGAGGGCGGAGCTGACAGCGTGAAAGGCGATACCCGGCGTCATGCCGTTCTGCCCGGTGGGTGTCGGGAGCTCGATGCCCAGCAGCAACACGATGCCGGCAAAGGGGAACAGCACCGCGGCGATATTGAGCACCGGCTTGAACAGGCTGGCGCCGAGCAGGACGACGACAGCCAGCGCTGTCACCAGCACGGCGCTGGTGGATAGGCCAGGCAGCATCGAGCCTTCCAGCCCGATAAGGCCTCCCGCCACGACCAGGTGCAAGGCGGCAGCCAGGGTGCCAAAGCTGCGCACCAGAAGATCGCGAGGGGGAACTCGGCGAATCAGCGTCAAGCCTTGCCAGGAAGCGGCTGCCAGATAAAAGACAAAGGCCAGTAGGGCCAGAGGTAACGCCTGCATGCTGTGCTGTCCGTGCGCCACGCTGGCGCCAATGGGTAAGAAGTGAACCGTCGGGGCAGGGCGCTCTCCCTGTCCCCTGGCAATGACTATACCGGATCGTACCTCTTCTGACAGCCAGGGGCCGTGCGCCACGACCTGGTGGCCAAGACTGGGCCGCCAGTGTCAGTCAGCAGAGCCAGTCAATAGAGCCAGCCAACAGAGTCAGGGCGTCTGGCGCTGGTCGTCAACGCCAACCAGCGGGGCTCCCCGTCAGCAGAGGGGATGCGAGACCGGTCACGAGTCAGTGCATGGAGAGTCGGCGCCACAAGGCGTATAATTTGCCCCAACGTCAAGGCCGCGCAGGCATGCGGCCGCCTCGGAGGAGAGTTTGCGAGGCGCGTAAGGCCGGTCGCACCAGCCGTATTGCGCAGCGCACGAGGCCAACGCATTCCGCGTATTTTGGAGAGTTCCATGTTTCAGAACTTGAGCGAGCGTCTTTCCCAGACGCTGAAGTCGATCAAGGGCCAGGCCCGCCTGACCGACGATAACATCAAGGACACCCTGCGCGAGGTGCGCAAGGCGCTGCTCGAGGCCGATGTCGCGCTGCCCGTGGTCAAGGCGTTCATCGAACGCGTGCGTGAGCGCGCTGTCGGCCAGGAAGTGTCGCGCAGCCTGTCGCCGGGCCAGCAGTTCATCAAGATCGTCCAGCAAGAGCTCGAAGTCACCATGGGGGAGGCCAATGAAGGGCTTTCTCTCAAGGGGACGCCCGCGGTCGTGCTGATGGCGGGTCTGCAGGGGGCGGGTAAGACCACCTCCGTGGCCAAGCTCGGCAAGTACCTGCGCGAGCGTGAGAAGAAAAAGGTGCTGGTGGTATCCACCGACGTCTATCGTCCGGCGGCCATCGACCAGCTCGAGACATTGGCCAAGGAAGTCGACGTCGATTTCTTTCCGTCTCGCTCGGACCAGGCGCCGATGGACATCGCCAACGCCGCCCTGAAGCACGCCAAGATCCAGTTCCACGACGTCGTGCTGGTCGATACCGCCGGCCGTCTGGCCATCGACGAAGCCATGATGGAGGAGATCAAGGGGCTCCATCAGGCCATCGAGCCGTCAGAGACGCTGTTTGTGGTCGACTCCATGACCGGCCAGGATGCTGCCAATACGGCCCGCGCCTTTGCCGACGCCCTGCCGCTTACCGGCGTGGTGTTGACCAAGGCCGACGGTGATGCCCGTGGCGGTGCGGCGCTGTCGGTGCGCCACGTGACGGGGCGCCCGATCAAGTTCATGGGGGTGGGCGAAAAGGTCGATGCCCTCGAGCCGTTCCATCCGGACCGGGTGGCCTCGCGCATTCTCGGCATGGGGGATGTGCTGTCCCTGATCGAGGAAGCCGAGCGTACCGTCGACAAGGGCAAGGCCGAACAGCTCGCCAAGAAGGTCAAGAAAGGCCAGGGCTTTGACCTTGAGGACTTTCGTGAACAGCTGCAGCAGCTCAAGAAGATGGGCGGCATGAGCGGACTGCTGGGCAAGTTGCCGGGCATGGGGCAGATGGCCGATATGGCTCAGGGCCCTGGACCCGAGAAGGAGCTGGGCAAGCTCGAGGCCCTGATCAACTCGATGACCCCCAAGGAGCGCCGTAACCCTGACATCATCAACGGATCGCGCAAGCGCCGTATCGCTGCCGGTGCGGGCTTGCAGGTGCCCGACCTCAACCGCTTGCTGAAGCAGCACAAGCAGATGCAGAAGATGATGAAGAAGGCAGGCAAGAAGGGCGGCATGCAGAAAATGATGAGAGGCATGTCCGGAATGATGGGTGGCGGTGGCCCAGGCGGTCCCGGTGGTATGGGCGGAATGGGCGGCCCCGGCGGCATGCCCTGGCGCTGAGACCGCATTGATACCTGCTCCTGCCGGTGCCGGCCGTCAAGGCCGGTGAGGCAAAAAAGGTTCCCAAGGGGGGCGGTTTTCCGTAGAATACTGCCTCTTCGTTCGAGGACCGTGCATTGGCGCGGCCCTCGTCGTGAGCAAAACACCGGTGGCAGACCCGTCCGTCGCCGTTATCCGTAAAATCCCAACCGAAGGACAGTCAACGTATGGTTACCATTCGTCTGGCACGTGGTGGCGCCAAGAAGCGTCCCTTCTACCACCTCGCCGTGACCGACTCCCGCAATGCCCGTGATGGCCGTTTCATCGAGCGTCTGGGCTTCTTCAACCCGGTAGCACGTGGTCAGGAAGAGCGTCTGCGCATCGACCTGGATCGCATTGCTCACTGGCAGTCTCAGGGCGCGCAGCTGTCTGATCGCGTTGCCGAGCTGGTCAAGGAAGCACGCAAGCAGGCCTGAGGCGAACGCCTTGCCTGTGACAGTCCCGGTGTGAATGAGGTTTGACCCAGATGGCATCGCCCCAAGGCAACAACGCGTCGCCAGCGGCGCAAGACGATCGCCACAGCGATGATTACGTCGTGCTGGGCAAGCTGACCAGTCCTTACGGCATCAAGGGCTGGATGAAGGTGTATTCGTATACCTCGCCCATGGAAGGCATTCTTGATTATGCCGAGTGGGTGGTCCGTCATGACGGACAGCTTTCACGCCACCGCCTCAAGCAGGGGCGCAAGCAGGGACAAGGGCTGGTCGCCCAGCTGGAAGGCATCGATGACCGTGACCGGGCCGAAGTGATGGCCGGGGCGGACATTCTGCTGGCCAAGCAGGACCTGCCCGAGCTCGACAGTGAAGAGTACTACTGGCACCAGCTGGAAGGCCTGCGGGTCGTGACCCTCGAGGGGGTTGTGCTGGGCAAGGTGGCTTATCTGTTCGAGACCGGTGCCAATGACGTGATGGTCGTGAAGGGTAGCGATGCTCCGGACGACCGTGAACGTCTTCTCCCCTATCTGCCCGATGACGTGATCAAGCGCGTCGACCTGGGTGCGGGGGACATACTGGTCGACTGGGACCCGGAGTTTTGATCGCCTGGCGATCAAGCAGCGCGTTGACGGGAGATCAGTGAGATGTGGATTGGGGTGGTGTCACTCTTTCCGGACATGTTCGAGGCGATCACTCGCCACGGTGTGACCGGCAGGGCTGTAGACAAAGGCCAGGTGACGCTGGAGTTCTGGAATCCCCGGGACTACGCCACCGACCGCCATCGTACCGTGGACGACCGCCCTTACGGCGGAGGTCCGGGGATGCTGATGAAGGTCGACACCCTGCGTTGTGCAATCCACGCTGCTCGCGACCGGGCGCACGTCGCGACCGGGCAGCGACCCCGAGTGATCTATCTGTCGCCCCAGGGCCGCAGGCTGGATCAACAGGGCGCGCGCGAGTTGGCGTCAGGCCCGCCCCTGGTGGTAGTGGCAGGACGCTATGAAGGCATCGATGAACGTGTGGTCGAAGCGGACATCGATGAGGAGTGGTCCATTGGCGACTATGTGCTGAGTGGAGGTGAACTCCCGGCCATGGTGCTGATCGACACAGCGGCAAGGCTGGTGCCGGGTGTACTGGGGCATCAGGATTCCGCAGTCGAGGACTCCTTCAATGACGGTCTGCTGGACTGTCCGCACTATACCCGTCCGGAGGAAATCGACGGACGCAAGGTGCCGGATGTGCTGCTCAGCGGTCACCATGGACAGATTCGCCAGTGGCGAATGAAGCAGTCCCTGGGGCGTACCTGGTTGAGACGGCCTGACCTGCTCGAGGGCAGGGCTCTGTCAAAGGAGCAGCAGCGTCTGTTGAACGAGTTCATCGACGAATACGCCGACAAGGCGGAGGTGCAGGACGACGGTCACGAGGTCGACCGGGCGGCCAATCGCCGCTGACGGACCTGCGTCATCAACGACCCGAGCGCTCGAGCTTCGAGTGCCGGGATCACGATCCATCGGCATCCACGACCGATCGATGGATCACAACGATTTCAGGAGCAAGTGAAATGAGCAGCAAGAACAAGGTGATCCAGGCGCTCGAAGCCGAGCAGATGAGCAAGCAGGTGCCGGACTTCGCCCCGGGCGACACTATCGTCGTTCAGGTCAAGGTCAAGGAAGGTAACCGCGAGCGTCTGCAGGCGTTCGAGGGCGTTGTCATTGGCAAGCGTAACCGCGGTCTGAACTCCGCTTTCACCGTGCGCAAGATTTCTCACGGTGTTGGCGTCGAGCGTACTTTCCAGACCTACAGCCCGCTGGTTGACTCCATCAGCGTCAAGCGTCGCGGTGACGTGCGTCAGGCCAAGCTGTACTACCTCCGTGAGCGTAGCGGCAAGTCTGCACGTATCAAGGAAAAGCTGGCCTAAGACGCCTGAGGAAGCGCTGAATACATCAGCCGAGCGGATTGAGGCGCCAGGCGCCCGCAGCGCAGAACCCGGAGCCTATGCGGTATAGGTGAGGAGTTCGAGCAGTGCGCAACGCAGCGATTCGTCCGCGCAGGCATTTATGCAGTGTTTCCCCTAAGCGTCAGTCAGTCCGAGGGAGGACCTTCCTCCCTCTCCCGACACCCCGTCACCACCTCTGTGGGGCGGGGTGTTTGTGCATTGAGGCCCTGGCATTCGTCCGGTCGCCCAGGCAGCGAGGCAGGCAATGAGCGCAGGCCACGGTCAGATCATCGACACCTTTCTCGACACCCTGTGGCTGGAACAAGGGGTGAGCGACCATACCCTGAGTGCCTATCGTCATGACCTCGAGGCCTGGCAGGCCTGGTTGGACGAGTCCGCTCTGACGCTGCTGGCACCGGGGGCGGTGAGTCTGCCGGCCTGGTTGGATCAGCGTCGTGAGGGAGGCTATCAGCTCAGCAGCAATGCCAGGCTGTTGTCGAGTCTCCGGCGGTTCTACCGCTGGGCCCTGGCGGAAGGCCTGATCGACGAGGACCCGTTGGTCAAGGTGCGTCTGCCCCGGGTGCGTCCCGCGTTACCGGATACCCTGGATGAGGACGAGGTCGAGCGCCTGTTGCAGGCGCCAGATGTGACCGCCGCCCTGGGGTTACGCGACCGGGCCATGCTCGAGGTGCTGTACGGTGCTGGGCTCAGGGTCAGCGAGCTGATCGGCCTGACCACAGACGCCATCAACCTGCGGCAAGGCGTGGTGCGCGTGCGCGGAAAGGGCCAGAAGGACAGGCTGGTGCCGTTGGGCGAAGAGGCATGCGACTGGCTGGAACGCTATCTGCGCCAGGGCAGATCTGAACTGATGAGCGATATCCAGAAGCCAGCGCTGTTTCCCGGAAGGCGGGACAACGCCATGACGCGCCAGACCTTTTGGCACCGAATCAAGCATTACGCCAGTGTTGCGGGTATCGACCGCCCCCTCTCTCCCCATACACTGAGGCATGCCTTTGCCACCCATCTTTTGAATCATGGGGCAAACTTGCGTGTCGTACAGATGCTGCTGGGGCACTCGGACCTGTCGACGACCCAGATATACACCCATGTGGCGCAGGCGCGACTGGAAGCCCTGCATGCCGATCATCATCCTCGAGGCTGACTCATGAATCGCCCCTCCTTCGCGACCCTGCTGACCAGCGTGCTTCCCGCCACGCTGCTCGCCACGTCCCTGGCCGCCGGCAGTGCCGTTGCCGCGCCGCCCGCTGCGCTCAACGAGCTGTCCGTGAATGGCCAGAAGATGCCGGTGAGCCAAGTGCTCGACACCCCGATGAGCGGGATCTACGAGGTTCGTCTGGAAACCGGTGAAACGTTCTACACCAACGCCAGCGGTAGCCATTTTCTGGTGGGCGATCTCTACGAGAATGCCGAGGACGGCCTGGTCAACTTGTCCGAGCAGAGCCGCAACGCCAGCCGCGCCGAGCGTCTGGCCGCCGTCGCCGAGTCCGACCAGATCGTCTACCGTGGGGTGGACGAGCCGAAGGCCACTATCCACGTCTTTACCGATTCGACCTGCCCCTATTGCCGCAAGCTGCACGAAGAGGTGCCGCGCTTGAACGAGCTGGGGATTCAGGTCAACTATCTGGCCTTCCCGCGCGGCGGCATGCAGAGCGAGGGCGCGCGTCAGCTCACTCAGGTGTGGTGTAGCGACAATCGCTCTGAAGCCATGACCGCGGCCAAAGAGGGAGAGGTTCCGAGCGACGCTGCAAGCTGCGACAATCCGGTCGAGCAGCAGTATCATCTGGGGCTCGAACTCGGGGTCCAGGGGACGCCTGCCATCGTGTTGCCGGACGGCACCATGGTGCCTGGCTACGTTCCGGCGGAGCGCCTGGCCGAACGCCTGGGCATCGACGGCTGATCGCCAGCTGTCTGCAAGACGGACCAATAATGAGCGGGAGCGCTGGCGCGGCCGGTGCCTCCCGCATCGACAAGGCTCGACGCAGATTCGGGCCACCACGCATCGCTGACACAACTGCCGCCCGTGGCGGCAGCGAGTAAGGGAGAATGACATTGAAACCGGTAAGAGTGGGAATCTGTGGGCTAGGTACCGTCGGCGGCGGTACCTTCAACGTACTGACACGAAACGCCGATGAAATTGCCCGCAGGGCAGGGCGTCCGCTTGTCATTGAGCAGGTCGCCCATCGCAGCATCAACCCCGACTGTGATCTTACCGGTATCCGTACCACCAAGGATGTCTTCGAAGTCGCGACCAACCCGAACGTGGACGTGGTGGTCGAGCTGATCGGTGGCTACGAGGTGGCGCGTGACCTGGTCATGACGGCGATCGACAATGGCAAGCACGTGGTGACGGCCAACAAGGCGCTGATCGCCGTGCACGGCAACGAGATCTTCAAGGCCGCCCACGACAAGGGCGTGATTGTGGCGTTCGAAGCGGCGGTGGCCGGCGGCATCCCGGTCATCAAGTCCCTGCGTGAAGGTCTTGGGGCCAACCGCATCAGCTGGGTGGCTGGCATCATCAACGGTACCGGCAACTACATCCTGACCCACATGCGCGACGAAGGCCGTGCCTTTGAAGATGTGCTGGCCGAGGCCCAGGCGCTTGGCTATGCCGAGGCGGACCCGACCTTCGACGTCGAGGGCATCGATGCCGCGCACAAGCTGACCATTCTGGCGTCGATCGCCTACGGCGTGCCGCTGCAGTTCGAGAAGGCCTACACCGAAGGTATCTCGCGGATCACCGCAGAGGACGTCGAGCAGGCCGATAACCTGGGCTACATCATCAAGCACCTGGGGATTTCCAAGCGCACCGGCTGTGGCCTTGAGCTGCGGGTGCATCCGACCCTGATCCCCAAGGAGCGCCTGCTGGCCAGCGTGCACGGCGTGAAGAACGCCATCGCGGTGATGGGAGATGCGGTAGGCCCGACCCTGTATTACGGCGCGGGTGCCGGCGACGAGCCGACCGCCTCCGCCGTGGTCGCGGACTTGCTGGACGTTGCCCGCGATATCTCCACCGAGCACCGCTACCGGACCCCGTACCTGGCCTTCAGTGGCGTCAGCGACGACTGTGACGAGCTGCCGATCATGCCGATGGAGGAGATCACCACCGCCTACTATCTGCGTCTGCTGGCGGTTGATCGTCCCGGTGTGCTGGCTCGGGTGGCCACCATCCTGTCCGAGGAAGGCATCTCCATCGAGGCGCTGATCCAGAAGGAAGCGACCGAAGGCGAGCTGGTGCCGATTATCCTGATGACGCACCGCACCCTCGAGAAGCAGATGAACGAGGCCATCCGCCGGATCGAGGCCCTGGCCGACATCGCGGGTTCGGTGACCCGAATCCGTGTCGAGAGCCTCGACGAGCAGGATTGACGATGTCCATGGGGCGGCCGCGGCCATGCCCCATGGCGCTTCGCTGGACCCCTCAGGCCGCGCTGCAGCGGCGGCAAGGAATCACAAGATGCGCTATATCAGCACCCGTGGGCAGGCGCCCGCGCTGTCCTTTGAAGATGTCGTTCTCACCGGCATGGCCACCGATGGCGGCCTTTACGTGCCCGAGGACTTTCCCCAACTCAGCGCGGATGATCTGGCCGACATGGCCGGTCTCTCCTATGCCGAGATCGCCTTTCGTGTGATGAAGCCGTTTGTCGGCGGTGAGATCGACGACGACACCTTCCGCGGCCTGGTCCGGGACGCCTACGCCACCTTCAGCCACGATGCGGTCGTCCCGCTCAACCAGCTGGATGCCAACCACTTCCTGCTGGAGTTGTTCCACGGGCCGACGCTGGCGTTCAAGGACGTGGCACTGCAGCTGTTGGGCCGCATTCTCGATCACTTCCTGCAGAAGCGCGGCGAGCGCGCGGTGATCATGGGCGCCACGTCCGGGGATACCGGCTCTGCGGCCATTGAAGGCTGCCGCCACTGTGACAACCTGGATATCTTCATTCTTCACCCCCACAACCGGGTGTCGGAGGTGCAGCGCCGCCAGATGACCACGGTGCTGGCCGACAACGTCTTCAATGTCGCTATCGAAGGCAACTTCGATGACGCCCAGGCCATGGTCAAGGCGAGCTTCGCTGACCAGAGCTTCCTCGAGGGGACGCGGCTGGTAGCCGTCAACTCGATCAACTGGGCGCGTATCATGGCCCAGGTGGTGTATTACGTGGCGTCGGCAGTGGCCGTCGGGGCGCCCCAGCGCCAGGTCAGCTTCTGCGTGCCCTCGGCCAACTTCGGCAATGTCTTTGCCGGCTATGTGGCCTATCGCATGGGACTGCCGGTCAAGCAGTTCATCATCGCGACCAACGCCAACGACATTCTTCACCGCACCCTGGCCGACAATGACTTCTCCAAGAAGGACCTGCTGGCCACCCTGGCACCGTCCATGGACATCGTGGTGTCGTCCAACTTCGAGCGTCTGCTGTTTGAAGCCTACGAGCGGGATGGCGCAGCCGTCGATGCGCTGCTCACACGCTTCCAGCAGGAGCCGACCGCGTTGGCCGACGCGCCCCTGGGCCGACTGCGCGACATTTTTGCCAGCCATAGCGTCGATGACGCTACCATTCTGGAGGTGATCCGCGAGGCTCATCACCGGACCCAGGAAATTCTCGACCCGCATACCGCGACCGGCTACCGTGCCGCCGAGCGCGAGCGCAGGGATGCCGCCACGCCGATGATTACCCTGGCGACGGCCCATCCGGCCAAGTTCGCCGAGGCAGTGGTCAAGGCGGGCTTCCCTGGTGTGCCGCTTCCGCCACATATGGAAGACCTGCTGGAGCGTGAGGAACGCTACGAGGTGCTTCCCGCTAGACTCGAAGCGGTACAGGCCTTCGTGGCCGAGCATCGCCGCCGCTAGGCTTGCCCGTTCCGGTCGAGGCGAGGACCTCGCTTCGACCGTTCCGTTTCGCCAGGGAGACAATCATGAAGCTTTGGGGACGCAGCAATTCGGTCAACGTGAAGAAGCCCATGTGGTGTGCCGCCGAGCTCGGTATCACGCTCGAACGGATCGACGTGGGAGGGCCTTTCGGAGGGCTGGATACGCCGGACTATCTGGCCAAGAATCCAAACGGGCTGATTCCCTGCCTTGAAGACGGCGACCTCGTCCTGTGGGAATCCAATGCCATCGTGCGCTACCTGGCGGATGCCTACGGTAACGCTCAGCTGAACACGGCGACCCCCGCCGAGCGCGGTCGCTCGGGCATGTGGATGGACTGGGCCCTGGCCAGCCTGGCGGGGCCCTATCGTGACCTCATCATGAATCTGGTGCGGGGAACGCCCGAGACCTGCGATGATGCCGCGATCGAGCGTGGGCTGTCGGGGTTCGAAAAAGCACTGCGCCTGGCGGACGGGGTGCTGGCCAAGCAACCTTGGCTATCGGGTGATGCCTTTGGCCTGGCCGATATTCCGTTGGGGGCCTATGTCTATCTGTGGTTTGAGCTGGACATCGAACGTCCCACACTGCCTCACCTGGAGGCCTGGTACGGCAAGCTGACCCAGCGCACCGCCTACCGCGAACATGTGATGCTGCCGATCAGCTGAGGCCGACGTCGCCTGCTGAGGGAGTGGCTGACCTGCCGAGGGGCCAATTTGTCCCGCTGACCCCGGATAGACGCCGGAACGTCACCTACCCCCATATCCCGAGAGTCCGATGTCTGAGTCTTCTGTGATCGACAGTGCCCCGCGTCCCTTTGTCGAGCCACGTCCGAGAATACAGCGCCGTCAGCGCAATGAATCCCTCTACCGTCAGGGCCTGGACGCCGGCCTGTCCGAGCTGCAGGCACGCCTGCTGGCTGGCCGCCTGGTGGACTACAAAGGTGAGCTCGAGCCCCTGGTCGATCCCAGTCTGCGCTACCTGGTACACCCTGAACGCCTGGCCGATGCTCCGCGTGCCGCCGAGCGCATCGCCAGGGCGGTGGCCGAAGGGGAGCATATCGGTATTCTTACCGACTACGATGTCGACGGCATCACGTCCCACGTGGTGATCCGGCGCACCTTGAACGAGCTGTTTGGCGTACCGGCATCACGACTGCACAGCCTGATTGGTCACCGCATTCATGATGGGTATGGCATCAGCCTGCCGCTGGTGGAGCGTACCCTGCGGCTCAGTCCCCGCCCAAGCCTGGTGATCACCGCCGATTGCGGCAGTAGTGATGAAGCGCGTATTGCCCGGCTGAAGCAAGCCGGCATTGACGTGGTGGTGAGCGACCACCACGCATTGCCCGTGGAGGGTCCGCCGCCGTCGGCCTATGCCACGGTCAACCCGACCCGACAGGACTGTGACTATCCCGATGCCACCATCGCCGGCTGCATGGTGGCGTGGCTGTTGATGTCGCTGACGCGCCAGGCATTGATCGAGCAGGCGGTGCTGTCACCGTCGACGCCCAAGCTGTCGCCCTGGCTGTCCTATGTGGCCTTGGGCACGGTGGCCGATTGTGTCTCCCTGGGCGCAAGCGCCATCAATCGTGCCGTGGTTCGTCACGGTCTGGCCGTGATCAATCGCATGGGCGAGCCGTGCTGGCGAGTGATGGCCGAGCGGCTGGGAGCGGATAGCGTGCCCTTCGATGCCGAGACCCTTGGGTTCCAGATGGGGCCCCGCATCAACGCACGCTCGCGCCTGGATGATCCTTACGCCGCGTTGCATTTCATGCTGGCCAGCGATGACAGCGTGGCGCGGCGCCATCTTGAGACGCTGGATGCCGACAACCAGTCACGCAAGGCCATCGAGGCGGAGATGGTGGCTGATGCCAAGGCATTGGCCAGAGTGGCGCTGGAGGCCGATGACCCGATGATCATCGTGCATCTGGAGGAGGGGCATCCTGGCGTTCAGGGGATTGTCGCATCGCGCCTGGTGCAGGCCTATGGTCGTCCCACGCTGGTGCTCACTCCTGCGGCAGAAGCCGGTATGCTGACAGGTTCCGGGCGTTCAGTAGACGCCTTGCATCTGCGTGATGCGCTGCAACGTGCCCATCAGCTTGCCCCCGATGCTCTGGTCCGTTTTGGCGGCCATCGCGGTGCGGCTGGGGTCGGTGTGGTGCAGTCGCGTCTCGACGCTTTTCGAGGTGCGATGCTGACCGCGGTACGCGAACAGTTGGGCGAGCGGGAATTGGTACCCTGTATCGACACCGACGGTGAGCTCTCTGAACAGCAGTTACGTCTCGAGACCCTGGTCGAGATCGAGGGGCTCGGTCCCTTCGGTCGCGAGTTCGAGGCCCCCCTGTTCGAGGGACGCTTTGTGGTGGAGCGGCTCAAGCCGGTAGGGGATGGCAGTCACCTGTCACTCGAACTGTCGTGTCAGGGGCTGACGCTGAAGGCCATCTGGTTTCGCTGTCTGACGCCTGGCCAACTGCCCGACTTTGATGTTGGGTCGACGTTGCACTGTGCCTACAAGCTCAATCGCAATCGCTACCGTGGGCGCGAAACCCTGCAGCTGATGGTCGAACACGCAGACCCCGTCGATTGATACCTTCCAAGCACAGGCCAGCGTCGAGCCCTGAACCGCGCCAGCTAGCTAAGTGAAACGGCTGTGATTGAGGTGGAACGGTCGTTCCCTGGGGGACAGTGACGGGGCATTGAGGGGCTCGCCCCCTGTGCCCAACGATGTCGCCGTCAGTAATGGGGCCAGACTCCCGGGGTCGCCAGTTCCAGCAGATGGCCATCCGGGTCTCGGAAGTAGAGGCTTTCTCCGCCACGCGACCAGCGGGTTCGGCCTTCGATCTCGACACCATGGGCATGGAGTCGGGACTCCCATGCCGCCAACTCTGCGTGGCGAATGGCAAAGGCCATATGGACCCAGCCGCGACCGTCGTGGGGCGGAATGGTGCCCCCGTTGTCCGGCAGCACGACGGTTTCCAGGGTTCCCCCTTCCAGAAACAGCAACAGTACCGAGGGCCCCACCTGGTAGGCGGTAAAGCGATGGTCTGCGGTAAAGGGGGACAGGCCCAGTGCCGACTCGAAGAACTGTCGTGCCTTGGCCATGTCGGCCACATACAGCGCCGTTTCCAGCACTCGATCGAGGGTGGGGCCCGTGGGCGATTCCGCTTGGCTCATGGTCTTGCCTCCTTTTCCCGTCTTCACGCCTGTCTGGCCCAGCGATGTGGTCCTTACGCCGGGAGTGCTCTTTCAGGATAGCCAGAACCACCAGATGATCAGCGCGATGAGCGCCAGCCCCGCCAATGTCACGATGATACTCATGGAGAGACTCCTGACGCTGTAGAAGAGTCGGCGTCTGCCGAGGGCTGCGTCACAGCACCCTGCAGCCGTCTGAGACGCAGTCGGTTGGCGTTGGCGACCACGGTGATGGAGGAAGCGGACATTGCCGCGCCGGCGATCATCGGTGACAGCAGGGTGCCTGTCAGCGGATACAGCAGACCTGCAGCGATGGGGATACACAGGGCGTTGTAGCCGAGGGCGCCCCACAGGTTCTGGCGAATGTTGCTCAAGGTTGCCTGGCTGATCTCGATGGCCGCTGCGATCCCGTGGAGAGAAGGCCGCATCAGCGTGATGCCAGCGCTTTCAATGGCCACGTCGGTGCCCTGGCCCATGGCAAAGCCCACGTTGGCGCGGGCCAGCGCTGGCGCGTCGTTGATGCCGTCACCTACCATGCCGACGATCTCCCCTTGGGCCTGGCGTCGTTCGATGTCGGCATGCTTGTCACTGGGCGACAGCTCCGCATGGACCTCGTCGATGCCGACGGCTTCGCCGATGGCTGTTGCGGTGGCGGCGTTGTCGCCGGTCAGCATGACCACCTTGATGCCATCGGCCTGGAGGCGAGCGATGGCGTCTCGGCTGTCCTCGCGCAGCGGATCCTCGATCGCGAAGGCTGCTGTCAGTTGATCGTCTAGCGCAGCATAGACCAGGGTACGTGCCTGCTGTTGCCAGTCAGGTAGCGTGTCAACAGCGGCGTGCAGATCGACGCCTTGTGCCTCCATCAATGCCCCGTTACCGATCGCCAGCGTAGGTCCTTGCGCTGTTCGGGCCTTGACCCCCTGACCGGTGATGCTCTCGAAGTCGTCGATGGTGACGTCGCCGTGGTGGGCGGAGGCGGCTTGCTGCTCGGCGAAACGCGCCAGCGCTTCCCCCACCGGGTGTTCGGACCGGCTCTCGACCTCAGCGATGAGTGCCAGCAGCGATGAGCGTTCGAGCCCACGCGAATCGAACCAGTGCACGTCGGTCACTCTGGGACGTCCCTCGGTCAGTGTGCCGGTCTTGTCGACCATCAGGGTGGTCAGTGTACTGGCCGTCTGCAGCGCCTCGCCCGAGCGGATCAGTACGCCGTGGTCGGCCGCCTTGCCTACCCCGATCATGGTCGACAGCGGCGTGGCCAACCCAAGGGCGCAGGGACAGGCGATGATCAGCACCGTGGTGGCAGTGACCAGCATGTGAATCACCGCCGGTTCGGGGCCCAGGTGGTACCAGGCCAGAGCGGTCAACACCGCGATAATCATGACGCTGGGCACGAAGACCGCAGACACCCGGTCCGCGAGATTGCCGATGGGCGGCTTCGACCCCTGGGCCGTCGCCACCTGTTCGGTGATCCGCCCCAGCCGCGTGTCCGCGCCAATGCGGGTGGCGCGGAATACCAGTGAGCCGCGTCCGTTGACGGTGCCGGCGCTGACCTCGTCCCCTGGCCCGCGGGCGACGGGGGCCGGCTCCCCTGACAGCATCGATTCGTCGATGTAGCTGCTGCCTTCGGTCACCTGGCCGTCCACCGGCAGGCGTTCGCCGGGTCGTACCCGGATCAGGTCGCCCTCGGTGACGTCGTCGATGGCGACTTCTTGATCACCATGCTGGGTCACCAGGCGGGCGGTTTGACTCTGCAAATCGAGCAACCGATGCAGCGCCTCGGAGGTATGCCCCTGGGCGCGCAGCTCCAGCGCCTTGCCCAGCAGCACCAGACCGATGACCATGGCGGACGCCTCGAAATAGAGGCCTCGGGCGGCCTCGGGTAGCCAGGGCGCTGCCAGCACCACCACCATGGAATACAGCCAGGCTGTACCGGTGCCCAGGGCAATCAGGGTGTCCATATTGGCCTGATGATGACGCAGGGCTTTCCAGGCGCCACGGAAGAACTGGCGCCCCGGGCCGATCAGCACTGCCAGGGTCGCCAGACCGACCAGTCCCCAGCCAAGACGCGCCACGCCGGTTGGGGCCGGGTGATGGATCAGCATCATGATCATCAGGGGGACGGCGAGCCCCAGGGAGGCGATGCTGCCCTTGAGCATGCGCCGGTAGTCCTGCTGGTTGCGCTGTGCTCGCTGCTTTTCCGCCTCGCGCAGGTCGACAATGGGCGTGGCGCCATATCCCACCGACTCGACCGCTTGCACCAGTGCCTGGGGATCGACGCTGCCCCGCACCCGTGCCGTATGAGAGGCAAAGTTGACGTCTGCCTGTTCGACACCGGGGGTATGCGCCAGAGCCTTTTGAACGCTAGCGACACAGCCAGCGCAGGTCATGCCCTGGATCGCCAGACGCTGGGCCGAAGCGGTGGAGGCGTCGGGTTGTGAGGGTGGTTCGTCCGGTACGGGGGAGGTCGTCGCCTTGCCACAGGCCGCTGGGTCGTCACAGACCGGAGGGTTGGTGGCGTCAGTGTGCTCGGCGGGGTAGCCGGCCTGTGCCAGCAGGGCTTTCACCTCACTGGCACCGAGTGCCGAGGCGACCGAGAGCCTGCCGCTCCCGGGATCACCTTCGACCCTGGCCGTGTTGTCACGCTCCTGGATGGCCCGGCGCATGCGCCCGACGCAGCCCTGGCAGGACATTCCGCTCACCTGAAACTGGTGCTCCTCGAGGTGATTCATGATGACTCCTGCTGTCTGGCCGTGGTGGATTCCGGTACGGACGCCTTCGGCACGCTTTCGATCAGACGGCACAGACTGTGTCCGTCCGGGACGCCGTCGGGCAGGTGTTGCCAGCTGTGCATGGCATCTTCCATGCGCTGAGCCAGCGCTTCCAGTTCCGCAATACGCTGGCGTATCTTCGGCAGCCGCTCCGCCAACAGGTCGCGGACCAGTGGGCAGGGAGAGTCTCCCTGGTCCGCATGAACCAGGATCTGGCGTATGTCGGCCAGGCTGAAGCCCAGGGTGCGGGCACGCTGAACAAAGCTCAGGCGTTCACGATCCTGCTCCGAGTAGCGGTGATAGCCGTTCGCTGGGTCCTTGCTCGGGGACAGCAAGCCCTCTCGGGTGTAGTGACGAACGGTCTCGGACGTGACCCCTACGGATACGGCCAGTTCACTGACTTTCATCTTGTCTCCTTGGGCGGGGTGGCGCGGGACAGGGAGCGATGTGGTGCAATGTCAGTGTAAAACCTTTGTGTTACCCAATGGTCAAGGGGATATTTTGTATGCCGTAAACAACAAAGCATGAAGTCCTAAGTCACTGAATTGACGTTATCAGCAAAATTCGTTGGACCAAAGTATGAGCAAATTAGCTATTAAAACGAACGTTTGGCCTTGAACTCTAGCCCGCCTTCGCAAACACTGCGATCAAGCCCGCTAACAAAGGCGGTGCCAGCCGATAATAAATGCGCCGACACGCTTGCTGATATTAAGGACGTCGAGATGATCTATAACAAAGTCAAGCCGTTGACCCTGGCGGTTGCCGTGGCCGCCTCCGCTCTTTCTGGTCAAGCCATGGCCGGTGCCTTCCAGCTGAATGAGCAAGGTGTCAGCGGGCAGGGCACTTCCAATGCGGGCCGCGCCTCTACCGTCAATGATGCCAGCATCGTGTTCGGCAACCCCGCCGGCATGTCGTTTCTTGATCGCGCTCAGATCACCGCCGGTGCCGCCTTCCTGACCGTGGATACCGATATCAAGAATGCCGATGGCAGCGCAACGGGTTCCAACGAAGGCGATATGGTGCCCAACAGTGTGATTCCGTTCGGTTTCTACGTGCAGCCGATCAATGACAACCTGCACTTCGGTCTCGGCGTGTATGCGCCCTTCGGTTTGATCACCGACTACGAAGGTCAATTCCAGGGCCGCTTCTTTGGCGATCGCAGCAAGGTTGAGGTGGTGACCGTCCAGCCGACCATCTCGGTCAAGTTCAGCGAACAGTTCTCGGCGGGCTTCGGTCTGACCTATAACCAGATCGACGGCGAGCTGACCGCCAATACCCAGGGTGGCCCCGTAGGCCTGTTCGACGCTGCAACCGGTGCGCCTCTGGGCGGCAATGGTATCGCGGGTGAAGGCGATGTCGACATTGAGGGTGATGACAACGCCTGGGGCTATACCCTGGGCGCCATGTACAAGCCCTGGGAACACACCACCTTCGGCTTCGCCTATCACTCCGAAGTGGAGTATGACCTGGAGGGCAAGGCGCGCTTTACCAACGTCCGTGGCGCGCAGGCCGGCCCCTTCCCTGGCACAATCGCGGCAGGTACGCGGACCCAGGCTGCGGACGCCGCCCTGTCCATTACCCTGCCTGCCGTCTGGGATTTCTCGGCCACTCACCAGATCAACGACCGATGGACGGTGATGGCCGGTGCCGCCATGACCAACTGGAGCGAGTTTGACGAGCTGCGCGTCGAAAATGATGTGCGTGAAATCGTCGAGGCCCAGAACTACGAGGACAGCTGGCAGTACTCCGTGGGCACCACCTACCAGCTGAATCCCCAGTGGGTCCTGCGTACCGGCCTTGCCTACGACGAGACCCCGATCAAGGACGAATATCGCAGCGTGCGGGTGCCGTCCGATGACCGCATCATCTTCTCACTCGGTGCCGGCTGGACCCCGATGCCGGATCTGACCGTGGACGTGGCCTACAGCTACATTCATGAGTCCGACGCGGAACTGTCCCAGGAAGAGGAAAACCGCGGCACCTACGAGGCGGACTTCGAGAACACCGCCCAGGCCTTTGGTGCCCAGGTCACCTACCGCTTCTGATCCGTTTGGTCGCAAGACCACGGCCACTGACACTGACATTGGCCCCACAGCGCCCCTCCCTGGAGGGGCGCTGTCGTTGGTGGATAGCTAAGGAACCTCGGTAGAAACAGCTGCGCGGACGATTCGCTACGTTGCGCGATGCTCTCATTCTTCACCTGTATCACATAGGCGCCATGGACTGTGCTGCGGGCGCCTGGTCTCTCATTGCGCTCAGCGCTTTCCCGAGGATTCGCATTGCCGCTTGGCGCAACCGTCAACGTGGCGCTGTGGACGAGGGCGATAGCCATCTGCGGCGATGGGTACGAGCGGCATGGTTGCGGAAAATAGAACATGCCGTTGTGACGAAAGCATGGCCAAAAGGCCGCTTAACGCTGTTTGGACGGCATCGACCTCTCTAGAATTGAGAACTAATAACGTTCAATACGAATTGACGATACTGGTGTTCTCCATGCTTTCACGATCTTTGCTCCCTTGGGTGGTTGTTCCTCTTAGTGGCGCTGCCCCGCTGGTGGTCCACGCTCAGGATGACATCAATCTCGACGATATCGTCGTCACTGCCGCGGGTTACGAGCAGACCGTCAGCAATGCCCCAGCTTCCGTCAGTGTTGTCACTCGCGAGTCCTTGGAGAGGCGTGCGTATCGTGACATCACCGATGCTCTCCAGGATGTTCCAGGGGTTGTCGTCACGGGAGGTGGCGACGGTGAAGATATCAGCTTGCGGGGTATGCCCCCCCAATACACGCTGTGGTTGGTGGATGGCCGCCGCCAAACCTCTCGGGAATCCCAGCCCAGTGGTGGTGGCGGCTTTCAGAAGGACTGGCTGCCGCCGCTCAGCGCCATCGAGCGTATCGAGGTCATCCGGGGGCCCATGTCGACTCTTTACGGCTCCGACGCGATAGGAGGTGTGATCAACGTTATCACCCGCAAGGTCAGTGATGAATGGGTCACCAGCGTGCGCAGCGAAGCGACAATTCAGGAAGACAGCGATTCCGGCAACGAATTCAACAACCAGCTATATGTGTCGGGACCTTTGATCAGCGATGTGCTCGGTGTGCAGCTTAGTGGCCAATACCAGCATCGTCAGGAAGACAAGATCGAGCGGGGCTATGCCAAGCGCGAGTTCGACAATCTGGCGGCTCGCCTCTCCTGGCAGGCAAGCGACGAGCACGCCTTTTCCTTTGATGCCAGTCGGCGCAAGCAGGAGCGCACCAGCCGGGCGGGATTTTCATTGCCAGAGCGATCAAGCGACAGCGAAACCGAGAACCGGCACAAGACGCTAGCGCTCTCCCATCAGGGCAGGTGGGGCGCCATGACCTCCGATTCTTACCTCCAGCGGGAAGAGACCGACAACGTTGGGCGCGATATCGAGATCCGCAACACCGTAGCCGATTCGCGCTGGGTGCTGCCGTTGGCCGATCACTTCGTCACCTTTGGCGCTACCTGGGAAGACGAAAGGCTTCAGGATACGACGACCAATGCGCTCTCCGATACCGACGAGATCACCGTCTATCAGTACGCGTTGTTTGTCGAGGATGAGTGGTTTCTGACGGACCGCGTTGCCCTCACCGCAGGTCTTCGCATGGATGATCACGAGTTCTTCGGCGACCACTACAGCCCCCGTATTTATGGTGTTTGGGACTTTGCCGACGAATGGACGATGAAAGGTGGCATGTCCACTGGTTTTCGTGCGCCTAACCTGCGTGAGCTGTCAGGGGAGTGGGTCCAGGAGAGTCGTGGGGGCGATATTTACGGCAACCCGGATCTGGATGCGGAAGAGTCTCGCAGCTACGAGATGGGGCTGGTCCATGATGGCGCCGGAGGCCTGCAGGCCAGCCTGACCCTGTTCTACAACGACTTCGATGACAAGATTGCCACCGTGGGCTGCGGGGGCCGTGACTGCGGCGATGCGGCGACGGGGGATCCGGATGCTCGCACCAACGTCAACATTGATGACGCTATTACCCAGGGAGTGGAAGCTAGTCTCACCATGCCAGTAGGGCAGCGAGTTCAGGCCCTGGCGTCATACACCTACACCGACTCCGAGCAGAAGAGCGGTGACAACGAGGGACAGCCTCTGACCCAGGTGCCGCGCCACCTGTTCACAACCACGCTGAACTGGCAGGCCAGTGACAGCGTAGCGCCCTGGCTGCGCTTTACCTTCCGTGGTGAGGAAAGCCAGCCGGTCAACTTGTCGAGTAACAGCAGTACCTCCATTCGTGCCCCATCCTATGCCACCTGGGACACCGGCCTGGGATGGCAGGCGACGCCTCGGCTAGAGCTATTGGCAGGCATCTACAACCTGACTGACAAGGATATCGACTACGACAATTTCGGCCATGTTGATGATGGACGACGCTATTGGGTTGGGCTGGAGATGGAATTCTGAGCACGTGATGACCGGCCTCTATCGAATCGATACCGCCCTGATTTTGTTTAAGGAACTGAGAATGAAGCACCTATCCAATCCGACTCGGCGAAACGTGGCACGGCAGGCGATCACGCTGGGTCTAGGTCTGCCGGTGGCGCTGATCAGCCTGTCAGCAGTGGCGGACGTTGCTGACAGCGAAGCGCCCGATATCCTGGCTCAGGCGATCGCCGAACGGGGCCTGGCTGCCGGTCAGGCGTTTCCGGGGTTGGCTAGCCTGTGTGACCTGTCCACTCGTCTCAAGGTGGCAGGGCAGCGTCCCAAGGGCAGTGGCGCCGAGCACGAGCATCGTGAGTCCCATCGGGAAAACCGGCGCGGCCCGGCAGAACCAATGCCGACCCGGGTGTTTGATAACCTCTACTATGTCGGTACTCCGGGCGTCGCGAGCTGGGCGGTCACCACCAGTGAGGGCATCATTCTGATCGATGCTCTGAACAACAATGAGGAAGCCGAGCGTTTTATCGAGCAAGGGCTCGTCGATCTCGGGCTTGATCCTGGCGACATCACTACCCTGATCGTGACCCATGCCCATGGTGATCACTATGGTGGTCAGCAATATCTGGTCGACGCCTACGGTGCCCAGGTAGTGATGAGCGATGCTGACTGGACAGCGCTGGAGCAGCCGGAGCTGGCGATCGATAACCCGCGCTGGGGCGAGCCTCCGGTCCGTGATGTCACCGTGGCCGATGGCGAAGCGATCACCCTGGGTGATACCTCTATCGACGCCTACGTTACCCCAGGTCATACGCCGGGCACACTGTCGCTGGTCATTCCACTCAAGGATGGTGAGTCGACCCACCACGCCGTGCTCTGGGGAGGCACCGGTTTCAATTTCGGGCCGGATGAAGCTCGCCTGCGTGAGTACTCAGCCTCAGCCGCGCGGATGAAGGCGATCGCCGCAGAACATGACGTCGATGTCTTTCTCTCCAACCATCCCACCCGGGACAACTCTCTTCAGCGTATCGAGGCCTTGAAGCAGCGTGAGGAAGGCGCTCCACACCCCTTCGTCAGCGACCAGTCGCTGGGTGCCCTGGACCTGTTGATGAGCTGCTCGCTGGCCCAGGCCGAGCGCGTCTACGCAGGTGAGCACCCGGCAGAGTAAGGACACCAAGCGAGCAATAGCGAAGGCGGCGACCGCTGCCATCGCACACCAGGCGCTGTCTAGGCAGAGCCTGGTGTCATGCTGGCGACCCTTCGTTACGCCACCTGGTCGAGCATGGCGGCGGCCAGCAGGCGCTTGGTGTACGCGGTCTTGGGTGCAGCAAACAAGTCCTCGGCGCTGCCCTGTTCCACCACCTGGCCGTCCTTCATCACCAGCACGGTGTCGGCCAGCGCCCGCACCACGGCCAGGTCGTGGCTGATAAACAGGTAGGTCAGCCCATGCTTTTGCTGCAGCTCGCGCAGCAGGTCGATGACGGTGACCTGTACCGAGCGATCCAGCGCCGAGGTGGGCTCATCCAGCAGCAGGAACTCGGGCTTGAGGACCAGCGCCCGAGCGATGGCGATGCGCTGGCGCTGGCCGCCGGAAAACTCGTGGGGGTAGCGGTTGCGCATGGCGGGATCCAGCGAGACTTCTTGCAGGCTGGCCATCACCTGGGCGTCGCGCTCGGCGCGGGACAGGTGCGGGGCATGGACCTTGAGCCCCTCGCCGATGATGTCGCCCACGGTCAGGCGTGGCGACAGCGAGCCGTAGGGATCCTGGAACACTACCTGCAGCTTCGAGCGGATCGGCCGCATGGCGGTCTTGTCGAGCACGTCGAGTCGGGTGTCGTGGAAGCGTATCTCGCCCTGACTCTTGAGTAGCCTGAGCAGGGCACGCCCCAGGGTCGACTTGCCCGAGCCGGATTCACCGACGATACCCACCGTCTGGCCCCGGCGGATGGTGACATCGATGCCGCGCACCGCCTCGAAGTACTCGCTGGGCCCGAACAGGCGCTTCTTGAGGGCGAAGCGCACGCGCATATCCTTGGCTTCCAGCACCATGGGCTCGCTGTCAGGCACCGTGGCCTTGCGCCCTCGCGGCTCGGCGTCGATCAGCATGCGCGTGTAGTCGTGGTGTGGGTGGGCGAAGACCTCGGCGGTGACGCCCTGTTCCACCAGCTCGCCGTGGCGCATCACGCAGACCCGGTCGGCGAAGTGCTTGACGATGGTCAGGTCGTGGGTGATGAACAGGATCGCCATGCCATAACGGCGCTGCAGGTCCTTGAGCAGATCCAGAATCTGGGCCTGAACGGTCACGTCCAGCGCGGTGGTGGGCTCATCGGCGATCAGCAGCTCCGGCTCGCCGGCCAGCGCCATGGCGATCATCACCCGCTGGCGCTGGCCGCCGGACAGCTCATGGGGATAGCTCGCGATGCGCCGTTCTGGCTCGGGTATACCGACCTGCTCGAGCAGGTCGATGGCCTTGGCGGTCGCTGCCTTGCCTTTCACGTTCTGGTGGCGGTCGAGGACTTCCTTGATCTGGTCGCCGATGCGGTGCAGCGGATTGAGCGAGGTCATCGGCTCCTGGAAGATCATGGCGATGTTGCCACCGCGAATCCGGCGCATGCGCTTGGGCGTGGCGCTCAGCAGTTCCTCGCCCTTGAAGCGAATCACCCCCTCGGCGCGGGCCAGCTCCGGCAACAGGCGCATGGCGGCGGTGGAGGTCACCGACTTGCCGGAGCCGGATTCCCCTACCAGCGCCAGGGTCTCGCCGGGGCTGATGGCAAAGCTCACGTCCTTGACCGCCTGGACGGTGCCGTGGGGCAGCTCGAAGCTGACGCTGAGCCCCTCGATCTCGAGCAGCGCCTCGCGGGCGGGACGACGGGTGGGCTTATGTTGTGTGTCGGTCATGGTCGCGTCTCCGTCGTCACTTAGCGGGTCTTGGGGTCCAGGGCGTCACGCAGGCCGTCGCCGAGGAAGTTCAGGCAGAACAGCGTCAGCGCCAGGAACACCGAGGGCACCAGCAGCATCCAGGGTGAGGTCTGCATCATGTCGGCCCCCTCGGAGATCAGCACGCCCCAGCTGGTCAGCGGCTCCTGCACGCCGAGGCCGAGGAAGGACAGGAAGCTCTCCAGCAGGATGACCTTGGGCACCGTCAGGGTGACGTAGACGATCACCGGGCCGATGGCGTTCGGAATCAGGTGACGGGTGACGATCTTGCCGTCCTTGACGCCCAGCGCGTGGGCCGCCTCGACAAATTCACGCTGCTTGAGCGCCAGGGTCTGGCCGCGCACGATGCGGGCCATGTCGAGCCACTCCACCGCGCCGATGGCGGCGTAGATCAGGAAGATGTTGCGGCCGAATACCACCATCAGCAGGATCACCAGGAACATGAAGGGCAGCGAGTACATGATGTCGACGAAGCGCATCATCAGGTTGTCCAGGCGACCGCCGACATAGCCGGAGATGGCGCCATACAGCACGCCGATGATCAGGCTGACGAAGGTCGCCACCAGCGCCACCGACAGCGATACCTGGCCCCCGTAGAGGGTTCGGGTCAGCAGGTCGCGGCCGTTGGCGTCGGTGCCGAGCCAGTGGCCACCCTCCAGGGTGGGTCCTACATCAAAGGCGTTCCAGTCAACGTCGGCCAGCCCCCAGGGGGTTAGCCAGGGGCCGATAAAGCAGGCCAGGGTCATGGCGCCCAATAGCCACAGGCTGACCATGGCGGCGCGGTTCTGAGTCAGGCGCCGCCAGGCATCGCGGCCAAGGCTGTCGCCGGCAGGGGCGCTGGGGGCGAGGGTATCGGTGGTCATGGCGTCGCCTCAGTCGTCGTAGCGGATTTGGGGGTCGAGGGCGGAATAGATCAGGTCGACGATCAGGTTCATCAGCACGATCAGCGCGCCGTAGAACACCACCGTGCCCATCACCAGGGTATAGTCCCGGTTGAGCGCGCCTTGGACGAAGTAACGCCCGATCCCGGGGATGCCGAAGATCTGTTCGATCACCACCGAGCCGGTGATGATGCCGGCGATGGCCGGACCCAGGTAGGAGGTCACCGGCAGCAGCGCCGGACGCAGCGCGTGGCGCCAGACCACCTCGGCCTCGGTCAGGCCCTTGGCCCGGGCGGTGCGAATATAGTGACTGCCCATCACCTCGATCATGCTGGCGCGCATCATGCGGGCGATGTAGGCGATCTGCTGGATCGACAGGGCGATCACCGGCAGGATCAGATTGGGCAGGGCGCCGTCGTTCCAGCCACCGGCAGGCAGCCAGCCCAGCATGACCCCGAAGACCAGCGCCAGCACCGGGGCGACCACGAAATTGGGCACCGCTATCCCGGCCAGGGCCGTGCCCATGACCGCGTAGTCCACGGCGGTATTGCGTTTCAGCGCGGCAATGATGCCCAGCGGCAGCCCGATCGCCAGCGCCAGCAGCATCGCCAGACCGCCGATCTGCAGGCTCACCGGGAAGCCCTGCAGGATCAGTTCGGTGACGGTGAAGTCCTTGTACTTGAACGAGGGGCCGAAGTCGCCCTGGGCCAGGTTGCCCAGATAGCGGAAGTACTGCTGCCACAGCGGCTCGTCCAGGTGGTAGGCGGCCATCAGGTTGGCCTCGATCTCCGGTGGCAGCGCGCGTTCGCCGTCGAAGGGGCCGCCGGGAGCGATGCGCATCAGAAAGAAGGCGATGGTGATGACGATCAGCATCGTCGGAATGGCCTGAGCCAGGCGCTTGAGGGTATAGCTCAGCATGGTGCCGTTCCTCGCTTGCGGCGGCGGGCGGGGCGTTCGCGGCCGCGCCCAATGGGTTCATGGATCGGGGCTGGGCGAGGGTGTCCCAGCGGTAGGGTGGGGCCGGGCTTGCTCATTTTGCGGCTGCCTCGTCCACGGACACGTAGCGCAGCGGATGCACATCGAGCGCCGTGGGCTGCCAGCCCTCGACGTCCGGCGAGACCAGATTGACGACCACGTAGTCGTAGATCGGCAGCATCACGTCGGCGTCCAGCAGGCGCTGCTCGGCCTCGGTCATCAGCGCGGCGCGTCGGTCCACGTCGAGCTCATGGGTGCTGGCCTCGACCAGGGCGTCGTACTCGGGATCCGCGTAGCCGGTGCTGGCCGCCGCCGAGCCGCCCGCCGCGTAGGCGTTGAGGAAGTCGTAGGGGTCGTTGACCGTGGCCACGAAACCGTAGCGGGCGATCTCGAAGTCGCCCTGGCGCAGGCCGGCGAAGTGCACCGCCGCCTCGCGATTGACCAGTTCGATCTCCACACCCAGTGGGCGCCACATGGCGGCGATGGCCACGGCGATCTTCTTGTGGTCTTCCAGGGTGTTGTAGGAAAGCTCCAGTTCAAGCGGTCGATCGGGCCCGTAGCCGGCTTGATCCAGCAGCATCCGGGCCCTGGCTCGGCGGCTGTCCATGTCCTGGTCATGGAAGTCGAGGCGGGCCGAGGTGGGCGAGGCGATGGTGCGCGGCACGAACCAGTAAGACGGCGTCTGGCCTATGCCCAGCAGGCGTTCGGTGATGACCTCGCGGTCCAGCGCCAGATTCAGTGCCTCGCGCACTCGCTTATCGCTCAGCGGCGTGCCGTCACGCAGGTTGAGCATATAGAAGTAGCTGCCGATCAGCGGACCTACCCGCAGCGATTCGCTCAGGTTCTCCTGGGCCCACTCGAACCGCGCGGAAGGCACCGCGCCGTAGGCGATGTCGAGTTCGCCCGAGCGAAAACGGTTCATCAGCGCCGAGGTGTCCTCGATGGCGTGGAAGTCGACACCGTCGAGGGCCACCTCATCGGCGGCGTAGTAGTGGGGGTTGCGGCTAACCTCGACCTTGTCCTGGGGCTTCCAGTCGACCAGCACGAAGGGGCCGCTGGCCACCAGGGTGCCTGGCCGGGTCCAGTCCTCGACGCCGCTGGTAAGCAGGTGACGGGGCAGGGGGGCGGCCTCGGTCATCGCCATGGCCTGAAGAAAATAGGCGGTGGGCTCGGACAGCCGGATTTCCAGGGTGTGGGTGTCCAGCGCGCTGACGCCGAGGCTCTCCGGCTCGGCCTTCCCGGTGTTGATCGCTCGGGCGTTGACGATGGGGTAGTAGAGGTTGGCGTTGTGGTTGGCGGTGGCCGGCGTCACCAGACGTTGCAGCGCGAAGACGGCATCGTCGGCGGTGATCGGCTCGCCGTCGGACCAGTGAGCCTGGCGCAGTGTGAAGGTGTAGACCAGGCCGTCTTCGGACAGCGTCCAGGATTCGGCCAGGCCCGGCTCCAGTGAGCCGTCGGGGCCGTAATTGATCAGCCGATCAAACAGCTCCCGGGTGATCCGGCTCTCCCAGTTGCCGTTGACCTTCTGCGGATCCAGGGTACTGGGCTCGGCACCGTTGCCTACCTGCAGCGTGGCGGCTTGAGCGCCGAGGGCCAGTGAGGCGGACGCCAGCGTGAAGATCGCACGGGCCACGGACCGCAAGGTCGAGAACGAGCCAGCACGAGAATCGGCATGCAACATGGGGGGTATCCTTTGCGGAGCGGCGAGGAGACAGTGGCCCGGTCCCGAGAGGGCCTCGGGACCGGGGAAGCTCAGGTTGTCGGTGACAGCCTTGTCTATTCCTCGAAGGAAACCCAGCGTGAGGGGTGGTCGTCCTCGATGTTGTCTTCCCAACCACTGATCGCCGGGTTCACCAGGTTGCGTGAGACGTAGTAGAGCATCGGGATCAGCGCGTCGTCGTCCATGGCCAGGGCCTCGGCACGTTCCAGGATAGCCTTGCGCTCGTCCAGGTCGAGGGTCGTGGCCGCCTCGTCGTACAGGGTATCGAACGCCTCGTTGGCATAGGCCCCGTAGTTGTTGCCGACGCCGGAGCGCAGCAGCGCGAGGAAGTTCTCGGCGTCGTTGTAGTCGGCAATCCAGCCGGCCCTGGCCACGTCGAAGTCGCCCTCGGCGATGGTCTGGTAGTGCACCGTGGCCTCGGCGTTGACCAGCTCCACCTCGACCCCCAGCGGTCGCCACATGGAGGACACTGCCACCGCGATCTTCTTGTGCTCGTCAGTGGTGTTATAGCGCAGGCGCAGGGTCAGCGGGTTGCCCTGGTCGTAGCCGGCGTCTTCGAGAAGTTCCTTGGCGCGGGCCATGCGGGCGTTCAAATCGCCGGTGATGTCGTTGCCCTCGGCGTCGTCGAAGGCTGCGTTCTGGACTTGGTAGTGATCGATGCCATCGGGCACGAAGGACAGTGATTTCTGGAAGGTGCCGCCCATGATGTTGTCGGCGATGACGTCGCGGCGTACGGCCATGTTGAGCGCCTCGCGTACCCTGGGGTCGGCTGTGGGATGGCCGTCGCGATGGTTGAACACGTAGTAGTAGCTGCCCAGGTAGGTGGCCATGTGGGTGGCCTCGGGGATCTCTTCCTTCAACAGCGGATACATGCTCGAGGAATACTCGCGCATGATGTCCAGCTCGCCTGCGCGAAAGCGCGAGACGCCGGCGTTGCGATCCTCGATGGTGTGGTAGCGCACGCCGTCCAGCGCCACCTGGTCGGCCTCGTAGTACTCGGGGTTCTTGACCGTGGTGATGCGTGACTGGGAGATCCACTCGGTAGGGGTGAAGGCGCCATTGGTGACGATGTGTTCGAGATCCACGTACTCCTTGCCGTACTGCTCGAAGGTGTGCTGCGGCTGTGGGTAGGCGGTGTAGTGGGTCAACAGCTGCAGGAAGTAAGGCGTGGACTGGTTTAGCTGGACGACCAGGGTGCGGCCATCGTCACGGCTTTCCACGCCCAGTTCTTCCAGTGCAAGCTCGCCGGTGTTGACCTCCCGGGCGTTGACCAGCGGATACAGCATGTAGGCGTACTTGGAAGCGTTGGCCGGGTCCAGCAGGTGGCGCCAGCCGAACACGAAGTCCTCGGCGGTGACCGGTTCGCCGTCGGACCAGCGGGCATCCTCGCGCAGGCTGAAGGTCCAGGTCTTGCCGTCCTCGGAGACCTGCCAGTCGCTGGCCATGCCGGGCAGGACCTTACCTTCCGGAGACTTTTTGACCAGGCCCTCGTAGACGTCCATCAGGATCTGGGATTCCCAGATACCGCCCGAGATCTGGGAGGTGTCGAAGGAGGCGAGTTCGCCGGTGACGCCCAGGTCGAGAGTCTCGGCCATGGCCGGTGCGGCGATGACGGCAGCCAGTGTGGACAGGGTCAGGCCAGAGGCCAGCCCTAGCTGGCGCACCCAGCGAGGACGGATCGCGATCATGTCAGTTCCTTGTTGATGTTGGCATTGTTGTGGCGGGCAGGGCCGTTGGTAGCGCCTGCGGCGAGCCTGAGAAGGTCGCACAAGGTGTACGACATCGGCTAAGCCCGCTTAGTCGCTAATGACCATCGCGCTGAGTCGCTGGTGCTGTCCAGACGAAAATTTTCATAGCGTCTTGCGTTTCGTCGATAGCCCGGCGCGAGCCCTTTTGCCATGAGGGGTGGCCGCCCTGGTCAGGATGACGGGGTTAGACGTTTTGGCTACAATGCTCCCCC
Organism: Halomonas sp. DP5Y7-2; assembly: GCF_019802025.1. NCBI lineage: Bacteria > Pseudomonadati > Pseudomonadota > Gammaproteobacteria > Oceanospirillales > Halomonadaceae > Halomonas > Halomonas sp. DP5Y7-2. The sequence goes on along the minus strand of NZ_JAHVHY010000008.1, from coordinate 25,736 downwards.
TTTATCGCGTTGCCCCTGGCGACGTTCGACCAAAGCCCATTTCACGTGCCCTGGCCGCCCTGTGGCGAGGGACAACACAAGGCGAGCACCATGTTGGAAACCAATCCGATTCACAACCAGATCAAGGACCTGTCTGAGCGGACAGATGTTCTTAGGGGGTATCTTTGACTATGCCGAAAAGAAAGATCGGCTAGAAGAAGTGACCCGCGAGCTTGAGGATCCGGCGGTCTGGAACGACCCGGACTACGCTCAGAAGCTCGGGAAGGAGCGCGCCTCGCTGGAACTGGTGGTCGCCACCATCGACGAGCTGGACCAGGGACTCGGCGACAGCCGTGACCTGCTGGAACTGGCCGAGATGGAAGACGACGAAGCGACCGTGGCGGAAGTCGAGAAGGAGCTTGATTCGCTTCAGGCCAATCTCGAGAAGCTTGAGTTTCGTCGCATGTTCTCCGGTGAGATGGACGAGAACAGCGCGTACCTGGACATTCAGGCAGGCTCTGGCGGCACCGAGGCTCAGGATTGGGCCAACATGCTGTTGCGTATGTATCTGCGCTGGGCCGAGGCCCACGGTTTCAAGGCCGAGATCACTGAGCTGTCTGCCGGTGAAGTGGCGGGCATCAAGTCGGCGACGGTGCATATTCAGGGCGAGTACGCCTTCGGCTGGCTGCGCACCGAGACCGGAGTACATCGCCTGGTGCGCAAGAGTCCGTTTGACTCTGGCGGTCGCCGCCACACCTCGTTTGCGTCGGTGTTTCTGTCGCCTGAAATCGACGACAGCTTCGAGATCGAGATCAATCCGGCGGACCTTCGCGTCGACACCTATCGCTCCAGTGGCGCCGGTGGTCAGCACGTCAACACCACCGACTCAGCGGTGCGCATCACCCATGAGCCGTCCGGCGTGGTGGTGTCCTGCCAGAGCCAGCGTAGCCAGCACGCCAACCGCGACTTCGCCATGAAGCAGTTGAAGGCGAAGCTGTGGGAGCTGGAGATGCAGAAGCGCAACGCCGCCAAGCAGGAAGCGGAAGACTCCAAGGCCGACATCGGCTGGGGCAGCCAGATTCGCTCCTATGTGCTGGATGACCAGCGCATCAAGGATCTGCGTACCGGCGTGCAGTCCAGCAACTGCGACAAGGTGCTCGACGGCGACCTCGACCAGTATATCGTCGCCAGCCTCAAGCAGGGGCTCTAAGCGACCGTCGACGCCGCCACCCAGCCCCAGGCGCTCGTGCCTGGGGCCTTTCGCCACCATCATTCATGGGTCCCTGCCGGGACCATCCGGGAAGGTCGTTCGTTGGCCTTCCCCTTCGTGACAGAGACGACTAGCCATGGCCCAACAGGATACGCCTTCCCCTCAGGACGCCGCCGCCGAAGAAAACCGTCTGATCGCGGAACGCCGCGCCAAGCTTGCCGCCCGTCGCAAGCTGGCCGAGGCCGAAGGTGGCAGTGCTTTTCCCAATAACTTTCGCCGTGACAGCCTGGCGGCCGAACTCGATGCCGAGCTTGGCGACAAGGACAAGGAAGCGCTGGAATCGCTGGGGCGTGAGGCGGCCGTGGCCGGGCGCATCATGCGCAAGCGTGGTCCCTTCATCGTGATTCAGGATGTCAGCGGCCAGATTCAGCTCTACGTCGACAAGAAGGGGCTCGATCCCGCCCTGCTCGAGGACATCAAGAGCTGGGACATCGGCGACATCGTGGCTGGCCATGGCCCGGTGCACAAATCCGGCAAGGGCGACCTGTACGTGATGATGCGTGAGGCCAAGCTCCTGACCAAGAGCCTGCGTCCGCTGCCGGACAAGTTCCACGGCCTGACCGACATGGAAGCGCGCTACCGCCAGCGCTATGTCGACCTGATCATGAATCCGGACTCGCGTCGGGTGTTCGAGACTCGCGCCGGCATCATCAGCGCCATGCGCCGCTTCTTCGAGGATCGCGGCTTCATGGAGGTGGAAACCCCGATGCTGCAGCCGATTCCCGGTGGGGCCACCGCGCGTCCCTTCGTCACCCACCATAATGCGCTGGACATCGACATGTACCTGCGTATCGCGCCGGAGCTTTATCTCAAGCGCCTGGTGGTAGGCGGCTTCGAGCGAGTCTTCGAGATCAACCGTAACTTCCGCAACGAAGGGCTTTCCACCCGCCACAATCCCGAGTTCACCATGGTCGAGTTCTACTGGGCCTACGTGGACTACCAGGCGCTGATGGACCTGACCGAGACCATGCTGCGGGAGATCGCTCAGAAAGTGCTGGGCACCACCACCCTGAATTACCAGGGTTCCACCTACGATCTCGGTCAGCCGTTCGTGCGCATGACCCTGCGTGAGGCGATTCTGGCCCACGGCGAGGGCATCGAGGCAGCGGACATCGACGAACTCGAGCCTGCCCGCGCCCTGGCCGGCCGTCTGGGTATCAAGGTCAAGGACGGCTGGGGGCTTGGCAAGCTGCAGACCGAGATCTTCGAGGAAGTGGCCGAGTCGCGTCTGGATCAGCCGACCTTCATCACCGAATATCCGGCGGAGGTGAGCCCGTTGGCACGCCGCAACGACGCCAACCCGTTCGTCACCGATCGCTTCGAGTTCTTCGTCGGCGGCCGTGAGATTGCCAATGGCTTCTCGGAGCTCAATGATGCCGAGGACCAGGCCGAGCGCTTCCGTGCCCAGGCTGCCGAGAAGGATGCCGGCGATCTGGAGGCAATGTACTACGACGCCGACTACGTGCGCGCACTGGAAGTCGGGCTGCCGCCCACCGCTGGTGAGGGTATCGGGATCGACCGTCTGGTCATGCTGTTCACCGACAGCCCGTCGATTCGCGACGTGCTGCTGTTCCCGGCCATGCGCCCGGAAGCCGGCGACGCGTGAACCAAACGGGCGGCCGCTGGGAGCCTTTCCGAGCGGCCGCAGGCGAAACCGCGCCGCAGTGGCCGGGTTTTATTGGCAAGGGACGCCCATAGCACCCATAATGGCTGCGATTCGAGACTGCGATTCGACGTCGAGGAGATCGCGATGAAACTGCTCAACCGCTCCGCACTGAGCGTCAGACCCACCCAGCACTTTGTTGACTGGATCAATGCCCTGGAACCGACCATGGGCGATGACGATCTCAACCTGTCCGACGTCGACCGCGAGAGTACGGTCTACCTGATTCCAGAAATGGATACTCCCGAGGCGTTGGAAGCCTTCGTTCGCGAGCGGTATCTCGAGGTGCTCGAGAACGAGCTGCGCGCCTGGGAAGAGGACGAGCGGCAGTGGCCTGAATCGCTGGACTGGGCGCTGTTCCAGCGTTTCCTTCAAGTCGAGCACAGCTATCTGGCCATCGATCTGGATAGCGAGGCGGCGCTTGAAATCTCCGAGGTTGACGACGAGTTGCTGGCCGACCTCGAACAGGACTGAGCTCGGCACCCAGCGGCAGGCCTGCTTGCCGCATGTGCAACGCGCCTCTTTGCTGACAGGACCGGCCCAGGCCGGTCCTATCAGCGTTCGCGCTGGTTCCCCATGACGCCCCAGGACGGGACGATACCTGCATGAGTCGACTGTTCTCTACCCGTGACGGCGACGATGGCTTGCCCGGGCCGGAACGTCGTCTGGCGGTCATCGCCCTGGTGTTGGGCACCTTGATGGCGGTGGTCGACACCACCATGATCAATATCGCGCTGCCCTCCATGGCTCGCGATCTCGGCGTGTCGGATGCCCGCGCCGTATGGATCACCAACCTGTTTCAGGTGGTCTGCGCGGCGATGCTGCTGGTATTTGCAGCGGCCAGCGAGCTGCTCAGTCGGCGCAAGGTCTACGTCGCCGGGCTGTCGCTGTTTGTGCTGGCCGCCCTGGGCAGCGCGCTGTCGCCTAACTTCGAGACCCTGCTGGTGTTTCGTGCCTTGCAGGGCGTTGGCGCCGCAGCCACGCTGTCCATCGGGCCAAGCCTGTATCGTTCGATTTTTCCCTCGCGCCTGTTGGGTAGCGCACTTGGCCTGTCGTCGCTGGTGGTGGCCGGTGGCTATGCTGCAGGTCCTTCCATCGGCGGGCTGGTACTGTCGGTGGCCAACTGGCCATGGCTGTTTGCGCTGAACGTGCCGCTGGGGATCGCCGCGGCCTTCATGGCGTGGAAGGCGCTGCCCAGGGAAACACGCCGCGAGGGTAGCTTCGATGGACCTGGCGCGCTGGCGTCCATGGCCATGCTGGCGGGGCTGTTCATGGCCATGGATGCCATTGGCCATCGTGCGCCGATGCTGGATATCGCGTTGTGGCTGGCAGTGACGCTGGGGTCTGCGTGGGCCTTCATCCATCGCCAGGGGCGAGCGCCGCATCCGCTGCTGCCGCTGGGACTGTTTCGCGAGCCACGCTTCAGCCTGGCCGTGTCGGCCCAGGGTACGGCCTTTATCGGCCAGGGGCTGACCTTCGTCGCGCTGTCGTTTCTGTATCAGCAGCAGATGGGCTACTCCGCCCTGCACACCGCCTGGTTGTTCACTCCCTGGCCACTGACCATCATGATTGTCGGTCCGTTGGCCGGGCGTCTGGCAGATCGCTTCAATCCCGGTCTGGTCGCTAGTGTCGGCCTTGCCGTACTGCTGGTGGGGTTGCTCAGCCTGGCCAGCCTGGACAGCGATGCGACGGCCCTCGATAGCCTATGGCGCACGGCCCTGTGTGGCGCTGGCTTTGGCCTGTTTCAGCCGCCTAACAATCGTGAGTTGATGACCAGCGTGCCGAAGTCTCGCAGTGCCAACGCCTCTGGCGTGATGAGTACCACCCGCACGGTGGGGCAGTCGCTGGGGGTGGCGTTGGTGGGCCTGTGTCTGGCGGTCGGGGCGGGGGTTCAGCAGTCGTTGTGGGTGGGCGCTGCCACCACCTTGCTGGCGCTGTTGATCAGCCTGGTGCGACTGCCGATGGCCCAGCGTGCGTACCGTATCGCCCGTGAAGAAAAGAAGGCGGCCCGCCGCGAGGCATCAGGTCAAGCTTAGTCAGCCAGGCTATGAATGCGTACAATGGCATAGTACTGAGGACAGCCCGCAAGGTTTGTCGTGCCTTCGCGACAATCATGCAGGGGTGCGTCGAATTGACGTCCATCGTAGCCATGTTTGCCGTCTCGACCGAGGCAATGACAAGAGATTTCATCATGAGTATTCAGGCGACCATTGAACACAAGCTCGCGGCTCTCGAACCCACCGAAATGGTGGTCGAGAATGAAAGCCACATGCATAGCGTGCCGCCGAATTCGGAAACCCACTTCAAGGTGACGCTGGTGTCTGAGCGTTTCGCCGGCCTGATGCCGGTCAAGCGTCACCAGCAGATCTACTCGTTGCTGGCCGATGAGCTGTCCGGCCCGGTGCATGCCCTGGCCCTTCACCTCTACACCCCTGCCGAGTGGCTGAGCCGTGGCGCGGCACGCCCTGACTCGCCCAACTGCATGGGTGGCTCGCGCTCGTGACGCCTGAGCCGACACGACTGGCCTATCTGGATGCCATGGGGCTGACCGCTTGGGTCGCCCGGTATCAGTTCCCCAATGCGCGGGAAACCGAGGTCTGTGACTGGCCTGAGCTGGAGCCTCAGCAGCCGCCGGAAACGGGGGCCCGAGGCTTGCACGCGCTGTTGGATGAGGTGCCTGCAGCGCGCAGCCACGAAGCTGCCCAGGACAGCAGCGTCGCCGTCACGGCGGCGTCCACTGCCCAGGCGCCGTCTCCAGAGCCGTCTCAGCCTGCAGCGCCGGTCGCCCGCAAGGCGAGAGCACTGCTGGGCGATATGGTGCCTGATGATGAGGCGACCAGCGCCATACCGGCACTGGACAGCGAAGAAGAGGGTGTCGAGGACGCCGAGCCGCTGCGCTTTGTCTGCCAGGTGGCCTGTCTCGATGGACGCTGGTTGTTGTTGGTGGCCCAGCAGGCGCCGTTGGGCGTGGAGCATCAGCGGCTGCTGTTCAACATCCTGCACAGCAGTGGAGTGACGGCCGAGCAGCGCCCGGTATTCGAGACGCTGACCTGGCCTCTGGCGGAAGGGTTGCCGGTCAGGCGTCCTCTGGAAGAGGCTCGTCAAGGGCTCAAGGCCTTCGTGGCTGGTCGAGCCCGGCGAGGCTGGGCGCCTGAACGCGTGCTGGTATTCGGCCACGAAGACGCCTTGATGCAGGTCCTGGGTGAAGCTGGGCAGGCTGCCGGCGCCGAACCGACAGCGGCCAGTGAATCAGGGCATTCCAGCACTCTGGCACTCCCCCAATGGAGTGGGCCAGGCCTTGATGAGCTGCTGAGCAGTGCGACGGCCAAGCGCCGTTTGTGGGTGTCGAGTGCCGATTGGCAAACCCTATGGCAACAGGGCCGCGAGGCATGACGACCGGATCCGCCGGGCGGGGTGCTGGGCAGCAGCCTGGACGGGGCGCCGAGCCCTTCGTGGTGCGCCAGTTGAGGCCTGATGACCTGGCTGCTCTCGAGGCTCTCGAGGCGTCCCAGACCCATCGACTGTCTCGGCCACAGGCCCTTGAGCAGGCCTTCGTCGATGAGCAGCGCCTGCTGCTGGGAGTCGAGGGTAGCAACGGAGGTCTAGCCGCCTACGCGCTGGTGTCGCGGCTGCCCTTTGAAGCCGAACTGGAGGCCATACTGGTGGCCACTGATGCGCGGCGCCAGGGGCTCGGTCGTTTGTTGCTGTCGCAGCTGGTAGAGCAAGCAAGAGATTGGGGGGCAGAAAGGCTGCTGCTGGAAGTCCGCGCGGATAACGCTGAGGCGATCGCCCTCTATCGTGCGCTCGGCTTCACCCAGGATGGGCTTCGCCGCGCTTACTATGCTGCCCACTGCGCAGCCCACGAGCCGGGTGGTGAACGCGTCGATGCGGTGTTGATGTCGTTGACGCTGGCCTAAGCGCGCGAGATGCAAGGGGCTCTCTTTAAGGGGCTCTCTTCAAGGGGCTCTCTTCAAGGGGCTCTCTTCAAGGGCTCCTCTTGGAGCCCTCGGATCGGGCGGTGTGGCTTATGGTGCTTAGATCGTGCTGCTTAGATCGCGGTGCCTAGATCGTGATGCCTGGATGGTGATGCTTAGACGCTGTGCGCCGGTGCTGGCTGCGTGCTGCCCTGTTCTGCATCCACGTCGTCGAGTTGGCCCAGGATCGCCGTCAGACGGCGCTCCCACTCCTCACGCTCCTGCTTCAGTCGAGCGTTTTCCTCGCGCAACTCCTCAGCTTCCAGTTTCAGCAATTCCAGGGCCTCCAGTGCGCTGGTGACCTTCTTTTCGAGTTGGTTGAAGAGTTCCGTGCTCATCCTCGTCTCCTGACATGACGTGGGGTGAGGGCGCAACGCGCGCCCCGATGGCACGAGCGTAACGCCGAGCTCGTCGGTGGACAAGCGTCGCGACGCGGCGACGCTGTCTGATAGAGAGTGCGGGCATCGGTCCGGGGCACAGCGCAATGGTCGAGAGGCCCGGAAAGCACGTCGCAAGGGGCGGTAAGAGGGCTCAGCTCGACGTCGTATGACGCCGATAGAGTCGCCCAAAACTGTCGCCCGCCTTGACCTCCCGGTGTAGATGCCAGTGCTTCGGTACGCTCAGCTCCAGTCCGCTTTCCACCTCGACATAGATCCAGGCATCGTCGGTCAGCCAGCCTTGCTCCAGCGCAGCACAGCAGGGTTCGGCCAGTGCCTGGCGGAAGGGCGGGTCGATAAACGCGATGTCAAACGGTACCTCGGGCGGGTTCGAGAGCATCGTCAAGGTATCTTGAGTGATCACCTCGGCGCTGCTGATGGAGAGCGTGGCCAGGTTGTCGTTGATGGCCTTGGCGACCTGGCCATCACGCTCGACGAAGGTGGCGGCCCTGGCGCCGCGTGATAGCGCTTCCAGGCCCAGGGCGCCGGTGCCGGCGAACAGGTCCAGCACTCGCTTGCCGTAGAGCGTACCGCCAAGCCAGTTGAACAGCGTTTCGCGCACGCGATCGGGCGTCGGGCGCAGGCCTGGTTTGTCGAGGACGGGCAGCAGTCGGCGTCGGTGGTCGCCACCGATGATACGCAGCTTGCCAGGGGCGCGGCCTGTGGCTGCTGTTTTGGCGCCGGGACGGGGGCGCGGTCGAGAAGGGCGATGTCGGCTCATGGCGAGAGATTTTACCCGTGCCGAGTGGCTGCGTCATGCCAAGGACGGCCTCAGCGTCATCTTTGTTCGTCGGGTGGTGGTTGGGTTGGACCTTGAACGGCGCAAAAGCCGCTGACAGGTCCGCCAGTGAGTTCGACAGCCTGCCTTGCGAGTCCACAGAAGACGGGCAGGGTGGTAGGATGTGGCGGTTCGTTCACCGGCTGAGGCGGCAGGTCATCCATGTTCGGTATTTTCAAGCGCAAGAAGAAGCAGTCGGGTGAAACACCCGTTGAGGATCAGCAGTCACAGGACCTGGCATCCCGCGAGGAAGAGACGCGGTCGAGCGAGGGTCCTGCTGAGACGCCGGATCACGCTGAGTCGTCCCCCGATGCGGCACCTCGGGCTGATGAGGAAAGGTTGACTCCGGCCGCTGAGCACGGGGCAGACTCGGATGTCACATCGGCGCAACAGCACAGCGAGTCTCAGCAGCAAGCAGCTGGCGAGCCTGCCGAGGCGCTGGTGCCGGAGCCCATCGAGCCTGACGCCTTGCGTGAGGCCAGCACCTCTCAGGCCGAGCCCGAGGCCGCAGCCACACCTGCGGCCAAACCAGAGCGCGAGCCGGGTGCTGAGTCAGGGGTTGAGACAGCGGCTGGGCAAAAGACCGAGCGAGATATTCAGGCAGCGTCGGAGGCCTCCGAAACAAGGACGCCTGCCGCTGATGCCGCTCCCCAGCGACCCGTCGAGACCGAAGCGGGGCACGAGAATGCGCCGACGGTCGAGGCGTCGCCAGAGCCAGAGCTAGAGCCCTCCTCTCAGCGTCTCGAGCACGCCGAGGTCATCGAGCCCAACCGCTCCAGCGGCCCTGCGCTGCAGGAAAAGCCGAGGGCCGCGGCTGCCGATAAAGGTGCAGAGAAAAAGGGGTGGTTTGCCCGCATGCGGGCGGGGCTGGGCAAGACCCGGGCCAATCTTAGCGATGGGCTGGCCGACCTGTTCATGGGGGCCAAGCAGATCGATGACGACCTCATCGAGGATATCGAAACCCAGCTGCTGATGGCGGATGTAGGGATCGAGGCGACCAGTGAGATTATCGAGGCACTGACCGAGCGAGTGTCGCGCAAGGAGCTGAAGGATCCCGAGGCGCTGTATCGTGCCCTGCAGCAGGAGTTGGCCAGTATGCTGGGGGCGGTCAGCGACCCGCTGACTCTGACCACGGAAGATGGCGGACCCTTTGTGATTCTCGTGGTGGGCGTCAACGGAGTGGGCAAGACCACCACCATCGGCAAGTTGACCCAGCGCTTCCAGCGCGAGGGCAAGAGCGTGATGCTGGCGGCGGGAGATACCTTCCGTGCCGCCGCGGTCGAGCAGCTCAAGGTCTGGGGCGAGCGCAACAGCGTTCCCGTGGTGGCTCAGCACACTGGTGCCGACAGTGCCTCGGTCATCTACGACGCGGTGGCCGCTGCGCGGGCTCGCGGAGTCGACGTGCTGATCGCCGATACGGCGGGGCGTCTGCACAACAAGTCCCACCTGATGGAAGAGCTGAAAAAGGTTCACCGCGTGATGGGCAAGCTGGATGCCAATGCGCCCCATGAGGTCATGCTGGTACTGGATGCAGGCACTGGCCAGAACGCTCTGTCCCAGGCGGCGACCTTCAACGAGGCCGTGCCGGTCAGCGGGATTACTCTGACCAAGCTCGATGGCACCGCCAAGGGCGGCGTCATCTTTGCCCTGGCGAAGCAACTCAAGACGCCGATTCGTTTTATCGGTGTCGGCGAGAGCCTCGATGACCTGCGACCGTTCAAGGCAGAGGATTTTGTCGATGCCTTGTTTGATCGTCGCTCGAGTGACGGCGACGAATGATCGCCTTCGAGCACGTCGGCAAGCGCTATGGAGGGCGCTTCGAGGCGCTCTCCAATATCGACTTCCGTGTTTCCCGCGGAGAAATGGTGTTTCTCACCGGGCATTCCGGGGCCGGCAAGAGCTCGTTGCTGCGTTTGATCATGCGCCTGGAGCGCCCGAGTCGAGGGCGCGTGCTGGTGGCCGGACACGACATCGACAAGCTGCACTCGAGCCAGCTGCCCTTCTACCGGCGTCAGATTGGTGTGGTGTTTCAGGATCACCAGCTGCTGTTTGATCGCTCCATCTATCACAATGTGGCGCTGCCGCTGGAAATCCGCGGACTACCGCCGCGAGATACGGCTCGACGTGTGCGTGCCGCCCTCGACAAGGTCGGCCTGTTGCACCGTGAGAAGGCCTTGCCGATCGAATTGTCCGGTGGTGAGCAGCAGCGTGTTGGAATCGCCCGTGCCGTCGTCAACAAGCCGGCCCTGCTGCTGGCCGACGAACCCACCGGTAATCTGGACCCCCAGTTATCCGCTGACATCATGGGCTTGTTCGAAGATTTCCATCGCATCGGCACCACCGTGATGATTGCCAGCCACGACCTGGCACTGATTGCGCGCCTGCGTCACCGGACCCTGCGCCTGAGCGAGGGACGGCTGGTGGGTGATGAGGAGGCTGCGTGAGTCTGGATCCCCCCCGTAGAAGAGCGGCCACGCCGCGCAGCACTGGAGCCCGCAGTCGGGGTGCCGCCAGGTCGGACCGACCAGCCGGTCGAACCGCGGTTACGCCGGCCCAGGGTGGTGCCCGTCAGCAGTCCGCCAGGCCGCAAGGACAGTGGCGGTCATGGCTGCGTCATCACCGGGCCATGTGCCTCGACAGCCTGCGCCGGCTGATTCGCCAGCCGGTGGGCAGCCTGCTGACCATGCTGGCCATCGCCATTGCCTTGGTGCTCCCTAGTGCGCTGTGGCTGTCCCTGGACAGTGCCAAGCTGGTCGATGCAGAGCTCGATGCCAGTGCCACTTTGACCGCTTATCTGGACAAGGGTGTGGATGAGGCCCAGGCCCAGCGTATTCTCGAGGCCATCGATGCACAGTCGAATATCGCCAGTACGCGCATGATTACCGCGGCTGAGGGCATGGCGGAGTTCCAGCAGGCGCTTGGTCTTGACGACGCGCTGGCCCGACTCGAGACCAATCCTCTGCCCGCTTCGGTGGTGATATCGCCGCAGTCGCCGTCACCCGAGGCAATGACGGCGTTGTCCGAACGGCTGACGGCCATGCCGGGCATTGCCGAGGTACGCCTTGATCTGGCCTGGATCGAACGCTTGCGGCAGCTGGCCGAGGTGGGGCGGCGTGTCACGCTGGCGTTAGGCGTACTGTTCGGACTGGGGGTGTTGCTGGTGGTCGGCAACACGATCCGGCTGGCGGTGGAGAATCGCCGCAAGGAAATCGAAGTGGTGACGCTGATTGGTGCCACCCATGCCTTCGTGCGCCGCCCGTTCCTTTACAGTGGTGCCTGGTATGGGCTCGGCGGTGGCCTGCTGGCCTGGGCATTGCTCACCCTTGGCAGTGACTGGCTGTCAGCCCCGGTAGCGTCGCTGGCTGCGAGCTATGGGGCACACTACCAGCTGCCCGCGCTGGGGGCGGCTGGTTCTACAATATTGCTGAGTTGTAGTACACTATTGGGCTGGTTAGGTGCCTGGATCGCCGTCAGTCGTCATCTGGCGGGCATCAAGCCCCGCTAGGTCATCACGTTGCGCACGGTCATCTCATAGCGCACGTGAGTCGTCAGCGAAGCCTGAGGCGCCACCAGGTGGTTTCGTCGGATGCACCCTGAAGGGCTATACGACGAAAGGGGAACTTTTTGAGCGTGTGTTCCTCCAAGGTGCATTCGAAATCTTGTTGGTCTTCGAGGAGACAATCTGCACATGAGCAACAGTCTTCTGCCGGTGGGTCATCTATCACCGGGGCACGACCTGAACGGCTACATTCAAGCCGTCAACCGCATTCCCCTGCTGACGGTGGAAGAAGAGCAGGATCTGGCCCATCGCCTCCAACAGGAAGGTGATCTGGAAGCCGCCCGCCGTCTGGTCATGTCCCATCTTCGTTTTGTCGTGCACATCGCACGCAGTTACTCCGGCTATGGGCTTCCCCAGGCTGACCTGATTCAGGAAGGTAATGTTGGCCTGATGAAGGCGGTCAAGCGTTTCGATCCGACCCAGGGCGTCAGGCTGGTGTCCTTCGCCGTGCACTGGATCAAGGCGGAAATCCACGAGTTCGTGCTGCGCAACTGGCGCATCGTCAAGATCGCCACCACCAAGGCCCAGCGCAAGTTGTTCTTCAACCTGCGTGGTGCCAAGAAGCGTCTGGCCTGGCTGAACAGCGACGAAGTCGATGCGATTGCCAAGGATCTGGACGTCAAGCCAGAGGTGGTGCGGGAAATGGAAGGCCGGCTGGCCTCCCACGATGCCGGCTTCGATGCTGCTCCGTCCGATGACGAGGAAAGCGCGTATCAGGCCCCGGTGCATTATCTGGATGATGCCAGCCAGGATCCGGCGACTCAGCTTGAGGACAGCGACTGGGAAGAAGACGCCACCCGTCGCCTGCAAGGAGCGCTGGCGGACCTGGATGAGCGTTCCCGGGATATCCTGACCCAGCGCTGGCTAGCCGAGAACAAGGCGACGCTGCACGAGCTGGCGGACGTCTATGGGGTATCGGCTGAGCGGATTCGTCAGCTTGAGAAAAACGCCATGAAGAAGATTCGTGAGCGTCTTGGCGATGCCCTGGCTGCCTAAGCGGCGGTAGGGGAGGTCCCTTCGGCACTGGCCTGAACGCAAGCCTGAACGCAAGCTATGTTCAGCAGCAGTGCCAGCCCACGAAAAGAAGCGCCCGAACCGTCAGGTTCGGGCGCTTTGCGTAAAGACCGGTCCGTTCGCGGCAGCCCTCAGAATCAGGCGGGCACCGCGCTGTCTCTGAGCAACTGAGACGACAGCGCAGGCCACTGATCTTCCCAGTACTCGGTGGGACGGTGGCGATAGTCGCTGCGCACGTACTGGGCGATACGCCCCTCGATCTGTGCTGTCAGTAGATTCGCGCTGGCGCTCGCCGGCATGGCCAGACGACGTCCCTCACGAAGTTCCGCCTCGCGGAGTACCTGCTTGAACTGGGTTTCCAGGCGCTCGAACAGCTGGTGAATGCGCAGGCGTAGCCTGGCGGTTTCACCGGTCAGTACATCGCCGCCGAGCAGGCGCGACAGTCCGGGGTTCTTCTCGGCAAAGGCCAGCACCAGGGTCATGATCTGATGGCAGCGTGGCAGCGCCTCCTGCTGCTCGTCGAGGATACGCGTGATGCGTTCAAACAAGGTTTCCTCGATAAAGCTGATCAGACCTTCATACATCCTGGCCTTGCTCGGAAAGTGGCGATAGAGCGCGGCTTCCGAGACGCCCACCTGTCGGGCCAGGGCAGCAATGGTGATGCGCTTGCCGCTGTCTTCCTCCAGCATCAGGGCCAGGGCCTGCAGAATCTGGTCCCGCCGGCTTGGGGTGTTTTCCTGCGTCATGGTGTCGAGTTCTTTATCGTTGATGGCCCGCCAGGCTATCCGGCGGGCGAGTTCCCTTGCGATTCGACGATCTGGCTGGCGAACCGCATCTTCCTTGCGTGTCAGTCTTGTTGGCGCCGCTGGGCGGTATCAGTCAGGTGCGTGGTTGGTGATCAGGGTGCCGACGCCGGCATTGGTGAAAATTTCCAGCAGGGTGGCGTGGGGCACGCGGCCATCGACGATATGGGCGCTGACCACGCCGCCCTTGACCGCATCCAGCGCGCAGCGGATCTTGGGCAGCATACCACCATGAATGGTGCCATCGGCGATCAATTCGTCGACCTGCGCGGTAGACAGCCCTGTCATCACCTCGCCGTCACGGTTCATCAGGCCTGCCACATTGGTCAGCAGCATCAGCTTTTCAGCACCCAGCGCTTCGGCCACCTTTCCCGCTACCAGGTCGGCGTTGATATTGTAGCTATGGCCTTCGCCATCGACGCCGATAGGAGCGATGACGGGAATGAAGTCCCGCGCGGCCAGCATTTCGATCAGGTCCGTGGAGACATGCTCCACTTCACCCACGTGGCCGATATCGATGATTTCTGGAGCGGTCATTTCCGGGCTCTGGTGTTCCACCTTGAGCTGGCGAGCCCGAATCTGCGCGCCGTCCTTGCCGGTGAGGCCGATGGCCTTGCCGCCGCACTGGTTGATCTGATTGACGATGTCCTTGTTGACCAGGCCGCCCAGCACCATTTCCACCACGTCCATGGTCTCGGCGTCGGTCACCCGCATGCCACCGACAAAGCGTGACTCGATGTTGAGCTTCGCCAGCAACTCGCCGATCTGAGGGCCTCCGCCGTGGACCACGACGGGGTTGATCCCTACTTCCTTCATCAACACCATGTCCCGTGCGAAGGAGTCGATAAGGGCATCTTCGGTCATGGCGTTGCCGCCATACTTGACCACTACGGTCTTGCCGGAAAACTTCTGGATGTAGGGGAGGGCCTCAGAGAGGACCTCCACCACCAGGCGCGGATCGTGAGCCTGTTCGCTCATTGGCGTAGTGTCTCCTGCGGGTTCAGTTCGGAAGGGTGAGCGAGGCGTCTACCGCCGCCAGAGCCTTGGCAAAACGCTCGCGAATGCGTGCCAGGGCATCACCATCATTGCCCTCGAAACGCAGCACCAGCATCGGCGTGGTGTTCGACGCGCGGCACAGGCCCCAGCCGTCAGCGTAGTCCACACGGATGCCATCGAGGGTCGTCTTGACGCCGTCGTCACCGAAATCCCCCTCCCGAGCCAGGCGATCGACCAGATCGAACTTGGTCTCGTCGGTCACTTCGATATTGATCTCCGGCGTGCTGATGTTCTGCGGATAGCGATCAAAGAAAGTGTCGGCGTCACCGTCGAAGCGGGACAGGATTTCGAGCAGGCGGGCCGCGCCGTAGAGACCGTCGTCAAAGCCGTACCAGCGCTCCTTGAAGAAGATGTGGCCGCTCATCTCGCCGGCCAGCAGGGCGCCGGTTTCCTTCATGCGAGCCTTGATCAGAGAATGACCGGTCCGCCACATCTCAGGCGTGCCGCCGGCTTGCTCGATCACCTCGATCAGCTTGCCGGTGCACTTGACGTCGAAGATGACGCGGGCGTCCGGATTGCGGCTCAGCATGTCTTCGGCAAAGGCCATCAGCAGGTGGTCGGGGTAGATCAGTCGCCCCTTGGGGGTGATCACACCCAGGCGATCGCCATCGCCGTCGAAGGCCAGGCCGATATCGGCGCCGTGCTCGGCCACTGCCTTGATCAGGTCCTTGAGGTTTTCTGGCTTGCCCGGATCCGGGTGATGGTTCGGGAAGGTGCCATCGATCTCATCAAACAGGGGGATGGTGTCAGCGCCCAGTGCCTTGACCAGCTGTGGGCCAAGCTCACCTGCGACACCGTTGCCACAGTCGACCACCGCCTTGATCTTGCCGGATACCGAAACGTCACCAAGGATGCGTGCGAGATAGGCCTCGCGAACGTCCTGCTCGGAGACCTGGCCCTGACCTGAACGCAGATCACCGTTCTCAAGACGCGTGTAGAGCGCGGTGATCGCGTCGCCGGACAGCGTCTCGCCGCCAAGGACCATCTTCAGACCGTTGTAATCCGGCGGGTTGTGGCTGCCGGTCAACATGACCCCGGAACTGGTGCCGTCGAGAGTATGGGTCGCGAAATACAGCACCGGGGTCGGCACCATGCCGATGTCGATGACATCGCAGCCGCTGGCGGTGAGGCCGCGGGTCAGGGCCTGGATCAGTCGGGGGCCGGACAGGCGGCCGTCACGGGCGACGACCACCCGGGTTTCCCCGCGGTCCTGGGCCTCGCTGCCGATGGCCTGGCCAATGGCTTCGACCCCCGCCTCGGTCAGGGTGTCGTCGACGATGCCGCGAATGTCATAGGCACGAAAGATCGTGGAAGGTACGTGTGTCATGGGCAGGTCCTTTCCTTTTGACGTAGCGCTGGGTCAGGTGAGTCGCGATCAGTGACGGCCAGAACTGCCGAAGCCGCCATCGCCGCGCAGGCTGGCGGAGAAGTCGTCGACCACTTCCAGGTTGGCTTGAACCACCGGCACCAGCACGTACTGGGCGAGGCGTTCAAAGGGTTCCAGGGTGAAGGAGCGGTCCGAGCGGTTCCACACGGACACCATCAGTTCGCCCTGATAGTCAGAGTCGATCAGGCCGACCAGATTGCCGAGCACGATCCCGTGCTTGTGGCCGAGGCCTGAGCGCGGCAGGATCAACCCGGCCAGTGCCGGGTCGGCAATGTGGATGGCGAGGCCGGTGCGCACCAGCTCGCAGTCTCCTGGCGCCAGCGTCAACGGCGCATCGAGCAGCGCATGCAGGTCCATGCCGGCGGAGCCTTCAGTGGCATAGCGCGGCATGCGGTCCTTGATGCGCTCGTCGAGTATCCTGACCGCCATGGTGGGGCGAGTGGCTGTGCTGGACATGCAAAATCCTTGAGTCGTGAGAGCGCTTCCGGCCCCCGTGTTGAGCGTAGTGCAGCGACCGCATGGTCGGCCGCAGTGATACAGTGCCACGGCACCGCACGACCGGCGCGAAGTGTCAGTCGTGGTGCTGGCGAGCGGCAAGACAGGCGCTGGCCTGGGCGATGACAGCCTCGGCCAGGCGCGTCTTGTCCTGTTCGGCCTCGTGGCGTGTGTTGACCTGGTCGCCGTCGCGCCACATCAATAATGCCGCATTGCGATCGGAGCCAAAGCCGAGTCCTGCGCGGGAAACGTCATTGGCCACGATCATGTCAAGATTCTTGCGCCTGAGCTTGTCCTTGGCGTAGCGCTCGAGGTCACGGGTCTCGGCGGCGAAGCCGACAATCAGGGGGCGTGGGTGACGACTCGCCAAGGTGGCAATGATGTCCGGGTTCTTGACCAGTGTCAGCGTCAGACCGTCCTCGCCTTCCTGCTTCTTGATCTTGTGTTCGGCGGGTGCCGCGGCGCGGTAATCGGCCACAGCTGCACAGCCAATGAAGATGTCGCACTCGGCGACTAGGCCTTCGGCCGCGGCGAGCATCTGCTCAGCGGTATCCACATCCATGCGAGTCACTCCGGCCGGGGTAGGCAGGCTGACAGGCCCAGCGATCAGCGTGACCCGGGCGCCGCTGTCGCGAGCTGCCTGCGCCAGCGCAAATCCCATCTTGCCCGAGCTGTGATTGCTCAGGTAGCGCACCGGATCCAGAGGCTCGCGCGTCGGCCCTGCGGTGATCACGATATGGGGCGCCACTGCGGAAGGTGGTGTGCTCGTTTCACTCTGTGCCGCGACAGTCGCCTCTGTGGTATCCCGGAACAAGGCCGTGACGATCTGCTCGGGCTCCATCATGCGTCCAGGGCCTACATCACCGCAGGCTTGATCGCCTTGATCGGGGCCCAGCAACTGCCATCCATCGTCGCGCAGCTGGGCGGCATTGCGCGCCGTAGCCGGATGGCTCCACATGGCCTGGTTCATGGCCGGTGCCACTACTCGTGGCGCATCGCTAGCCAGACAGGCGGTCGTCAGCAGGTCGTTGGCCATGCCCTGGGCCAGGCGTGCCATGAGGTCGGCAGTTGCGGGGGCGATCAGGATCAGGTCGGCCCAGCGTGCCAGCTCGATGTGCCCCATGCCCAGTTCCGCATCCGGATCCAGCAGTGATGTCCTCACCGCACGTCCCGTCAGCGCCTGCAGCGTCAGCGGCGTGATGAAGGCCTGTGCCCCTTCCGTCATGACAACCTGGACCTCGCAGCCTGCCTGCACCAGCAAGCGAGCCAACACAGCACTTTTATAGGCAGCAATGCCAGCGCTGATACCAAGCAGCACACGCTGTCCTGCGCGCAGCGCCGGAGGGCCATAGCGCGTAGAGGAAGATGGTTGAAGCATGCAAAACGATCCACGACCGGGGTAAGAGTCCTACCTTACCACCGGTGTCGGATCATGCGTAGCCGCGCACCCCCGTCCCAGGTCATCGCTGATGCCACTAGACTCATCAGGTATGTCGGCGCTCGCCGACACTGGCGCGCATCGCTACCCAGGGAAAGGCCGCCACCCACAGCGGGACAAGGCAGCGGGAGGGCGGTCAGACAGGCAGACAAGAAGGGCAGACAACAAGAGCTGACTAGAAAGGCTGACAAGAGGGGCTGACAAGAGAGGCTGACAACAGCGGGCGGCCAGAGGGGCGGATAACACAGGCTGACCAGAAAGCGCGGCAAGAGCGCTGTTCATAAAGGAGACAGGGATGTCGATACGGGATTGGCCTGAAGGAGAAAGGCCCAGGGAAAAGCTTTTAACCATGGGGCCCGGTGCGCTGTCAGATGCCGAGCTGCTGGCGATCCTGCTGCGCGTCGGTGTGGCAGGGCGCTCCGCCGTGGACCTGGCTCGGGATGTACTGGTGGCGTTTGGTGGCCTGCGCGCGCTGCTTGAAGCTCGCCAGCAAGAGGTCTGCGCCCAGCGCGGCCTGGGGGTGGCGACGTTCGTCCAGCTGCAGGCTGCCCAGGAGATGTCGCGCCGGCACCTTGCGAGCCACCTTGAACGGGGTCAGCCGTTGGATTCCCCCAGTCGAGTGAGGGCCTTCCTGGCCGCCCAGCTGCGCCACCTTGACCACGAAGTCTTCGCCGCGCTGTTTCTCGATAGCCAGCACCGAGTGATTCGATTCGAGGTGTTGTTCCATGGCACGTTGGACAGCGCCTCGGTGTATCCGCGAGAAGTCGCCAAGAGGGCGCTCGCTCTGGGGGCCGGAGCGCTGATCCTGTGTCATAACCATCCGTCCGGCGTTGCCGAGCCCAGCGGCGCAGATCGACGAATTACCGAACGACTGAGGGAGGCGCTGGGGCTGTTCGATATCCGTGTGCTGGATCATTTTGTGGTGGGAGACGCAGAAGTGGTGTCATTTGCCGAGCGAGGGTGGGTATAATACGCCGCGCGCAGGAACCGGGTGGTTATCGGCGGCGTCTACGACGCATGACGACACCGGGATCCTCTACCATCGACAACGCCACGCCACCGCCGTGAACGCACCCTTGCCGCTTCGATGCAACACACGAGACAGGCAACGGCGCGAACGGGATGGCGAAGCTTGGCGTAACTCTTGCCCAGGCGGCAGGGTTCTGGTATAAAGTGCACCCTTTGAATTCCCTTGGGTTGAAAGCACGGGGCTCATGACAGGGCTTGAGGTTGCTGAGGCTTGATGACTGCGGATCTGCGTCGACACCGCGCGGCGGGTTTGCGACACAGGCTGACAGGCACGCCACTTATTCAGTTAAGGTTCTCGCCCTTCCCGGTTTGCCCGACAGGTTTTGAACAACTCGCCACGCGGTTGGAGGCTCTCATGTCCAAAGTATGTCAGGTTACCGGCAAGCGCCCGGTGACTGGTAACAACGTTTCACACTCCCAGCGCAAGACACGTCGTCGTTTCTTGCCGAATCTTCACAGCCATCGCTTCTGGGTCGAGTCCGAAAAGCGTTTCGTGACTCTGCGCGTCTCTTCCAAGGGCATGCGCATCATCGACAAGAAGGGCATCGACGAGGTGCTCAGCGATATTCGTAAGCGCGGCGACGCCATCTAAGGATGTCGTCACTCGGAGCCTGTAGAGCGTAGCTCGTATCACAGGTTCCGGCCGACTTGAATGACTGGCCTGGTGTGGCGAACGTACCAGGCAGCAATCTGGGAGAATTCTCATGCGTGACAAGATTCGTCTGGTGTCCAGCGCCGGTACCGGCCACTTCTACACCACCGACAAGAACAAGCGTAACACTCCGGACAAGATGGAAATGAAGAAGTTTGATCCGGTGGTTCGCAAGCACGTGATGTACAAGGAAGCCAAGATCAAGTAAGGCTTGATCTCGCTTCCACCGCAGGCGAGCCGCCTGTCGACGAGAACCCGGCCCCGAGGTCGGGTTCTTGCGTATGAAGGTGCTGACGCGGCGCCTGGCGAGAATGTGTCGCCTGACGTCCGGATATCAGCCTCACTGCCGCAGGTGCAACATGCCCGAGTTGCCTGAAGTCGAGACGACCCGGCGCGGTATCGCTCCCCATGTGGAAGGGCGAGAAGTGCGCGAGGTGCTGGTGCGTCAGTCGCGCCTGAGAGTGCCCGTGCCCGAGACCCTTGCCGAGCGCCTGGTAGGGGCGCGGATTGGTCAGATTCGTCGTCGCGCCAAGTACTTGCTGTTGCCTGTCCTGTCTCCCTCGGATAGCGCTACGGCGGACGAGGTGGAAGCGCCCCGGGAACGGGGTACCTTGCTCTGGCACCTGGGCATGTCGGGCAGCCTGCGGATCGCTCGTCTTGGCGATCTGCCGAAGAAGCATGACCACGTCGACCTGGTGCTCGAAGGCGGCGCGATTCTGCGCTACCACGATCCTCGTCGTTTTGGCTTTGTCGATTGGCTGCGCGAGGACGAGTCTCAGGATACGCGATTGTCGCGTCTCGGCCCTGAGCCGCTATCGCCAGCGTTTGATGGCGCTCGCCTGTACGCCCTTTCCCGTGGGCGGCAAGCCGCGGTGAAGCCGTTTTTGATGGACAATACTGTGGTCGTTGGCGTGGGCAATATCTATGCCAGCGAAGCGTTGTTTCTGGCGGGAATCGACCCTCGGCGAGCAGCCGGGCGCATCGGCCGCGAGCGCTATGACAGGCTCGCCGCGGCTGCCAAGGATGTACTTGCCGCAGCCATCACCCAAGGGGGCACGACGCTGCGTGACTTTGTCAGCGGCACCGGCGAGCCAGGCTATTTCGCTCAGCGCCTCAATGTCTATGGTCGCGCTGGAGCGCCCTGTCGCCGCTGCGGCGGCGAACTCAAGCATGTGACCCTGGGGCAGAGGGCCAGTGTCTTTTGTCCTCGCTGTCAGCGCTGATAGCACTGGCACCTCCACACCTTAGATATCTTGAAGAGAGTGATCACCGTGACTCGACCGCTGCGCTTGAAAAAGAATGCCGATCGTCGCCTCAAGTCTGGCCATCTATGGCTGTATTCCAACGAGGTCGATACCACCGAGACACCGCTCAAGGCATTTGAGGTTGGCGAACAGGTCATCGTCGAAGCCGCCAATGGCAAGCCCATGGGGCTGGCCTATATCAACCCGAACTCGCTGATCTGTGCACGTATCGTGTCGCGTGATCCGAGCCAGCGCCTGGATCGCTCGCTGCTGGTGCATCGCCTCAACCAGGCGCTGGCCCTGCGTGATCGCCTGTTCGACAAGCCTTTCTACCGTCTGGTGCATGGTGAAGCCGACCTGCTGCCCGGTCTGGTGATCGATCGCTATGCCGACGTGCTGGTGGTACAGCTGAACACAGCAGGCATGGAAGCGGTGAAGGACGAGCTGCTGGATGCCCTCGACAAGGTGGTATCGCCAGGGTGTGTGGTGTTGCGCAATGACACCAGTGGCCGTCGTCAGGAAGGTCTTGGCGAAACCATTGAAGTGGTCAAGGGCGCGCTTCCCGACCAGGTGCTGCTGGAAGAAAATGGCGTGCAGTTTATCGCCCCCGTCATGGACGGGCAGAAGACCGGTTGGTTCTATGACCATCGCGTCAACCGTGCCTGGTTGAACCAGCAGGTCGCCGGCAAGCGAGTGCTGGACCTGTTCAGTTACGTCGGTGGCTGGGGTGTCCAGGCGGCGGCCCATGGCGCCAGCGAGGTCTTGTGTATCGATGCCAGCGAGTCCGCACTGGACCGCGTCGCGGAGAACGCTGCCCTCAACGGTCAGCACGAACGCGTCGCCGTCGGTCATGGTGACGCCTTCGAGGCGCTGGCCGCGCTCAAGGCAGATGGCGAGAAGTTCGACGTGATCGTGCTCGACCCTCCCGCCTTCATCAAGCGCCGCAAGGATATTGCCAACGGTGAGCGTGCCTATGCCCGCTTGAATCGCGATGCCATGCGTCTGCTGGGGCGCGATGGTCTGCTGCTGTCAGCCTCCTGCTCCATGCATCTGGCGCCGGAGCGTTTGACCGACGTCGTGCGCGGCGCAGTGCGCCATCAGGATCGCCATGGCCAGATCCTGTTCCAGGGACATCAGGGCCCGGACCATCCGGTGCATCCCGCCATTCCCGAGACCGCCTATCTGAAGGCGCTGGGCGTTCGCGTGTTTCGTGATTGAGGGCGGCGCGATACCCCCTTCCACGACGTCTGCTCCAAGGAGGGCGGGCGACATGATCGACCCTCGTTAAGGCGGGGGGATCAAGTGTCGTTCGAGTATCGATCAGGGCTTGTCCTTGTGGCGGGGTTGGGCGCATCGTGGCCAGTAAGGCTGCGGCCCTTGCAACGATAAGGATATCCGCCATGAACGACGTGCCCTGGACGATGGTCTTCTCCGACAGCAATGCCCTGATGGTGGGGCATGTACGTAACCTGCTCAATGGAGCAGGCATACCCACGGAGCTTCGCAACATGACCCTGGGGGGTGGTGCCGGCGAGTTGCCACCGCTCGAGTGTGAACCCCAGGTGTGGGTGGCCGAGCACAATCGCCAGCGCGCCGAGGCGGTCATTCATCAGGCGTTGCGCGCATCCTCGCCTGGGGGCGAGTGGCGCTGCCGGGTGTGTGGTGAGGAGCTGGAGGTCGCCTTCGATACCTGCTGGTACTGTGGTACCGAGCGCGAGGATCAGAAATAGTGTCTGTCTGCAGCCAGCCCAACTGGGACCTGCCTAATCCCTTCGTCATCGACATCCTTGTGACAGCGGATGCCATCGACCACTACGGCCACGTCAATAACGCCCAGTACCTGCGCTGGGTCGAACAGGCCAGCTGGGCACACTCGGCTCAGCTAGGTCTGACCTTGGATCACTACCGGGCGTTGGATCGTGCCATGGCGGTGCACCGCCACGAACTCGATTATCTGGCGCCAGGGTTTGAGGGCCAGCAACTGGCCATGGCGACCTGGATCGTGGCCTGTGACGCACGCCTTACCCTGACACGTCGATTCCAACTCTTCCGACCCGATGATGGGGCGACCCTGTTGCGGGCACGCACGCGCTACGCATGTATTGCGCTGTCCAGCGGTCGTCCACGTCGTCTGCCTCCTGAGTTTGTCAGCGCCTATGGGGGGGCATTGGTGGCAGAGGCTTAGAGCGTGGAACCTCGCTTTTCGGCCGAGTGCTGTCGATGCACCTGGCTATCTGCGAATACCTGTGCTGACGGCGGCGATCGTTTCTGCTTCCTGCTTTCCCTTTCCTTCTGCTTCCTGCTCTCCCTTGCCATCCGTGCTCTTGCTTATTCTCTTTCCCAGAGAGATGCGGAGTAGGTCGGCTATTTTTTGTTATTCATGCCGCGCCTCTTTAAGAGATATCGGTTTTGTTTGTAGGAAATAGTGGACAATGCTAGATGAGGCGGCATTACCTCTTTTCAGTAACTGCTTTCCTGCTCTCGGCCTTTTTATGTCAATCCTTCTATCGTTGTGCTTTTTCGCTACGACATTCATTTCTGGTGCATTTTTCCACTTTCACTCCTTGAGGTAGCATCACGCTACTGTCAACCACCTCAGCAGTGGCTGGGGGTCAATGTTAGAGACATTATGTGGCTGGCAATCTTGAGCCGAGTCACGATAGTTGTCCGCCATAACGCCGAACGAGGTGTCGCGGTAGCCGTGCTGTTGCCACGCTTCCGGATGGCCAGCCACGCAGGGTGGTGGGTGAGTTGGGTAGAAGAAAATGAAGGGAAAAAGATAACGACGCTAAGGATGGAAGCCAGGAATAGACGCTAGGGGTGGAAGTTAGAGGCGGAAGTTAGAGATAAAAAATCAAGATGGGAATGAAAGATAGAAGTCGAGATAGCAATTCGAAAAAGAAGTTAAAGGTAGCCACTTTGAGTGCGTGAATCAGCATAACAATATGACGGCTCAACGTCGTCAATAAAACGTGGAGCAGGCCAGGCCAGCGACCACGAGTCAGTGTCTCTTGCAGGGGAATCTCATAGATGATGGTGCATTGCGTCGACGCGTCTAGGCCGGGCGTGGCGTTTCTTGTTGACCCGAGGTGTTTACGCCTGATTGGCGCAACACTGTTGGCGATGGTGGCGTGCTGTCCGACCTCGGTACTCGCCCAGGTACAGCCACCGGTGTCGCTGCCTTCAGCGGTTCCACCCAATGCCACCTTCAACGAAAACTTCATTCGTGACGATCAGCAGCGCTTGCTTGAGCAGCAGCGTGAACGCCTGGATCAGCTGGAGCGCTTGCCCGGTGAGGCCGTGGTGGCTCCAGAGGTGCGCCCTGATGACGGGGGCTGCCTGGATATTCATGAGATTGAACTGGAAGGCGCGAGCCTGCTCAGCGAGAGGCAGCGAGGGCGGCTGTTGCAGCCCTATCTGGGACGCTGCCTGTCAGCAGCTGAGCTCAATGGGCTGCTGGGTGAGGTGACCCAGTGGTACCTCGAACGTGGCTACGTCACCACCCGCGCCTATCTGCCAGAACAGGACCTGACTCAGGGGCGGCTGCGGGTGGTCGTTGCCGAAGGTCGCCTGGAAGCGTTGGACAGCGGCGGAGTGCGACCTTCCCCCCGAGAAGTCTTGATGGCGTCACCCACGCGCCCGGGGGACATCCTTAATCTGCGTGATCTTGAACAGCTGATCGACCAGTTGAACCGCCT
The DNA here is from genome assembly GCF_019802025.1 of Halomonas sp. DP5Y7-2. Lineage (NCBI taxonomy): Bacteria > Pseudomonadati > Pseudomonadota > Gammaproteobacteria > Oceanospirillales > Halomonadaceae > Halomonas > Halomonas sp. DP5Y7-2. Next base: position 1,260 of record NZ_JAHVHY010000008.1, on the reverse strand, counting down.
GCCATCACGCCGCGCCCAGATGGAATTGCTGCCGGGTGACGACCTGGGCGGCAGCCGCGTGCGCATCGACCCGGATGCCGGGCAAGGGCGCCCCGTGCGCGTCGCGCTGGGTCGCAGCAATGACGGCAGCCGCGAGACCGGCGAGCAGCAGTGGACCCTGGGCGGCGAGTGGGACAGCCCTCTGGGGCTGGCCGATCAGCTCAGTCTGCAGTTCGGTCACGATGTCACTGGCGCCCCCGGCATTGGCTCCAGCAACCAGTATTTGGCCTATCGGCTGCCCTGGGGGCGCTGGAACTTTCGCTATCAGTACAGCCGCAGCGACTATCGCAGCATCGCCCGCGCCGATGGGTTTCGCTTCGACCTGGACGGTGCCAGCGAGCGCCACAGCCTGTCGGCCGAGCGTCTGATGCACCGGGACCGCGTCAGCACCACCTCTGCCAGCGTCGGCGTCAGCCGGCTGAGCACGCGCAATGACCTGGACGAAACGCGCATCGAGGTCAGCAGTCAGCGTCTTAGCGAGCTGAGCCTGGGGTTGAACCATGGCCGCCGCCTCGGGCGTGGGCTGATCAACGCGGACTTGGGCTGGCACAAGGGCCTCGACATCCTGGGCGCCCAGGACGATGACGACCAGCCCGCGGGGTCGCCCAAGGCCCAGGACGAGCGCACCACCCTGACGCTGAGCTATGCCCGACCGTTCGAGGTGCTGGGCCAGTCCCTGACCGTGACCAGCCTGGCCAGCGGCCAATGGAGCGACGATGCCCTTTACAGCCCCCAGCGGCTTAGCCTGGGCGGCCAGCACTCGGTGCGTGGTTACAAGGACCAGACCCTGAGCGGTGACAGCGGGGGGTACTGGCGCAATGAGATCAGCTGGGCCCGTCCGTTACCTGCGGAGGTCCCCCTGGTGGATCGGCTCGAGGCAAGCCTTGCCTACGATGTGGGCGTCATCCGCCACGATGACGATAGCGGCGACCAGCACGGTCGTCTCAGTGGCATGGCCCTGGGGCTTGGCGTCAGCGGCGACTACCTCAGTGCCAGTGTCACCCTGGCCAAGTCCATTGACCGTCCCGATGCCATCGATCATCGCGAAAGTCCCGTCTATTTCACCGTTCAGGCGCGCTTCTAGTGGCCGCGCCAGATACGTGCCATGCCCTCCAGGAGGGACGTTTGATGAACCCACGCCGTCCGCTGTTTCGCCATCTGGCCATCGTCATGATCAACGCCCTGTTCTGGCATCCCGTGGTGGTGCTGGCAGACGGCATC
>NZ_JAHVHY010000007.1:0-356667 GCF_019802025.1 Halomonas sp. DP5Y7-2 | reverse complement strand
TGGAACGGTGGAGTCGAGTTACTGGGGAACTGGCCTCGACTCAGCGTATAGTCTGGGAGCAACTGTCCAGCATCAGGACGAGATGGCTTCGATTGGCAGCGCTGGCTCCGCCGATACCATCAGGGTGTATGATCAAGCCTACTGGAGTGCCATGGGGGGCGGCGCTGAAGTCGACACCACCGATGTTGATATTGTACTGACGCTATCGGGTGGTGGTGTTGCAGCCAAGGCTGCGGCGTCGGGTATAAGAGGGTGGCTGCAGTCGCGGGTCTTGGGGGAGGCGGGTGTTTCATTTAGACAGGCTAAAGTTGTTTTAGAATCTGCTCAGCGGCCATACAAGGGGAGTTCTGTTATAGGCCATGCTCTTTCTAAGCACGCGAACAGGCATCCAGAAATTTGGGGAGGGGTCACGGGCCCAATGAGTACTTGGAATGCTCAGGCCATGACGCATTTGAGAGAGGTGGTTAGGGGAAGTGGACGATTCCAAAGAGTTACGAATGATCGGGGAGTGACCTTCATAGAAAAACGGATTGATGATGGTCGGGGTATAAGATTGAACTTAGATGGTACATTTAAGGGATTTATCGATTGATAGAATATGAAAGACTCTTTTGAAGCTGTTGTAGAAGGCGTTGAAATACAAGATCTAGGTAAGCTTATGCAATACCTGGAGAGTAAATCACGTGAACCGTTCGAGGTTTCGCTATTTGATGGAGAAAAATGCGAATACTATAGTGGTTTCACTGATGAGATTGTTTCTAAAATGGAGAGGTGTGAGGAAGGCATTTATGTTACTACAGTGATTCAAGCGTTAGAGATCTCGGAAAATCTTACGTTGTCTATTGTTTTGATAAGATTTTTTTGTGTTAGTTGTAATAGTGTGACTCGCATTGACATGGATATGTCTTTTGAATGTGAGTGGGGTGAGTTAGACATATATATGACTGAAATTAAAGAGATGTTGCTGTCAATTTCGGCTTTCGTTAAAGTTGACGAATTCTTTGGTGGGATGGAGCCTGCTAGCGATATCAGAACGAGATATTTCACTGGGACCGAACTAGGTCCTTTAGCGTTAAATAGTAGAGAATAGATTAGGTAGGATGCAGTTTCTGCGTATAACACGATCAATGGATCGATTGGGGACCTCATAGTACTGGTTCTTCGTCACTGGGTGTGGAATTCGGCCCCTGACTGCCGCCGACCAAGGAAGTGTGGGAGGGGTGAAAGCCCTCTACGGTAAGCCCACAGCGACCTTGACCGCCCAAAGCCTGCCGCAGTCTCTGGGCATATCGCTTGAGACGGCGGAGTCAGGTATGGCCTATTCACGATGGGAGGTGAGCTTGCCGCCATCAATGCCGTGAAGGGTATGGCGGGCGTAGGCAACCAGGTGGTGTTATCGGCAGGGGTAGGGGCAGGGTATGGTGGTGTGGCGGATGTGCCGGGGAGGGATGGCAATTTTGTACCCATAGAACCGCTGGTGGATCCGTCTACGAACGTTGCGAATTCGCAACGCACTCAACACATATTGTATGGAGATGGTCCAAATAGTGGTGGACACCTATGGCCAGGTCAGGCGGGAAAAATACCATTTCCGCGTGAATGGGATGCGAATAGGGTGATGACTACTGTATCTGATATTGCAACTGATCCAAATTTACTTTGGAAACCGCAGTCAGGAAATGGCGGACTTTACACGAGGGCTGGAAACCCTGCACGATTTATCGTAACTGATGTTGAAGGGAATTTGCCAATTGTCGATGGTGTTCCAGTCAAAGTCGTAGTTGAGCCAGCGGGAGAGGGAATTATTACTGCATTCCCTGATTATTGATATGCCAAATACTATTGAAGATGTCGTCATTGTTGCTATAGAAAACTATCGAGGCCGCTTGCCTGATGAGTTTGTTGATGAATATATATCCTTAGCTCGACATGGCGAGTGTGTAATTGCTTTCGAAAACCTATGTGATCAGCTATTCGAGTTCGATGTTATTCCAAATGATCGGGAGTTGGCTTTTATCTGTAAAGTCGGGAGAGGTATGAGTATCGATCCTCGGCGATGGCAATTTTTAGCTTCTCCTGATTCACTAGATAATAGTTCTAACGAATAACTGTAGTGTCTCGTATGTTCAGTTGGCCAGAAAGAGATATCTGTTACTTAGGCCGAGTGACGTAGAGAAGTCGGCGATCTGATCATCGTCAGTGACGGCGACCAGACCTATGAAGGCGCCAGACTCGAGGCTGGCAATGACCTGGTGCTGGACAGCGGCGGCGAGATCATCTTCGCCCATGCCCGCGACCTGCATAGCGAGACGCATGAGAAGAGCTCGAGCAATGCCGTCTGGCATTAGGTGTGGGCAGGCCGGGGAGAACGACGAGGGGGCAGGGGGAAAATAGGACCCTGACCAGTGCGGAGCTTCCCTAAGCTTGCAACTTCAGGCTCGGCATATTGACGGCGGTATCCACCCTCGTACAGGACAACCTGTCACCGGGAGAGTGATGCGGAGTCAGGAAGATGCTCAACAAGTCCTCACGGCTTATCGTTCTGGGGACGCGGCGATAATAGGCCAGACTCAGCAAGGTTTTCCAGTCGTTCGCTATAGTCGTGTTACAGGTTTAAATAACAACCCATGAGCAGGGTGCATTAACCAAGAAACTAATGTGTTTATTATCAAGGGAACGAGCAGTCCAAGCATCGTTCCAACGAATCCGAATTTTGGGAAATGATGAAACCGAGCTTAGATGACTGGGTCTGGGTGCAGGCTATGTTGAGTCAAGCTATGCTTGGCCTAGTGTCCACGAATGTGCGTCAATTAAGTTTGGCCTATGAGGATGGGTGGAAAATATTAGCAGTGCTTGAGAAACAGTGTGAACAGGATGTCGATGACATTCAGGACATAGCAGATGAAACGAGCATTTTGATCGAAGAAATCAAGGATCGAATATCCTTTGCAGCAAGCGCTTGTGTTACGACATCTTTTGTTTGTAGTGCGAATACTCTCGACAACGTGGCCTCCATTGATTGCCGGATAATATTTCGCAGAAAAGAGTCAGCATAAAGACACCGCTAACCACCGCCCCATTTTTAAGCTTAATCTATAAGGTTTGTAGTATGACCATGGCATATTGCATAACACAAAAGGAGCGGAAATGTCCTGAAGGGCCGCCTGTCCCTCTCGCCGGGGAGGGTTAGAGCCACGAATAGGTGCCGGTCAGTACCGACCTGACGGCGGGTATCGTACCCTGTTGGGGCGTATCCTTATCTTCATAAAAATGACGGGTCGACATTTAGAAACAGAGAGGGTTTGCTACTTTCAAAACCGCCAGGATATTTCACTGAATATGTGCACACGACGCCAACAGTATGTCGAGCCACACTCTCATGCCCAATAAGACCTACGACACCAGCACGGTGTGTCAGCATGACAGTGAGCTGGCGACCGCTACGAGAGGAACGAGAGTCGCGGCCTGTTCGGCGGTGACAAGCATCGTCTCGATGAAGTGCAGGACCTGCGCGCCCAGGGCTGCCAGATCGCAAGCAACGGCTGACCTGACCTATGAGGCCGCCAAACTCAATGCTGGCAACGACCTGAGGGTCTTCGCCAGGCAGTATTCTTTTCTACCTTTCTGGCCCAACCCCGAGTGCAAAAGTTAGTACCGAGATCCAGGAAATGCCTTGCGGATCGACAGTGATACCTAGTGTGGAAAGTGGCTATTGGGTCTCCGTTTCAGAAGGTCAACCATTAAATCCCACAACAGGTAAGCCTGGTTCTCGTGGGTAGTATCATGTCCCACTACCTGAAAAACGCTATGCCTCCCGAGAGATGAACTATGAATTTTGTGGATGATGACGATGTGGCTGAATTTGAAAAATGTGCGCTTGTTGGAATTACCGTTGGCGTGGGTTCTTTTGTTTTAACCTTCAAAAATGATAATTCTATAGTTATGTCGTGTCGATTCGAGACAACTATAAATGGTTGTGGTTTTGAGGGGCATGGAGAAGAGCCAGAAACGAGCAGCCTCCTTTTTAGTCTTTTAAATAGTAATGTTGCCTCATCGTCGCTTCTTTCTGATGGGGTATTGTTTTACTGTTTTCTGGTGGCGATAAACTTAAAATAATTCCTGAGCCCAATGGGCTTGAATCTTTTGTCATGTTAACGAAGCGTGGTATTTCTCCTATGATAACGGGGTAGTCGTTATATCTGCTCCCTGTGTTGTCGATGATGGTCATATTAGTGCCCCAGGACAGTGGGGTGTTTATCTCGCACGACTTCATCATGGAGACTATATCTAAATGCGGTGAAGTAATTCACTCGGCTATATGATCTTCGTTTCCTGGCAGCGTCTGTACTATAAATGCGACAGTCTAAGCCAAGAATAGACCACTCAAGGGTAGTACATCGAGGGCTTCAATGACCAGTGCAGTTGCTTCAGAAGATGGAATTAAAATTTTGTTATCTCGACATGAGGCTATCGTTCTTTTCGAGTGGCTTTCGCGGAATTGGGAGAAGGATAATATGGGCTGTGATGAGCTTTTTAATGACCCGGCTGAAAAGCAGCTACTCATCTGGCTTGAAAATGATCTCGCGCCCCTTTTGAGCGAAGTGTTTGATGAGAAGTACCACGAAGTGGTGCGCTTAGCTTATCGTGAAGTGGTGCCGGATAAAGAAGGGTGGGTGTAATCGTTAAAGGGCGGTGTGTTGTCCCAGCAGAACATTTGCTAGCTGTTGTGTGTTGAATGTTCAGTTAGACAGAAAGGGCTATCCGTTAGTGGGGCTAAGCCACGTAAAGGAATCGGTGACTTGGTCACAGCAGGAGTGTGCAAGGGACCGCAGCGAACCGCTGGCAAGGGTGGGGCATGACCCGGTGATGAGGTAGCGGGTGCCACCATTGCCTCCAGGCTGGATGAGGTCATGTCTTCAGACACAAAAAAAAGCTCCGACGCGGAGGGCGCAAGAGCTTTTTTTCATAAGTATTCAGTGGTCGGAGCGACAGGATTCGAACCTGCGACCTTTGCAACCCCATTGCAACGCGCTACCAAGCTGCGCCACGCTCCGACTTGGCCTTTGGGCTCTGTGACCGTCTGGCCTGTCCCCCGAAGACGAGGCGTATACTAGCGCGTTCATTTCGAAATGAAAACCCCTTTTTGCGCTTTTATTTCAATTGGTTGGAAATTGACCGCTGGTGATGGTCAGCGCTGCCCAGTTTGTCTGTGCTCTGACACACTATAGGGAGAGTAAACAAGGTGCGGAGGGGACGCGGATGCCGCTGATTCTGGGAATGAGCCTATTGCTGGGCTGTCAGTTTGCGGGTGAATTATTGGCTCGGCTGTTGGGGCTGCCGATTCCGGGGCCTGTTATCGGGATGGTCATACTGCTGGTGGGTCTGACGATCCGCGGCAAGGTACCTAAGAGTCTGCGGACCACGGGTGAGGGGCTGCTGCGTTACCTGACGCTGTTGTTCGTGCCTGCCGGGGTGGGCTTGATGGTGCATGGTCGACTGATTGCCAATGATGGCGTGGCCATCGCGGCAACTCTGGTGCTGTCCACCGCGCTGACATTGGCGGTAACGGCATGGGTGATGTCGTCGCTGGCGACGCGCAGGGGAGGTCGCTAATGGAAGCCTCTGCTCTGGATGAACTGTGGGTCTATCTGTCGGGGAATCCGCTGGTCTCGCTGCTGGTGACGCTACTGGCCTTTGCCCTGGCCGTGCGCATCAATCGTTGGCTGGGTGGGACGCCGCTGCTGCATGCGGTGACGCTTAGCATTGCGCTGATCATTACCTTTCTTCTGCTGACCGGGATTGACTACGCGACGTACTTTGAAGGCGCTCAGTTCATCCATTTTCTGCTGGGCCCGGCCACCGTCGCTCTGGCGATACCGCTTTACGATCACCGAGAGCGGGTGCGCCAACTGCTGGTGCCACTGTTGGCCGCCTGTGGCGCGGGTATCGTGACGGCGGTGGCCTCGACGCTGGGTCTGGCGCTGCTGTTCGGCGCGTCTCCGCAGACAGTGCTGTCGCTGGCACCTCGTTCGGTGACGTCGCCGATTGCCATGGGGGTGGCGGAGCAGATTGGTGGTATTCCATCGTTAGCGGCGGGCCTTGTGCTGATTACCGGCTCCATTGGATGTGCCCTGGGGCCTTTCATTTTTCGCATGCTGGGCGTTCGTGATCCAGTGGTGCAGGGCTTTACCATGGGACTGGCGGCGCATGGTTTTGGTACCGCCCAGGCTTTTGCCAAGCTCGGTGCCATGGCGGGGGCCTTCTCTGGGCTTGCCATGGGGCTCACAGGTTTGGTGACGGCCTTTCTGCTACCGGCGCTGGTAGCACTTTTCGGACTATGACCTTCGTCTAATGCGCAACGCAAACTGTCTCCGGCTGAACTATGGTCAAGCGAAGGACGAGGGATGACTTGACCTGACCGGAGGTCGCGATGTGGAAGACCATTACGTCTGTACTCGCCGCCTTCTTTGGCGTTCAGAAGGAATCCCGACGGCAGGAGGATTTTACCTCTGGAAAGGCGTCCAGTTTTATCGTGGTAGGCATCCTGGTTGGGGTGCTGTTTGTGGTGGTACTGGTAGTGATCGCCACCTTGGCGGCGGGGTAGTGACTCCACCGTTGAGGTGGCGATCTGCGTTGTGGCACCTGGTGTTGGGGAAGTGGGTGATGCGCTACCGGGAAGTGCCGGGTCAGGCAACAGCGCGGTGTTGCTTGTCGGATGCATCAGGTCATGACGGATGCGTCAGGTGAAGATCCAGGGACTTCGCCGATCAGAACGTATCTACCACCGGGCACAGACGTAACACGACAGACGAATAACAACCGACGTATCACACAGGCTCCAGGAGGCATCGATGCGCATACGCCACGTATGGATGACTGCAGGAATGCTGGTTGCAGCGCTGATGACCGGAGTGAGCGGTCCTCTCCTCGCGGCTGACTGGAACATGCCGGTCGGTGTCACTGACGTGAGTCGTGAAGTGCACTCCTTGCACATGACGATTTTCTGGATCTGCGTAGTGATTGGCGTGGTGGTCTTCGGCGCCATGTTCTATTCGCTGTTTCGCTACCGCCATTCCCAGGGGGCCAAGGCCGCCACGTTTCATGAACACACCACGGTAGAGGTCATCTGGACCGCGCTGCCTTTGCTGATTCTGGTCGGCATGGCGGTACCGGCCACGGCGACGCTGAAGAAAATGTATGACGCTTCTGACGCTGATCTCGACGTCATGGTCACGGGCCAGCAATGGCGCTGGCATTACAGCTATCTGGGTGAGGATGTCGACTTTACCTCCAATCTTGCGACCCCGCGGGAACAGATCACTGGTGACAGCGCCAAGGGGGACCATTACCTGTTGGAAGTCGATGAACCGTTGGTACTGCCGGTGGGCAAGAAGGTGCGCCTACTGCTGACGGCAGATGACGTCATCCACTCCTGGTGGGTTCCGGAGCTGGCGGTCAAGCAGGATGCGGTGCCGGGATTCGTCAATGAGAACTGGGTAAGGATCAACGAGCCGGGCATCTATCGCGGCCAGTGCGCCGAGCTATGTGGCAAGGATCACGGTTTTATGCCCGTGGTGGTCGAGGCGGTGGAGCAGGAGCAGTTCGACACCTGGCTGGCACAGCGCAAGGAGGCCGCCGCCCAGGAGGCGCAGGGCGTCGACCGCGAGTGGAGCATGGATGAGCTGATGGCCAGGGGCGAGCAGGTGTATGGCTCGATCTGTGCGTCTTGCCATCAGGCTGATGGCAGCGGACTGCCGCCGGCTTTCCCCGCCCTGGCGGGTAACCAGGCGCTGCTGGATGATCCCGGCCGACATGTCGACACCGTCGTCAACGGTGTGTCGGGGTCGGCCATGCCGGCGTTTCGCACCACGCTGAATCCTGTCGAGATAGCCGCTGTCATCACCTATGAACGTAATGCCTGGGGCAATGACTCGGGCGAGGTCACCCAGCCCGCCGAGATCGCCGCAATGCTGGCCGAGTGACGCCCCGTGCGTCACCCAGCCTCGATACACAGATTGACGTGACACGCTGACACCTGGTCCGTGTCGGACGGACTGCCAACCGGGGAGAACTTCGCCATGGCGTCACTGCCTCCCAAGCATCGTCTGCAATCCTCCGCAGCGGATAGCGCTGCGACAGGCCAGCACGAGCATCATCGACCCCGCGGCCTGATGCGGTGGGTGCTGACGACCAACCATAAGGAGATCGGTACGCTGTACCTGATCTTCTCCTTGACCATGTTCTTGATCGGCGGTGTCTTCGCCCTGGTGGTGCGGGCCGAGCTGTTTCAGCCAGGACTTCAGCTGGTTCAGCCTGAATTCTTCAATCAGATGACCACCATGCACGGGCTCATCATGGTGTTTGGCGCGGTCATGCCTGCCTTCGTGGGTCTTGCCAACTGGATGGTGCCGTTGCAGATAGGGGCTCCGGACATGGCGCTACCGCGGCTTAACAATTTCAGCTTCTGGCTATTGCCGATTGCCTTTACGCTGATGCTGAGCACATTGTTCATGCCTGGCGGTGCGCCGAACTTTGGCTGGACATTCTATGCCCCGCTGTCCACGACCTACGCACCTCCGTCCACCACCTTCTTTATCTTGTCGCTGCATATTGCCGGAATCAGCTCGATCCTCGGCGCCATCAACATCATTGCGACCATTCTCAACCTGCGTGCCCCTGGGATGCGCATGATGGACATGACCTTGTTCGTGTGGACGTGGCTGATCACCGCCTTCCTGTTGATCGCCGTGATGCCGGTCCTCGCGGGCGTTGTCACCATGATGCTGATGGACATTAATTTCGGCACCAGCTTCTTCAACGCGGGGGGCGGCGGCGATCCGGTGCTGTTCCAGCATCTTTTCTGGTTCTTCGGGCATCCCGAGGTCTACATCATGATCTTGCCGGCGTTCGGCATCGTGTCGGTGATTATCCCGACCTTTGCGCGCAAGCGGTTGTTCGGGTACGCCTCAATGGTCTACGCCACGGCGTCCATTGCCATCCTGTCCTTTCTGGTTTGGGCGCACCATATGTTTGTCGTCGGGCTGCCATTGGTCGCAGAGCTGTTTTTCATGTACAGCACGATGCTTATCGCGGTACCCACCGGGGTGAAAGTGTTTAACTGGATCACGACACTGTTTCGCGGCTCCATCAGCTTTGAGCCGGCGATGCTGTTTGCCATTGCCTTTGTCGTACTGTTTACCATCGGAGGTTTTTCGGGCTTGATGCTGGCGATCTCACCAGCAGATTTTCAGTATCACGACACCTACTTTGTGGTGGCTCATTTCCACTATGTACTGGTGCCAGGGGCGGTGTTCTCGATCATGGCGGCGGTCTATTACTGGCTGCCGAAGTGGACCGGCCATTATCCGCACCTGCGGTTGTCTCAGTGGCATTTCTGGCTGTCGGTCATTGGCGTGAACCTGACGTTCTTCCCGATGCACTTTTCTGGTCTCGCTGGCATGCCACGGCGTATTCCCGACTATTCGCTGCAGTTCGCTGACTTCAACATGGTGTCGAGCATCGGTGCCTTCATGTTCGGCCTTTCGCAGCTGCTGTTCGTGGTGATCGTCATCATGTGTGTAAGAGGTGGCAAGACCGCGCCCGCCAAGGCGTGGGACGGGGCTGAGGACCTGGAGTGGACCGTGCCAAGCCCGGCTCCGCTGCATACCTTCGAGCACCCGCTCCAGTATCGACCGGTCGAACACTGACGTGCGGGAGATCGCCCATGGTGAATGTCGTCGAGGATCGCAGGCCGCAGGTGCGACGCACCGTCATCAAGACCCTGGTGGTGCTGGCGGGTATGTGCGTCTTTGCCTTCGCGCTGGTGCCGCTCTACGACGTCTTCTGTCAGGTGACGGGCCTGAACGGCAAGACAGCGTCCAGCGCTCAGTCTCTGGCGCACCAGGAGGTGGATGCCGAGCGTACCGTGACCATGCAGTTCGTGACACGTGGTGCGGCTGGCCTGCCATGGCGGCTAGAGGTGGAGGAGCGCCAGATCCGGGTGCATCCAGGGCAGAGCGCAGAGGTGCACTTCACCTTTCGCAATCTTGGTGAGCGCTCGCTGGTGGCCCGAGCTGTGCCAAGTGTGACGCCGTCGCCGGCATCGCTACATCTCCGCAAGCTGGTGTGCTTCTGCTTCGAGAACCAGCGTCTGGCAGCGGGCGAAAGCTTTACGGCGCCGCTGGTGTTTCAGCTGACGAGGGACTTGCCGCCCGAGATCAAGACCGTGACGTTGGTGTACACCCTATATCCCCAGGAAAACGACACCGTAACAGCCGCGATGTCGGACGATGGCAAGCATATTGACGCTGTGGCCACGCGGCGCTGGGCGGACAGGTCCTCAGGAGGTGAAACATGAGTGGTGGCAGCTACTATGTTCCCGCAACCAGCAAGTGGCCAATTCTGGGCTCTCTGGCGATGGGCGTGATGATGGTCGGAGGCGGCACCTGGCTGGTACATGGAGCCGTGGGGTCACCGCTGATGTTGGCAGGGTTGGTGGGGATTCTCGCCGTCATGGTGCTGTGGTTTCGCGATGTGATTCGAGAGTCCATGGCAGGCCTGTACGACGCGCAGATGGATCGCTCATTCCGCTGGGGCATGGGCTGGTTCATCTTCTCTGAGGTCATGTTCTTTGCGGCCTTCTTTGGCGCGCTTTTCTACGTGAGAACCTTGGCACTGCCCTGGCTGGATGGCGAAGGCGCCAAGGGGGTGACGGCGCTGCTTTGGCCTGATTTTTCGGCCAGCTGGCCATTGCTCGATCCGCCGGATAGCCGCATTTCGGGACCCGCGGAGACTCTCAGTCCATGGCAGCTGCCGCTGGTCAATACGCTGTTGCTGGTGTCATCCAGCATCACTCTTACCGTGGCTCATGAAGCGCTGAAGATGGGGGAGCGACAGGCAACGCATAACTGGCTGTTCGGCACCGTACTGCTGGGGACCTGCTTCATCATTATTCAAGGAGTGGAGTACTACGAAGCCTACCATCACCTCGGGCTGACCCTTGAAGCCGGCATCTACGGTTCAACCTTCTTCATGCTGACAGGCTTTCACGGCCTGCACGTCATCATCGGCACCATCATCCTCGCCAGCATCCTGCTGCGCATACGCAAGGGACACTTCAGTGGCGCCAACCACTTCGGCTTCGAGGCCGCAGCCTGGTATTGGCACTTTGTCGACGTGGTATGGCTTGGGCTTTTCATCTTCGTCTACGTCTTCTGACGCTGACAGGCACCGGGTGATGGCAAGCCCGCGTCCCTTGCCTCAAGGCACAGGGGGGGGGCGAGACCAACAGGGCTGAAGCGGTCGAGAGGAAGTGGGCTGAGACAGGGCTGAATGAGACAGGGCTGACTGAGACAGACATGCTCAAGACAGAAAACGACCTGAGCGGGTCAGGGACTGATCGGTTCAGCCAAGCGTGCCGCTGGCAAAACCATAGATCAACAAGCCCAGGAGCAGGGCAGCCAAGCCAACGCGAATCTTGAGGGAGATCAGCAGGCGGCGAGATTGACTGTCGTCCTTGAGCAAGAATCCGACGCCTGCGGCCAGACTGGCCAGCATGGCAATGAAGACGATCAGGATCAGGGATTTGAGCAGCATGGCAAGCGTCCGTTCCGGTGACAGTGAGTGGCGGTGGTCGCCCCGATTGGTGGTGTGGTGCGTGCTCTGCGCAGCGCTGATCGTGCTGGGAGTGTGCCTGGGACTATGGCAGTGGGAGCGGGCTGCCGACAAGCGCCTCTATCTGGAACATCGCGATACGGCACCGACGGTGCACATGCCAGAGACAGTACCGCCAGACGGCGCAAGAGTGTCGTTACAAGGGCGGTTTATGGGTGCCGAAACCCTGTTTCTGGATAATCGCACCCTTGGTCAGCAACTGGGTGTGGCGGTGCTCACACCCTTTGTTGACCTGGAGGGACGGCGTTGGTTGGTGGAGCGCGGGTTTATCGAGACCGGCGTTTCAAGGATGGCACCGAGCGCTGATACGCCAGAGGGTACGGTCACGATCCGTGGCGAATGGCAGATCGACAGCCGCCGCGCGCCACGCTTTGGTGACAATCTCGAGGGCACTCGGTTGCAGCGAATCGAGCTGGCCAGCTGGCAGCAGCCTTTCACCTACCCCGGCTGGCTGCACCAGCGGCAAGGCGAGGGCCATCTGCTTGATTGGTGGGTGCCCAGCGTCATGCCCCCCGAGCGCCATCTTGCCTATGCGGTGCAGTGGTGGGCCTTGGCAGGGGTCGCGACGATCGCTTTGGTGGTGGGTGCCAGGCGGATGCGACAGGACCAGCTGATCAAGACAGACCTTGATGCACGGTAGCGACCGAAAAGACGGGAGGGCCCATGACGGCATTGGCATGGCAGCGCACGAAACTGATCGCTCTGATATCGATCTTCGTGGCACCGATGTTGGTAGCGTGGATCATGGCCGAATGGCGTATCGGCATCCCCGTTGAGCGAACGGCACACGGCTCGCTCGACAGCCAGGTGCCGGTGTTGTCGGAGTGGCCCATCGAGGCTCTGGAGACGGGGCAGGGGGTGACAGGGTCTGCTGATGAGGACAGACAGGCCAGCGGCGAACCCATGGCAAGTTCAAGGGCGTGGCGGCTGGTGTTTGATTGCGGTAGTGGCTGCCAAGCAGATGCTGACCGTTGGTGGCGGTTGCACCGTGCATTGGGTAAGGAAGCGCATCGGCTGACCAGGCTTCGCATTGGCGGAACGCCGCCTGCTTTACCCGGCGAATCCCTCTGGCGTTGGTCGACGGTGCCAGAGTGGAGTGGCCAAGGCAGAGCCTGGTTGCTGGATCCCGTTGGGAATGTGGCAGTGGCCTATGCCGATGGCACAGAGACCAGGGCAGTGATGGATGACATCGAGCACCTGTTCAAACGCAATCCAGAGTGGCCAGCCGCGGCAAGGCATCAGCAGGCTACGCCTGGGGTTGCCGACGCACTTGATGGGCCTCCTTCGATGTCCGGATCAATGTCTTTTCTCGGTGGTCGCGTTGATGCAGTCGCTATAGCTGGCGCTGAGGCCTTGGCGGAGACGCGGCCAATGGCCTTGTCTAGTGCACAGGCTTTTACGTCGCTGGTCAGCAGGGAGGTGGCCCATGAGTGATCGGCGGCTGTTCTGGTTGCGAGTGTTGAGCCTGGCGGGGGCCGCTTTCACGGCGGTGGTGATACTGGCAGGGGCATGGACGCGGCTGCTTGATGCGGGGCTTGGCTGCCCGGACTGGCCGGGCTGTTATGGCAACTTCATGGTGCCGGATGCTGACCAAGCGCTGCGACACAGTCCCGACAGTCCGCTGGATGCCACCAAGGCCTGGATGGAGATGATCCATCGCTATCTGGCCAGCGGGCTGGGATTGCTGGTGGTCAGCCTGCTGGTGATCGCCTGGCCCCACCGTCGACGGCAAGGCATGCCCTGGCGCCAGATGCTGCTGCTGTTTGCGGTGTTGATGGTGCAGGGCGCCTTTGGCGCTTATACCGTTACACTCAAGCTGTGGCCTCAGGTCGTCACCTTGCATTTGCTGGGTGGACTGTCTGTGATGAGCCTCTTCGTCTGGCTGCATCTTCGCCTGAGGCGCCTGGCCCGTGGGCAAGGTGTTGGCGCAGCGCGCCGGCCCGGTCGTGTGCTGACCATCGCGTTGTTGCTACTGGTGATGCAGCTGGCATTGGGTGGCTGGACGTCGAGCAATTACGCCGGACTGGCCTGCCAGGGGTTTCCTACCTGCAACACACAATGGTGGCCGGAGACCGATTGGGGGGAAGGTTTTCATCTCACCCAGGCAGTGGGGCCCACTTACCTGCATGGGGCTTTGCATGCTGAGGCGCGAACCACCATCCACCTAGCCCATCGCCTTGGGGCAGGGTTGCTGGGCATCGCCTTGATGGTCGTCGTGGTCTGTTACTGGCGGCGTCGCGAGATGCGGCCCTGGCTGGTGAGCCTTGCTGCCGCGCTACTGCTACAAGTCGCTCTGGGCGTGGCCAATGTACTGTGGTGGCTACCCCTTGGCCTGGCGTTGCTGCATACAGCGGGGGCTGTTTTGCTGGTGTTCACGTTCACGCTGGTGGTCTGGAAACAGCGCTACAGCACGGCCGTGGTGGTCCGCCAACGTCGACCAACGTCGCTGGTGCTGGCTGTGGATGACCTGGACGCCGACCGGCGGCGAGTCGGCAGCGCAGGCTCTTTGATACCTTCACGCCTTGGGCAAGATGTCGGTAGCGAGCCCCAGCGCAAGAAGCGGGGGTGGCTACATGCGTGATGGCCAAGCGGTAGTTCCCGGTATGGCGCCTGTGTCCGTATGGCGTGACCTGTTGGTGCTGTGCAAGTGGCGTGTCGTGGCGGTGATGCTGGTCTGTGTCCTGGTGGGCATGCTGCTGGCGGTGCCCTTGCCGCCGCTCGATACGGTGGTGCTCGGTCTAATGGGGATTGGCCTGTCTGCGGCCGGAGCCGCAGCGATCAATCATGTGGTGGATCGCAAGCTTGATGCCAGAATGGGGCGCACCGCTCGCCGGCCGCTGGCCTCAGGTCGGCTATCAACGCCCCTGGCATTAGGGTGGGCGCTGTCGCTGTGCGTGGTGGGGGTAGGGGTGCTGGCCATCGCCGTCAACGACCTGACGGCCTGGTTGACCTTGGCCTCGCTGGTGGGCTACGCGCTGGTGTACACCGTTTTTCTCAAGCGCGCCACACCGCAGAACATCGTCATTGGCGGTGTTGCCGGGGCCGCGCCACCGCTGCTGGGCTGGACCGCGGTGACGGGCGCCATGGCGCCCGAGCCCCTGTTGCTGGTGCTGATTATCTTTGCCTGGACACCTCCGCACTTCTGGGCCCTGGCGATCTACAAGCGAGACGAATACGCCGAGGCCGGAATTCCCATGCTGCCGGTGACCCATGGCCTGGACTTTGCGCGTTTGCAGGTGTGGCTTTACGGCTGGCTCACGGTCGCGGCGACGCTGTTGCCATTTGTCATTGGCATGAGTGGATGGTGGTACCTGTGCTGCATCCTGCTGCTGAATATACGGTTCATGCATTGGAACCTGAGGGTTTGGCGTGGTCGCGATGAACAGGTGCCGCTGCAGGCATTCTGGTTCTCGATACGCTATCTGTTGGGCGTGTTTCTGGCGTTGCTGAGCGACCACTACCTATCTCTGGTGCTGACACTCTGGGCCTGATGCTCTCTTTCAGGTTCGCCCTTGCAGATGGGCTCTTAGGTATTCCCGGGATTTAGGCCCGGGTGTTAGGTCTCGGGCTTAGGCGTCAATTTCATGCCTCGGTTTTGGCCTTCAATGTTAGGGCTCGGTGGTAGGTCTGGGGCATGGGTTCATCTGATCGTCACTGATAGCCGCTATGCTTCCTCGAAAGGGGGCCGAGACCGATTGCCGCTGTGCAGGTCTGCTGGCGCGGATGGGGACGTCCGCCCTCGGCGAAAGCGGTTCCGCCCATTGTCAGGATGTGTAGAATGCGCCCTTTGACCATTGCAAAGGGGGCTTCTATGTCCACGACGCTTGCACTTGTCCTGCTGGGAATTGGCTGTGCCGTGATTGCAGGCATGGGCGGGTACGCCTGGTCACTGCGCAAGGAAGTGCGTCGCCGCGAGGCCTTCCGTCAAGACGAGGAACGTCGCGCGCGGGAAAACGGCCTGGAAAATCTCGGACTGGTTGCGTCGGCCCTGGTGCAGCGACAAGTCGATGTGACAGAGGGCTGCTGGCGCCTGAAAGTCCTGTTTGAACTGATCGACCCTGCGCTGCTTGAGCGGCGCGAGTTTCGCGTTGTTGCAGAGGTGTACGAGCAGACCCGGCATCTGCACACGCACCAGGCTCGTCAGGCACTTACACCGAAAGAACGGTTTGCCGAGGACAAGCAGAGGTTGGCCGTGGAAGAGGCAAATCGTGAGGATGTGCTGGCTGCGGCACAGGCTGCGCTGGATTTTCAGGCCCGTTACCCCGACAGTCTCAATTGAGCGATCTCGAACACTGTTCGATGAAGTGAATGACGGGCGTCTATCGGCTGTGCTAATTTGATTGTACAGAAGCGATACGTCATGATGTCGCCTGCAAGGGATTGGTCGTGCAGCGCATTTCTTGCACGATGGGCCGTCGGCGGAAGACGTTGAGATATCGAAGGCTATCAGACTGGCTAGTCGCGATATTTCATGCTTTTCTTGCCTATGAGGAAGTAGGGTACCTATCCTGTTTCTCGATCGGCACAACATTGGACCCGCTGAAGAACAGGGTTACCCGTATTCAGCATTGAGTGTCAGAAAGAAGAAGGAGTCTTAAATGAAAAAATCAACGACTGGCTTGCTGCTCGGTTCTGCTCTGGTTGTCGGCCTCTCTGGCTGCGCCAGCTCCGCTTCACAGTCTTCCTCCGGCATGAGCGACGCTAAGCCGTGGTACCAGCACCCGATGGTGTGTGGTATTGCTGGCGGCCTGATCGGCGGCGGCATCGGCTACGGCACCACCAGCGACGACGACGAAGAAACCGGCGCAGCTGTTGGCGCTACTGTCGGCACCGTGGCTGGCGCTCTGCTGTGTGCTGAGCCGAACAAAGAGCCGATGGACGCTCCGAAGGATTCCGACGGTGACGGCGTTTATGACGCCAACGACCAGTGCCCGGGTACTCCGGCCGGTGTCGCGGTTGACGCCGTGGGCTGCCCGCTGGATTCCGACAACGACGGCGTGCCGGACTTCCAGGACCAGTGCCCGGGTACTCCGGCTGGCGTCCAGGTCAACTCCCTGGGCTGCGAAAAGGACCTGGTCCTGCGTGACGTGAACTTCGAGTTCGACTCCGCCACCCTGACAGCTCAGGCTGAGCAGGTACTGGTCGGTATCGCTGAGCGTCTGCGTGCCAACCCGAACGTCGGCGTGCGCATCGAAGGCCACACTGACAGCGTCGGTTCCGACACCTACAACAAGCAGCTGTCTCAGGAGCGTGCCGCTTCTGTTGCTCGCTTCCTGGCCAGCCAGGGCGTGCAGCCGAACCGCATGCGTGCTATCGGCTACGGTGAAGAGCAGCCGATCGCTACCAACGACACTGATGCAGGTCGTGCGGAAAACCGTCGTGTCGAGCTGGGTGAGTGGCAGTAAGTTTGCCCTGACCGAGTCTGTCTCGATCATCTGATCGAGCGCGACGACATCAGCGAGGCGCCTTCGGGCGCCTCGCTGCGTTTGGTCGCGCAAGATTGTTGCGACATTCGCCCGCCGCGAAGGTAGAGCGTGGCATCGACGACGCTGCATCTGGTAGGCTATGTCGCTGTTTCACCCATTGAATCCATTTTGGCGACACGTGATCCCTGGTATGGATCACCACTGCGCACAAGGACAGCTTGCATGCCCATCGTGACACTGCCTGACGGCAGTCAGAGAACCTTTGATTCCCCCCTTAGCGTCATGGAGTTGGCCGAAAGCATCGGCCCGGGACTTGCCAAGGCCTGCGTGGCTGGCAAGATCGACGGCGTATTGGTGGACGCCGCGGACCTGATCGAGACGGACGCCGAGGTGGCGATCCTGACCGCAAGAGACGAGGAAGGGTTGGAGATCATCCGGCATTCCTGCGCCCACCTGATCGGGCACGCGGTCAAGCAGCTCTATCCCGAGGCCAAGATGGCCATCGGCCCGGTGATCACCGACGGCTTCTATTACGACATCGATTTCGGCCAGTCGATCACCCCGGAAGACCTCGAGACCATCGAGAAGCGCATGAAGCAGCTGATCGATGAAGAATACGATGTGGTCCGCGAGTACGTGGATCGCGACAAGGCGATGCTCGAGTTCCTGCATCGTGACGAGCCCTACAAGCAGGAAATCGTTCGCGGCATTCCCGAGGGCGATACCATCCGGCTGTACCGGCATCAGGAATACACCGACATGTGCCGCGGGCCTCACGTGCCCAACACCCGTCATCTGAAGGCGTTCAAGCTGACCAAGCTGGCGGGCGCCTACTGGCGCGGCAATGCGGACAACGCCATGTTGACCCGTATCTACGGCACCGCCTGGTGCGACAAGAAGCAGCTCAAGGCCTATCTGCACCGGCTGGAAGAGGCCGAGAAGCGTGACCATCGCAAGCTGGCGCGTCGTCTTGACCTGTTTCACATGCAGGAAGAAGCTCCGGGCATGGTGTTCTGGCACCCCAATGGGTGGACGCTGTGGCAGCGTGTCGAGCAGTACATGCGCGGTGTCTACAAGGAGGGCGGCTATCAGGAGATCCGCTGCCCGCAGATTATGGACGTGTCGCTGTGGAAGAAGTCTGGCCACTGGGACAACTACGCCGACGGCATGTTCTTCACCGAGTCCGAGAAGCGTGAATACGCGCTGAAGCCGATGAACTGCCCGGGGCATGTTCAGGTCTTCAATTCCGGACTGCGCAGTTATCGCGAACTGCCGGTTCGCTTTGGCGAGTTTGGCGGGTGTCATCGTAACGAGCCCTCTGGTGCGCTGCACGGCATCATGCGCGTGCGTGCGTTCACCCAGGACGACGGGCACATCTTCTGTACCGAAGAGCAGGTCCAGCCTGAAGTGACCAGCTTCCACCGTCAGGCACTGAAGGTCTACAGTGACTTCGGCTTCGAAGACATCGCGATCAAGATCGCGCTGCGCCCTGAGAAGCGTATCGGTGATGACGAGACGTGGGATCGTGCCGAGAACGCACTGCGCGGTGCGCTTGAGGCCTGCGACGTCGAATGGCAGGAACTGCCTGGCGAAGGTGCCTTCTATGGTCCCAAGATCGAGTACCATATGAAGGACTGCCTGGGCCGCGAATGGCAGGTCGGGACCATGCAGGTCGACTTCATGATGCCGACTCGCCTGGGTGCCCAGTACGTGACAGAAGAGGGCGAGCGTAAGCCACCCGTCATGCTGCACCGTGCCATTGTCGGCTCCATGGAGCGCTTCATCGGCATCCTGATCGAGCACTATGCCGGTGCCATGCCTTTGTGGCTGGCTCCTGAGCAGGCGGTGGTGATGATTATCACCGACGCGCAGAAGGAATATGCCGAAGCTTTGACCTCTCGTCTGCAAAAAATCGGTTTACGCGTCAAGTCGGACTTGAGGAACGAGAAGATCGGCTTTAAAATTCGCGAGCATACGTTGCAGAAGGTACCCTATCTCCTGGTGGTCGGAGATAAGGAAGTAGAGGCCGACTCGGTGGCTGTGCGTACGCGCAGCGGCGAAAATCTAGGCACCATGACGGTGGATGCCTTCATCGAGCGAGTTCAGGCCGAGCGGTACTAACGGGTAGGCGGCATGGGCCGCCCCCTCGTGCGAAGCTCGTAAAGGCACGCACCTTCCCAGCTCTCGCACCTTCCAAAGCTATAGTGGAGACGGAACCATCAAGCGAAGCAACCCCAGAGGACGCCCCCAGGACAAGCGTCCGCCAATGAACGAGCGTATCACCGAAGATCAGGTCCGCCTGATCGCTGCTGACGGCGAACAGCTTGGTATCGTGGATACCCGCGATGCTCTTGAGCGCGCCGAGGCTGAAGGCCTTGACCTCGTGCAGATTTCAAATGCCGATCCCATCGTCTGTAAGATCATGGATTACGGCAAGTTCGTCTTCGAGCAGAAGAAGCAGAAAGCTGCTCAGAAGAAGAAGCAGAAGCAGATCCAGGTCAAGGAAGTCAAATTCCGGCCTGGCACCGACGAGGGCGACTACCAGGTCAAGATGAAGAATCTGATCCGGTTCCTCGAAGGTGGCGACAAGGGCAAGGTCACCCTGCGTTTCCGCGGGCGTGAAATGGCGCACCAGGACATCGGCCGCAAGCTGATGGAGCGGATCGCGGCCGATCTCGAAGAGATCGGTACCGTGGAGTCCTTCCCCAAGATGGAAGGCCGCCAGATGATCATGATCATTGCCCCCAAGAAGAAGTGATTCGACGGCCCGTCCAACGAATGGCCAGCTCCAGAGCTGGCCATTGGCCCCGAATTTTCTAAAGAAACTCGAGCGGAGTTATTCTCATGCCGAAGATCAAGAGCAACAGTGGCGCTGCCAAGCGCTTCAAGAAGACTGCTAACGGCTTCAAGCACAAGCAGTCCTTCCGTAGTCACATTCTGACCAAGAAGTCCACCAAGCGTAAGCGTCAGCTGCGCGGCATGCAGCAGATCCACGATGCCGACAAGGCACTCGTGCGTCGCATGCTGCCGTACGTCTAATCCTTGGTGAACCCCCTTTAACGTCAGGAGAGTGCTATGACTCGTGTCAAGCGTGGTGTCGTCGCCCGTCGTCGTCACAAGAAGATCATGAAGCAGGCCAAGGGTTACTACGGT
This sequence comes from Halomonas sp. DP5Y7-2, assembly GCF_019802025.1. NCBI lineage: Bacteria > Pseudomonadati > Pseudomonadota > Gammaproteobacteria > Oceanospirillales > Halomonadaceae > Halomonas > Halomonas sp. DP5Y7-2. Next base: position 336,415 of record NZ_JAHVHY010000007.1, on the reverse strand, counting down.
GCCCGTTCGCGTGTTTTCCGCGTAGCCAAGCAGGCCGTCATCAAGGCCGGTCAGTACGCCTATCGCGACCGTCGTCAGCGTAAGCGTCAGTTCCGTGCCCTGTGGATCCAGCGTATCAACGCCGGTGCTCGTCAGCACGGTCTGTCCTACAGCCGCTTTGTTGGCGGTCTGAAGAAGGCCGGCATCGAAATCGACCGTAAGGTCCTGGCTGACCTGGCTGTTCACGAGAAGGCGGCATTTGCTGCCATCGTGGAAAAGGCCAAGGCTGCCCAGTAAGCGCGTTCGATGGATGACCTGACCCTCTTGAAGGAGGGTCAGTGCATGATCGTCCCAGGGGAAGAGCAGCCGCTCTTCCCCTGTTTTTTTGGCGACGCTTTTATCATCGCTACTCTCCACTAAAGAAAGATCAACGCTACCGGAGCTCAACGTATGGACCACCTTCCCGATCTGGTTCAACAAGCTCGCGACGCCATCCAGTCCGCCGAGGGCATGGCCGGGCTAGACGATATTCGTGTCAGGTATCTGGGCAAGAAAGGCGAGCTGACGGCGCTGCTCAAGGGGCTTGGCAAGCTGCCGCCGGAAGAGCGTCCGGCCGCAGGTGAACGCATCAACCAGGCCAAGCAGGAGCTGGCCAAGGAGCTTGAGGCACGTCGTGACACCCTGGCCAAGGCAGAACTGGACGCCAGGCTCGCTGCGGAGCGTCTTGACGTCACTCTGCCCGGTCGCGGCCAGCCCGCTGGTGGCTTGCACCCGGTGACTCGAACGCTGGAGCGGATCGAGGGACTGTTCAAGCGGATTGGCTACGATGTGGCGGTAGGGCCTGAGCTTGAAGATGACCACCACAACTTCGAAGCGCTGAATATTCCTGCCCACCATCCTGCCCGTGGCATGGCCGACACCTTCTATTTCGACGCCACGCGACTGCTGAGAACGCACACCTCTCCCGTACAGGTGCGCACCATGAAGGCAGAGGAGCCCCCGATCCGCATCGTGTGCCCGGGACGGGTGTATCGCAGCGACTCGGATCTGACTCACACGCCAATGTTCCACCAGGTCGAAGGCCTGCTGATCGAGGAAGACGTCAGCTTTGCGGACCTCAAGGGCACCATCGAAGACTTCCTGCAGGCGTTCTTCGAGCGTGACGACCTGTCCGTGCGCTTCCGTCCGTCTTACTTCCCGTTCACCGAGCCGTCTGCCGAGGTCGACATTGCCTGTGTGATGTGCGCCGGAGAAGGCTGTCGGGTCTGCTCCCACACCGGCTGGCTGGAGGTGATGGGCTGCGGCATGGTGCATCCGGAGGTGTTCCGCCACGGTGGTATCGACCCCGAACGCTACACAGGCTTTGCCTTCGGCATGGGGGCCGAGCGCCTGGCGATGTTGCGCTACGGCGTCAATGACCTGCGCCTGTTCTTCGAGAACGATCTGCGCTTCCTGCGCCAGTTCCATTGATCAGAGGCCCGCACAGCGGCCCTGCGAAGAACATTGACTGCGTGAACAGGACGTCAAGGAGTCCTCATGAAAGTATCTGAACAGTGGCTGAGGGAGTGGGTTTCCCCTCAGCTGTCTACCCAGGGGCTGGCCGACCAGATCACCATGGCGGGGCTCGAGGTAGATGCCGTCGAGCCCGTTGCGGCGTCATTCAGCGACGTCGTGGTGGCGCAGGTGACCGACAAGGTCCAGCATCCCGACGCTGACAAGCTGAACGTCTGCCAGGTTGACGATGGCAGCGGTGAGCCGGTTCAAGTGGTGTGCGGCGCCCCGAATGTGGCGGTGGGACAGCGGATTCCCTTTGCTCGCGTCGGCGCCGTGCTACCCGGCGATTTCAAGATCAAGAAGGCCAAACTGCGTGGTGTCGAATCTCGCGGCATGATCTGCTCCGCATCGGAGCTGGGCCTTGAGGAAGGCACTTCCGAAGGCATCCTGGTGCTCCCCGAGGACGCACCGGTAGGGACGGCCCTGCGTGAGTACCTCGCGCTGGATGACCACACCATTGAAGTGGACCTGACGCCCAACCGTGGCGACTGCTTGAGCGTGCAGGGTCTGGCTCGGGAAGTGGGCGTGCTGAATCGTCTCGGCCTGACTGAGCCAACCATTGACCCGGTTGCTGCACGTCACGACGAGACCTTCCCGGTACGCGTCGAGGATGCTCAGCGTTGCCCGCGTTATATCGGTCGCCTGATCAAGGGTGTCGACATCAGCCGCCCGACGCCAATGTGGATGATTGAGCGTCTGCGCCGCAGCGGCGTGCGTGCGATCGATCCTGCCGTTGATGTCACCAACTATGTCATGCTCGAGTTGGGACAGCCGTTACACGCCTTTGATCGTGCCAATCTTGAGGGTGCCGTCGTGGTGCGCCTGGCGCGCCAGGGTGAGGAGCTGGTGCTGCTTGACGGCCAGACCGTGTCTCTCGATCCGAGCACCTTGATCATTGCTGACGACAAGGGTCCTCTGGCCTTGGCGGGCGTCATGGGCGGCGAGCACTCCGGTGTGGGGGCCGAGACGCGAGATATCTTCCTGGAAGGCGCGTTCTTTACTCCTCTGGCGGTCGCAGGCCAGGCGCGCTCCTACGGGCTTCACACTGACGCGTCCCATCGTTTCGAACGGGGCGTCGACCCCGAGCTGACGCGACGTGCCGTGGAACGTGCGACTGCGCTGCTGGTCGAGATCTGTGGCGGCGAGCCGGGCCCGCTCAACGAGCAGGCGGATGACGCTCATCTGCCCGGTCAGCGAGACGTCACGCTTCGCGCTGAGCGGTTGGCGAAGGCACTGTCAAAGCGCCTGGACGACGCTGAGGTCAGCGAAATCCTGGAGCGTCTCGGTATGGCGGTTGACGCCCATGATCGTGGTTGGACGGTCAAGGTGCCGAGTTGGCGCTTTGATATCACGATCGAGGAAGACCTGATCGAGGAGGTGGCCCGCATCCATGGCTACAATCGTCTGCCGGTACGCCGTCCCGCAGTACGCTTGGGCTTGAAGGCCGATCATGAGGCGCACAGCCCGCTGGGCAGATTGCGCAGGCAGATGACGGCCCGTGGCTACCAGGAAGCGATTACCTACAGTTTTGTCGCGCCTGAGCTGCAGCGGACCTTGCTGCCTGAAGCGGTATCGCCGGTTCTCGCCAACCCCATCTCCGCGGACCTGTCGGTGATGCGTGCCAGTCTGTTTCCGGGGCTGGTGAGGGCGCTGGAACACAACCTCAATCGTCAGCAGACCCGTGTGCGCCTGTTCGAGAGCGGCCTGGTCTTCCGCGGCGAGCTCGATGACCTGGAACAGGTGCCGATGCTAGGCGCTGTCGTTTGCGGTTCGCGTCTGCCCGAGGGTTGGACTGGTGGCCGTGACAAGGTCGACTTTTTTGATCTCAAGGGAGATCTGGAAAGTCTGTTGGAGGTCAGCGGTGACGCCGACGCCTGGCGTTTCGAACCAGGCGAGCATCCCTCGCTCCACCCGGGGCAGTGCGCGCGGATCCTGCATCGCGGTGAAGAAGCCGGCTGGATTGGTACGCTGCACCCCGCGGTCAAGGGCAAGCTGGGCCTCAAGACTGACGCCGTGTTGTTCGAGGTTCGCCTGGATGCACTCAGCCAGGGCCGTATCCCGGCCTTCGCACCGCTGTCGCGCTACCCCGAGGTGCGGCGTGACTTGGCCTTCGTCATCGATGAGGACCAACCGGTACAGGCGCTGCTCGACCGGGTCAGGGCCGAGGCGGGTGAATGGTTGACGGATCTGGCGCTTTTCGACGTCTATCAGGGCAAAGGTGTAGCCGAAGGTCGTAAGAGTGTGGCCTTGGGCTTGACCTGGCAGCATCCATCGCGCACGCTAAATGACGAAGAAATCAATCAGTTGGTCGATGCCATCGTGGCAACGGCTCGGCAGGGAGTCAATGCTGAGCTGCGTGCTTGACGCTTTAGCCTGACGGGCGCGGACGGTTGGCGTGACCATCACCATGAGGATGACGACATGGGAGCGTTGACCAAGGCAGAACTGGCCGAGCATCTGCACACGGAACTTGGCCTGTCCAAGCGGGAGGCGAAAACCATGGTGGAAGCCTTCTTCGAAGAGATCCGTGCCTGTCTGCGAGAGAATGAGCAGGTCAAGTTGTCGGGGTTCGGCAACTTTGATCTGCGCGATAAGCGCGAACGTCCTGGCCGTAACCCCAAGACCGGGGAAGAGATCCCCATCTCGGCGCGGCGTGTGGTGACCTTCCGGCCTGGCCAGAAATTGAAGAGCCAGGTAGGTCATCCAGACGACGAGGAATGACCGGCTGTAAAGCTGAAGCGCCGCCTGATATCAGGCGGCGCTTTTTTTGGTGCTGGTCCCGCTGTATCGATGGGCTGGTCATGTCGGTAGCCCGATGCGGGTTGTCGACCGCTTAGCCGTTGTCAGAGCCGGTGGCCGCCGCGCTGGGTGTCGCTGTCGTCGGTGGCTCGTCTCTCTCGGCGGCCTCTTCGGCCAGCGTCTTGCGTGGCAGCAGCAGGTTGAGCAGAAAGGCGCTGAGGGCCGCAATGACGATGGGCGCACCGCTCACGACATTCTTGAAGGTTTCCGGGAATTGCTCGATGGCGGCTGGCTCCGAGGCGATGCCAAGGCTCAGTGCCAGTGATAGGCCAACGATGGTCATGTTGCGGGCCGTCATCTCGTCTTTGATCAACAGCTGAATGCCGGTCACGGTGATCATGCCAAAGACCGTGATGGTGGCGCCGCCGATGACAGGGTAGGGGATGGTCGTCATCAGGGCGCTGAATTTAGGACTGAACCCCGCCACCAGCACGATAATGCCGGCAAGCAAGAAAACCGTGCGGCTGACCACCTTGGTAATGGCGACAATCCCGACGTTCTGGCTGTAGGTGGAGGTCGGCAGGGCACCGAAAAGGGTGCTGATGGTGGTTGTCAGGCCATTGCCGAGAAGGCCTCCGGTAAGCTCCTTGGTGGAGAGCTCCCGGTTCATGCCGGCGACGCTGGTCGCAGATAGATCCCCAATGGTCTGCACTGAGTTGATCACACAGATGACCACCATGGAGATGATCGCAGCAGAGTGAAACTCCATGGCAAAAGGCATGGCCTTGGGCACTGCCAGCCAGGGCGCGTTATGGATCGGGCTAAGGTCGATCATGCCCAGCGGGATGGCAGCCAGATATCCCACCAGCATGCCGATGATGATGGCGGACAGCTTGATGATCCCGCGACCAAACTGTGATGCCAGCAGCACGGCAATCAAGGTCAGCAGTCCGAGCCCCCAGTTGGAGAGATTCCCGAAACCCTCTGCATTGACGTTGCCGCTTCCTGCAATGTAGCGGATCGCGATGTCATACAGCGACAGGCCGATGACCAGTACCACGGTGCCCGCCACGACCGGTGGAAACAGGTGACGAATGAACTGTATGAAGTAGCCCACTATCACCATGGTAATGCCGCCGATAAGTTGGGCGCCGAGAATACCTTCGATGCCATATTGGCTGCCGACGGCGATCAGCGTCGGAACGTAGGCAAAGCCGACACCGAATATGGCCGGCAGGCGAGCGCCAAACTTCCAGAGTCCGTACAGGTGGAACAGGGTACAAGCGCCGGAGGCCAGGATAGCGACCTGGATGAGCTGGAGTTTCTCGGCAGGGCTCACCCCCACCACGCCCGCCACGATAAGCGGAGGAGTGATGACTCACGCAATCATTGCCAGCACGTGCTGTAACGAGATGGGAAGCGCCTTGGCCAGGCCTGGACGCCCGTGGAAATCAAACAGTGTCTTGGGAGGAGTGTGCATGTTCTCGGCCATTGTCATCGTTGTTGTTGTGCCAACAAGATCGGCCGGCACGAACTGTTGGCCAGACGTAGGGGCAGGGCGTGGGCGCTGCTCCTGATCCTGATGGCGAGGCGGTTGCTGTTGCCTACCTGGCTCTAGGCTAGTGTATTCACGACAATGTCGCGTGTGTATACAGGATAAGTGCGCGATGGTGCGTCATGATTTGATCGATATCACACAGAGGCGAAGAAAAAGACGACTCGAGTTGAGGTTCTGGTTCAACTCGATGGGAGAGCGCCGCGTGGGCAGGGCACCCAGCCGCGTATGTCTTTGTTGTTGGTAGAGGGCCTGGCGGCAGACAATTCTGTGCTGATTGGCTGGGCTGTGCGGATCGGCTGTGCGGATCGGCTGTGCTGATTGGCTGCGCTGTGCTGATTGAGTGGTCCGCGCAAGTGGTTCGTACGCTGAGGTCCGTACGGATGCTGATGGGATATATGGCAAACGGCGCTCCACGACCTGCTGGCGTGGACCTGGGCGGGGCGCAGCAGGGGGAAGAGACCGACCTTGGCGGGTCTAGACGCCGTGGCTTTCGAGGTACCAGGTGATCGCCACCTTGGCCACATAGCCGAGCATTCCGGCCCCGAGCACGATGAACAGCATCAGGGTGCCAAAGCGCCCCGCCTTGGATTGCTTGGCCAGATCCCAGATGATGAAGCACATGAACAGCATGAGTCCGCCGATCATGATGGGGGTGATCCATGTCTCGAAGGTGTCTTGCATAGAGGTCTCGCTGTCTGGGGAGGCGTCTTGCTTGCGCCTGCCATGGTAGCGCCTTGCCGGGCAGATTGCAGGTCGCCGGGGATGCGTCGGTCTCGGCCAGCATGCTAGAATCCGACCAGAATTCTCAGGTAATTCCTTTACATGCCTACACTCAAGATACTGGTTGGCACCATGTATGGTGGTGCACTCGACGTGGCGGAGCAGGTCAAGCCGCTGTTCGAGGAGGCCGGGTACGACGTCTCGGTTCTCGAAAATCCCTCTCTGGCTGATGTCACCGACGATGCGCCGGATCTCGCCCTGTTCTGCGTGTCGACGACAGGTAGCGGTGATTTCCCCGGCAATTTCGTCAGTTTCGTACGCGAATTGCAGGACAAGAGCCCGGGGCTGGGCCACCTGCGCTATGGACTGATCGCCCTGGGTGACAGCTCCTACGGCGACACCTTCTGTGGTGCCGGCCGCCGTCTGGATCAGCTGCTCGAGGAGCAAGGCGCGACCCGCCTTGATGACCGACTGGAGATCGACGCCATGGAAACCTTCATGGCTGACGATGAAGCCTTGCCCTGGGTCGAGGGCTGGATTTCTCGCCAAGATCTCAAGGTGGCATGATGGCACGGGCAATCGCGAGCCCTGCTCGCCTCAGCCTGATGGTGGGTCTGATGCTGGTATTGGCGCTGACCCTGCCACGTTATCAGATGGCCGGCCTGGCGACCCGCGAGACGCTGGTCTACATCGTGCTGGGTGTGCTCGCCCTGGCTTCCCTGTTTCAGTGGCGCCTGCTCGATGGCGCCGGGCGCTCTCGCTTTCTGCGCATGTTGTTCACGCTGCTTGGCTGCATGGTCGTGGCGCTGGTCGCCATGGTGATCTACAAGCTGGTGGTGGGCGGCGTGGCCCTGGGCGTCATCACGTTATCCCAGGGAGCGACCGCAGGCCTTTTGTTGCATGCTGTAGTACTGGTGTTTTCCAAGCGAGATTGAGCTGAGTTCAGCTGACGCCAGCCAGGGCGAGGTCCTGGCGCGGCCGACGCGATGACAAAACGCCCTGAATCATGGATCCAGGGCGTTTTTTTACCTGCCAAGAAGGCGATATCCGTCAGCCGGATCTACCTCCAAGGGTGTAGCACGGCACGTAGTCGCCGGCCAGCTTCATGCGTCCTTGGGCAACGAAGGAGGTCAGCAGGGCGTCCAGCTTCTCCATCAGATCCGCTTCGGCGTGCAAGCGGAAGGGGCCGTGTGCTTCGATGGCGCGAATCCCTTGCTCCTTGACGTTACCGGCCACGATGCCTGAGAACGCGCGGCGCAGGTTGGCGGCCAACTCATGCTTGGGCAGTTCACGATTGAGCTCGAGCCCGGCCATGGCCTCGTGGGTGGGGACGAACGGCTCCTGGAAGTTTCGGGCAATGGTCAGGCGCCAGTTGTAGTAGAAGGCATCCTGACGGGCGCGCCGATACTCCGTGACCTTGTCGATGTTGGCGCGCATGGTGCGGGCGACCTGGGTGGGGTCGTCGATGATGATCTGGTAGAGCTCGCGCACGGACTCACCCAAGGTATAGACCAGAAACTCATCGATACGCTGAAAGTACTCCGCGGCACTCGCCGGCCCGGTGAAGACCACCGGCAGCTCCATGTCGACATTGTCGGGATGCAGCAGGATGCCGAGCAGATACAGAATCTCTTCCGCCGTGCCCACGCCGCCGGGGAAGACAATGATGCCGTGGCCCAGGCGGACGAAGGCTTCGAGGCGCTTCTCGATGTCCGGCATCACCACCAGCTCGTTGACGATGGGATTGGGCGCTTCGGCAGCAATGATCCCGGGCTCGGACACGCCGAGGTAGCGTCCTGGATAGCGCCGCTGCTTGGCGTGGGCAACGTTGGCCCCCTTCATGGGGCCTTTCATGGCACCGGGACCGCAACCGGTGCAGATGTCCAGGTCACGCAGGCCGAGATGGTATCCCACGTCCTTGGTGTATTCGTATTCCTCTCGAGAGATGGAATGACCACCCCAGCAGACGACCAGGCTAGGGTCGCGGCTCGGCTTGAGCGTGCCGGCCTTGCGCAGAATGTGGAAGACGGCGTTGGTGGTGCCTTCTCCCGTGGACAGGTCGAAGCGCGACTGGTTCTGGATCTCGTTGTAGACGTAGACGATATCCCGCAGCACGCTGGAGATGTGCTCGCGGATGCCGCGGATCATGCGGCCGTCGACAAAGGCTTCGGCCGGGGCGTCGGTCAGCTTGAGGCGCACGCCGCGGTCTTGCTGGAGCAGCTCAATGTCAAAGTTGGGGTAGGTTTCCAGCAGTGCCAGGCCGTCATCCATGGGGTTGCCGGAATTCAGTACCGCCAGCGTGCAGCGACGCAACATTTCATGCAGCCCGGTTTGAGAGCTGTCGCGGAGGCGGTTGACTTCATGCTGGGACAGGATTTCGAGGCTGCCCTCAGGGGAAATCGTGGTGGAAATGGTCTCGGCCATTTTTGGGCTTCCTTGTCAGAGGCGATTCAAGGCATCGGTGCCTTGTCGCACGCCTGGTTGAAGAGTTCGCGCACGGCTGTTTGGTCCGCGTCGCTCATGCCATCCTGGGCAAAGGCGCCATCCAGCCATTCATGGAAGACGGCGTCGAAGTCGTCGCTGCTTACCTCGCTGGGGTTGTAGTCAAGCTGGTCCACCACCAGGGGGATCTGCGGAATCAGATACCCGAGGGGAAACAAGTCGTCGGCACTGGCCTCACGCTCCATGTCCAGCAGGGCATCATGAATGGCGTCGGCACGTGCGGCGATGGGGTCATGCATGGAAAGTGACTCTTGTGCTGTGGTGGAAGGTGCTGTGGCTGACATCGAACTCTTGATCATGGTGTGATGCTATCACGGCCGTGCGTTCAGGCGCACCGCTGCGGCCCCCGGGTGGAAGTGGTAAACTATGCCGCGTCACCCGGATTGTGCCTGGCCCCGTCGCCTGATGGCCCAGGACGCCGGCGAATCATCCTGGCGTCATTCCATGTTCAATGCCCTGTATTTTCGTACCTTCATCACGCTGGTGGAAACCGGTAGTTTTACCCGTACCGCTCAGCGTCTCGAGATGACCCAGCCTGGGGTCAGTCAGCATATTCGTAAGCTTGAGCGGTACCTGGACAAGCCGCTGCTGGAGCGCCAGGGGCGACGTTTCCGGCTGACCGAGGCAGGGCGCCGTGTCTACGACTACGCGGTGAAGCTGTTTTCAGAGCACGAGCAGTTCCGACATTCTCTGGACGACGAGAGCCTGGACAGCGGTGAGTGCCGGCTGGCGTCGCCGGGCAGCATCGGCCTGATGCTGTATCCGTTTATTCTCGGCCAGCAGCAGCGCCATCCCGGGCTTACCGTCTCCTACTGCTTTGCCTTTCATCAGGAAATCCTGGCCGATGTACTGGCCGGGCGACATGACCTTGGGATCGTGACGGAGGCAACCCGGCATCCGGACCTGGTCTGCGAGCCATGGCACGACGAACCCCTGAGCCTTGTGGTGCCGGCAGACTTTACCGGTACCACCCTCAACGACCTGCTCGGACTGGGCTTCATCAGCTATACCGACGGCCTGGACAAGGCGGTGAGCCTGCTGCGTGCCAATTTTCCCGATGACTTTCGCTCGATGAGCCACTTTCCCCGCCAGGGCTTCACCAACGAGGTAGGCATGGTGCTGGATGCGGTGGCTCGAGGGCTGGGTTTCAGCGTGGTGTCTCGGCTGGTGCTGGAGACGTCGCCGTGGCAGCGCCAGGTGCGCGAAATGACGCTCAGCCAGCCGTTGGATGAGACGCTCTATCTGGTGAGTCGTCGCGGTGCTCAGGTGCCGAGTCGTTACCACCATTTACTGGAAGCCTTCCGTGAGCAGCGCCACCTGGAACGCTTCGGTCATCCTGATGGGCGAGCGCTGGAAGGCTAGCTTCAACGCACGAACCCCGCCAATTGGCGGGGTTCGTGGTCTAGCGAGGTCCGCTTAGTCGCGATACTCGTCGATGCTCGGGCAGGAGCAGATCAGCTGTCGATCGCCCAGCACGTTGTCCACCCGGTTGGCGGCGGGCCAGTACTTGGCCCCTTTGACCGCCTCGGACGGGAAGGCCCCGATTTCCCTGGAGTAGCCGCGGCTCCAGTCGGGGTCCATCAGGTCCGCCATGGTATGCGGCGCATGCACCAGCGGGTTGTCGTCGAGCGCCCATTCACCCTTCTCGACCCGAGCGATTTCCTCACGAATGCCGATCATGGCGTCACAGAAGCGGTCGAGCTCGTAAAGAGACTCGGACTCGGTTGGCTCGATCATCAGGGTGCCTGCCACCGGGAACGACATTGTCGGTGCATGGAAGCCATAGTCCATCAGGCGCTTGGCAATGTCTTCCTCGCTGATGCCGGAGGCCGCCTTGAGCGGACGAATGTCGATGATGCACTCGTGTGCCACTGTGCCGCTTTCGCCCTTGTAGAGCACCGGATAGTGTCCGTCGAGGCGCTGGGCGATGTAGTTCGCGCCGAGGATTGCCAGTTCGGTGGCCTCGCGCAGGCCCCGTGCGCCCATCATCTTGATGTAGGCCCAGGAGATCGGCAGGATCGATGCGGAGCCAAAGGCCGCTGCCGATACCGCGCCTGAGTCCGCCTCGACGCCGTCGAGGGGGGTGACGCTGTGATTGGCAACATGGGGGGCGAGGTGCGCCTTGACCCCGATGGGGCCCATGCCGGGGCCGCCGCCGCCGTGGGGAATGCAGAAGGTCTTGTGCAGGTTGAGGTGGCTGACGTCGCCGCCAAAGTCGCCCGGGCGGGCGAGACCCACCTGAGCATTCATGTTGGCACCGTCGATATAGACCTGGCCACCGTTGGCGTGAACGATATCGCAGGCGTCGCGCACTCCCTGCTCGAACACTCCGTGGGTCGACGGGTAGGTCAGCATGATGGCGGACAGGGTGTCGGCGTGCTGCTCAGCCTTGGCCTTGAGATCGGCAAGGTCGATGTTGCCGCGCTCGTCGCATTCCACCACCACGACCTTCATGCTGCACATGGCAGCGGAAGCGGGGTTGGTGCCATGGGCAGAGCTTGGGATCAGACAGACGTCACGATGGCCTTCGCCCTGCGCCGCCTGGTAGCGACGGATGGCCACCAGCCCTGCGTATTCGCCCTGTGCGCCTGAGTTAGGCTGCATGGAAATGTGGTCGTAGCCAGTGATTTCGACCAGGAAGGCCGACAGCTCGTCGATCATCTGGCGATAGCCCGCTACCTGGTCCTTCGGCGCGAAGGGGTGGATGCGGGCGAACTCCGGCCAGGTGATCGGCATCATCTCGGTGGTCGCGTTGAGCTTCATGGTGCAGGAGCCCAGCGGAATCATGGCGTGGGCCAGCGACAAATCCTTGTTTTCGAGGCGCTTCAGGTAGCGCAGCATCTCGGTTTCGCTGCGATAGCGCTGGAACGTCGGGTGCTCGAGGAAGCGACTCTCGCGGCGGCAGGCGCTGGGGATGCCGCTGGCCTTGTTGTCGAGCACGCCATCGTCCAGTTCGCGCACGCCAAGTCCGTGTTCTTCGCCCAGCAGGACGTCGAACAGCACGTCCAGGTCGTGGGCGGTGGTGGTCTCGTCCAGGCTGACGCCGACGTCGCCGTTGTCGAAGTAGCGCAGGTTGACCTCGTGGGTCATGGCGCGACCCAGGATCTTGCCACGATCAACGCCGGTCAGGCGTAGCGTGTCAAAGTAGCTGTCGTTGGCGAGGGAGACGCCTTTCTGTTCCAGGCCCGTGGCCAGAATGGTGGTCAGGCGATGAATACGGCCGGCAATGGTGCGCAGTCCCTCTGCACCGTGGTACACCGCATAGAAGCCGGCGATATTGGCCAGCAGCGCCTGGGCCGTACAGATGTTCGAGGTGGCCTTCTCGCGGCGAATATGTTGTTCGCGGGTCTGCATCGCCATGCGCAGCGCGGTGTTGCCGCGGGCATCCTTTGACACACCGATGATACGCCCGGGGATCGAGCGCTTGAGCTTGTCGGTGGTGGCGAAGAAGGCGGCGTGAGGCCCACCGAAGCCCATGGGGACACCAAAGCGCTGGCTGGAACCGACTACGATGTCGGCACCCATCGCACCAGGCTCCTTGAGCAGTACCAGGGCCATCAGGTCGGTGGCCACGCAGGTCATGATGCCGCGGTCCTTGGCCTCGGCGATCAGCGGCGCCAGGTCATGCACGCGGCCGTCGTTGCCCGGGTATTGCAGTAGCGCGCCGAACACATCGTGCTGGCCGAGCTCTGCTGCCGGAGCGGTAACGATGTCGTAGCCGAACCACGAGGCCCGGGTCTTGAGCACGTCCAGGGTCTGAGGGAAGACGTCGTCGGCGACGAAGAAGGCATTGGTCTTGGCCTTCTTGTTGGAGCGACGACACAGCGCCATGGCTTCGGCGGCGGCGGTAGCTTCATCCAGCAGGGAGGCATTGGCCAGCTCCATGCCGGTCAGGTCCATGACCATCTGCTGGAAGTTCAGCAGGCCTTCCAGGCGGCCCTGGGAAATTTCTGGTTGGTAAGGGGTGTAGGCGGTGTACCAGCCTGGGTTTTCCAGCACGTTGCGTTGAATGACGGCGGGCAGGTGAGTGTCGTAGTAGCCCTGACCGATGTAGCTCTTTGCCACCTTGTTCTGGCGCGCCAGCCGGTACAGATAGTCAAGTGCCTCGGCCTCGGCCTTGGGCGGGTCCAGGTCGAGCTCACGACCCAGACGGATATTCGCGGGGACTGTCTTGTCGATCAGGGCATCCATGCTATCGACGTCAAGCGCTGCAAGCATCTTGGCTCTGTCAGCGGAGCCGGGACCGTTGTGACGACGAAGAAAGGCATCATGATCGGCCAGTTCGGCCAGGCGACGTGTATCGAAAGCCATGGAACACCTTGAATGTGGTGGATCGACGAGATCCAGTGTGAGTGAAGCGTTAGAAAAGATGACAGAAGTGCCTGAGCTGATGCGCCTGTGCGTCACAGGCTGCCAACGTCCTCAGCGATACGGCAGTGGGGGCAGGGAGGGCGCTATCTGCTGCTTGCCCTCTGACCTGTACCCTCAGCCCTCAGCTCTTCCTGGGCGGTAACCGGGGCCCTGGTAGGCCCCGGTGGTGGTGGCGTGGCTCGCCACCAAGCCGGATCAGCCTTCGGCGTCGACCACTGCCTGATAAGCCTCTGCATCCAGCAGATCGTCGAGAGCGCTCTTGTCGTCCAGGCGCACTTTCATGATCCAGCCATCTTCGTAGGGAGCTTCGTTGACGGTCTCCGGCGAGTCTTCCAGAGATTCGTTGACCTCGATGACCTCGCCGTCCACCGGCGCGTACAGGTCGGAAGCCGCCTTGACCGATTCGATGACGCCAAACTCGTCACCTTTAGACAGGCTGCTGCCGACGTCAGGCAGGTCAACGAACACCACGTCGCCCAGGGACTCCTGCGCGTGGTCGGTAATACCGATGGTGACAGTTCCGTCGCCGTTGTCCTGAATCCATTCGTGGCTGTCGACGTAGCGCAGGTTGGCGGGGATTGAGCTCATCTCGATTTCCTATACGAAAAAGGTTTTCCGGTTTCGCGCATGCTAACGCCATTCAAGGCATTTGGCGAGTCCATGACAAGAGAATACCGAGTCGGTTGACGTATCCTCACGACATAGGGTGGATCGAAGCGCTCGTCGCGTCCAGCCCGGCGGGAAAGTTCGTGATGCAGTTCGCTGGCAGGTCACGCCTCTTCCTCACCCGACGTAGCGCTGGCCAGGGCTGCTTGGCGCTTGAGGGTGACGGGTCAGGCGGGCGGTGGGCAGCAGACATGGCGGGGGACTATGCTGATATTGCAGAACGGAGGTGTGCGCCCCGTGCTGCGGGCAATGTTTGCCAGGAAGCGCCGTCTTGGATATGGTGTCAAAAGTTTCCAATAAGAAACTTTGATGGAGGTGTCGCAAGCTCGCAACGCAGCAAATCGTCGGCGTGGGTCTTTATTCGGTGGTTGGCTTATGCCGGTGTCGACGGGCCTGTCTTATGCAGCTTGGGCCAGCGTTTGCGAACAGGGGCTTGCGTGAAACAGCGTGACTGGTGCGCGTGTAGCAATATCCGCTATCTTAGGCGGGTCCGTGCTACCTAATCCGCTGGCAGATCCGTTGTTTCGATAGAGTTTTATCGGAATGCGGCAGGGCAGCAGCGGGTAGCGCATCAATACGTGGCGCATAATAACAAGTGCCGAGTCAAAGGGAGACTTCCGTGGACGCACTCAACAACATCTTCTCCGCCATTAATGGCGTGGTGTGGGGGCCAGTCATGCTGGTCCTGCTGCTGGGGGTAGGCATCTATCTGCAGATCGGTCTGAAGATCATGCCTATTCGCAAGCTGGGTATGGGCTTCAAGTTGATGTGGGGGGGACGAGACAGCAAGGCGTCCTCCCAGGACGAGGGGGAAATTTCTCCCTTCAACGCCCTGATGACGGCGCTGTCCGCGACGATCGGTACCGGTAATATCGCCGGCGTGGCGACGGCGATTGCGCTGGGTGGTCCAGGCGCGGTGTTCTGGATGTGGATCACCGCACTGGTCGGTATGGCCACCAAGTTTGCCGAGGCCGTGCTGGCGGTGCGTTATCGCGAGACTGACGAGAACGGCTTCCACATCGGCGGGCCGATGTACTACATCAAGAACGGTCTTGGCCGCAAATGGCTGTGGCTGGGTGGCGCTTTCGCCTTCTTCGGCGCCGTGGCCGCCTTTGGTATCGGTAACACGGTGCAGTCGAACTCCGTCGCCGATGCGCTGGATTCCAGCTTCGGTATCCCGCACTGGGTCACCGGTCTGGTGATCATGGTGCTGGCGGGTGCCGTTATCCTGGGGGGGATCAAGCGCATCGCCAAGGTGGCGGGCAAGCTGGTGCCGGTCATGGGCATCGCCTACATCATTGCCGGCGTCTGCGCGCTGTCCGTGAATGCCGACCAGATTGGTAACGCCTTCTCCGACATCTTCTATTACGCCTTCAACCCCCATGCAGCAGTGGGTGGCTTTGCTGGTGCAGCGGTGATGGCGGCCATTCGTTTTGGTGTGGCACGCGGTATCTTCTCCAACGAGGCGGGCCTCGGTAGTGCCCCCATTGCTCACGCCGCGGCGCAAACCAAGAATCCGGTGCGTCAGGGCCTGATCGCCATGCTGGGTACCTTTATCGACACCATCATGGTGTGCACCGTGACGGCGTTGGTCATCTTGACCGCCCCCATCTGGGAGACCGGTGAACAGGGTGCCTCGCTGACCGCGATGTCCTTTGAAAACGCCTTGCCTGGTGGATGGGGTGACATCATCGTCTCCATTGCCCTGGCGGTGTTTGCCTTCACCACGATTCTGGGCTGGTCCTTCTACGGCGAGAAGTGCTTCCAGTTCCTGTTCGGCACGCGCTCCATCATGCTGTATCGCATTCTGTTCGTGGCTGCCATTCCGGTAGGTGCACTGGCGCAGCTTGGCTTCATCTGGCTGATGGCAGACACCTTCAACGCCATGATGGCGATTCCCAACTTGATTGCCCTGGCCCTGTTGTCGCCGGTGGTGTTCAAGCTGACCAAAGACTACTTCGACGGCAAGGACATCCTGCCGGGCGAAGACCTCGACCATCACAAGTCCTGAACCCAGGCCGTCGGCAGGAGGTGCCTCAAGGGCACCTCCTGTCGTTCGGGGGTTCTTTCATGAACCACGAGATGAGACGCCATGAGTGACCTCAAGACCACACCGCTGAATGCCCTTCACCGCGAGCTGGGGGCCAAGATGGTGCCCTTCGCTGGCTATGACATGCCTGTTCAGTACCCCCTGGGGGTGAAGAAGGAGCATGAGCACACTCGGGCCGCCTGTGGCCTGTTCGACGTGTCGCACATGGCACAGATCCTGATTCGCGGCGATGACGCATTGGTCGCCCTGGAATCGCTGGTACCGGCGGACCTGGTGGGACTGCCGGAAGGCATGCAGCGCTATGGTCTGTTCACCAGCGAGGAGGGTGGCATTCTCGATGACTTGATGACGGTCAATGCCGGGGACCATCTCTATCTGGTGGTGAATGCGGCTTGCCGGGAGCAGGATATTGCGCACCTTCGCCGCGGGCTGCCGGATCATGAGATTGAAGTGGTAGACCGTGGCCTGCTCGCCCTTCAGGGCCCAAAGGCTGCCAATGTCATGCAGCGCCTGTGCCCGGCGGCTTGTGATATGGTGTTCATGCAGCATGGCCGTTTCGACATCGATGGTATTCCTGTGTGGGTGAGTCGCAGCGGTTACACCGGCGAGGACGGCTTCGAGATTTCTGTGCCGGCAGAACAGACGGATGCGCTTGCCCGCAAGTTGCTGGCAGAAGACGAGGTCGAGGCGATCGGTCTTGGGGCCCGGGACTCGTTGCGCCTTGAAGCGGGGCTTTGCTTGTACGGTCACGATATCGATACCACCACGACTCCGGTCGAGGCAGGGTTGATCTGGGCGATCGGCAAGCCAAGGCGTCGCGGTGGCGAGCGTGCCGGCGGTTTTCCGGGGGCGGACATGGTGCTGCACCAAATTGAGGTCAAGGACCATCAGCGCAAGCGGGTCGGGCTACTGGCCGAGGGCCGGGCGCCGGTGCGTGAGGGTGCCGAGCTGTACAGTGAAGACAACCAGCTGTTGGGCAGCGTGACCTCTGGAGGCTTTGGGCCCAGCGTGGGCAAGCCCGTGGCCATGGGCTACGTCACGCTCGACCACGCGGAGTTGGGCACCACGGTCTACGCCGAGGTGCGTGGCAAGCGGCTGCCGATGACGGTGACACGGATGCCGGTCATCACGCCTGGCTACTATCGGGGATAGGCCGCCAGCGAGCGTTCGTCACTTTAGGCCTGAGCTGTCAGCGTAGTGAATTTTATACCGTTATCTTGTGTGTCAGATTCGGGGACAACAGCCACAAAGCCTCAGCTGAACGCAAGCATCTCTACGAAACGGCGCCCATCGGCGCCGTTTTTTGTGTCAGCACGACACTATTGCGATCTCGGTGCGCCTTCGTTGTCCGGCCACTACGTCAGCTGTGACGTGTCAGGAGGCCGTGTCGAGGTGGCGAAAGGTCAAGTTGACCCGCTGGCCGACGCTGCTGCGGGGCAGCAGCGCATGCTCCAGCTGCTCCTGACAGCCAGGTCCCATCCACAGCAGGCTGCCATGGTCGAGCCAGACATTGAACGCCGGTGATCGGCGGTCCTTCCAGCGAAAGCGCATGGGTCGGCTGGCGCCGAGGCTAATGGAGGCGATGACGGGCAGGGGGCCAAGCTCTCGCTCATTGTCGCAGTGCCAGCCCATGCGATCGTCTCCGCTACGATAGCGGTTGATCAGTACGCTGTTGAAGAGAGGCGTTGCGGGAGGAAGCTGATCATTCAGTCGGTCCCGCAGATCAGCGACCAGCGGGTGCCAGGGGCATGGCAGAAAGTCGTTGCCGGAGAAGCGATAAGCGTGGTCGCCCATCCATACCTGCTGGCGCGGGATTAGATGGGTCTTGCCGTAGAGGCGGATAGCGGGGCGCTGCCAATCCAGGTCCCTCAGCAGTCCTTCGAGGGTGTCAGCGGCGACGTCGCTCGGCAGAAAGCGTGAGACATACTCCAGCGGGGGCGACGTCAGAATGTGATGGGCATCAGGGTTGGGCATGGCGTCAGCATAACAGCCCTGCAGGGCCATGGCATGAGGGCCAGGCTCTTGATATGAAAAGCTGTGGCTCTTAGGAAGGGACGCTGTGAAAGCGCTGGGCGCTGTGTCAGATTAGGGCGGACCCGCTGGCAGGCAGTACAGGGTCCGCATTCGGTTCACGACGTGGTTGCTACCATCAGCACGGAGGTGGTCGAGAGCCCCAGGCTGACCAACGCCATGGCATATCCCAGCGCGGCACCGGCGACGACATCGCTGTAGTAGTGCAACCCCAGGCCAACCCGGGAGATGGCAATCAACCCGGCCAGAGGCAATAGCCAAGGCAACAGGGCGGGACTATGCACTGCTGCAAGGGTGCAGAACATCACGGCGTGCATGGTATGCCCGCTGGGAAAGCTGTAGCGGTCTCTGGCGGGCTCGTTGCATTGGATGCTGCCGCCGAAGGTAATGAAGGGACGCTCACGACACAGGCGCGTCTTCAGCAGCTTGTAGACCGCGATGGCGACAAGCGCAGTAGCGATGTATTCGAACATCAAGCGCAGTCCGATATCACGGCCATGCAAGGCCGGCAGGGCGATGATCAGCGCCACCCACACCGGCCAATCGCCAAGCTTGCTGGCGATTTTCAGGGTAGACAGCCAAGGCCGATAGATGCTGAATCCGGCGGTGCGCTGGCAGAGCTGCCACTCGAGCATGTCGAGTCGGTCGAACCACTGAGGAATCTTGTTGGTCATCTCGTGTCTCCTCTCCGTTACATCAATCAGCGCCCGGCCCGGCGTGGCGTGGGTCATGCCACTCTCAGGCTTCGGCAGGGTTCGAGAGCTGTCCGCGTGCATGGCGTGCGTGTTCGTGGGCGTCCAGGAAGGTCTGAGCGATAGTGGGCCAGCGGTAGGCCAGTGCTCGTTCCCGAGCCGCTCTGCCCAGCCGCGCGTAGCGGGCCTGCTGTTGGCATAGCGCCACAGCCTCTTGGCGGAAGGTCTGGTTATCTCCCGGCGGGATACTGACTCCATCGTGATCGGTGCTGATCAGCTCTGCTCCTGCGGCATGGCGAAAGGCGACGACGGCGAGCCCGCTGGCCATGGCCTCGAGTATTACGTTGCCCCAGGTTTCCGACAGGGAGGGAAAGACGAAGATGTCGGCGCTGGCGTAGTGTGTCTGCATCTGGGCTGAGTCAATGAACCCCGTGAAGATGGCGTCAGGCAGCGCCTTCTCGAGGCTCGCTCGTCCAGGACCATCGCCCACCACGACCAGGCGCATGTCAGGACGAGCCTCCAGCATGTCGAGGAAGGTGTCTCTGAGCAGATCGAGGTTCTTTTCTGGCGCCAACCGACCGACGTACAGGGCTACCGGCTGGTGCTGACCGACTCCCCAGGAGTCCCGGAGCTCCTGGCTCCGCTTGTCAGGAGTGAAGCGGTCACCTTCGATACCACGCGCCATCACAGACACGCGCTCGAATCCTGCCGTCGCCAGTTCACGCGCCTGCTGATGTGTCGGCACCAGCGTGGCGGCGCAGCGGTTGTGGAAGTGGCGCAGGCGCTGGCGGACCAGCGGAGCTAGCCAGGGCACACCGTAATCCTGGCAATAGTGGTCGAAGTTGGTGTGCCATCCACTGACCACTGGTATGTCCAGTTTCTCGGCGGCACGCAAGGCCGACCAGCCTAGCGGGCCTTCGGTGGCCACATAGATGGCATCTGGCTTGGTCGTCTGCCACAGGCGCTTCAGCGTGCCGACGCTGGCCCAGCCAATTCGAACTTCCTTGTAGCGTGGCATCGACATCCCGCGCACACGTAGCTCGTGCTCCATGCCCTCCGCCTTGGCGGCGCTGGCATCGACCGGCTCCGGGCGCACCAGCTGCAAGGTGACGCCGAGGGCAAGCAGCTCCCGGCTGATACGTCCGAGTGTGTGGGCGACTCCGTTGATGTCGGGAGACCAGGTTTCGCTGACCAGACAGATGCGCATGGCGTTCCTCGTGCCCGTCGGGCCCCACTTGGCCCGCTCGAGGACGAGCATGCAATGCGCCCATGACAGCTCTGGGTCAGCCACGTGAATAGCCTGTTACTACAGGCGGACGGAGCGGGTGGCGCGAGCAGGAAAAAGCAGCTGCAGAGAGAAGCGACGGAAAGACGCGGCGCAGGGCCAAGGGGTGAGCCGTCGCTCTGGGAGTAAGAGCGACGGCAGAGGGCGACGGCCGAGGCGTTTAACGCAGGATGGTGCCAGGATCGATGGGTTTGCCCCCATGGCGCATATCGAACAGCAGGTCATAGCGGCCGGTCGACGAGTGCTTGCCGACCGAGCACAGCGGCGTCCCGCGGGTGACCTGGTCGCCCTTGGATACCAGAATGTCGCCGCACAGCGCATAGACGCTCTGCAGGTTATCGGCATGGTGGACGATGACCACCTTGCCAAGCTGGCGCATGCTGTCAGCGAAACTGACTTCTCCATCGGCGACCGCCTTGGCATTTGCACCCTCGTCGGTGGCCAGCAGCATCGGCTGCAGCCTGCCGCGACTGTCATTGCCGTAGCGGCGTACTACACGATAGTCGTCCAGCGGCCATGGCCAGCCACGTGCCCGCGATGTCACCGGGCCAGGGTCCGGCAGGCGGGCGCTGCTGGAAGGCGCGCTCGACGCAGCGGTCGCTCGGCTGGTCGATGCGCTGCTGGCGCGCAGTGGAACCTGAATCAGTTGCCCGACCTTGAGATCAGTAGCGCGGACACCGGGGTTCGCGCTTTGAATGCGCGCCGTGGTCGTGCCGAAGCGTCTGGCGACGGCGCTGTAGGTATCGCCGGGCCTCACCTGATAACGGTAGGGGCCGCCGGAGGGCGCGCGTTCCTGTCGTGACGGCACCAGCAGGCGTTGCCCCACCGCCAGATGACGAGAATCGACACCCGGGTTAAAGCGCTGAAGACGCAGCAGCGGAATGCCAGCCCTGCGGGCGATCGTGCCGAGGGTGTCGCCGCGTTGAACGCTGATCCAGTCTCCTGCGATGGAGGCGCTCGCCACATGGCTGGATCTCGCGCTGGGGGTGCTGTTGGCGCCGGAACCAGCGCACCCGGTGATCAGCAGCGCCATGCTGGCGATCACCAGCGGTGCGAGGCGAGCGAAGCGTCCTTGTCTTGCCAAAGGGCATTGAGCCATGAATGGAAGCGTTCCTTGTAGATCGGGTCGTCGTGGTAGCGGCCATCCAGCATCCAGTCAGCGACGTCCAGGCGACGCACATCAAGCCGAATGGCCTTTTCCTTGCCACACAAAAAGCGCCAGAAACTCGGCGCGCTCGACTGGTAGTCGATCGTGACGTCGAGGATCGCATCCAGGCGATCTCCCAGCAGGGCCAGCACCTGCGCGATGCCCCCCGCCTTTGGACGCAGCAGATGGGTGAACGGACTCTGGCGCGCATCACGCTTGGCCGGCGTAAAGCGGGTACCCTCGACAAAGTTGATGATGGCGATGGGGACATCCCGCGCACGCTCGCACATGCGCTCGGTGGCCTTGCGGTCACGTTCCGCCAGGGCCGGATTGGCCGCCAGCTGTTCCTTGCTGTAGCGCCGCATAAAGGGAAATTCCAGGGCCCACCAGGCCATGCCGACTACCGGAATCCAGATCAGCTGCTGTTTAAGGAAAAAGCGAGGCATGGGAACCTTGCGATGCATCGCCATCATCAACAGGAAGATATCGGTCCAGCTGCGGTGATTCGACAGGATCAGGTACCAGGACTCCGGAGACAGATCGTCAGGCACCGTTATCCTGACGTCAGGGCGTACCCAGTGGCGTATCCACCACAGGTTGAAGCCTATCCAGTTCAGAGCGATCGCGTTTAGGCCGCCCAGCACACGACGCTGCAGATGGCGTCCTGGGGTGATCAGCTTGAGCAGGGTCAAGCACACCAGGGGCAGGGTCCAGAACAGGGTGTTGGCCACGAGCAGCAGAATGCTGACCAGTCCCTTGAGGCTAGACATCAAGTTACATACCTCATCTCAGAATTGTGTCGCTTGGTTCGCTGCAGGGGGGCAGCGGGGAGCTCGCCAATCCTAATGGATATGCCGCTGGCTGCCCAGCCGAAGGCGCATCCTCGGCGCTGGCCACTCACTGTTGCGCCTCTTGCTGCGCTGTACGGGAAGGTAGCTGTGGGGGCGGCGTGGCACCCTCCAGGATATCGACCATGGCGCGGGCGGCGACAGACAGTTCATGGGGATTCCAGGTCACGATACCGACCCTGCGCTCGATCGCCGGGTCGGAGAGTGGCCGACAGACGGCTCCGGCTTCTTGCATCTGCGACATGCACAGTGCTGGCACGGCACTGACCCCAAGCCCGTTGGCGACCATGCGCCCCACACTTGCCAGCTGATGGGTCTCAAAGGCGACCTTGAGCGCGCCATGGCGGCTGCCCAGCTGTTGTTCCAGCAGGCGCCTGACCATGGAGGGACGCTGAAGGGCAACAAAGTCCCAGTTCATCAGGGTGTCCCAGGACAACGATGAGTGCTGTACCAAGGGAGAGCGGGGGGGCAGCACCGCGATGAAGCGATCGCTGAACAGCGGGGTAAAGTGCAGGCTGCCTGTGGCTTCCGGCTCAAAGGCAATGCCCATCTCGACCTGGCGTTGGCGGACCATGTCGATGACCTGCTCGTTGACCACATCGTGCACGGTCACGTTGATACGTGGGTGACGGCGGTGAAAGACCGCCAGGGACGGCGCCAGCAGATTGCCCGCAAAGGCGGGCATGGCCGCCAGCGAGAGGCGACCCAATTGCAAGGTAAAGCGCTGGCGCAGGGCGTCCTCAGTGTTATCCCACTCCACCAGCAGGCGCTTGGCCAGGGGCACCAGCGACTCGCCTTCCGGTGTCAGTCGCACGCTACGGGTGGTGCGGATCAGCAGGCGCCCGCCCAGGCTGTCTTCAAGCCCCTTGATGGCCAGGCTAAGGGCGGGCTGAGACAGGTGCAACTGCTCGCAGGCCTGGGTGAAACTCAGCGTCCTTGCGACGGCGAGAAAGGCGCGGAGTTGCTTCACGGTCATGGCGTGCTACCAAGGTCAAATTTATAAGGATGGTAAAACAATCAATAAATAAAACAAACTTAACAAATATATTATCCCGGGCAACACTGCCATCAGTGCTACCTTGTAGCAGTGTCCTGCTGCCCATTGACGGCTGCCAGGCATATCCTTCACTGATCATCGACAGACGAGGCGCCCACATGGCCGGATTCGACAAGCGCGTGTATTCCTATGAAGAGGCGATGGACGGCATCGAAAGCGGAATGACGGTACTGGCCGGAGGCTTCGGCCTCTGTGGTATCCCTGAAAATCTGATTGCCGAGATCAAGCGTCGCGGGGTCAAGGACCTTACCGTCGTATCCAACAACTGCGGCGTGGATGGCTTCGGCCTTGGTGTGCTGCTGGAAGATCGTCAGATCAGCAAGATTCTGGCGTCCTATGTGGGTGAGAACGCGCTGTTTGAACGTCAGATGCTTGACGGTGAAATCGATGTCCAGCTGACCCCGCAGGGCACCCTGGCGGAGAAGATGCGCGCTGGTGGCGCCGGGATTCCCGCGTTCTATACCGCCACTGGGTACGGGACACCTATCGGCGAGGGCAAGGAAGTCCGCGAGTTCAATGGACGTCACTACATTCTTGAGGAAGCGATTGTCGGCGACTTTGCCATCGTCAAGGGCTGGAAGGCGGATCGCTACGGCAATGTCGTGTATCGCAAGACTGCCCAGAACTTCAACCCGATGGCGGCCACCGCAGGCAAGATCACCGTGGTCGAAGTGGAAGAGATCGTCGAGCCTGGCGAGCTGGATCCGGCCGAAATTCATACGCCGGGTATCTATGTGGACCGCCTGATCCAGGGCACCTTCGAGAAGCGCATCGAGAAGCGCACGGTGCATCAGGGCTGACAGGCCAGTAGATTCAGACCCGTTGAGGGTGCTTGCCGAGGTAAGCGCCAACGGGCAACCAGCTCCATGACATAGACAAGAGGCATCAAGATGGCACTTACTCGTGAACAGATGGCACAGCGTGTCGCCCGTGAACTCGAAGACGGTTTCTACGTGAACCTGGGCATCGGTATTCCCACCCTGGTCGCCAACTATGTGCCGGAAGGCATGGACGTCATGCTGCAGTCCGAGAACGGGCTGCTCGGCATGGGCCGCTTCCCGACCGAAGAAGAGGTCGATCCGGACATGATCAATGCGGGTAAGCAGACCGTGACGGCGCGCCCTGGTGCGGCCATTTTCTCGTCTGCAGAATCCTTCGCCATGATTCGCGGCGGTCACGTTGACCTGACCGTACTGGGCGCCTTTGAGGTAGACCAGAACGGAAACATTGCCTCGTGGATGGTGCCCGGCAAGTTGATCAAGGGCATGGGCGGGGCCATGGACCTGGTGGCCGGGGCAGAGAACATCATCTGCACCATGACCCACGCCTCCAAGGATGGATCGTCGAAATTGCTGGAGTCGTGCACCTTGCCCCTGACCGGTGCGGGTTGCATCAAAAGGGTGCTGACCGATCTTGCCTACCTCGAGATTGATGACGGCGCCTTTATCCTCAAGGAGCGCGCGCCTGGTGTGAGCGTCGAGGAGATCAAGGAGAAGACCGCCGGCAAGCTGATCGTTCCAGAGCACGTACCGGAGATGGTATTTGACTGATTGACGTGTCAGCTTGAACACGCGTTATCGCGGCCCGGCTCTTGCCGGGCCGCTTTCGTTGAAGTGCTTCAAGGGGTTGTCGATTTTGTGACCATCTTGAGCATGCCCCCCCTGTGGCCGGGCCCCTGGGCCATTCAAACGCCTTGATGCACAGCCTTATCCACAGATTTTGTGGATGAACCTCCTGCGAGGGATGGTCTCCTCTCAACGGATCGGTACAATGCGGCGCCGTTGCCCCCGTATCGTCCCTGTCCTGTCCCTGTAGCCCACCCACGCAGAGTGGACGACAGGCAGGTCGATCGTCCACGTCCCATACCCACGGAGGTTCCCCTTGCGCGCGCTGCCCGCCACGCTACCTGTGCTTTTTCTGTGTGAGATGTGCTTTCTGCTAGGTCACGGCCTGATCATGACCTTGCTGGGGGTCAGGATGTCACTGGAAGGGTTTCCTTCGCAGATGGCAGGCCTATTGATGTCGAGCTTTTCGCTGGGGTTCGTGGCGGGAAGCTATTGGCTCGAGAAGCGCATCCGCAGCGTCGGCCATATTCGCGTGTTTGCGGCCTGCGCCGCCTCCCTGGCAGTCACGGCCATGCTCCATGGTTTATGGGTAAATCCCTGGGCTTGGCTGGTGTGGCGGCTGATTGGCGGTGGTGCCACCGCGGGCCTGCTGATGGTGATGGAGTCATGGGTATCGGGTGAGTCCAGCAATGACAATCGGGGCAAGGTACTCGGCTGGTACATGGTGATCTCGACGACCTCACTGGCGGGTGGGCAATGGATGCTGAACATCGCCGACCCGGCCGGGCCAGTATTGTTCTCGGTAGTCGGTATGCTGTTTGCCCTGTCCCTGGTGCCGCTATCGATTCATCGTATCCACGGGCCCAGCCGCCATGGCGATATTACCCCTCGCAAGATCAAGCTGAAGACGCTCTATCGTCGTGCTCCGGTCGGGCTGGTCGGCGCCTTCACTGGCGGTCTCATGGTCCAGGCCTTCTTTGCCATGACCCCCTACTATGGACAGGAAATCGGTCTGACAACGGCCCAGACCGCGAAATTCATGGCGGTGACCACATTGGTGGCGCTGGTGGCCCAGTGGGGCCTCGGTCGCGTATCGGATCGGCTGGACAGGCGGCGCGTCATCCTGTGGATGGCCATCGTCATGACCGTCACCGGGGCGCTGATTTCGGTAGTGGCGGGCGGCAGTTTCTGGTGGTTGCTGGCGATCGCCTGTGGTCATACCGCCATGTTGCATACGCTGTATTCATTAAGCCTTGCCCACACCAACGACTGGCTGGAGCCGGAAGAAGTGGTAGCCGCCAACGCCAAGCTAATGATGTGGTACGGCATCGGCTCGGTCATCGGCCCCTTCAGTGCGTCGCTGGTGATGCAGGCGGCAGGCCCTGATGGCCTGTGGCTGTTCCTGGGCATGGCGGCGTTTTCGCTGGCCATGTTTGTGATGGTGCGACTGCATGATGAACGAGATCGCCACGTGGAGCAGGAGCCCTTCGTGGCTCAGCCGGTCATGGAGACACCGCATTTCGCCGAGGTCGATCCACGCTACGAACCGCAGCAGCTGGAACTGGATCTTGAGGCTGAGTCGACCCCGAGCTGACAGCCGGTGCGCCAGGTCGAGTGCATGTCGTCTTGGATATGCACGCAGGTGTTGACGCTATGTGCGCTAGAGGATTTCGCAGCGACTGTGGGGTGGCAGCATCACGTCGGCGGTGCGCTCCTGGCCGGCACTGGCCTGTTTTTCCAGCAGCAGCAGTCCACCCAACTGCACCCGATGTTCATCACCATGGGCGAAGGCCAGTCGGCGTGAACAGGTAGGGTAGAAGCGATGCTCGACCATGGCCGACATCGGCAACGGGAGGTCATCGTCGTCGCCGAGGGCAAGTCCTTGCTGGCGCACCGCATTATCCAGCTGTGACAGGGGTCGTCCCAAGTGGTGGCAGTCTAGCGCCACGTGATGGACCCTGGGGCCCATCACTGACAGCCAGGCAGCCAGCGGGTGGGCTGCATGCAGGCGTTCATACAGCGACCAGTCAGGCATCGGCCAGGGACGGCAAGCACCGGGAAGGGGCAGGGCCGAAGGGTGGCCCTGCTTGACCAGCGATAGCAGCGCGTCCCGAGGCGCTCGCGAGAGGCGGGTGGTCTGCAGCTCCACGATGATGATACGCGGGCCATCGCCAAGCCCCCCTAGCAAGCAGGCCAGCAGGCCTCGCTCGGGCAGGGCATAGCGGTGCAGCGGGCGGTAGTCATGGGCTTCCAGCATCGGCAGCAATGACGCGAGATTCCATGGCGACTGGCTCAAGGTCACCAAGGTAAAGCTCTCGATCGGCGCATCCACTGGCCACAGGCGCAAGGCACTGACATCCGGATGCTGGTGAATGTAGTCCAGCCTGAGTTGCTGAACGAGGCGCTGCTGCTCTGTCATTGCCGTTCCTTGCCTGCCCGATACCTGAGCCATGAGTATAGGCATGGCGTCGTCAGGACCATTCAACGACGCGAGAACGTTTGTCTGCTTGGATCTTGGATGACGTCGTTTTTGCTCGCTTGAGCATAAAAGCCTGCGCATAAAAAAACGGCGAGGGGTCCGATGGATCCCTCGCCGTGCTTTTACCAAGAGCTTTCTCGACGTGTTTTTTCACGTGTCTTTCAGGTGTCTTCCACGCGTCCTTCGCGTCGTTCAGCACATCAGGCTCCCCGATCACCGCCTACCGCGGTGTCTTTACCGCGTAGCCGTTCACGGTGGTGCCTGGCCAGGTGTCCAGCCGACTCCCGGTGGTGGTCAGGCAGGCAACATGGCGTTGTCACGGACGTACTGATCGAATTCCGTGAAACCACCGACGTGGGTCTGGTCCACGAAAATCTGCGGCACGGTGGTCACAGGCTTGCCAATGGTCTTTTCCATGTCGGCTTTAGTGATGCCTTCTTCATGGATATCTACGTAGCGGTAGCCTTCGATGCTGCCGGCATCGCTCAGGGTGTTGGCAAGCTCCTTGGCGCGCACGCAGAAGGGGCATCCAGGACGACCGAAAATAACAACAAACATGACATCTCCTTGCATACGCAATGCATTGACGAGTGGTGTCTGTGACCCGCGTGAAGACGCTTCGAAGACGACCTTCAAAGGCGTTGGTTAAGCCCTATCGGTTGGTCGTAGGTGAGAACAGCACAACGAAGCGAGCAGGTCGACGAAGAAAGTGGCGCGCATTGTGACGGATTGTGCTGTCGAAGGCCAATAGGTGGAACATATCTCTCCCTATCGGCCATCGCTATCACGCCTGGTCGGCGCTGTCCTCACGCAGCTCGCCGGCGTCGGCACGGCGCAGTAGATCGGCCAATTCGGCGTGGATGCTCGGTGCGCTGACCAACAGGTTTTCACCGTACAGGTCCTCCGGCAGACCACCAGGACAGGGGTAGAGGTGTCCGGTGGTGGCGCCAGCCTCGGCGGCAATTAGCCAACCGGCGGCGAAATCCCAGGGGGATACGGTTTCGTAATAGGCATCCAGCCGACCGCGAGCCACGTCACACAGGTCCAGCGCGGCGGAGCCATTGCGGCGGATGTCGCGGCAGCGATGAAGCACCGCGCCGAGTCGACGCATCAGCGGGGGACGGCTGTCACGCCGATAGGGAAAACCGGTACCGACCAGGCTGGCGTCCAGGCTCTTCGCCTGGCTCGCCTTGATCGGCTGGTCGTTGCACCAGGCACCCTTGCCGCGAACGGCGGTGTAGGTCTCTCCCAGGAACGGGGCATGCACCACGCCGAGTTGGGTGACCCCATCCTTGACGTAGGCAATCGACACCGCCACATGACACAGCCCGTGGGCAAAATTGACGGTGCCATCAATGGGGTCGACCACCCACAGGTCGCCACCTTGCTCCAAGGCATCCTTATCGGGCGAGAGTTCCTCGCTCAGGCGCTCTTCGCCGGGGAAAGCCGACTCCAGTCGCTGGCTGATCATGGTGTCGACGGCGACGTCGGTATCCGTGACCAGCTCCTGTCCGTCCTTGTAATGGTGCTGTAGATCGTCATTGTCGCGGGCGTCAGCGATCATCTGACCTGCGGCTTTCGCGATCTCGATGGTAACGGCCAGGCGCTCCTCGAGGTTCATGGGGCACTCCTTGCAGGGGACAATGGTGTAGAGTCTACCATCGCCACGATCTCACGCCGATATCTCGCACCCCGTGCCGCGTCAGTAGAGGAAACATCATGAGCGCCCTGACCCGCGATCAATACCGTCGTCTCGAGGCCCTGGCGGTCACCTATCGCGTTGCCCACCAGCAGGCATTGGACGTGTGCGCGGGCTCGCGCCGGGGGCTGAAGGTCGACGCGCTGTGTTTCGGGGGCTGTCCCGGTCATCCAGACTGGCTGCTGGGTGCCTGGCTGACGCCATGTCATCTGTCCCTTGCGCTGGTCAGAGATGTGTCGCAGCCGTCGGCGTCCGAAGCGCCAGGCCTGGGCGACCGTCCCGCCAACGTCCCCACCGATGAGGCTTTCCGTTCTCCATGGTATGTGACCCTGCCACGTGGTGAGTTCGCATTTTATCGGGAGGCGCTAGGCGACAGCTGGCTGTGGCGATGTGAGTTGCTGTCGGATCTGGACGATGTCGATGATATGGGCGAGGCCTGTCGCCTGGCTCAGCGGCTGATGGACCGCGTCATGACGGAAGCTTCCCCAGGCTGAACGATCCCTTGTTTCGACTATGGGATGGCTGGCGCTGCACTGCAGCACTATCTATGCTGGTGCCCTAATGTACGGCGCCGTTAGTGGCGAACCGTACGGGCGATAACCTGCAGACGCCTCGCGCAAGGAGAGAGAGATGAGTGCCAATTCCCCGACCAGGGTCGCGCTGGTGACCGGCACCAGCAGTGGCATCGGAGCCGCGGTCGTGGCCGAGCTACGAGCCCAGGGACATGAGGTGCTGGCCGTCGACTTCAACCCGGAAGGGCGCCAGACTGCAGAGGCCGAGGGCGCCGCCTTCTATCAGGCTGACCTGACCCAGGGCGAGGCGTGTCGCGGCGCAGTGGATGAGGCGCTGGCACGTTTCGGTCGCGTGGATATTCTGGTCAACAATGCGGGCATTCAGCATGTCGCACCGATTGTCGATTTTCCCCAGGAGCAGTGGCGCCGGATCATCGATCTCATGCTCACCGCCCCCTTCCTGCTGACCCAGGCCGTGTGGCCGTCGATGCGTGACAATGGCTGGGGGCGGATCATCAACATTGCCTCGGTGCACGCTCAGGTGGCGTCGCCCGGCAAGTCGGCCTATATCAGCGCCAAGCACGGCATGATCGGGTTGACCAAGACCGCTGCATTGGAAGGGGGCGCGCAGGGGATTACGGCCAATGCGCTGTGTCCTGCCTATGTGAAGACACCGTTGGTGGATAACCAGATCAGCGATCAGGCCAAGCTGCATGGCATGGAGGAGCAGCAGGTCATTGAGCAAATCATGCTCAAGAACGCTGCGGTGAAGCGGTTGATAGAGCCCAGCGAGGTCGCTTCTCTGGTGGCGTACCTGGCCTCGGATGCGGCTGGCGCGGTTACCGGTGCCAGTTGGAATATCGACCTGGGCTGGACAGCACAGTAGTCATCGCGGAGACGTCACATGGGTCAGACGCCGACCAGTCGACCGGCGTCTGACACATCGCACCAGCGCGTCAGCGCCTGACCGGGCGCTTCTGCAGCTTGCGTTGCAGGGTTCTGCGGTGCATGCCTAGCGCTCTGGCGGTGGCTGAGATATTGCCATCGTGCTCCTGCAGAACCTTTTGAATATGCTCCCAGGTAAGCCGGTTGATCGAGGGAGGGTTGTCCGCCACTTCCGTCTCGGGGTTGCCTTCACGCTGCTCTAGCGCGGCCAGCACCTCGTCGGCGTCTACCGGCTTGCACAGGTAGTTGACGGCACCCAGCTTGATCGCCTCCACCGCCGTCGCGATGCTGGAGTAGCCGGTCAGTACCACGACGCGACACTGGGGAACGACTTCCAGCAGTTCGGGCAGCAGTTTCAGCCCGGACTCCTGGTCGAGTTTCAGGTCCAGGGTGGCGACATCGGGCTGGTGACTGCGGGCCAGTTCCAGCGCCTGGGTGGCGTCCAGCGCCACCTTGACGTCATGTCCTCGGCGCTGCATGGCGCGTTCAAGGACGTGGCAGAAGACGTCATCATCATCAATGATCAGTAGCCTGTGTGCGGTGTCTTGCATGATGTCCTCTATCGGGGAGACTCAGCTGACGCGGGGCAGTGACACCTCGGTCAAGGTGCCGCCTTCGGGGTGATTATACAGACTGACGCCACCGCCGAAGCGATTGATGGTGGCATGGGTAAGAAACAGTCCAATACCAAGTCCCTTGCTCTTGGTAGAGACGAAGGTGTCGCCCAGCTGATCGGCAATCGACATGGGAATGCCCGGACCGTGGTCGCGAATGTCGATGACGACCTGGTCCGCCGTCCAGTCGAGCTGGATCGCGATGTCGTCCGGTCGTGCATCGGCCGCATTGTTCAGCAGGTTGGTCAGCGCCTGGTCCAGGGTGGTATCGACGGCAATCATCGGTTGTCCCCGGCGTCGCAAGACACTGACTTCATGGGTGACATCCGGTCGCAGGACACGCCAGCGATCGATCACCCCTTCAAGCCAGGTCCTGGCATCGAGTCGTTTGGGCTCATCCTTGCGTTGCAGGTCGGCGCTGTCGACGAGATGGCGCAGGCGGGCCTTGCAGGTATCGACCTGCTGGCGCAGCAGGTCAATATCCTCCACCAGGCGTGGATGGTCGGCATGTTCACTCTTCAATTCGGACAGCACGACCGCCATGGTCGACAGTGGGGTACCCAGCTCATGGGCGGTGCCGGCGGCCTGTGTTGCCACGGCCAGCACCTGTTCGGAGCGCAGCGCGGCCTCCCGAGTTCGGGCCAGGGCCTGCTCCCGATGGCGCAGTGCGTGGGCCATCTTGTAGATGAAGAAGGTGACCAGACCGGCAGACAGGAAGAAATTGAGCCACATGCCGAGCACATGCAGGTTCACGCTCGAGGCATAGTGAGAGCCCAGCTGCGGTACGGGGTGATAGACCACCATCAGCGCGCTGTAGCAGGCCATGGCCGTGATGGCCAGAATCCAGGCATGACGCCAGGGCAAGGTGGCGGCGGCGATGGTTACCGGTACCAGATAGTAGGTGATAAAGGGATTGGTGGCCCCACCAGTGAAATAGAACAACAGCGTCAGGCCGGCGACGTCCAGCAGCAGGTGGAGTAGATACTCGTGGTGGCTGACATCCCGGGGGCGGCCGAGTCGCCACCAGGTGGCGATGTTGATGACGCCCATGGCCACAATCACGGCGATGACGGCAGGGACATCCAGGGCGAAGTCCAGCAGCTCGATACCCACGATGATGGCCACCAGGAAGCCGGTCCAGGTGATTCCCCGCACGAAGGTGAGGCGAACCAGATTACGGTTTGGCGTCGATAGGGGTAGCGGAAGTGCGGCTTGCATGATGTCTCCCTCATTAAGTGGCGGCATGATACCGCATCGCGCAATGGACCGTCGTATGTCTCGAGCTTGCTTGCCCAGATCAAGAGCTTTGGAGCCTGGCGATTGCGTTGTCACCCCAGCTGAGCAACAGTGGCAAGCTGATGTGGCGGCAGCGCTGAGGCCGCGTCGCTGACCTGGGCAGGCGGAACAACACTGGTAGCGCAGTGTCGGCAACGCAATGACAGCGCTTGCGGGAATATCGGTAGCGCAGACATTGCGCTGGTGCGGACATCGACGGCACTCACGCTTGGCCAAGCCAGCGGCCGTTGATGCAAGAACAAGGGACTGGATGTACATGTTGAAGCGACTGTTACCGCTGTTGATTCTAGGGCTCGGGGTCGGAGGATTTCTGCTGCTCAAGGCGACCCGGCCGACGCCGCCACCGGTGACGGTTGCAGAGCGGGAATGGCCAGTATCGGCAATGACGCTCTCTCTGGGGCGCCACACGCCCAGACTGGCGCTGTATGGGGAAGTGGTCGCGCCCGACCGGGTCGAGCTGATGGCCTCCCTGGATGGGCATATCGCCGAGCGCCCTGTGCGCGAGGGCGAACACGTGGCCGAGGGTGACCTGCTGGTGGCGCTGGCTGACGAGGATGTCGACCCGGTGGTGGCGCGGGCGGAGTCTGAGGTGGCGCGACTGGACGCGGAGGTGGAGGCCGAGCAGGTTCGCTTCGACAGCGACGGCAAGGCGCTGGCTCGGGAGCAGGAGCTGCTGAACAATGCCAGAAGCCAGCTTGAACGCATGCGATCCCTGGTCAACCGAAACCTGGCCTCCCGTGCTGAGCTGGACGCCGATGAAAATGACATTGCCCGCGCTCAGGTCACTCTGGTGAGTCGTCAAGGCGAGCTTGACGGTCATCCGGCCAGGCTGGCCAGCCTGGAAGCACAGCGACGCCAGGCACAGGCTGCCTTGTCAGAGGCGCGTCGAGACGCCAGGCGGGCCAGGGTCCAGGCACCCTTTGCGGGGATAGTCAGTCAGGTCCAGATTGCCCCTGGGGACCGTGTCCGCGATGGAGACCCGTTGCTCGAATTGATACCTCTTGCTGGCCTCGAGGTGCGGGCGAGGGTGCCTCGTGGTGTGCAGGCGGAGTTGATGACAGGTCTCGACCAGGGCGTCGACGTCTACGCCTTTGACGACGAAGGGGGACGCTATCGGCTACGGGCCTTGTCCGGTCAGGGAGATCCTGCCGGTACGGAAGCCATCTTCGAGGCGCTGCCGTCGACGCCACGTCTGCGTCCTGGGGCATTGGTGTCGCTGTTCGTCGAGCGTCCGGCGGTTGCTGACAGCGCCTTGATCCCGTTCAGCGCCGTGTATGGGGCGGACCGAATCTATGTGATCGAGCAAGGCCGCCTGGTCCCCATCAGCGTGACCCGGCACGGCGAAG
Source organism: Halomonas sp. DP5Y7-2 (assembly GCF_019802025.1). Taxonomy (NCBI): domain Bacteria; kingdom Pseudomonadati; phylum Pseudomonadota; class Gammaproteobacteria; order Oceanospirillales; family Halomonadaceae; genus Halomonas; species Halomonas sp. DP5Y7-2. The sequence continues at coordinate 302,760 of NZ_JAHVHY010000007.1, read as the reverse complement.
CGCCGGGGCCAGGCGGTGGCTCCTGGATGATCATCAGCGGTGAGGGCCTGGCCGATGGGCAACGCTTGGCCACGACTCACCTGCCCAATGCCATCGAAGGGCTGCGGGTGACGGATCTGTCTTCCCGTGAGTCCGAATCAACCTCCCAGCCGCCAGCCCAGCGTTCATCTCAGACCCAGACTCCGTCACAGGAGCAGAGTACCACCGACACGGCCACGGTTGCCGGCAGCGCATCCATCGAGGAGGACGCGCCGTGAGCAACGACCCACGGTCCTCGGGTGTCATCGGTTTCTTCACACGTCATCGGGTCGCCGCCAACCTGGTGATGGTGGTCATGCTGATGGGTGGGGTGCTTGGGCTGAGCCGGATGAACATCCAGTTCTTTCCGGACTTTGCCCTGGACATCGTGTCGGTACAGACGGTCTACACCGGTGCCTCGGCCGAGGACGTCGAGCAGGGCATCACGATCCCGCTAGAGCAGCGGCTGCGCAACCTTGATGGACTCAAGCGAATGACGTCGACCTCCGCCCAGGGGGTGTCGAGCATAACTCTGGAGTTCTACGAGGGGACCGACCCGGTGCTGGCGCTGGACGATGTACGCGAGCAGGTTGACGGCTTCGATAACTTGCCGAGTGCTGCAGAAGAGCCCCGGGTGGCCCGGGCCAAGGAGTATGAACCGGTCGCCCGCCTGCTGGTGTCTGGTGACGTGGATGCGCAGGCGCTGCGGAGCCTGGCAAGGCGCTTCGAGGACGAGCTGCTGGCGGCGGGTATCGATCGGGTGGTCCTCGATGGCATGCCTGAGCAGCAGATCAGTGTGCAGGTGCCTGTGGAGCGTCTGGGGCAGCTTGACTTGACGCTGCCGGAGGTGGCCCAGCGTCTCGATGGTATGTCCGTTGACCTGCCGGCGGGACTTCTCGGCAGCCAGGACGGCGAGCGGGAATTACGTGCGGTGCAGCAGCGCCGTGATGCCCAGGAGTTTGCCGATATCGCGGTGCGTGGCGGACAACGCGTGCGCCTGGCACTGGGAGATATCGCCTTTATCCGTCAGGAAGATCGTCCCCGGCAGATGGCCATGCAGTATGCAGGGCGACCTGCGATCGAGCTGGTGCTGCAGCGCTCCGAGAGCGGCAACTCGCTGGAGGCCGCCACCACGCTGCAGCAATGGCTGGACACCACTCGGCCCAATCTGCCCCAGAGCATCAAGCTGGATGTCTACGATGAGAGCTGGCAGTTCCTCTCCGAACGTATTGGGCTGTTGATCAACAATGGTCTGGGCGGCCTGGTCCTGGTCCTGGGCCTGCTCTATCTATTTCTTCCCGCCAGGGTGGCCCTGTGGGTCGCCATTGGCATTCCGACGGCGTTTCTTGGCGCCATGGCCGTGTTCTGGCTGATCGGTGGATCCGTCAACATGATGTCACTGTTTGCGTTGATCATGGCGCTGGGGGTGATCGTGGATGATGCCATCGTCGTCGGTGAGGACGCTGATGCCCACTTCCGGGCCGGTGAACCCGCGCGGCTGGCCTCATCGGGGGCCGCTAACCGCATGTTATGGCCGGTGGTCGCCTCATCCCTGACCACCGTCGCAGCCTTCATGCCACTGCTGATGGTGGGGGGCATCATCGGCAATATCCTGCGCGATATCCCGGTGGTCATGATCTGCGTTCTGGTGGCCTCGCTGCTGGAGTGTTTCGTGGTGCTCCCGGCCCATCTTCGAAATGCCTTTGGCGTGACTGCCGAGAAGGCTGGCGGGGGGTGGCTTAACCGCCTTAGAGCTCGGTTCGATCGTGGCTTCGACCGTTTTCGAGAGGGGCCGTTTCGGCGCTTCTCCCAGACGACGCTGCGCCATCGGGCCGTGACCCTCTCTGCCGCCATCGCCCTGGTGATACTCACCATTGGTCTGCTGGCAGGGGGACGCCTCGCCTTCAACTTCTTTCCCGCCCCGGAACCCAGTGTGCTGTATGCCAACCTCAGCTTTGTGACGGGTACCGCCAGGGATCAGGTGGAGGAATATCTGGAGGACATGGTAGATGGCCTCGACGACACCGAGCAAGCGCTCGGCGGGGAACTGGTCAAACACGCCGTAGTGCGTATTGGCAGCACCCTTGCGGTGGACGGTAGCGGTCGTACGGGGGATAACGTCGGCAGCATTTTGGTGGAGCTGGTGCCATCGGATCAGCGAGATGTGCGCAACCTGGCCTTCATTCGTGCCTGGCGTGAACGGCTAACAGAACGTCCTGGGCTGGATACCCTGACCATCGTCGAGCAGACCAGTGGTCCGCCCGGCAAGGACGTCAACGTTCGCCTGACCGGTGAATCTGCCGAGGAGCTCAAGCGCGCGGCCGAGTCGCTGGCGCTGAGCCTGGAACAGATACCCGGCGTGCTGGAGCCCGAGGATGACATGCCCTGGGGGCGCGAGCAGCTGATCTACTCCGTCAACGACTATGGCCAGGCCCTGGGCCTTTCGACACGGGAGCTGGGGGATCAGCTGCGGGCTGCCTTCGACGGGGTGCTGGTTCAGACCTATCAGGACGGTGCCGATGAAATCGAAGTCAGGGTGCTGTTGCCGCAGCAGCAGCGTGATCACCTGGCAACGCTACCGCGGCTGATGATTCGGGTTGATGATGGACGTCTGGTGCCCCTTGACCAGGTCATGACGCTGAAGCACCGGCAGGGTTTCGAGGCGCTGAGGCATGCGGATGGTCAGTTGGCTATTGAGGTAGGGGCCGATCTCGACAGCGAAGTCACCAACACCGAGGAAGTGATTGCGGCGCTTGAGGCGTCGGTGCTCCCGGCGCTGTCTGAACGCTACCACCTGCGCTACAGCTACGAGGGCTTGGCCGCGGACCAGCGGGAGACCTTTGCGGACATGCAGACCGGGCTGATCATCGGTCTTGGCCTCATGTACGTGGTGCTGACCTGGGTGTTCGCCTCCTGGAGCCTGCCCTTGATCGTGATGGCAACGATTCCGCTGGCGCTGACCGGTGCGCTGCTGGGTCACTGGTTCATGGGGCTCGACCTGACGATCCTGTCGATCTTCGGCCTGTTTGGACTGTCCGGCATTGTCGTCAACAATGCCATCATTCTGGTCGCGTTCTATCGCATTCAGCGAGAAAAAGGGCTTGGCATCGACGCGGCGTTGAACGAGGCGGTGGTGCAGCGGGTTCGCGCGGTCTTCCTGACCTCACTGACGACCATCGGCGGCTTGACGCCACTGCTGTTTGAGACATCGCTTCAGGCCCAGTTCCTGATTCCCATGGCGGTCACGATCGCCTTTGGCCTTGGGGTGTCGACCTTGCTGGTACTGGCGGTGATTCCAGTGCTGCTCAGCTACCTTGAGCACCTCAGAGAGTGGCTTTATGCCCGCCGCCACAGATCGCCAGGGCAGCCATCGCCAGATCAGCCACAGGAACCTTGATGCTTGATGCCCGACAGGTCAGCGATCGTCGGCATCCGATAGGCTCGTTCTGGGAAAGGGACGTCCTGGGTTAGGGGCGTGCTGGGACAAACAGACGGCAGGTGCACGTCCAGCAAGCGGGCAGGTAATCGATTCCAGCATCACCTGCCCGCAGTCTCATCAGGCGCCTGCTCTGCGCGCCTGAAAGGTGGGTTGATCCAGCGGCTTATGCCGTCTCAGGTGTCAGGACTTGCTGATGCAGGGTGGCGCCTTCCACGTCCTTGAGGGTAACGGTCAGGGCCAGGCTGTCACCGTCCAGGTCGACCTGGCCGAAGAACTGGTACCCCTCGCTTGGCGGCAGGTTGACGCGACCATCGGCGGGGGCCTTCTGGAACACCACTTGCGGTCCGAAGGTGCCGTCCAGTGCGTTGGGGCCAAAGGTGCCTGCGTGAAGCGGTCCGCTGACAAACTCCCAGAACGGGGTGAAGTGCTTGAAGCTGGCGCGCTCCGGTGCGTAATGGTGAGCGGCGGTATAGTGCACGTCGGCGGTCAGCCAGACCACATTGGTAATGCGGTGGTCGGCGATGGCCTTGAGCAAACGCGCGATCTCATGCTCACGGCCGGACGGCAACCCGTTATCTGCGTTGGCGACCGCTTCAAAGTTGTCGCCATCACCGACCACCAGGCCGACTGGCATGTCGGAGGCAATGATCTTCCAGGTGGCCGTGGACGCCTTCAATGCCTCGATCAGCTCATCCACCTGGCGCTGCCCCATCAAGGCCGATGCCGGGTCCGTGGCGGCCTGTTGATTGGTGCTATTGGCGGCGCGATGGGTGCGCATGTCGAGCATGAACATCTCGAGCTCTGGCCCATAGTGGAAACGCCGGCGGATCATCTCCGGGGCTTCTGGCCGCTGACGAATCGGCATGTGTTCCAGGAAGGCGCGACGCGCTCGTGCCGCCAGCAGGGAGACGTTCTTTTCGCTGTAGCGGGGATCATCAAGGATTTCCCCGGGGTACCAGTTGTTGACCGTCTCGTGATCATCCCATTGGGCAAACATCGGCACCTGGGCATTGAAGCGCTTGAGGTTGTCATCCAGCAGGTTGTAAACATACTGGCCGCGGTACTCTTCCAGGGTCTCGGCAACCTTGCTCTTGGCTTCGGTCATGCGATTGCGCCAGACGCTACCGTCTTCCAGATTGACCGTTTCCTCGAGCGGGCCGTCGGCGTAGATAGTGTCCCCGGAGTGCAGGAAGAAGTCCGGAGACTGCTTGAGCATGGTGTCGTAGATGCGCATGCCGCCCCGTGACTCATCGATGCCCCAGCCCTGACCGACGGTATCCCCGGACCACACGAAGCGCACCGAGCGTGCGCGCTGGCCTGGCATGACCAATCGGCCCACCGTGGGCTCGCTCAGGGCTCGGGCATCGCCGAGCGCTGCGTAGCGCACGCGGTAATGCACTTCTTCCATGTCGCCCAGCCCGGTGATATCCAGCTTCGTGGTCAGGCCACTGGTGGGCAGGGCGGTAGGACCCTGTAACGTGCGGGCGTTGGCGAATGTCGGGTTGTCCGCGATCTCCACCAGCATCTGGGCGGGACGGTCTACACGGGACCAGAGAATGGCGCGGTCCTGGGTAACATCGCCGGTCATCACCCCTGAGGTCAGCAGGGGGCGGCGTGCCTCGGCTAGCACAATGCCTGGTGCCGCGGTCATCAATCCTAGTCCCGCGCCGGCCTTAAGGCCTAGGCCGAGAAACTGGCGTCGTGTGGTAAACATGGGGCTCTCCTTGTCATACGGTCCGGGGGATGCTGTCGTCAGCGGGCAGAGGTCGCGACAGGGGCTATCGACAGGGGCTATCGACAGGGGCTATCGACAGGGGGCTTTCGACAGGGGCTATTGATAGGGGCTATCGAAGAACTACCGATAGGGACTATCAAGAGACGTTGTCGACTTCCCAGATCAGGTGCCTGGCGTGGGCAATCGGTTGCGTATCAGGGTGGCGACCTGAGGCGGCAACCCGTCTTAAGCGTTGCTGCTCAGAGCCCTTCTGTTTTGTCCCCTCTGTGCTACCCACTGATTGGGCGCGCAGCCAGGCGTGGATAGCGTGGCCTGGATAGCGTGGAGTGGGTCAAACCGAGCGCTGACGACGGGAAATAGTGTCGTGCCGGCGCGTGACAAACTGATCGCAGAGATATGTCACTACGGTGTCTGGTGCCCGTGGCGATGACAGTACCGTTAGTCGGTGGCGTCCAAGGGAGGCTTCCGAAGGAGACTTGCGTGTAGGCGCTAACGGCCGGCGCCACCCGGCAGACGAGGCTCCCGGGTGGCGCTGGTGGGTGGGTGCACGCGCCCGTGAGCGGGCGCCATGGCAGCGATGAAGGATCAGGCAGAGTCGGTGGGTTGTTCTGCCGCGACCCGGCGCTCGACCATCTTGCGGATTCTGGCAGGGGCGTTGTCGATACCTAGACGGACCCGCTCACGAATGCCGGTACGATCCTGTTCCTTCTGAATTTCCTCAAGAATGTCGAGGTCCTCGTTGAAGGTCAGGGTCATCAAGTGCTCCACGTCGCGATCGACGTCGTCGTTGGTGGGGTGATAGTTGCGCACGTGCAGCCAGAAGTAGTGGGTGGTCGAGTCGGTTTCAGGCGTCAGGAAATTGAAACTGTAGGAGCGTAGTCCCTTGTCCTTGTTGTCCTCGGTAGGTTCGACGCCGGTATCGATGCCGCCGAAATCGACGTAGGACACCGACGGCATGTGCAGGTAATAGTACTGCCAGCGGTCGGTATTCCCCTTGAAGTTACCCATCTTTTCGAACAGCGGGACCGGCGGCTCATCCTTGATCCAGCGGTAGGCCAGTACGTGGCTGTCGCCCTGCTCTACCTTGACGCTGACGTCGCTGGCGCTGGCACCACCAATGGTACGCTTGTGCACATAGGTCGTATGGGCTGGATCCACCAGGTTGTCGGTGATGTTCAGATAGTTCGACTTGAAGTGCAGATACTGGCCATCCACCAGTCCCCAGCCGTCTTCACCGTAGTGGGGCACCTCCACAATCTGCGAGGGGTCGGCAAGCTCGGGTTCACCCATCCAGATCCATACGGCGTTGTAGCGTTCCACGACCGGGAAGGCTCGCACCTTGGCGCTGGGCGGAATATTGGGCTGTCCAGGGATGCGCGAACACTTGCCTGTGCAGTCGAACATCATGCCGTGGTAACCACATTCGACCTCGTCGCCTTTCAACTCGCCCAACGATAGTGGCGCCAGCTTGTGAGGGCAGCTGTCGAGAAGGGCGGCGGGTTCGCCGTTCTCGCGGCGATACATGACCACGGGTTCATTGAGAATGGTGCGTGGCAGTAGCTTGCGCTGCACTTCTTCGCTCCAGGCGGCGACGTACCAGGCATTGCGAATGAATTGAGCCATGGTGTTTCTCCTCTCTTGTTATTCGGTCCTGTTGTTCGGTCGTGTGTTTCGGTGGTATCTACTCGATGGGGCTATCAATGGATCAAGGGGGCTACGCTTTGAGTGACAGACTGGGGGTCGTGGATCGCGATACGCAGATGCACATGGAACTATTTGACTCGTGGTCTTCTTCGCTCAGGCAGTAGTCGCGGTGCTCTGGGGTGCCGTCGATGACATCCACCGCGCAGACCCCGCACTCACCGCGATTGCAGTCGTACAAGGGGTCCAGGCCGGCGGCGATCATCACTTCCAGAATGGTCTTGTCCGGCGGCACCTCGAGGGTCATGCCGGATTCGGTCAGTTCAACCTGGAAGCCGGTGTCACCTGTCTGCTGTGCGGTACTCGCAAACAGTTCAAAATGCACCTGTTCCGCTTCCCAACCGTTGGCCTTGGCCGTTGCAATGACGGCGTCGATCAGCCCGCGAGGGCCACAGACATAGACGTGCTTGCCGGGGGCTGGGGGACCCATCAGGGTAGCGAGCTGCAGGCCTTTGCTCGGGTCTCCACCGTCGAAGCACAGGTGAGCATGCTGACCGCACAGGCTTTCGATATGTGCTCGATAGGCCATAAGCCCCGGCGCTCGAGCGCCGACATGCATCTCATAAGAAGCGCCCTGTGCCTGCAACTGTGCGGCCATCGAGAGTATGGGGGTGATACCGATGCCGCCGGCGATCAGGACGTGGTGCGTGCCATCCTGTGCCAGAGGGAAGTCGTTGCGTGGACAGGATGCGCCAACAGTGACACCTTCCTTCAAACCATGCATGTAGGCGGAACCACCGCGGCTTTCCGGCTCCAGCTGCACGGCAATCTCGTAGTGAGAGGTGGGGTCCTGGCTATTGACCAGGGAGTAGGCACGCTCATCCCGACTGCCGTCAGCTAGCTGGACCTCTACTTTCAGGTGTGCGCCGGGAGTGAAGGCTGGCAGCGCCTGGCCGTCAGGGGATACCAGCTCGAAGGCTTTGATGGTGGGAGTCAGCTGGCGAATCCGGCGTACGGTCAGTGTGAGGCGAGTCTCTGCGGTTGGCATTATTGTTTCCTCTCTTGGCATCACGGCTGACTCCACTGTAGGAAGCCCCGACCACGAGAAAAACGCGGATATTGGAGAAAATAATTGCGTCGATGGGATAGTGGCTGGAGTCGTGTCTGAGATGGCCCTCAAGAGAGCCCTTAAGAGAGCCCCGCACGAGACAAGGCGTCAGCTGAGCGACGGTTATGCTGGCGCTGAGCAAGGTGACGATAGCCAGGATCGGCTCTAATCGTGGGTGTCCATGGAACAAGGAAGCGAGCGTCATGACCTACCCGAATGCCAACAGCATGCTGTGGTTCGCCTGCATCGTGGATCTAGGAAGCTTCGGGCAAGCCTCTGAGCGGCTGGGAATACCCTCCAGCACCTTGAGTCGCAAGTTGAGGGAGCTGGAACGCAACTTGGGGATACGGCTGCTGGAGCGCACCACCCGGCGTATGCACCTGACCGAGGCCGGCGCGGTGTTCTATCAACACTGTGTGGCCATGCGGCGGGAAGTCGAAGATGCACAACTGGCCGTGGGCCAGCTGCAGTCGACCCCGAGTGGAGTGCTGAAGGTGGCGTCGCTCTACACCTTTGGTTCTCAGTACCTGGCGCCGTTGTTGGGAGGTTTTCTGCAGCAGTATCCAGATATCCGCCTGCAACTGACCCTGAACGATACCTCGGTGGACCTGCTTGCCGAGGGAATGGATATCGCGCTTCATGTGGGGCCGGTGGAGCAGGGGGGCTATCGCTTTCGTAAACTGGGCGAAGCGGTGATGCGGCTGTACGCAAGCCCCAGGTACCTGGACCGTCATGGACGGCCTAGTCACCCGGACGAACTGGTCAACCACGTAACGCTTGCCCAATCGCCCAACCCCGAGAGAGAGCGGGTGGTGTGGCAGCTCTGGCAGCCGGAGCATGAAGCCCTGCGTGTGCAGCTAAGGCCTGCGCTGGTCTCCAACGAACCGCTGTCGGCGCTGAACACTGCTCTTGGGGGGCATGGGATCTATTTTGGGACCTCGCTGATGGCCAGGCCCCACCTCGCGGAAGGGGCTCTGGAGGCCGTACTGCCGTCCTGGCGTGGCCCGACGCTGGAATTTCACGCGGTGTTTCCCAGTCGTAGTGGGCTGCCACCCAAGGTGCGCGTGTTTATTGACTATCTGGCGGAGCATATAGAGGAGAGTCTGGCCTAGGGCTCGTCTGAAAAGTGCCTGCGCCTAGCTCCTGGGCGTTTTCGGCCAACTCAAGGGAAACTGGACTGGCCCGTGGAGGTTTCCCGGATATCCATTCAGGCTCAGGCTCAGGCTGGGGAGGGGCGGCAGCGGATGTCCCGTCTGGGTGGATGCAGGCAGGGGCCTCGTCGCGGTATCATGGCGACTTTGCACACGGCGCCTAAGTGCCCGTGTCCCCACTCGACGAGCAAGCAGGCGTAAGTCTTCATGTCCAACCCCAAGCAGGCTCAGGAAACCGGGCTTCGGCGTACCTTTGCCATCATCAGTCACCCGGATGCGGGTAAGACCACCATCACCGAAAAAATGCTGCTGTTCGGAAATGCCATCCAGATGGCGGGGTCGGTGAAGAGCAAGCGTGATGATCGTCATGCCACCTCGGACTGGATGAAAATGGAGCAGGAGCGGGGGATCTCGGTGACGACCTCGGTCATGCAGTTCCCCTATGGCGGACGCATGGTCAACCTGCTCGACACTCCCGGGCACGAAGACTTCTCTGAAGATACCTATCGCACCCTGACCGCGGTGGACTCTGCCCTGATGGTCATCGATGGCGCCAAGGGGGTCGAGGATCGCACCATCAAGCTGATGGAGGTCTGCCGCCTGCGTACCACCCCGATCCTGACCTTCGTCAACAAGATGGACCGCGATATCCGTGATCCCATCGAGGTGATGGATGAGGTCGAGACCGTGCTGAACATCCAGTGCGCGCCCATGACCTGGCCGATCGGGATGGGGCGCCAGTTCAAGGGCGTCTATCACCTCTACAATGATGTCATTCACCTCTACACCCAGGGGCAGGGCAACCGAATCCCCGATGACAAGCGCATCGAGGGATTGGACAGCCCCGAGGTCGACGCCGTGCTCGGGGAAGATGTGGCTGAAGAACTGCGCATGGAGGTAGAGCTGGTGCGCGGTGCTTCCCATACGTTCGACCTTGAGGCGTACCGCCGTGGGGAGCTGACGCCGGTGTACTTTGGTACAGCGATGGGTAACTTTGGTGTGCGCGAGATGCTCGATGGCTTTGTCGAGTACGCGCCGCCGCCCCAATCGCGGGAGACCGATGTGCGCGAGGTGCCCGCTGAAGACGAGCGCTTCACCGGGTTCGTGTTCAAGATCCAGGCCAACATGGATCCCAACCACCGCGATCGCATTGCCTTCCTGCGGGTATGCTCGGGCAAGTACGAGAAGAACATGAAGATGCGCCACGTGCGTATCAAGAAGGACGTCAAGATTGCCGACGCCCTGACCTTCATGGCGGCAGACCGTGCGCATGTGGAAGAGGCCTGGCCGGGTGACATCATCGGTCTGCACAACCACGGCACGATTCAGATCGGCGATACCTTCACGCAAGGTGAGGATATGCGCTTCACCGGGATTCCGCACTTCGCACCTGAGCTGTTCAAGCGCGTGCGGCTGAAGGATCCGCTGAAGATGAAGGCCCTGCAGAAAGGCCTGCAGCAGCTGTCGGAAGAGGGGGCGACCCAGGTGTTCATGCCGGTGGACAACAATGACCTGATCCTTGGCGCGGTGGGCACCCTGCAGTTCGATGTGGTCGCCCATCGCCTGAAGGAAGAGTACAAGGTCGATTGCATCTACGAGGGCGTGAACGTCAATACGGCGCGCTGGGTCTACTGCGACGATGCCAAGATGCTTGAGGAATTCAAGCGCAAGGCCAGTGCCAACCTGGCCATCGATGGCGGTGGTTATCTCACCTATATCGCGCCGACCCGGGTCAACCTGCAGATGACCCAGGAGCGCTGGCCGGACATTCGATTCCGCGAGACCCGCGAGCACTGACATGTTGATCGACGCCCATTGTCATCTGGACAACGCGGCATTTGATCCCGATCGTGACGCTGTCCTGGCCAGGGCGCGTCACGCCGGCGTCGATCAACTGGTGGTGGCGGGCACCCATCGCCAAGGATGGCAGGCAACCCTGCAGCAGAGCCATCACGATCGTGTGCATGTCTGCCTGGGGTTACACCCGGTGTTTCTTGCCCATCATCACCTGAGTGGTGGTGACGACGATCTGGCGGCGCTGGCACGGGCCCTGGATCAGCATCCCGAGTGTGTCGCCGTGGGTGAATGCGGTATCGATGCCCGCTTTGGCGATACTCTCGAGCAGCAGTGGCGACTGTTCGATGCCCAGCTGGCGCTGGCCAAGGAACGCGACTTGCCGGTGGTGGTGCATTGCGTGCGGGCCAATGACGAGGTGGCCAAGCGACTGCGTCAGCTGGCGCTGCCGGCCGGTGGCGTCATTCATGCCTTTTCCGGGTCCGCGCAGCAGGCGAGCCGGTTCCTGGACCTGGGTTTCGTGCTGGGCCTGGGGGGAGCGGTGACCTATCCGCGCGCGGCGAGGCTGAGGCGGGCCGTCGTCTCGCTACCTGATGACGGTTTCCTGCTGGAGAGCGACAGTCCAGACATGCCGCTATGCGGCCATCAGGGGCAGCGCAACGAGCCTGCCAGGGTGGCCCAGGTATGCGACTGCGTAGCCGAGCTGCGACGGCAGACCATCGAGCGGGTGGCAGACTGCAGCAGCGCTAACGCCCGCAGGGTGTTTCGGCTGCCACCCGGATGATGGCAGCCTCGCTGTATCGTTCTGAGACCTAGACCAGCGTCTCTGGATCAAGCCGTTCCACCGCATAGGGCAAATGCAGCAACTTGCACTTCTGGCCCTCGGCCTCAAGCGCCATCTCCTCCGCCTTGGTGTTGAGGACGGCCAACACCTCTACCTGTGCGTAGGCGTCCAGGGCGCTTGCGACGACCTCACCCTGGCGCTTTCCTTCTGAATCCAGCACGTCGGAGCCTGCGGCCGGTAATTGAGTGCCTGCAAGCTGGGCCCGGTAGAGACGCTTCTTTACCTGGCCACGGAAGTGCGCTCGGGCGACGACCTCCTGTCCGGTGTAGCAGCCTTTCTTGAAGCTGATGCCGGCCAGCCCCTCCCAGTTGAGCATCTGGGGCAAGAAGCTGTCCTGCTGGTTGGCGTCAATGAAATGCAGCCCCGCCTGAATATCCGACAGTCGCCAGACGTCATTGCCGACAATGCTGCATTGCTGCGCCAAGCGCTCGAGCAGGGACCTGGCATCTTGCTCCTGGAGCATGATGACGTAGCGATCCCGTTGGCCCGGGTGCGCCAGTACCATCAAGGTGTCCTGGGTGGCCTGATGCCATACGGCTGGCGCTTTAAGGTCACAGTCGACCTCTGCCAGCGCGGCGGCCTCCTGCCCGATCAGGCCGATCATGGCCAGATCATCCCGTTGCTCGAGGGATACCTTGTAGAAGGCAGCAAACTTGCCAAGATGGTTGGCCATTGGGGCGATCAGGCTGCGATGCATCAGCAGGCGATAGTGGTCCGGCGCCACCTGCATGAGCTGGCCATTGGCGAGCATGCGTCCCTTGGGCGTGCAGAAGCAGGTCAATGGCGCGAAGTCACCGTTGGCATGCTGGACCTGGGCACTGGTCTGCCCTTGCAGAAAAGCGCTGGCATCGGCGCCGGTGATATCCAGAGCACCCAGGTGCACCAGCGGTGTGACCACGGTGCCGTCGAGGGCCTGTCGAGGCGCGTCGGGGGTCGTAAACTCGACCTGATCCGGGCCGCTGATATGACCGCCTAGCGCGGTGATCCAATCCGTCATGAGACCGTCCTGTCCGGCGGTAAGAAGTGGGTGCAGCATGTGAGCATCATGCATGTTATGCGCATGCGTGCAATGTGAGGGCGGACCCAGCGTTTTGCAAGCACGCGACCGCCGCCTGTCGGGACGCCGTCTTGTCCCTTCCTGTACTCGAACGGTCGAGGCCGGAGGATTGCGCCGCTGTCAGTCATGGCTGCCCATGCTAAGCTTTCGGGTTCGTCCACAGCGTTCAGGAAGTGATATTCGATGGCTCAATATTCTCTTGAGTTTAAGGGCGTGGATAGCGCCGAGCAGGTCAACCAGATCACCACCGCGCTGATGATGCTCGATGGTGTCGACAGCGTAGAAGTCGGTCGGCACGGGGCCGAGGTGGAGGGGAGAGCGCGTCGAGAGGCACTGATTGAGGCGATCAAGCGCCTCAAGCTCGGCATCGAGGTGAAGTGATGACCATCCATGTCACCACCGAGAAAGACGGCAAGCTGAGGCAGCGCGTTTCCATCGAGAGCTTCGACGACATTCTGGTCGACGTGCCGGTGCCCTATGGCGGAGACGGCCTGGCACCGGACCCACACGACTACTTCGACCTGTCGTTAGGCGCTTGCAAGGCCATCACCGCCCAGATGTACGCTCGCCGCAAGGAATGGCCCCTGGAGGGGGTCAGCGTGGTGGTCACCCGCGATGAGCGCGATGAACGCAAGGGGATCTACCGGCTCGATGTGGCGATGACGTTTCACGGAGTTGCCGACGCTCAGATGCAGGCACGGCTGGAAGAGATCAGCCACAAGTGTCCCATTCATCGGCTGATGACCAGCTCCACGGTCGAGATCACCACGCGCACCCTGGCAGAGTGAGCGCGTCAGGGCGCCGCTATTGCCTGGCTTCCGCCGCACCCTGGCTTTCGTTGCACCGCTTTATGGCACGTTGGTCGTGGCAGCGATGGTGTGTAGCTAGTGTCGGAGACGTGGCGATGGCGGTGGGGCTTGAAGGATGGTCGCTTCGCCCCGACCTGTTGAATATCCCTCTGCAGGAGTCACGATGAGCAAGTCGTTCCGTCTTTCATCCAAGTTCAAGCCCGCCGGCGACCAGCCCAACGCCATCTCCGGTTTGGTCGGTGGTCTCGATGCAGGCCTGGCCCACCAGACCCTGCTGGGGGTTACCGGCTCAGGCAAGACCTTCACCATGGCCAATATCGTCGAGCGGCTCCAGCGGCCGACGATCGTCATGGCACCCAACAAGACGTTGGCCGCCCAGCTTTACGGCGAGTTCAAGGCGTTTTTCCCCGATAACGCGGTCGAGTATTTCGTCTCCTACTACGACTATTATCAGCCTGAAGCCTACGTGCCATCGTCGGACACCTTCATCGAGAAGGACGCCTCGATCAACGATCATATCGAGCAGATGCGTTTGTCCGCCACCAAGGCACTGCTGGAGCGCCGTGATGCGTTGATCGTCGTCTCGGTCTCGGCGATTTATGGCCTTGGGGACCCGGATCAGTACCTGAAGATGCGCCTGCACTTCACTCGTGGCGAGTTGATCGACCAGCGGGGGTTCCTGCGGCGTCTGGCGGAACTGCAGTACACCCGTAACGATATGGACTTCAAGCGCGGTACCTACCGGGTGAGAGGCGATGTCATCGATATCTTCCCGGCGGATGCCGAAGACGAGGCGGTCCGCGTCGAGCTGTTCGATGACGAGATCGACTCGATCAGCCTGTTTGATCCGTTGACCGGCGAAGTGCGTGGCAAGGTCCCGCGCATGACCATCTATCCCAAGAGCCACTACGTGACCCCCAGGGAAACCATCCTGGCGGCGGTGGACCGGATCAAGGAAGAGCTGGTGGAGCGTCTGGCCTTCCTGCGTAAGGAAGATCGACTGGTCGAGGCTCAGCGCCTGGAGCAGCGCACGCTCTACGATATCGAGATGATGCTTGAGTTGGGCTACTGCAACGGCATCGAGAACTATTCCCGCTACCTGTCTGGAAGGAATCCCGGTGAGCCGCCGCCCACCTTCTTCGACTATCTGCCGTCCGATGCACTGCTGTTCATCGATGAGTCCCACGTGAGCGTGCCCCAGGTAGGAGGCATGTATCGGGGTGACCGCTCGCGCAAGGAAACCCTGGTGGAGTATGGCTTCCGCCTGCCCTCGGCGTTGGACAACCGTCCCATGACCTTCGAGGAGTGGGAGCGGATCTGCCCTCAGACGATCTTCGTGTCCGCGACGCCCGGCCCTTACGAGGCCGAACACGCCGGACAGGTCGTCGAGCAGGTGGTGCGACCCACTGGACTGCTGGATCCGAAGATCGAGGTCAGGCCGGCGTCGACCCAGGTGGATGATCTGCTGTCCGAAATTCGGTTGCGTACCGGCGTCGGTGAAAGGGTGCTGGTCACGACCCTGACCAAGCGCATGGCAGAAGATCTGACGGAGTATCTGGACGAACATGACGTCAAGGTTCGCTACCTGCATTCCGACATCGATACGGTCGAACGGGTCGAGATCATTCGTGATCTGCGACTGGGCAAGTTCGATGTGCTGGTGGGCATCAACCTGCTGCGAGAAGGCCTCGACATACCAGAGGTGTCTCTGGTTGCCATTCTGGATGCGGACAAGGAAGGCTTCCTGCGTGCCGAGCGTTCGCTGATTCAGACGGTCGGGCGAGCCGCGCGTAACGCCAACGGCAAGGCCATCCTCTATGGCGATCGCATCACTGACTCGATGCGCAAGACCATCGACGAGACCGAGCGTCGTCGCGCCAAGCAGATGGCCCACAACGAGGAGCACGGCATCACGCCCCAGACGGTCACGCGCTCCGTGGCCGATATTCTGGAGGCTGCCCAGGCTCCCGGTAGCCGCAAGAGCAAGGGGCGGGGCAAGGATCGCAAGGTGGCCGAGCCGGAAGCCACCTACGACGTATCCAGCCTGTCGGGGGATGAATTGCGCAAGGAAATGACGCGGGTCGAGGACGCCATGAGCGAGGCCGCCGCCAACCTCGAATTCGAGGAGGCTGCGCGTTTGCGCGATCGCTTGCACGAGTTGCGCGAGCGTCAGCTTGCCCTGGGGGCGATGTAGGTCGCAGCCTGCGGGGCCGGCATGATGGCGAGGGATGAGGCGACGCTGTCGCCTGCCGTTGGCAGGTAGCGCCCCTCACGGTACGCCTGATGGCCAATGGTTGCCGCCCCCGGTATCCGACAGGAGGCAGAATGCCAGAAGGTCCCGAGATTCGACGCGTCGCCGACCGGTTGGGACAGCAGTTGCAAGGTCGCCGGCTCGATCATGTATGGTTTTCCTTCGCCGAACTAAAGGCCCAGGCGTCGTCGCTGATAGGGCGCAAGGTGTCATCGGTGGACTGCTGGGGCAAGGCGCTGCTGATTCACTTTGACGATCAACGAACGCTGTATTCACACAACCAATTGTACGGTGTGTGGAAGCTGCACCGGCGTGATCGTCCCCCGTCCACGCGGCGTTCGCTGCGGGTATCGCTGGCAGCAGGGCAGCACGCCGCCAGTCTCTATAGTGCATCTGATGTCTCCCTGTGGCAGCACGATGCACTAGCCGATCACCCGTTTCTTGGCCGATTGGGGCCAGATCTGCTGACCCACCAGGTCACTCCTGAGGATATCGAAGAGCGTCTCGACGCCCCGCAGTGGCGCGGTCGGGCGCTGGGAAACAGTCTGCTTGACCAGGGGCTGCTGGCCGGTATCGGCAACTATCTTCGCTCAGAGATCCTGTTCTTCGCCGGCGTCGCTCCAGGGCGGCGCCCCCGGGATCTGTCGACTCAAGAGCGCCAGCGACTGGCGCGCACGATCCTTGACATCACGCAGCAAGCCTACCGGCAGGCCGGGGTCACCAACCGCGCTGAGTGGGTGTCCCTGGCCCGGCAGCAGGGAGCCACACGGCGGGGGTGGCGGTTTGCAGTGTTCGAGCGGGATGGCAAGCCATGCCACGCCTGCGGCGGCGAGATAGAACGCATCAGCATGGCCTCGCGTCGGCTGTATCACTGCCCGCGCTGCCAGCGCTGAACCGTCTTTCACGCCTGTCTGGGTCGGGGAGTGGCTGCCTAGCGCAGCGCATTGCGCTACACTAGCGCCCCTCGCAAGCCTGCCGTGCTGCCTCCGCGTGGCCAAGAGAGCGGGCGTACCGACCCAGCCAAGGAGTCTGCCATGACCGTGATTCGCCAGGACGACCTCATCACGAGTGTCGCCGATGCCCTCCAGTACATCTCCTACTATCACCCGAAGGACTTCATCGACGCCATGGCGGCCGCCTACGAGCGTGAGGAGAACCCGGCAGCGAAGGATGCCATCGCCCAGATCCTGATCAACTCGCGCATGTGTGCCACGGGGCACCGCCCGATCTGCCAGGACACCGGGATCGTGACCGTGTTCGTCCACGTCGGCATGAATGTACGCTTCGAAGCGGACATGAGCCTCGACGACATGATCAACGAGGGCGTGCGTCGTGCCTACAACTTTCCTGACAACGTGCTGCGCGCCTCGGTTCTGGCTGATCCTGATGGCAAGCGCCAGAACACCAAGGACAACACCCCCGCGGTCATCCACCACAAGCTGGTGCCGGGTGACAAGGTAGAAGTCCACGTCGCGGCCAAGGGCGGCGGCAGCGAGGCCAAGTCCAAGTTCGCCATGCTCAACCCGTCCGATTCCGTGGTGGACTGGGTAATGGAGCAGTTGCCCAAGATGGGGGCTGGCTGGTGCCCGCCGGGCATGCTGGGTATTGGTATCGGCGGGACCGCTGAAAAGGCCATGGAGCTTGCCAAGGAAGCGCTGCTGGATCCGATCGATATTCAGGATCTTCAGGCCCGCGGAGCATCCAGCCGCGCCGAGGAGCTGCGTCTGGAGTTGTTCGACAAGGTCAACAAGAGTGGTATCGGCGCCCAAGGTCTGGGTGGACTGACCACGGTGCTGGACATCAAGGTCAAGGATTATCCGACCCACGCAGCCAACAAGCCGGTGGCGATCATCCCCAACTGCGCCGCCACTCGTCATGCCCATTTCACCCTGGATGGTTCCGGGCCTGCTGCGCTGAAGGCGCCCAAGCTTGAGGACTGGCCCGAGATCACGCGCGAGGCGGGTGCCAACGTCAAGCGCGTGAATCTCGATGAGGTGACCGCCGAGGACGTCCAGAGCTGGCAGCCGGGTGATACGTTGCTGCTGAACGGCAAGCTGTTGACCGGGCGCGATGCGGCTCACAAGCGCATGGTCGATATGCTGGCCAAGGGCGAAAGCCTGCCCGTGGATCTGAAGGGGCGCTTCATCTACTACGTCGGGCCGGTGGATCCGGTGGGTGATGAGGTCGTCGGACCTGCAGGACCGACAACCGCGACCCGCATGGACAAGTTCACCCGCACCATGCTTGAGCAGACTGGCCTGCTGGGCATGGTCGGCAAGGCCGAGCGGGGACAGCTTGCGATCGATGCCATTCGCGATAATCAGGCGGTGTACCTGATGGCCGTTGGCGGCGCCGCTTACCTGGTGTCCCAGGCGATCAAGGCATCCCGCGTGGTGGGCTTTGAAGACCTTGGCATGGAAGCCATCTACGAGTTTGAAGTGGAAGACATGCCAGTGACCGTGGCCGTGGACAGCCAGGGCACGTCGGTGCATCAGACCGGCCCGGCCAAGTGGAAGGAAATCATCGCCGAAGCGGTGTGACCCTGCCGCTACGACGGCCGGGGAGGCAGTGGCGTGATCCCAACGTCGCCTCTGGCGATGCGCGGCTCATGCGCTGACGAGATACGACGGCTCCGCCACCTGGCGGGGCCGTCGTCGTTACCGGTATGCTGGTGCCGGCACGAGGATGCAATACGGTGCCTTGTCACATGGACGGAGACCCGCGATGACCTCATGGTTGATTGGTGTGGCCATCTTTTTGATACATGTCGGCGGCGCCATTTCCGCTGTCATGGCGCTGATGTCGAGCCGTACCTCCCAGGGCGCGATTGCCTGGATCATCTCGCTGCTGACGATGCCCTATCTGGCCTTGCCCGCCTACTGGGTATTTGGGCGTCCACGCTTCTACGGCTACGTATCCGCTCGTGGGCAGCGCGACACCTTGCTGAGACGCGTGCTGCTGCGCTACCGAGATCGGTTCGACTCCTATCTGGTCAGTTCAAGCCATGCCGATGTCAAGGCGGTCGAGAAGCTGGCCATGATGCCGTTGACCAGCGGCAACCGCACCGAACTACTGATAGATGGTGAGCAAACCTTCGATAGCCTGTTCGCGGGTATCGATGCCGCTCGCTCCTACATCCTCATCCAGTTTTTCATTGTGCGAGATGATGCCCTGGGGCGACGCCTGCAGCAGCACCTGATGCGTGCCGCCGAGCGTCAGGTACGGGTCTACTTCCTGTATGACGAGATCGGTAGTCGCCAATTAAGCGAGGGTTACCTGCGGGACTTGCGCGACGCTGGGATCAACGTCAGCGCCTTCCATTCATCGCGAGGCTGGCGTCACCGCTTCCAGCTGAATTTCCGCAATCACCGCAAGATTCTGGTGGTGGACGGCCGCGAGGGCTGGCTCGGAGGGCTCAATGTCGGCGTCGAGTACCTCGGAGAAAATCCGCGACACGGAGCCTGGCGAGATACCCACCTCAAGTTGACCGGCCCCAGCGTGCTGGGTCTTCAGGAGGCCTTTTGGGAAGATTGGCACTGGGCCACGGGGACCATGCTCAGCCTGTCGTGGGCGCCGGCTGTCGATCATCACGACGCCACTGACGACAGTGACCGTCAGGTGGTGATCGTGCCCTCTGGTCCCGCCGATCCCCAGGAGACGGCCAGCCTCATGGTGCAGCATCAGATTCACAGCGCGCAACATCGGCTGTGGGTGACCAGCCCCTATTTCGTGCCGGACGAGGGGGTGCAGGGGGCGCTACGTCTGGCGGCCATGCGCGGCGTCGATGTACGTATCATGATGCCGGAGCGTCCGGATCATCTGCTGGTGTTCCTGTCGGCCTTTGCCTTTCTGCCGGACATGATCAAGGCCGGTATTCGAGTGTTCCGCTATCAACCCGGCTTTTTGCATCAGAAAGTGATGTTGATCGATGACGAAGCCGCCAGTGTGGGCACCGTGAATCTCGATAATCGATCCTTCAGGCTGAACTTCGAGATCACCGCACTGGTCCCTCACCGCGGGTTCGCCAGTGAAGTGGAAGCCATGCTGCAACAGGACTTCGCCAATTGCCGTGAGGTGACGCTCGAGGAGATGCGTGCACGCCCTCTGTGGCGCAAGCTGGTGTCCCGCGCCGCGTATCTGTTGGCGCCGGTGCAGTAGGGGCCGGTTTTGTTGCAGCAAGGCATGGCTTCAAGGCATGGCTGCAAGGTACGGCTTCAAGGTACGGCAACGGTGAAAGTGCGGCGGTCCCGACACAAAGTCTGGGACGATGCTTGGGCATGGGCCTGGTTTCGGGTACATTGAGCCGCTTTGGCATCCATCACAGCCATTTGCCCTCTCGAGAGCGTTAGTCGAAGAGGGCGACGTTGGACGGGGCAACAGTTCAAGGAGTACCGGTGAATCTAGAAACGAAATGGCTCGAGGACTTCGTTGCCCTGTCCAACACTCGGAGCTTCTCGGCCTCAGCACGTCAACGCCACGTCACGCAGCCCGCTTTCAGTCGCAGGATTCGCTCTCTTGAGCAGGCGGTAGGGGTCACACTGGTAGACCGCTCTACCACGCCGATCGACCTGACCCCCCAGGGGCAGCTGTTTCTGGTCACGGCGCGCAATATCGTCGAGCAGCTCAATGAGTCGTTGGGCCACCTGCGTGGCCTGGCCATGGCCAATGAGGCGCTTGATGTGGTGGCCGCGCACTCTCTGGCCCTCAGCTTCTTTCCTCAGTGGATTTCCCGGCTGCAGAAGGGGTTGGGTGAGCTGCCCACCCGACTGGTCGCGATGAACGTGGGGGAGGCCATTCACGTGCTGCGCGAAGGCAATTGCGACTTGATGCTGGCCTACTATGATCCCTATGCCAGCATGCAGTTGGATGGGGAGGTCTTCCCATCGTTCTCGATCGGCAGCGTCAAGATGATTCCGGTGTGTCAGCCGGACGCCAATGGCGAGCCACGCTTCTCGCTTGACGGCGATTCGTCGCTGCCCTATCTGGCCTATACCCAGGGTGCCTTCCTTGGCCGCAGCGTGCGTATGCTGCTGAAGAATGACCCCTTGCGGCTGCGCTTGCGCACCGTATACGAGACGGCGATGGCCGAGGGCTTGAAGGCTATGGTGATGCAGGGGGTAGGGATGGCATGGATTCCCGATTTCTGCCTGCGCCAGGAGCTGAAAAACGGCACCGTGGTCAGGGCTGGCGGTGAGAAATGGGATGTCCCGCTGGAGATTCGCCTGTACCGCTGTTCGCTGGTG
This sequence comes from Halomonas sp. DP5Y7-2, assembly GCF_019802025.1. Lineage (NCBI taxonomy): Bacteria > Pseudomonadati > Pseudomonadota > Gammaproteobacteria > Oceanospirillales > Halomonadaceae > Halomonas > Halomonas sp. DP5Y7-2. Next base: position 281,670 of record NZ_JAHVHY010000007.1, on the reverse strand, counting down.
CACAAGCCGGGCGTCGAGAAGCTGTGGCGTCAGATGATGAAGCTGCCACGGGACTTCCTGGAGGCCTGATGCTGGCCAGGCCTCGGTGGTGGGTGAGATGGCGCTCGTGGTCAGGAGCGCCGGTCGGCAGGCAGGCCAAGAAAGTTCTGAATGATGAAGAAGTGATCTTCGAACAGACTCTCCGGCTCCAGTTCGGCCAACGGTACCCAGCGAGCATGATCTCCGCCCTTGACGGGTTTGATCCGAGGAAGGTTCTGGTCAGGGCGCAGCGCAAAATAGAAGGCCTCGGCCAGGGTCCTGCCACGCCAGCTGCGATGGGGCTCGTCGAACAGGCGTTGTCCCCTCAGTGATCCCTTCAGCACCGGCTCCGGCACTTTCAAGCGGATGCGCTCCCGCAACTCTCGCAGACAAGCATCCATCAAACGCTCCTGGGCGCTGATAAACCCCCCTGGCAGGGCATACAAGCCCTTGCCCGGGGCCGAGGTGCGCCTTGCCAACAGCACGTGACCCGACTGCACCACTACGGCGCATACGGTGACAAAGATCGGCGGATAGGGCGCCTGTGCCCAGGCCGCGCGATATTGATCAAGTAGCTGTTGTTCCTCTCCCAACTGGCGGTAGGGTTTGCTGTCCATGAACTCATGGACGTGCTCAACCACACCGGGTGGAAGGTCATGGCTGGCGTTAGTGGAGAGATATTCCACTGCGGAGCCCTGTGAGCGGAACAGCCGCTCACGAATCTGGCTGGCAGAGATCGCTTCTACCAGCGGCACGCTGACGGACTCCCACTGGGGAAACAGCGACAGGTAGTAGCTTGACTGTCCTCTGCTTGCGCCGATCAGACCGATTCGCGGCAGTCTCGCGCTTTCGGGGTGCGCCAGATCACGCACCTTGCGCTGCACGTCGTGGACCCAGACGTCGTCGTTGTACAGTGCGTCGAGCAACGGCACGATTTCGAGTCGGGCGTTGTCCTCGTCGTCGAAGGCGCTACGTAACATCTGGCGGCGCTCGTCGAAGCGCCAGGGGTTGCGTAGAGATCGCGCCTGCCAGGCAGACCCTACCAGGACGATGACCTGGCGCGCCTGCTTCAGCGCCGCCCGGATCACAGCGAGATGGCCCAGGTGCGGCGGCTGGAAGCGGCCAATAAAGACAAGGCAGTCGAAGCTGGCCTGGGACGATGGGCTGGCCGGGACGGGGGGCATGAACGACTCCTGTATCGCAGACGCCGCCATTATGGTGGGGTGGGGCAGGTCGCGCAAACCCCTACATGAGACAGGGTGTTGAACATCGATTCTGCGTTGTCTCGCGCTCTTCGGTATGCTGACAGCAAAGAAAATGACGAGGGAACGTTATGATCATTCCATTCTTCGCCTTCTGGTGGGGAGTACTGCGGCGGTCCGTGGCGCTCTGGCTAGAGCGCAATGCTTTCAGCTATGCAGGGTCCCTGGCGTTTTACACGCTGTTCTCCCTGGCCCCCACGGTGATCATTGCAGTGACGGTGATTGGGGTAGTGCTCGGTGAAGAGGCGGCCCAGGGACAGATATTTGCCCAGCTGCAAGGCACCATGGGACCCGACGCCGCCTCTGCCATCGAACAGGCCGTGGCCCAGTCGCGGATTCAGGAGTCCGGGCTGTTGCCGACCTTGCTGGGCTTTGGCGCCTTGATCGTTGGTGCCACCACCGTGTTCGGTCAGATGCAGTTTTCACTGAACACCATCTGGGGAGTAGCGGCCCGTCCTACCAGTAACAGTGCCTGGATCTTCGTGAAGAACCGGATGCTGTCGTTGACCATCGTGCTCGCGATCGGCTTCATTCTGTTGGTTTCGGTAGGTCTTGGGGTCTTTGTGAGGGCGGCGTTGAAGGCCGCTGATGACCTTCTACCCTATGTCAGTCTACTGACCAGGGGCATTGAGTTTGCCGTGTCGGTGGGGGTCATTGCCGCCTTGTTCGCCACCATCTTCAAGGTCTTGCCGGACGTGGTGTTGCGCTGGCGTGATGTCATTGTCGGGGCCGTGGTCACCGCATTGCTGTTCTCGGTAGGCCGCTCAGGTATTGCGCTGTACCTTGCCTACAACGCCACTGCATCGACTTACGGCGCAGCGGGCTCTGTGGTGGTGGTGTTGCTGTGGGTCTACTACTCCTCCTTGATCCTGCTGTTCGGCGCCGCCTTTACCAAGGTGCACCTGGTCGCCCGCCACAAGCCGATTATTCCTCGCAACAGTGCCGTGCTGGTCAAGCAGGAGTTGATGGATCAGCAAAGCGTGAAGGCCCAGTGGAGCGCTGAAGAGCAGCGTGAATTCGAACAGGAGGCGCAACAGCGTCAGCAAGAGGTCGACACGCTTGAGCGCGTCGATGGGATGTCCGAACATGAAGTAGGCGGCACAGGCCATGCAGCCACCGCCCAGCAGCACGATCAGGCGCTGGAGGACGATATGGAGAGTGACATGATGTGCCTGGAGGCTGTTGTAGAAGGGCAGGTGCAAGGCGTGAGTTTTCGCTGGTCGACTCAGCAGCAGGCCCAGGCGCATGGGCTGGTTGGGCACGCGCATAATCAGCCTGACGGCAGCGTGGAGGTACTGCTGTGCGGCCCTCGCCATGAGGTCGAGCAGGTCGCTGAGTGGCTGGAGCAGGGTCCGCCCCAGGCCACGGTGACCCGAGTGACGCGTCAAGAGGTGACGCTCTCGTCGATGCCCGAGGCATTCACGACGGGCTGACGCGAAGGCGACAGCGACAGGGGGCGGTCACCGAGCGGTCGGTGGCCGCCCCCTTTGCTTGGGCGCCATGCGGCGTTGCTCCTTGCTAGATCAACGGGGCAACGAGCTAGTGCAAGATGCGCCGACGCCAGCGGCGTGCTGGGTTAGCCGAGCGTATCTGCGATCCATTGGCTGACCGCAGCGCCGTCTACCTCGAGACACACCTGCGCAAGAGGAGTGCCGGACCAGCGAGGCTCGATGAACTGGCGACCCTCCGCGGCAAGAATGGTCTGACCCTCCGCAGCGCCCTCGGTGACCACGGTGAGGTGGCCCCGGGTGGTCTTGAACAGCTCCGGGCGTACCAGCCAGGCCAATGCCACACTGTCGTGAGGGCAGCAGCCGTCGATGCCCAGGGCATCACGGTAGAAGGCGCGGTAGAAGTCATAGCTGCCGGCGAGGACGCGACCGAGACTCCCCTGGGCAGCTTCAATGCGGGACATGTGCTCGGGGGTTAGGATGCAGCGATGGGTGACGTCGAGTCCCACCAGGGTCAGCGGCCAGCCCGCCGTCAGTACCTTTTGCGCGGCGTGGGCGTCATTGAAGATGTTGGCCTCCGCCACCGGAGTGACATTGCCCCCTTCGCGGATGGAGCCGCCCATGACGACCACTTGGCGAACCAGATTGACAATCTCTGGCGCCAGCTGAAGTGCTGCGGCCAGATTTCCCAGGGGGCCCACGGCGACAAGTGACACCTCACCTGGACGTGCACGCACCGTATCCACGATGAATTGAGCCGCGTTGCGTGACTCCGCCTGGCCGGTGACGGGTGGCAGCGGAATGTTGCCAAGCCCATTGTCGCCGTGAATATGTTTCGGTGCCGGGTGTCGCGGCTTGACCATTGGGCATGCCGAGCCCTGGGCCACTGGCACGGGCTGGCCCGCCAACTCACCGAGCAACAGCGCATTGTGGGTGGCGGTATCGATATCGACATTGCCGAAGGTGGTGGTCATGCCCAGCAGGTCAATGTCGGGATGACGCAGGGCGATGGCGATAGCCTGGGCGTCATCAACGCCAGGATCGGTATCAAAGATGATCGGATACTTCACGATAGCTCCTGTGCGGCAGGCGTGGCGTGATGCCACGCCTACGCTGAAGAAGAATGGCTCAGCGGATCTGGTGCTGACCGGATGAAAGGGCGCTGTCCACTTCATGGCGCGCGGGAACGCTGGTGGCAGCGCCTTGGCGTTGAACACCCAAGGCGGCTGCGGTGGAAGCGAGGGCCAGGCACTCGGCAACGCTTGCTTGCTCCTGCATGGCGGCCAGATAGTAGCCAATGAAGGTGTCGCCGGCTGCTGTAGTGTCGACGGCCTTGACGCTGCTGGCGGGCTGAAAGTGCCGCTGATCGCCGTGCTGGTACCAGGCGCCTTCGGCTCCCAGAGTCAACACCACTGCCGTTGTTGGAAGCTGTTGCGCCAGGGCGTCCAGCAAGGCCTCGGCAGAGGCGTCATCCTCACATTCAGCGAGCCAGGCGGCTTCGCCGCGATTGACGAACAGCAGATCGACCAGATGCAGCGGCAGACGCTTGACGTCATCGCTCATCGGCGCAGGGTTGAAGGCGATCTGGACGCCGCGCTGATGTGCCAGCTGGATGCTGTCGGCGAGTACGCTGCACTCATTTTGCAGCAACAGCCAATCACCGGCTGAGCAAGCCCGCATCAGTTCGGCGATATCCTCCGCCTTGAAGTGATGATTGGCGCCGGGGAAGAGCAGAATGGCATTTTCCGCGCTGTCGTCCACCTGAATGATGGCGTGTCCGGAAGGGCCTGGCACGTGCTTGACGCCGGCAACGTCGACGCCAGCATCCTGCAGTAGCTCGCGAGCCCAGCCATCCTGTGCGTTGAGGCAGCCCCAGTGCTGGACCTGGCCTCCCGCTTTGGCAAGGGCCAATGATTGATTGGCGCCCTTGCCGCCAAGACCGACACGGTGTTCGTGGCTGGCAAGGGTTTCTCCAGGACGCACCAGATGAGAGACGCGGTAGACATGGTCGAGGTTGATCGACCCGTAGTTATACAACATAGGGTGTCCGATGACGGTATGGGCTTAGGGCTTGTGCGAAAAGTGCCTGCGCTTGGTGATACGGCGTTAGCGCGAAGTATCGGAGTGAAGGCCGGTGTGTGCAAGCGCAGTCGACGGTAGATTCATGTTTATACCGTTATCTTCATAGGCAAGCACCTTATTGAGGTGCCCTCGAGTAACATCAAGGTTAGACAAGGGCACCAGGGCACAACGCAAGGTCGTCAGGCGTTTCGCAAGTTCTCGGCGGTCAGCCGCACAATGTTCTGTCGCGCTTCCGGGGTGATCCACGCACTGTGTGGCGTCACCAGTAGATTGAGCCGCGGCGTCTCGTTGAGCGCGTCAATCAGCGCATGACCATCGCGGGGTGGCTCTACCGGCAAGACATCCACGGCCAGGCCGGCCAGACGGCCATCACGCAGCGCCGCCAGTGCGGCTTCCTCGTCGATGACACCACCGCGGGCGCAATTCACCAGCAGCGCGCCGGCCTTCATGCGTGCAAGGTTGTCGGCGTTGATCAGGTGGCGGCTGTGTTCGGTCAGGGGACAGTGCAGGCTGACCACATCGGCCTCCGGCAACAGTTCGGCCAGGGCGGGGCGATGGTCGTTGGCTTCATTACCTGGACGTGCACTGAACGTCACCCGCATGCCGAACGCCTCGGCCAGAGAGGCGACGCGAGACCCAAGCTCACCCTGGCCGACCAGCACCAGATGCTTTCCTTCGAGCTGTACCGTGGGATGCCCCATCATGCAGAAGAAGGGACTCTCACCCCAGCGTCCTTCAGCAACATCGCTGGTGTACTGTGGCAGGCGAGTGGCCAGCGCCAGGATCAACATCAGGGTGTGCTGGGCGACGCTGGCGGTACCATAGGCGCTGACGTTGTCGACCCGAATGCCGCGTTGCCGGGCGACCTCCATATCGATGTTGTTGGTGCCCGTTGCCAGCACGCAGATATGCTTCAGCGAGGGCAGGGCGTTCAGCGTATCGGCGTCCAGCACGACCTTGTTGACGATCGCAACATCAGCACCGTCGAGGCGCGCGCGGGCCTCGGCGGTGGTGCTGGTGGGGTGGACGTCCAGGCTGTCGAGCTGCTCGCGCAGGGGGGTCAGGTCAATGTCGTCGCCCAGGCTGTCGGCATCGAGTAGAACGGCTTTCATCACGGCTCCTCTTGTCATTGGGGGTAGCATGGCCGAGTTTGAGCGGTTTGATCGCACAGGGCTGTGCCTCATGGGGTTCAGCGCGCTATAATACGGCCCCTTGATCTGGGCTTGGAATTGCTTTTGGCCGGCCCTATATCGCATGTCGGGACAGAGAGCTGCGGAAGATGTGCCGCTGTGGCGTCTCTGTTCCTACTTTTAGGGTTGATGCGAACGGAGACCTCAAACCATGCCCATCTACGAATATCAGTGCAAGGCCTGTGGCCACCGTCTCGAGAAGCTGCAGCGAATGAGCGCCGCTCCCTTGAGCGATTGTCCAGCCTGTGAAGCCCCCGAGCTGAATCGTCTGGTCTCTGCCGCAGGCTTTCGTCTTGCCGGCGGTGGCTGGTACGAAACCGATTTCAAGACCGGCGGCAGCAAGAAAAACCTGGCGGGCGACAGTGGTGCCTCGAGTGGCAGCAGTGGCTCCGGTAGCTCGTCCTCCAGAGACGGCGCCGCCGCCTGAGTCTCGATCCGTCCAACCTTCACGCAACATGACAGGAATCAACATGCGCAGCCATTATTGCGGCCAGCTCAACGAAACCCTGGTAGACCAGACGGTCAGCCTGTGCGGCTGGGTGCATCGCCGCCGTGACCACGGTGGGGTGATCTTCCTAGACCTTCGCGATCGTGATGGCATCGCCCAGGTTGTGGTCGACCCTGACACTGCCGAGGCCTTCGCCAATGCCGACCGCGCCCGCAGCGAGTACGTGCTGCGCATTCAGGGCCGTGTGCGCATGCGTCCCGAAGGCACCCAGAACCCGAACATGCCGACAGGCCTGATCGAGGTGCTGGCCAAAGAAGTAGAGGTGCTCAACACCGCCGCAACGCCGCCGTTCCAGCTGGACGAGCATGGCAAGGTCGGTGAGGAAATTCGCCTCAAGCACCGCTACATCGATCTGCGTCGCCCTGAGATGATCGAGAAGCTGCGTCTGCGTTCTCGCATCTCCCACAGCGTACGCGCCTTCCTCGAAGGCGAAGGCTTTCTGGATATCGAGACCCCGGTACTGACCCGCGCCACCCCTGAGGGTGCCCGCGACTACCTGGTGCCTAGCCGTACCCATGCTGGCAACTTCTTTGCGTTGCCGCAGTCCCCACAGCTGTTCAAGCAGCTGTTGATGGTGGCGGGCTTCGATCGTTACTACCAGATTGCCAAGTGTTTCCGCGACGAGGACCTGCGGGCGGATCGTCAGCCTGAATTCACTCAGATCGACCTCGAGGCATCCTTTGTCGACGAGTCCGACATCATGGGTATTACCGAATCCATGATCCAGGGCCTGTTCAAGGATGTGCTGGATGTCGAACTTGGCGACTTCCCGCGGATGACCTGGCATGAGGCGATGCATCGCTTCGGCTCTGACAAGCCTGATCTGCGTATTCCGCTCGAGCTGACCGATGTCGACGATCTGATGAAAGACGTCGACTTCAAGGTCTTCTCTGGTCCTGCCAACGCCGAAGACGGTCGTGTGGCAGCGCTCAAGGTGAGTGGCGGTGCCAAGCTGTCACGCAAGGAAATTGACGAATACACCAAGTTCGTCGGTATCTACGGAGCGCGCGGTCTGGCCTGGATCAAGGTCAACGAGCGTGCGAAGGGTATCGAAGGTCTGCAGTCGCCGATCGTCAAGTTCATGGAAGACGTGATCGAGACGCTGCTTGACCGTGTCGGTGCGGAAGATGGCGACATCATCTTCTTCGGCGCCGACAAGGCGCGCATCGTCAACGAGGCACTGGGAGCGCTGCGGGTCAAGCTGGGCGAGGATCTCAATCTCTACACCCAGGCCTGGGCACCGCTGTGGGTCGTCGACTTCCCGATGTTCGAGGCGGATGACAACGGGCGTCTGAGTCCGCTGCACCACCCGTTCACGTCACCAGCCTGCAGCCCGGAAGAGCTCAAGGCCAATCCGGCGGGGGCCCTTTCACGCGCCTATGACATGGTGCTGAACGGTACCGAGCTGGGTGGCGGCTCCATTCGTATTCACGATCAGGCCATGCAGAGCGTGGTGTTCGAGATTCTCGGGATCGGTGAAGAAGAGGCCCGTGAGAAGTTTGGCTTCCTGCTCGACGCCCTGCACTATGGCGCGCCGCCCCACGGTGGCCTGGCATTCGGTCTCGACCGTCTGGTCATGCTGATGACCGGTGCGCGCACCATTCGGGAAGTCATTGCCTTCCCGAAGACGCAGAGTGCCGCGTGCTTGATGACGGACGCACCGGGCGATGTCAGCGCCGATCAGCTCAAGGAGCTGAACATTCGTCTTCGTCAGAAGGCCAAGGCCGACAGCGCCGAGTGAGACAAGCCGCCCAAGCCGTCACCTGGGCGCTTGCACCAGGGGCTTGTTTCGACAGGTCCGCCTGGCGCATGAATGACGCAGAACCCCCGCCATATGGCGGGGGTTCTGCGTTTGTATAGCGGTCATTCCTGCTTACTGCTGGCGAGATGGCGCCCCTGAAAACAACAGGGAAGGAAAGGGCGCAGGTGGCAGGGGCAGTGACGGCAGCCCAGGGAGTGGAATCGGCCCTGCTCGACTGGGCGCGGTCTGAGCAAGCTGCTGCGCTAGCCAATGGCGGGCAGGAGACAGTCGCTCTCCCGCTCGTAAACCAAGGTGTCGCAGGATGCGAGCATGGGGGCGTTCATCGGTATATAGCCCGACGATGGCCTGGGTCGCCTGATACAGCGGCCAAGTGGCGAGACGATGCTCCCGTTCATAGCCGACCAGCAGATGGGGGGCGGCGATATCCTTACCCTGCTGATAGGCGCCGATCAACCGTCGGGCCAGGCGGTATTGGCTATGTATCCCGAAGTTGAAGCCATGGGCGGTGACAGGATGCATGCCCACCGCCGCATCGCCGACCAACGCCAGGCGAGTGCCGACAAAGCGTTCCGCATAAGCGCTGACCAAGGGGTAGACGTGAGCTTCACCGTCGACGGTCATCGCTCCCAGTCGGTTGGCGTAGCGCTGTGTCAAGGCAGCGGAAAGCGCTTCTGAGGGAAGTGACGACAGTTCTGCCATCTGCCGGCTGGGCAGGGTGACTACCGCGGAAGATAGATGAGAGGTCAACGGTAGTAGCGCCAGTGTCTGGCCGTGATCAAACCACTCCCAGGCAGACTGGTCGTGAGCGCGTTCGTGGTAAACGCGGCACACCATCATGCTGCGTCCATTGTCCCGCATGCGTGCGGCGATCCCCATTTGACGGCGAGTCTCGGAAAAGCGGCTGTCGGCGGCGACCGCCAGCCGCGCTGTCACTTCCTCACCATTCTCTAGACGAAGCCGCGCGCACTGAGCATCTGTGTCAATCTGCTTCAGGGAAGAGAAGTGCCACTCGATGCCATCGATTCGACTTGCCTCATCGTAGGCCGCCTGGCGGATCAGATGGTTGGAGACCATCACGCCGAGGGGATGATCGGGATCGTGTGGATCCACCTTCATCGAGAACTGCGATGCACCATTGAAAATTCTTGCGCTCGCCAGTGGATACACCTGCTGCTGGGGAATCCGCTGCCATACGCCTAGCGTTTCCAGCAGACCCGCAGACGCTCGGGTGACGGCGATCTCGCGGCCATCTGGTTGGGGGGTGGAGAGCTGGTCCTGGCGCGCGCGCTCAATTAGCGCCACGTCCATTCCAGCGCCCGCCAGTGCACGCGCCAAGCAGATGCCAACAGGCCCCGCGCCTACGATGGCCACATCTTTCATACCTGACTCCTGTGTCGGATTCGCTGGTCATTTGAAGGAACGATAGAATGGTGCGCATTACGCTAGCACAGCCTCAGACGCTTTCGTCTGCATTGTGCGGTTATCTTGATCTGGTCAAGGATGGCAGCGCCACGACCCTAAGGACATAAATGCTAGATTTTTCCACCAATTCAGGCCAAGGCCATGCCATTCTTGCGGGCGATGACAACGGCCGTGGCACGTGTGTCCAGTACGCGGCACAGGAGAGACAGGGATGATTGTGCTGGGCATTGACCCTGGTTCACGTGTGACAGGCTACGGTGTACTTGACGCCAGCGAGCGACAGCCACGCTATGTGGCCAGTGGCTGTATTCGCCTCAAAGACGACGCCCTTGCGCAACGGCTCGCCCAGGTCTACGCCGGCATCAGCGAGTTGATTGGCCTCTACCGCCCAGCCGCCTTTGCCATTGAGCAGGTGTTCATGTCGAAAAATGCCGACTCCGCGTTGAAATTGGGACAGGCCCGAGGGGCTGCGATTGTGTGTGCCGCTAACCACGGTCTTACCGTCAACGAGTATGGTCCACGACAGATCAAGCAGGCGGTGACCGGTTCCGGTGGCGCAGAAAAGACCCAGGTGCAGCATATGATCACCGCCACCCTTGGGCTGTCGGGCACTCCTCAGGCAGACGCTGCAGATGCATTGGCGATTGCCTTGACGCACCTCTACGCGTCCCGAGGACTGGTCAATGAAGGCAATTATGGCGGGCGTCGCGGCCGTGGTCGCGGACAATCCTGGCGGCAGTACCGTCCCTGACGATAGCGTTGGAGCCGTGCCCTTGGATGAGCGTCTCTTTATGCAGACACCTTGATTTTCGAACAGTGTTTGTCACGCTAGCGATGGCTATCTGGTAGCCGTATAGTGGGCGCAGCCAAGGGGTAGTCCGGTGGCATGTTACGGCGTTGCGCCAGCGAACTCCGGCCCCGGTCTCGGTTACACTGGTGGTCACCTACACCGAATGTTCAAGGAAGTTATAGCGCCATGATTGGACGCATCACAGGCACATTGCTCGAGACTCAGCCCCCCTGGCTCGTGGTGGATGTGGGAGGGGTCGGCTACGAAATGGAAGCCTCAATGACGACCCTGGTCGCATTGCCCGGTAGTGGTGAGAAGGTGTCGTTGTACACCCATTTGACCGTACGCGATGACGCTCATCTTTTGTACGCCTTTGCTCGCGAGCAGGAGCGGGCGTTGTTTCGGGCCCTGATCAAGGTCAACGGCATCGGGCCGAAACTGGCATTGGCGATTCTCTCGGGCATGGAGGAGGACGCCTTCGTGCGCTGCGTCATGGAGGACGACGTGAAGGCTCTGACACGTCTACCTGGCGTGGGCAAGAAGACCGCTGAACGCCTGGTCATCGAGATGCGAGACCGCTTCCCCCATTGGCAGCATCCCGACAGTCTCCCGCTGGAGGGACAGCCTGCGGCACCCACGTCCTCCACGTCTTTGCTGGCGGATGCGGAAGCAGCATTGGTCAGTCTCGGCTACAAGCCTACGGAGGCGAGCCGCATGCTGTCGGGACTCGAAGGGGAAGGCAGTACCGAAGCCATGATCAAGGCGGCACTGACACGCCGCATGGCGGGCTGACATGATTGAAACGGATCGCCTTATCGCCGGAGACACCCTGGAAGGCGAGGGTCGGGTGGATCATGCCATTCGTCCCAAGCGTCTCGCCGATTACATCGGTCAGCCGCGAGTGCGCGAACAGCTCGAGATTTTCATCCATGCGGCCAGAGCCAGGGACGAGAGCCTGGATCATACCTTGGTATTCGGCCCTCCTGGTCTCGGCAAGACGACGCTGGCGAACATCATCGCCACGGAGATGGGGGTTGGGCTGACCTCGACGTCTGGTCCGGTGCTGGAGAGAGCCGGAGATCTGGCTGCCATGCTGACCAACTTGAAGGCCGGCGATGTGCTGTTCATCGATGAGATACACCGGCTCTCTCCTGTGGTCGAAGAGATCCTCTATCCGGCGATGGAAGATTTTCAGCTGGATATCGTGATCGGTGAAGGGCCGGCAGCACGCTCGATCAAGCTCGATCTGCCTCCTTTTACCCTGGTCGGCGCCACGACCCGGGCAGGCCGGCTGACCTCACCACTACGCGATCGCTTTGGCATTGTTCAGCGCCTGGAATTCTATGCCATCGACGAGTTGACCGAGATCGTGGCGCGTTCTGCGCGCTTGCTTGAGGTAGAAGCCGACCTCGCCGGTGCCAGAGAGGTGGCGAGGCGGTCTCGGGGCACGCCCCGAATTGCCAATCGCCTGCTGCGGCGGGTGCGAGACTTTGCCGAAGTGAAGGCGGGAGGTCATATCACCGCCGACGTGGCCGACCAGGCCCTGAACATGCTGCATGTGGACCACCATGGACTGGATCATATGGACCGCCGACTGCTGCTGGCGATGATCGAAAAGTTCGAGGGTGGTCCGGTAGGCGTGGACTCTCTGTCCGCTGCCATCGGAGAAGAGCGCGACACCATTGAAGATGTCATCGAACCCTATCTGATTCAGCAGGGTCTGATGATGCGAACCGCAAGAGGCCGGGTGGTTACCCGCCAGGCTTGGACCCATTTTGGCATGGCCCCGGACGACCGGGCCCTTGACGCTTCCAACGACTGATTTGAGACGAGGATTTCCGTGAACGACTCCATGTCCATTCCCCACTTGATCATGAACGCCAGCGGCGTGGTCCAGTTCGTCATGCTGTTGCTGATGATCGGTTCCGTGCTGTCCTGGATCGTGGTGTTTCAGCGCAGCTTCGTCATGCGGCGTGCCCGCAAGGCTCACCGCGCGTTCGAAGATCGGTTCTGGTCCGGCGTCGACCTCAACGAGCTGTACAAGAATGCTCCGGCCGAAGGCGATAGCCAGGGCGCTGAGCACATCTTTCGTGCGGGTTTCCGTGAATTCAATCGGCTGATGCCCAAGACGCGCAGCCCACAGGCGATCCTTGACGGCGTTCAGCGCAGCATGCGGGTGGCCTGGTCCCGTGAAGAAGAGCGCTTGAACCTTCATCTGGTCTTTCTGGCCACCGTCGCCTCGGCCAGTCCCTATATCGGTCTGTTCGGTACCGTGTGGGGCATCATGGGCTCCTTCCAGTCACTGTCCATGGCCCAGCAAGCGACCTTGGCCACGGTGGCACCGTGGATTGCCGAAGCGCTGGTCGCTACCGCGATGGGCCTGTTTGCGGCCATTCCTGCGGTTATCTTCTACAACCGCCTTTCTGCCGAGTCGTCACGCTTGCTGGGCAAGTACGAAGACTTTGCCGAGGAGTTTCACTCCATCCTGCATCGCAACCTGCAGGGCCGTCCCGACGCAAGTGCGGCCTGAGGAAGGAGACCCTCCATGCTAGGACCCTTCAATCGCCGTGGGCGCAGCAAGCCCATGGGGGAAATCAACGTCGTGCCCTTCATCGACGTCATGCTGGTGCTGCTGGTGATCTTCATGATTACCGCACCCATGCTGACCCAGGGGGTGAAGGTCGATTTGCCACAGGTGACGTCCGAGCCGATCGAGGATGTCGAGAACAGCGAACCGATCATCGTGTCGGTCGACAAGGAAGGCCAGTATTTCATCAGTCTTGGTGGAGACGAGACGCAGGTCAGCCTGGATGAGCTCAGTGATCGCGTCATTATTCTGCTGGAGCGCAAACCCGGCACGCCGGTGATGGTGCGTGGTGACCGCAATGTGGCATATGGCCAGATAGTGACCCTGATGAGCACGCTGCAGGTGGCTGGCGTCGCCAACGTAGGGCTGATTTCCGAGCCCCCGCCCCAGGAAGGCTAGGAGAGCTCATGGCGAAACCACAACGGCGAACGACCAGCAAGCGCGCCGGAAGCGTCGGCTACGGCCTGCCGACAGTGCTGGCCGTGGCATTGCACCTGGGGCTGCTCATCCTGAGCGTGATCAAGTGGCCGACCAGCGAGCCTGAGACGCCCAATAACGCTATCGTGCAGGCAACGCTGATCAGCACCGAAACACGGACGGATCAGGCGCAGCAGGCTGCGGAGGCACGTACCCGTGCGGCGGAACGTCAGGCAGAGGAAGAGGCCAAGCGTGACGCCGAGCGACAAGCCGAGCAAGAGGCTGAACGCAAGGCTCAGGAAGAGGCTGAGCGTGCAGCGCAGCAGGAAGCGGAACGGCAAGCTCAGGAAGAAGCGGAACGGCAGGCCCAGGCGGAAGCGGCGGAGCAAGCACGTGCTGAAGCAGAGCGTCGCGCGGCTGAAGCGGAAGCTGCCGAACAGCAACGGGCGCAGCAGGAGGCTGAGCGTGAAGCGGCACGTGAGCAGGCCGAGCAGGAGCGCCAGGCGGAAGCCGAGCGCAGACGTCAGGAAGAGGCCGCTCGTCAGCAGGAAGCCGAACGCCAGGCCCGCGAGGAGGCCGAGCAGAAAGCAAGAGAGGAAGCCGAGCAAAAGGCCAGAGAAGAAGCTGAGCGCCAAGCCCGCGAAGAAGCCGAGCGCCAGGCCCGCGAGGAGGCCGAGCAAAAGGCCAGAGAAGAAGCTGAGCGCCAGGCCCGCGAGGAAGCCGAGCGAAAGGCCAGAGAGGAAGCCGAGCAGAGGGCCAAAGAGGAAGCTGAACGCAAGGCCCGGGAGGAGGCTGAGCGCCAGGCACGGGAGGAAGCCGAGCGGCAGTTGCAGCGCATTATCGAAGGCGATTCCGATGCCGTCTCCAATGCCGAGCAGGGCGCCGAGGCCGCCAATGGCTTCATTCAACTGGTGCGACGTGCCGTAGAGCAAGCCTGGGTCATCCCGCCGAATGTCGGCAATGGCACCACGGCCGAAGTTGAAGTTCGGCTTGGTCCCTCCGGGGAAGTGTTCGCGGTGAGCATCCGTCGCTCCAGTGGCGATGCCGCCTTTGATAATTCGGCGATTCAGGCGGTGGAGTCGGCCGCGCCATTTTCCGAGCTGCGGGACCTTCCCAGCGGCGTGCAACGCGACTATCGTCAATTCAATCTGCGGTTCAGACCAGGAGACATTCGCTGATGAGAGCATTGAACGCGAGTTGGTGGGCAGGAACAGAGCGTCGATCCGGTGGTCATCGACGTGCGCTCTGCAAAGGACTGGCTTCGGTCGTGACCGGCGCCATGCTGTGGCTGGTTGGCCCCGTGGCTTCTGCAGACCTCACCATCGATATTACGCGGGGTAACGAGCGCGCCACGCCCATCGCTGTGGTTCCCTTCGCTGATCAGGCCGGTGGCTTGCCCGAGGACATCGCCCAGGTCGTCTCCGACGATCTGGAGCGCAGCGGCTACTTCGAGCCTCTGCCTCGCTCGGCGATGTTCAACCAGCCCTCCAGCAGTGACGACGTCACCTATGGCGACTGGCGTAGCCTGGACTCCCGCTATCTGGTCGTAGGCAGCACCAGCCAGGAAGGTGGACAGGTCAAGGTGCGTTACGAACTGCTCGACGTCAGTGGCGAAAGTCGTCTGCTCGGAGAGACTGTGACGGCCTCAAGCTCCGACCTGCGTGGGGCGGCCCACTATATCAGTGACCAGATCTTCGAAGAGATCACCGGTATTCGCGGCGCGTTTTCAACCCGTATTGCCTATGTCACGTCCCAAGGCGTGGGTGATAACACCCAGTATGGTCTTTATGTGGCGGATGCCGACGGTCGCAACAGCCAGCAGGTGCTGACATCCGATGAGCCGATCATGTCACCGGCCTGGTCTCCTGACGGCGGCAAGCTGGCGTACGTATCCTTCGAGACCGAGCGTCCGGCGATCTATGTCCAGAACCTGGCTACTGGACAGCGGGCCAAGTTGACCGACTTTGAAGGTCTCAATAGCGCGCCGAGCTGGTCCCCGGATGGCCGTCGTCTGGCCATGGCGCTGTCCCGCGATGGCCAGCCTGAAATCTACGTGATGGATATCGGTTCTCGTAACCTGCAGCGTGTGACCAACTCCAGCAGCATCGAGACCGAACCGGCCTGGAGCCCCGACGGCAGCAGCCTGATCTTTACCTCTGACCGCTCTGGAGGTCCACAGATCTATCGTCAGAGCGTCAACGGCGGCAACGCCGAGCGTCTGACCTACACCGGTAGCTACAACGCGCGTGGACGCCTGTCTCCGGACGGCAAGACGCTGTTCTTGATCCACCGTGGCAACAATGGTTATCAGGTGGCGAAGCAGGATCTGGACAGTGGGCGCCTGGTGGAAATTAGCGATGCACAACAAGCTGAATCTCCCAGTATCGCGCCCAATGGCACCATGGTAATCTTCGCCACCCAGCAGGGTAGTACGGGGGTGCTGGGGGCGGTCACCGCCGATGGACGTGCGCAGTTCCGCCTGCCAGCCGCCCAGGGTGATGTGCGTGAGCCGTCCTGGTCCCCGTTCCTCAACTGATTCGTTGGTAGCCTCGGCCCACGAATCGACTTTGATGCATCAAGCAAGGAGAGTGACACGATGTTTCTGAAGCCCTACGCCCGTTCGCTGGCAATCGCCGCTTCCCTGGCCGTGCTGGCCGGCTGTTCCAGCACTGGCGGCACCCAGGACGGCAGCGCCGCCGGAAGTGGTTCCGGCACCATGGGCGGATCCGGTGTCGGCACCGGCACCGCAGGCAGCGGCCAGGTAAGCGGCTACGGCACCGATGGCTCCGGCCAGATGTCCGATGCACGCATCCCGGAAGTGCGCACCATCTACTTCAACTATGACAGCGACGCGATTCGCCCTGAGTTCGAGTCAGTGGTCAATGCCCACGCTCAGTACCTCAGCCGCAATCCGAATGCCTCTGTCGTGTTGCAGGGCCACACCGACGAGCGTGGTACCCGCGAATACAACCTGGCACTGGGTGAGCGTCGTGCCGGATCTGTCGAGCGCTACCTGCGCCTGCAAGGCGTCAATCCGTCCCAGGTGGAAGTCGTCAGCTACGGTGAAGAGCGCCCGGCGGCTCGCGGTAGCAACGAGGATGCCTTTGCACAGAACCGCCGCGTGGTCTTTGCTTACTAAAGGTCACTGACGTCGGACGTGGGAGAAGTCAATGAGACACAGTCTTAAGGGACTGTGCGGCGCGGGAGCCCTGGTGCTCCCGTTGTCCGTCATAGTACCCGCCATCATGTCACCAGCGCTGGCCCAGCAACCGGTTGTCAGGGATCTTGGGGGCAGCAACAGCTTTTATGATCAGACGGCCACCCAGGCCCAAGCCAGCGGTAACCTGGCCTTGTTCAACCAGGTCGAACAGCACCAACGGGAGCTGAGAGAGCTGCGCGGGCAGATCGAGGAGTTGCGCTATCAGCTTGATCAGCTGAAGCAGCAGAGCCGCCAGCAGTACATGGACCTGGATCAGCGCCTCAGCGAGCTGCCTGCCCAGGCGCCGCAAGCCTCATCCTCAGCGGCCGCTGCCGACACTTCCGAGCCGAAGGGCGACTCGACCAGTAACTCATCCCAGCAAGCGGGAAGCGGCGCGAGTGACCAGGCTCGCGAGGCGTATCAGGCCGCTTTCTCCAAGGTCCAGTCACGCAATTTCGATCAAGCCATCAGTGATTTCGATACCTTCGTGGATCGCTATCCCGACAGCAGTCTGACCGGCAATGCCTACTACTGGCTGGGTGAGTTGCATTCGGCCCAATCGTCGTTTGGCGATGCCGAGAAGGCCTTTGACACGGTGCTGGAGAGATTCCCCGACAGCAGCAAGGTTCCCGATGCGATGTACAAGCTGGGATTGCTGAAAGCGCGCCAGGGGGATACGGATGCGGGACATGCGCTGCTGAAGTCGGTGCAGGAAGACTATCCTGACAGCAATGCCGCATCGCTGGCCGATGACTACATGCGCCAGAGCGGGGCCTGATCGAGGAATCGCCATGAGTGACCATGAGACCGCCTGCAAGATCGACTATCAAGCGCCCAGTGACTTGCTTAACGATCGCATCGTTCTGGTAACCGGCGCCGGAGACGGCATTGGTCGAGTTGCCGCGATCGAATACGCTCGCCATGGTGCTACCGTGATTCTGCTGGGTCGCACCACGTCCAAGCTAGAGAAGGTGTATGACGAGATAGAAGCGTCGGGAGGACCACAGCCGGCGATCTTCCCGCTGAACTTCGAGGGGGCAACGCTCAAGGACTATCACGACATGGCTGAGGCGTTGAACAAGGAGTTCGGCCGTCTCGACGGCATCCTGCACAACGCCGGGCTACTGGGCAAGATCACACCCTTCGAGCAGTACAATCCTGAGCTCTGGGAGCAGGTGATGCAGGTCAACCTGCAAGGGCCGATCTGGATGACCCAGGCCCTGTTGCCGCTGCTGACCCAGTCCCAGGATGCCTCCGTCATCTTTACCTCCTCCAGCGTCGGTCGCAAAGGGCGGGCCTACTGGGGAGCCTACTCGGTGTCAAAGTTCGCCACCGAAGGGTTCTCGCAGGTGCTGGCCGAAGAAATTGAGCACCTCGGGACGCTCAGGGTCAACACGCTGAACCCTGGTGCGACACGCACGGCCATGCGCAAAGGGGCTTATCCCGGAGAGGATCCGATGACCCTGCGCACACCGGAGGACATCATGCCTACCTACCTGTGGCTGATGGGGCCGGATAGCAGGGGCTGCAATGGTCAGGCCTTCGACGCTCAACCACCAAGGCGTTGAGTGTGACTTGCTGCCATTGCCTTGAGCTGCCTCAGGTGGTGCAAGATGCAAGGCAATGGCAGCGTGGAACTGAGCTTAGTGACGACGGCTTGGCCGTAGTCGGTCTCTCCACTGCCGTCGTGTCAGGGCAGGCTGAGCGCTTCCACGACCGCCTCAGCAGTGTCGAACCAGCGATCCGCTGGCCACTGCCGAATGTCGTCTTCCTCTGCGATATAACCGTATCCCACTGCGATAGCGGTCATGCCGGCCGCTCTGGCGGCTTGCATGTCGCGCACGTGGTCGCCCAGATACCAGCACTCCTGCGGGGTCACTGACAGGCGCCGTGCTGCCTCGAGCAATGGTTCCGGATGGGGCTTCTTGTGGGGTAGGTCATCGGCACACAGCAAGGCTCCAGGCTGCAGTCCCAGCGCCTCAACCAAGGGCTCGGCGTACAGGCGCGGCTTGTTGGTGACGATGCCCCAGGGACGCGAGCGATCGCTCCAGTGCAATAACAGGCGGTCGAGGGGCGGAAACACCTGGCTGTGGTCGGCGACAGCTTCCGCATAGAAGTCGAGCAATGTCTGGCGTGCCGCGGCGTGATCAGGGTGCGACGGTTCCAGTCCCAGGGCGAGGGTCACCAGGGCACTTCCGCCATTGGAGACTTGAGCGCGGATGCGCGGGTAGGGCAGCGCCTCCTGACCATGCAGTTGGCGCAGTCGATTGGTGGCCATCGCCAGATCAGGCGCCGTATCGACCAGGGTGCCATCGAGATCAAACAGCAGGGCCTGGGGCGATGACTGACTCATGCCACCTCCTTGCGGCAATGCATCAGATAGTTGACCGAGACATCATCGGCAGAGAGCGAGAAGCGGCGGGTCACCGGATGGTAGAC
The DNA here is from genome assembly GCF_019802025.1 of Halomonas sp. DP5Y7-2. NCBI lineage: Bacteria > Pseudomonadati > Pseudomonadota > Gammaproteobacteria > Oceanospirillales > Halomonadaceae > Halomonas > Halomonas sp. DP5Y7-2. Next base: position 262,546 of record NZ_JAHVHY010000007.1, on the reverse strand, counting down.
CAGCCCTGTCTGTTCGCAGACCTTGAGCCCAGCGTCACGGCACCAGCGAGCCAGTTCCGATGGGCGGATGAAGCGCGCATAGTCATGGGTCCCGCGGGGCACCATCTTGAGCAGATATTCTGCTCCCAGGATGGCCAGGGCGTAGGACTTGGGGTTGCGATTGATCGTCGACAGCACCAGTTGCCCACCCGGCTTCAACAGTGAGGCGCAGGCCCGGATGATCGCTTCGGGATCGGGGACATGCTCCAGCATCTCCAGGCAGGTGACGACATCGGCACTTGCTGGAGCTTCGCTCGCCAGATCCTCGACGCTGACCAGCCGGTAGTCGACGTCTACGTCGTTCTCCCGGGCATGCTGTCGAGCGACCTCCAGCGAGGCGTCGGCGAGGTCAATTCCGGTGACTCGGGCACCGCGTCGTGCCATGGCCTCAGCCAGGATGCCACCGCCACAGCCCACATCGATGACCTTGCGACCAGCCAGCCCAACCCTGGCGTCGATAAAGTCCAGGCGCAGCGGATTGATGGCATGCAGCGGCTTGAATTCCCCTTCGGGATCCCACCAGCGATCCGCCAGCGCAGAGAACTTGTCGATCTCGCTGTGGTCAACGTTGGCGGAAGGGGTATCGGACATGTTCATTAGGTTCTCCAAGGCAAGCCGCCAATGTCAGCGGACCACATTCGTCTGATACGCTATTCTACGCATTCCCTGTTCCAAGTCCCATGGTGCACGTCGCCATGGATGACACTAGAACCACCTGTTTTCGACAAGAAGGAAGTCTCCATGATCCGCAAGGCCGTTCTCCCTGTCGCTGGTTTTGGCACCCGCTGCCTGCCTGCGTCCAAGGCCATCCCCAAGGAAATGATCACCATCGTGGATCGCCCGGTGATTCAATACGTGGTCCAGGAGGCCGTTGCGGCAGGTATTCGTGACATCGTCCTGGTGACTCATGGCACCAAGAGTGCCATTGAAAACCACTTTGACAAGCACTTCGAGCTGGAAGCCGGGCTTGAGGCCAAGGGCAAGACCGAATTGCTCGAAGAGCTGCGGGCCATCGTGCCTGCCGACGTCAATATCATCAGCGTGCGCCAGCCCGAACCGCTGGGTCTGGGACACGCCGTGCTATGCGCGCGCCCAGTGATCGGCGACGACGAACCCTTTGCCGTGCTGCTGCCGGACGTGCTGGTGGATGACGATGGTCTGAGCCGCAATGACCTGGCCGGCATGATCGAGGCGTTTGAACAGACCGGGCGCTCCCAGCTGATGGTCGAGGAAGTCCCCCGCGAGCTGACCTACAAGTACGGCATTGTGGCACCCAAGGGCGAACCGCCCCAGCCGGGCGAATCCTGCCAGCTCGATGGTCTGGTAGAGAAGCCCAAGGTGGAAGAAGCGCCTTCCAACCTTTCGGTGATCGGTCGTTACCTGCTCCCGGGACGGATCTTTCCGATGCTGGCCCGCACCAAGCCGGGCGCCGGCAATGAGATTCAGCTGACAGACGCCATCGAGGAGCTGCGCAACGCTGAAGGCGTTGACGCCTACCGTATGCAGGGCACGACGTATGACTGCGGTCACCAACTCGGCTATCTTGAGGCGATTCTGGCTTACGGTCGCCGACATGCTCGCTATGGCGAGGGCTTCACGGAGCTGTTGAAACGCTACGCTGCCGAGGACTGATGCCATGAAAGTGGTGATACATGGAAGTGAACTGTCAGCCGCCACCGCCGCCGCTGCCTTGTCCTGGGTGGGTCATGATGTCGTCTGGCGTCCTCTGGACCGCCGCTGGGACGAGCTGAAGGACAGCGGATGGCTCACTCGTGAGCCATCCGTGCTCGCGCATCTGACAGCGGCCATGGAGGCCGGGCACCTCAAGGTAGATCACGACGACCCGCCGCCTTACGCCGCCGTGGACGTCTTATGGCTTGCGCTGTCGCCCACCCAGCGTGATGAGGCGGCACGACTGGTCAAGGATGCGGCCGAGATGTTGGCCAACGGGGCGGTGATTATCAACAATGCTACCTTCCCGGTAGGTGATACCGAGCGTTTCGAAGCGCTGCTGCCCGATAAGGACGTCATGTCGGTGGCGTTGCCCGACACCCTTGAGGAAGGCCGCGCCTGGGACACCTTCACTCGGGCAAGAAGCTGGCTGCTGGGCTGCGACGATGATCGTGCAGAGCGCCAGGTCCGTGAACTGATGCGGGCGTTCAACCGTCGGCATGAGGTGTTCAAGCGCATGCCTCGGCGCGCCGCCGAGCTGACCAAGCTGGCCATCAACGGCATGTTGGCGACGCGGATCAGCTATATGAACGAGATGGCCGGACTGGCGGACACCCTTGGTGTCGACGTCGAGTACGTGCGCCAAGGCATGGGGGCAGACCCCCGTATTGGCTATGAGTACCTGTACCCGGGCTGCGGTTTTGGCGGTCCCAATTTCAGCCGCGATCTGGTGGGGCTGGCAGATGTACAGTCGGCCAGCGGTCGCCACTCTGAATTGCTCGATCAGGTCCTCGAGATAAACGAGCACAAGAAAGAGACGTTGTTCCGCAAGCTGTGGACCCATTTTCAGGGTCGTCTGGAAGGCCGCCGTGTGGCGATCTGGGGCGCCGCCTTCAAGCCCGGCACGGCGCGGATCGATCACGCTCCCGTGCTGACGCTGCTGCGTGCCCTGTGGGCCCAGGGCGTACACGTGCATCTGCACGACCCGGCAGCGCTGCCGGAGGTGCAGGCAGCGGTGGGTGATCATCCGCTGCTGACACTGCACTATGGAGACCCCCTCGACGCCTGTCAGCAGGTAGATGCGCTGTTGCTGGTGACCGAGTGGAAGGCTTACTGGAACCCGGATTGGCAGCTCCTGCACCAGCGCCTGAACGAGAAGCTGATCCTCGACGGGCGCAACATCTTTGACCCCGCGTATGTCGCGGGGCAGGGCTTCCATTACCGCGGCATCGGCAGGCGTGCAGACCCCGTCTGTTGAGTCTTCCTCAATCCTGAGCGTTGCGAGCGGCAAACGGCCAATTGATCAGAGGCCACAGCCGCTCCAGCGCCTCACTGTCGCCCAGGACGTCCAGTACCAAAAGGGGTTCACCCTCTATCGTCATAGGCTCACCTGTCCCGGTGGTGGCGATGACAAGGGAATCGTCCTGACGCAGAACCCACACCCAAGCGGCGCTCTCTCCGGCCTTGCCCAATATCCTGATGCAGGCCTCCTTCATTCCCTCGACACTCCCGTACTGACGCTGAATCATCGTCGCCAGTGGCTCCACCAAAGGCTCCGGGCGCGGTGTCAGGCAGTGCCAGAACAGGGTCAGGTTCCACGCCTCCTGAGCGTGATGACGCACCTCTTCACTGGCCGCTCGCAGCCCGTCGTCAAGTGACAGCGCTGCTTGCCCTTGCACGGCCGCCCAGCGGTTGAGAACCCGCAGATGATCGAGATGATCGCCCATGTAGCGGTGTTCGATCCAGCTCTTGGCAAGCCGAGGCTCCAATAGATGGCTGTCGTAGGGTAGTGCGGGTAATTCGAAGGACATGATAGCTCCTGAACAGGTCTTGCCACGGGGTCCAATAGCGGCGTCAATAGCATGTTGACAGCAGAGAAGCGCGCAGCGCCGTGCGTAATGGTGGTAAAAAACCTTACACTATCAGCCAACTGTTGGCTGCCAGCGACGTGACGTACGGTTCTCGGATCGCTACAGGTTGTGTTCGCGCCAGCTCCTCATGCAGATCAGGAGACCCCTATGGCTCACCCCCCAGACATCGGACGCCCGGGCAGTATCGTGCCGGATCCGGGCGAAAGCGTGTCCGCTACCCGTTATCGGCAAGCACCAGCGCCCAGGCTGTGGCCTTTGTGGCTGCTGATGCTGTTGGTCGTAGGTGGCCTGGCGGCGGGTAGCTGGTGGCTGTGGCAGGAACGCCAGCGGCTTAATCAGGAATTGAACCGTCTGCGCGGAGAACTCTCCAACGTTCACGCTCGCTTCGAGGCCGAACAAGGGGAGGGCGACCTGATAGCAGAGTTCGAGCGCCGCCTGGATGGGTTGGAGAGCGCCAATGAGACTCTCGACCAACGGCTAGGGGAAGGCCTTGCTGGAGTGGAGGACGCACTTGCCGAACAGGCACAGGCATCGCTGGACCGCCAGGAAGTCAACGCAGAAACTTTGCAGGATCTAGATGTGAGACTGTCCACTCTCAGCGACACCCTGGCATCGGCCCGCTCGTCACTGGCAGCGGTAGAACGGGCCGGCGACAGCGCCAGAGGTGCCCTCGAGGCGCGCATGGACAGGTTCGACGACGCCCGCGAGTCATTTGCTGGACGGCTGGCGTCCGTCACTACCCGGGTAGATGAAGTGGTCAGCCGACTGGATACTCGTCTCGGCGAGATGCTGCCACGGGTAGAAATCGCTGAAAATCGCCTGTCCGAGGTGACGCGTGACGTTGAAGGCTTGCGCCAATCACGCCAAGATGTGGCCGAGGAGCAGCAGGCGCTGGAGGCCAGGATCGGACAGCGAATCGACGCCATGGAAGACAATATGGCGTCGCTGGCCGCCGATCTGCGCGACCTGCGCCAAGCTCAACTCGCCTTCAGCGCACAACTGGAAGCGCTGCGTTGATCCAGTACCCACGTCAGGAACGCTACAACATGATGGAACATCGTGCTCCCGCTCGCCGGAGACTGGGTGCTGTTGCCTTGGGACCGGGCCTGCTGCTGCTGGTGGCACTGCCGACGTTCGCCATGGATGCCGAGGTCCAGGGTATCGAAGGACGAATCGCTGACAACGTCGAGGTCTACCTCGAGGGGCTGGATGGCAGCCAGTACCGCGTCGAACGCCTGCGCAACGAAGTGGCGCGCCTGACCCAGGAAGCCATGAGGGTGTACGGCTACTATGAGCCGTCCATCGAGATGCGCTTCGATCGTGATGAAGAGCCACAGGAAGTCTTCCTGACCATCGACAAGGGAGATCCGGTGCGCCTTGAGGTCATCGACTTCACGCTGGAAGGGGACGCGAAGGATGATGCGCCCTTCCAACTGGCGATCGACGCCTACCCGCAAGAGCTCGGCGACATCCTCGAGCATGCTCCCTATGACAGCCTCAAAAGCCGACTTCAGGGGCTGACCATCGAGCGCGGGTACTTCGACTGGCAGTTTACTGATGAACGTATGGAGATACGCCCCTGGGCGGATAGTGCACGCATTTACCTGGGCATGGACAGCGGCCCTCGCTATCGCTTCGGTAATGTCTACATCAAAGGCAGTCACATCGTCGAAGATCGCCTGCGCAATCTGGTCCCCTTTGACTACGGTGATCCCTACCTGGCCAGCGATGTGGCCGAACTGAACAACCGACTGAGCTCGACCGAGTGGTTCGGCTCGCTTACGGTTCGCCCCCGGCTGGAGCGCCAGAAAGGCAGTCTTGCTCTGCCGGAGCACGATGGCTGGTGGTACTCGGTTGATGTGAGCGAGATCCCGGCACCGTTCTCTGGTCCCCGGATTAGCCGAAAAGCCTTGGCCAGCGCACTTTCCCTCTATCCGCCTGCGCTACCCACAATGCCCGTGGATGTCACCGTTACCCCCGCTGATCGACATCAGTTTGAGGCGGGTATCGGCTTTGCCACGGATGTAGGGCCCCGGCTTCAGTTCTCCTGGGAGCAACCGTGGGTCAACCGCTACGGGCATAGCTGGGACAACCAGGTCTACCTGTCTGCACCCGACCAGCAGTTCAGCGGTACCTATCGCATCCCCCTGGAAGACCCCCTCAATGACAGCTATCGGCTGCAGTACGGTCTGCGTAATCAGGATATCGAGGATACCGAGAGTTTCGAGAGCACCGTGGACTTCGGGCGCCACTGGGTCTTTGAAAACGACTGGGAACAGACGATCTACGTGCGTACCACCTATGAGGACTTCACCCAGGGCGAGCAGTCCGATCAGGTGCTGCTGTTGTACCCCGGGGTGAAATGGTCCCGGGTGCGCACCCGCAATCCCCAGTTTCCGACCTGGGGCGACCGCCAGAACCTGGAGCTTCAGTATTCTCATGAGTCCTGGGGGTCGGACGCGGAATTCTTTCGCATGACCGGTGACACCGCCTGGATTCGCAAGCTGGGTGACGACAACCGCTTTATCGGCCGTCTGGGCGTAGGCGCGATCAACACCGATGATTTCGACAAGATCCCGCCATCACTGCGCTTCTTTACCGGTGGCGATACCAGCGTGCGTGGTTACAGCTACGAATCCCTGTCCCCGGAGGATGAGAACGGCGACCTGGAAGGCGGGCAGCACGAATTTACCGCCAGCGTCGAGGCCCAGCGCCGGATCACCGGCAAGTGGTGGGGGGCCACCTTTGTCGACATTGGCGATGCGTTTTCGGAGTGGTGGCCCAATGACCTCAAGAAGAGCGCTGGGGTGGGTGTGAGATGGATCTCTCCGGTGGGGCCGATACGTTTTGATATCGCGCATCCCTTCGATGACGAGGACGATAATTTCCGCCTGCACTTCGCCATCGGACCAGAATTTTAAGGCCAGCCGGCGCCAGCCCCCTGACAGGAGGGCGCCAGCCCCTGCAATGAGGCTTCAATGAGAAAAGGACGCGCCCTCTGGGCCTTGACACGATTATTGATCTGGCTGCCGTTCAGCCTGATAGGTCTGGTGCTGCTGATTGTCGGCCTGGTGCTGAGTCCGTGGGGGACACGGATGGCCCTGGATCAGGGCAGTCGCATGGGCGTGCTGGAGTATTCGTCGGTCCAGGGAGCGTTGCTCGACAGCTTTGATCTTGAGGGTTTTCGACTGGAAGCGGGCAGTGTACGGGTGAGCGTCGACTCCCTGTCCCTGGCGTGGGCGGAGGACTGCCTGCTCAATGGTCGGCTGTGTCTCGACCACTTGCGCGTGTCAGGCACCGATGTACGCCTGGGCGAGAGTGATACGGTCGCCGAGCCTGAACCGGAGCCAGTGCCGTCCAACGAACCAGCGGCGCCGCTATCGTTGCCCTTTCCGGTCGAGATTCGCGAGCTGACGGTGAGCGACGTTGCGGTTCACCTGGCGGATGGGACGCAGCTGGCCTGGGAGAGCTTTACCACTGCGGCAGTAGCCGAAGGCGATACGCTTTCCGTCAGTCCCACGCGTCTGGCGGGACTGCATCTTACGCTGCCATTGACGCCTGGGGCCATGCTGGCCCTCAGCGATGCGGAGCACGACGGTCCGAAGGTAAGCGCCGACGCCATTGATGCGGCGATCGCCGTTCGTTCTCCGTTGCCTGGCAGCGCTGCGGCAGAGCTGGAAGGTGCCGCCTCCAAGGCCGATGACATTCCTCTGGATCAGCGTGAACGGCTTGTCCTGCCCGAGGTCACTCTGCCCCTGGCCATCGAAGTGCCGGAGCTGGTGGTGGAGGACACTACCATCGATGGCGCCTTTGACTACCAGGTAGAGCGACTGGACCTGAGCCTGCTGGCACGGGGACAGGACGTCACGATTGAGCCGCTGGCCGTGGCCACCCAGGACGCCGATGCAGAGCTCCAGGCCAAGGCCACGCTTAGCGGCGACTACCCGCTAGAGGTTCACTTTGCCGCGGACCTGTTCCTGCCCGAGATTTTTCCCGCTCTTGATGGCGAGCGTGTCGAGCTTTCCGCCAATGGCAGTCTTGCCGAGCTGGAGCTCAATTTGACCACGACTGGCCCCGTCTCCACGCAGCTGGTCGCCCGCCTGGATGCCCTCGACCCGACGCTACCGTTCACCGCGGCCTTTTCTAGCCCTCGTCTGCAATGGCCGTTGCCGGGCATGCAGCCGGCCCAGCCGGACGCCGAAGGGGACGAGACCGAAGCCACCGATGTCGATCCTTGGGTCGCTGAGGATATCGATCTGTCCGTCGACGGCTCCCTGACCGGATATCAGCTGAAGCTGGCCCTCGCGGCCGAGGGGCCTGATCTGCCGAGAACCACCCTGGCCGTCGATGGTCAGGGCGATCTGTCACACTTCTCCTGGGCACCGCTTGAACTCGCGCTGGAGGGAGCAGGGCAGCTGCGCACGCAGGGCAATGTCGACTGGTCGGATGGCGTAGCCGTGACCGCCACGGCCGCTCTGGACAACCTTAATCCTGAGCCTTTTGTCGAGGGTTTGAAGGGTAATCTGAGCGGCACCCTGGACGTCGCCTTCACCCAGCAGGACGAAGGTTGGGAAGTCGATGTTCCTGATATCGATATCCAGGGAACGCTGGATGATCGCCCCTTGTCCTTGGAGGCCGCGCTTGCCGGCAACAGTGCCATGCGCTGGGATATCGATCGCCTCGATTTCCGCCAAGGGGACAACCAGATTGAGGCCAAGGGCCAGGTCAGTGAAGCCCGCCTGAACGTGGATGCAGAGCTTGCCTTACCCGACATGGCCAGCCTGTATCCTGGGCTGTCGGGGCGTCTGTCTGGCAATATCCAGGCACGAGGCAGTCTTCGTTCACCACAGCTGGAGCTCGCCATCGAGGGGAGCGGTGTCGGCTATCAGGAAAATCGTGTTGGCGAGCTCGCCCTGGCCGGTCGTGTCCGCGGCCTCGATGACCCCCAGCTGGATGTAGGGCTGTCCGCACGTCAGGTAGACGCTGGTGGCCAGCGTTTCGAGGATATCGCCCTCGACCTGGATGGTCGCCTGTCCCAGCATCGGCTGGAACTCACCGTCGACGGCAGTGACGAAGGCCCGCTCAACCGCCTTGTGCTGGCCCTGGACGGTGCCATGAACGATGCCCGCGATCGCTACCGGGGGACACTGACGCCGCTGGAGATTACCTTGCCCCAGGGCGATATTGCACTGGATGGGCCTCTGGCCTTCGATGCCAATCTGGCCCAGGGCTCTGTGCGCACCGATCCTTTCTGCCTCGCCCGCCAACAAGGTGGGGCGATCTGTATCAGCGAACCGCTCAGCGCCTCGGCAGATGCCGGCAAGCTGACCCTCGACATCAACGAACTGCCCATGGACCTGGTCAATGAGGCGCTGCCCGAAGGCTGGGCCATCGATGGCGATACCGGTGCACGTGTGGTGGCAGGGTGGTCAGCGGGCGGCAGCCGCTGGCAGGCAGATGCGCAGCTCGACAGTGAAGTCAGCGTGACCGGTGTGGATGCCTATGGCCAGCCCTGGTCGGTGCCTGCCACACGGCTGTCATTGAATGCTGACGCCAGCGACGCCCGCGTCGATCTCAACGTCGATCTCTCCCTGGCCCAGAGCGGTGACATCACTCTGGCCCTGACGATCGACGATCCCGTGGGTCGTGGTGGACTGGACGGCAACCTGTCGATAGACGGCGTCAGCTTGTCACCGTATCGCCCCCTGGCAGCGGGACTGGATCAATTGGAAGGCACCTTGGCCGGCAACATTCGTATTGCGGGCAGCCGCGAGGCACCGGATCTCAGCGGGGAGCTGAGCTTGACGGGTCTCAAGGCTCACGGAGGAGACATCCCTGTCGCGGTGACGGATGGTCGCCTCAATATCGATCTGACCGGCGACAGCGCACGTATCTCTGGCTATGTCGATGGTGAAGAAGGGCGCCTCAACATCACCGGTAACGCCGCCTGGCCAGGCGGTAGCTGGGAAGCCAATCTGGCGCTGTCCGCGGTCCAGGACCCGTTGCTGGCCGCGATGCCTGCCTATGGCCGGCTCAAGCTGGCTCCTGACCTGACGATAACGGCGAACCCCACCCGCCTGCGTATTCGCGGTGAGGTGCGTATTCCCTGGGCCCGCCTCGACATCGGCGAGGTGCCGCCGTCGGCAGTGTCCCCAAGCAGTGACGAGATCATCATCACTCGCGAAATGGACGAGCAGGCCAGAGAGGCCGAGCGTCAGGCCGAAGAAGACCCGGTGGGTGCCTCCACCGCCCAGGCCATGGCGGAAGCGGGTATGGCCATCGATATCCGTATCAGACTGCTGCTGGGTCCTGACGCCCGTTTAAGTGCCTATGGCTTGCAGACGGAGCTGGCCGGCGACCTGGAAGTGCGTCAGAACGCCGGCCCGCTGCAGCTGTTTGGGGATGTCAGCCTGGTCGATGGGCGCTTCCGGGCCTACGGCCAGGACCTGCAGATCCGCCAGGGTAAGGTGATCTTCGCCGGACCGCCTAGCGTGCCGACGCTGGACTTTGAGGCCATTCGCAATCCAGCCAGCACCGAGGACGGCGTGGTGGCAGGTCTCAAGGTGACCGGGACTGCCAGCCAGCCGGACCTGGAGATCTTCTCCGAACCCGCCATGGACGAGTCCCGTGCTCTGTCCTACGTGCTTCGCGGACGCGCCCCTGATGACAGCGGTGACGCCAGCGGTGCGCTGACCTCGGCACTGATCGGCTTGACCTTGGGTAAGACAGGCGGCGCCGTCGGCGCCATGGGTGAGGCCTTCGGCATCCAGGACCTGTCACTAGATACCTCCGGTAGTGGTGAAACCAGCCAGGTGGTCGTCAGTGGCCGCCTGACCGATCGTCTTGAGGTGGGCTATGGCGTGGGCATCTTCTCGCCCATCGCCGAACTCACGCTGACCTACCAGCTGTGGCGAAGCCTGTACCTGGAGGCGGTATCCGGTGCTGCCCAGGCGGTTGACCTGATCTACACCTGGAGCCTGCCGGGCAACCCGCCAGAGCTGCAGTAAGCGCTGTGCAACAACCCAGCAGAAGCCCCGACCAAGGTCGGGGCTTCTGCTGTTTCAGGTCAGGGACAGCTCCTGCAGATAACGTTCCAGTCGCTTGCCTAACCAGTAATCGGGGCGGTAGCCGTCTCCGGGCGCCATGAACCCCACATGCCCCCCTTGCTCCGCCAGCTCCATGGTGACCATGGGGGAGCGCTGCGGAAAACGATCGATCAGATCCGCTGGCATGAACGGATCATCCTTGGCGTGGAGCAGCAGCGTCGGCACTTGAATGCGATCCAGCACGGGACCGCTGGAGGCCCTGGTGTAGTAGTCCTCGGCATCACGAAAGCCGTGCAGCGGTGCCGTGATCAGGTCGTCATAGTCACGCAGGCGCTTGAGCTTTCTGACTTGTTCCGCCGTCGCGACAAGGGGAAGCTCCCCGCGCTCCAGTCGAGGCAATACCTTGCGCTTCAGTGATCCGAGCAGATGGCGTTCGTAGACCCGCGAGAAGCCTTCACCCAATCGTTGGGCGCATGCGGCAAGGTCCAGCGGCGCGCTGATGACCAAGGCCGCATGAAGACCCAGTGCATCACACTCTGGTTCGGCCAATAGCCGCAGTAGCATGTTCCCGCCCAAGGAGACGCCGGCGACGACCTTGGGAGCCCTGGGAAAACGCCGAGACAGGCTATCCAGTAAAACCCGAGCATCCCCGGTGTCGCCGCTGTGATACGCCCTGGGCAGGCGGTTGGGTCGACTCCCACAGCCTCTGAAATGCATCAGCAGCGGGCGATAGCCCTGGTCTCTGGCCGCCGCCAGCAGATCGTGGGCATAGGGAGAGCCCATGCCTCCCTCAAGGCCATGGAACAGCACAAACAGAGGGGCCTGCACATCCGCCGGTTCAGGCGTCACCCATGCCAACTCAACTTCATCACCGTCCGGCAGCGTGAAGAATTCCTGGCGCCACTCAACCCGTTGCGGTCGCAGCAGGCGGGGTAACAGCGTCTGTACATGGGGGTTGGATAACCATCGAGCGGCACGAAAACGAGAGGGTACCAGGCTTGCCGAGCCATCGGCGTTGATCGACGCAGGGTTGGCTGTGGGTTGGGGCAAAGGAATATCTCCAGTCAGCCAGCGGCGCTGCAGTGACCGCTGACATTCACGTCAAGGTGTCCTGTGGCGAAAGTCCTGGCAGTAACCCAACGATCATTTACCTGCCAGGAATCAGCAAGACTACATCAGGAAGGCTACATCAGAAGACTAGGGCACCAGCGCCCGTGCGCGCAGGACTTGCCACGCGGTATCGACCGCTGCACGTCGTGTCGTGAGATGTCGGTAGAGTCGAATATCAAAGCTCACGACCCAGCGCTCATCTCCTGCAGGCACCAACTCGCCGCTCGCGAGGGCCTGGGACAAGCTGCGTTCTGGCAACCATCCTAGGCCATAGCCAAGGCTGACCAGTTCTCGGATATTGCCACTCTGGATGCTCTCGTTGAGCACTGTCAGGGTGGGGGAATCTCCCAGTCGATCAAGGTGGGCGCGTATCGCCGCATCGATCATGCCTCGTGGATGATAGGCGATCAATGGCAAGGAACGCCCCTTACCAGACTCCTTGCCGATCCCTTTACCCGCGTCGTTGCCGCCTCCGAGAGCGAACCTGGGCTGGCCTCGGTCATCGGCAAGGCTGACGGGAATGAAACGTTCACGCCCGATGACGCAGTAGTCGGTATCCTCATTGGCCAGTTCCAGCGGGCTGCCCGTGGTCGGCCAGTAGCATAACGCCAGGTCGATTTCCCCGGAGGCCAAGCCCTGGAAGTAGTCACCCACCAGCCAGGCGGTGGCACGCAGATAAGGCTGTATGGGCGGTGGTTCGCGCCAGTGCTGAAGCCATTGTGGCAGGAATTGGGCAAGTAGGCTCTGGGGCGCACCGAGACGCAGCTGTCCAGCCTGCTTCTCCGCCATCTGTGCCAATCTCTGACGAGTCTGGTCGACGCGACGGGTCACGTCGTGGCACATGCCGAGAAAGGCCTCACCCGCGGGCGTCAGTGACAGCGGCAGGGTCTGGCGATTGATCAGCGTCGTGCCCATCTCCTCTTCCAGCAACTTGATGCGGCGAGAGAAGGTAGGTTGGGTCACATTTTGCTCTTCGGCGGCGCGAGAAAAGTGTCGCGTACGGGCCAAGGCGAGAAAATCTTCCAGCCAACGTATTTCCATGGAAGGGTCACCTGTCCAGCAATGCGACGATTGTGCCAGATAACGTCATGCCGGGCGTACCCGGCATGACGAAAACGGAGGTACTACGACTGCCACAGACGTCATAGCAAAAGGCGGGCATCACGTAAGACGACCTTCCTCGACACCATGGCAGGCCACTTGCCCGCCGTCATCCGTGGCGATCAGTGTCGGGATTTCCCGACGGCAGCGATCATTGGCATGGGGACAGCGGCCATGGAACACGCACCCCGACGGCAGATTGACCGGCGTCGGCACTTCCCCCTGCAACCGCAGGTGCTGGGGACGGTCGTCTTCCAGTCGTGGAATCGCCGACATCAGGGCCTGGGTGTAGGGGTGACGTGGGCGAGCAAACAGCGTCGCCGTAGGTGCTACCTCACAGACCCGGCCCAGATACATCACGGCCACCCGAGTGCCGAAATGTTCCACCACTGCCAGGTCGTGGGTAATGAACAGATAGGTGAGATGATGCTCGCGCTGTGCCTCCATCAACAGATTGAGCACCTGAGCCTGGATCGAGACATCCAGCGCGGAGATCGGCTCATCGGCAACGATGAACTCAGGATCAACCGCCAGTGCCCGAGCAATGGCAATACGCTGTCGCTGGCCTCCGGAAAACTCATGCCCATAACGGGAACCCCAGTCTGGGGCGATGCCGACCGATGACATGACCTCGTGGACCTTCTCGACCACCTGAGCTGGCTTCCAGTCGGGATGATGCAGACGGATGGGCTCTTCCAAGGTCTGCTGAATGGTCATGCGCGGGTTCAGCGAGGCGTAGGGGTTCTGGAAGATCATCTGCATGCGCTGGCGGTAGGGCAGCAGTGCCTTGCTATCCAGATGGTCGATACGCTCTCCGGCGTAGCGAATCTCACCGGCGCTGGGTGTCAGCAGTCCCATGACCGTGCGTGCCACGGTGGACTTGCCGCAGCCCGACTCGCCGACCACGCACAGGGACTCACCGCGGCGAATATCGAGGTCAACGCCGTTGATGGCATGCACGTGATGCTGTTCACGCACAATACGCCCTCGCCGGAACTTGAGCTGTTCAAGAAAGTCACCGGACAGCGAAAAACGCTTCTCCAGCCCCCGGATCTCGAGCAGGCTATCACCGCCTGGGGCGGGTTCACGCTGAGTCGACGCATCCTGATGCATCGGCGCCATGGCGGCTTGAATCGTCTGGCTCATGAGTTTTCCTCCCTGACCTCGATACGCTCGGCATCCTGCATCTCGGCCACCATGTGGCAGGCCACCTGACAGTTGCCGGAGCTGACGAAGGCCGGTACCTCAGTCTTGCAGCGACTGCGCTCGCTGCCGTCCTGACGTGTTGCAAAGTCACAGCGTGGATGAAACGGGCAGCCGCTCGGCAGCTGGCTCAACGACGGCATGCTGCCGCGAATCTGGTTGAGCCGTTCTCCCGGCGTCGCCATTTGCGGCAAGGCATTGATCAGACCCTGGGTGTAGGGATGCTGGGGGTCGTTGATGATTTCTCGGGTCGGGCCTTGCTCAATGACACGCCCGGCATACATGACCAGCATGCGCTGCGTGACCTGGCTGACCACCCCCAGATCATGAGTAATCAGGATCAGGCCGACGTTATGCTTTTCGCAAAGCTCGAGCAGCAGCGCCATGATCTCTGCCTGGATCGTGACATCCAGTGCCGTTGTCGGCTCATCCGCGATGATGATGTCCGGGTCCAGCAGCAGGGCGATGGCAATAATGATGCGCTGACGCATGCCCCCAGACAGTTCGTGGGGATATTGATCCAGCCGTTTCTCTGGAGAAGGGATCTGTACCTGTTCGAGCTTGCGCAGGGAAATGGCGCGAGCCTCGCGGCTGGAGATACGGCGGTGGGCCTTCAAGCACTCCACCATCTGCTCGCCGATCGACAGCACCGGGTTGAGGGTCATCATCGGATCCTGAAAGATCATCGAGATCCGGTGGCCACGAACCTTGCGTAGCTGGCGGTCACTGAGTCCCGTCAGCTCGAGCCCGTCAAAGGTGATGCTGCCCCCCGCAATGTAGCCGGGCTTGGCAATCAGATTCAGTAGGCTGAAAGCGGCAACGGACTTGCCAGCACCTGATTCCCCCACGATGCCCAGGCGTTCACCACGGTCCAGGCTGAAGCAGACGTCGCGCAGCGCCTTGACGTCGCCCTGACGAAGGGCGAAGCGCACGTCGAGATGATTGACGTCGAGTAGTGCCATGGTTGTCCTCCTAGCCCTTGTACAGTCGTGGATTGAGCACGTCACGCAGCCAATCGCCGAGCAGGTTGATGACCAGCACCAGCACCACAAGTACCAGGCCGGGGATCAGGGTGATCCACCAGGATCCCGACTGGATATAATCGAAACCGGACTTGATCAGCGAGCCAAGGGAAGGCTGCGTCTCGGGCATGCCAAGCCCAAGAAAGGACAGCGCAGCTTCGGAGATGATGGCATTGGCCACCTGGACCGTTGAGATGACAAAGATCGGTGACAGGGTGTTGGGCAGGATATGGCGGAACATGATGCGTCGACTGCGCAAGCCCATGACCCGCGCTGCATCCACATATTCCTTGGACTTCTCCGCCAGCACCGAGGCACGCACGGTACGCGCATATTGTGGCCATTCCGCGAGGCCAATGATCAGCACCAGCAGCCACATGGCGTAGTCCGAGTAGGTGGCACCGCCAAAGATCGCCTTGAACAAGGCGCCAACCACGATGGCCACCATCAGCGTGGAGAAGGACAGCTGAATATCCGCCAGGCGCATCAGGAAGGCGTCGACGCGCCCGCCCAGATAGCCGGCCAACAGCCCGAAGCACACGCCCAGGGCTGCCTGCAAGGCCACCGCACCGAAACCAATGACCAGCGATACCCGCATGCCATAGAGAATGGTGGACAGCATGTCGCGGCCCTGGGAGTCGGTACCCATCAGATACTGGGGGTCGGCCCCATCGATCCAGAAGGGCGGTAGTTCTGAGGCCAGAATATCGATCTGGGCCAGGTCATAGGGGTTGGCCGGGGCCAGCCATGGAGCCAGCAGGGCGGCGAGGACCATGACGACGAACACCAGCAGGCTGACCTGGGCGATCACATCGCGTTTGAAACTGTACAAGAGGTAGGAGTCGCGAAACCGCTCCCACCGAGTGCTGGTCGCAGTGCTGTGGGTGCTCATGCGGGCTTACCTGTCAGCTTGACGGTGGGGTTGACCAGGCCGTAGACCAGATCGACCAGAGTATTGGTGATCACGAAGATCAGGCCGACGATCATCAGGTAGGTCACGATCAATGGGATGTCCGAGCGCTCGATGGCATCGAGGAACATCAGGCCCATGCCGGGCCACTGGAACACCGTCTCGGTCAGAATGGTGTAGGCCACCAAGGTACCGATCTGCACGCCACCAACGGTGATGACCGGCAGCATGGTGTTCTTGAGCGCATGCAGGAAGTAGATGCGACGCATCGAGATTCCCTTGGCACGGGCGAACTTGACGTACTCGGACTGCAGCACTTCCAGCATTTCTGCACGAATCAGGCGAATGAACAGCGGCAGCATGATCGACGCCAGGGAAATCGCCGGCAGCACCAGGTAGGTCAGGCCTTCCAGGGAAGCGAAGTTGGTGCTCCAGGTACCGAACACATGGACAGGATCACCACGTCCATAGGCCGGCATCCCGCCTTCGGTAGACACTAGCCCGTTAAGCCAGGCGCCCCAGCCAGTGTCGGCCGGAAAGGGGGTGAAACTGACGCCAATGGCAAACAGTTGAATAAGCACAATCGCGGTGAGAAACACCGGGATGGAGATACCGATGATCGACACCCCCATAAAGAACCGGGACAGCCAGGCGCGAGGCTTGATGGCGCTGTAGACCCCAATGGGAACCGACAGGGCGATGATCAACAGGGTGGCGGCGAAGACCAGCTCAAGCGTGGCTGGAAGGTGGCGCAGGATCACCTCGGTGGTCGGCTCGTTATAGACGTAGGAATAGCCGAAATCAAACTGGGTGGCATTGGCAGCAAAACGCAGATATTGCACGAAAAACGGATCGTTGAGGCCCAGTTCCTCACGCAGCGCTTCACGCTCGCTCTCGGGTACCGATTGTCCGACCATCTGCTGGATCGGGTCACCCAGATTGTCTTGAATGGCGAAGGCAATCACGCTGATGACGAACATCACCAGCAGCGCATGAAAAAGGCGCTTGATCAAAAATGCGATCATTTGGCGTTACCAGGGTACAGGCCCTCAGCTCCGCGAGGTTGTCACGAAGCTGAGCGCACTGAATGGGAGCGAAGGGCACCAGGGTGCGGTGCCCGTAGGCTTACTCTTCGTTGATGACCAGGTCACCCAGATAGGGGAAGTTCAGCACGTTGACCACCGGCTCGATGTCGACATTGGCGGCCGAAGCCCAGGCCAGGTCCTGCCAGTGCAGGGGAATGAAGGCGGCATCGTCGTACAATCCCTGCTCCAGCTGTTGCAGCATCTCGCCACGCTTCTCGAGATCCAGCTCCAGGTTGGCGTCGACCATGAGCTGGTCGAGTTCCGGGTTGCAGTAGTTGCCCGCATTGTACTGACCCGCCCCGGTGTCGGCGTTGGGGCATTCGGTCAGGTACTGGTGGAAGTTGGCGGAATCCTCGGTATCCGAGTGCCAGCCAATCATCATCATGTCGGCGGCGCGGTCGTCGTACTCTCCCCAGTACTGGGCTTTGGGCAGGGTCTTGAGGTCCACGGTGACGTTGATGCGAGCCAGCATGGCGGCAACCGCCTGGGCGATCTTGGCATCGTTCACGTAGCGGTTGTTGGGCGCCATCATGGTGATGGAGAAACCGTCCTCATAGCCTGCTTCGGCCATCAGTTCCTTGGCCCGGTCCAGGTCGAAGCGCGGCTCGAGCTCCGGGTTGTGGCCGGAATAGCCGTCAGGCGAGAACTGGGCAGCCGGGGTGGCAAAGCCTTTCATCAGGCGATCGGCAATGCCTTCCTGGTTGATCGCGTAGACGAAGGCCTGGCGCACGCGGGGGTCTTGGAACGCCTCGACCCGGTCCTGGTTCATGTGGAACAGGATGATGCGAGTGCCGGACATGGTCACCAGGTTGGTGTCTTCGTTACTCTCGATGCGCTCGAGATCGTTGGGCGGCACCGGAGCGATGAAGTCGACATCGCCGGACAGCAGGGCGGCCACACGGGTGGCATTCTCGCTGATCGGCGTCAACGTGATGTTATCGACGTTACCCGGAGACTCGCTGTCCCAGTAGTCATCAAAGCGCTCGAAGTCGACCCTGACCCCTTGCTGGCGGTTGGTCACCTGAAATGGGCCGGTACCCGACACATTGCGCGAGGCATAGGAGTTACCGTTCTTGACGATCTCATCCTTGGCCTTGCCGTCCTCTGTCTCACCAGAATAGAACTGGCTATCCATCGGGAAGATATAGGTCGCCATGTTGAGGAGCAGCGGGTTGGGCCGCTTGGAGACAATCTCGACGGTATGATCGTCAATGACATTGACGGTTTCGATGGGCTCGAAGATGGCCTTGAAATCGCCGCTTTGCTTCAGGCGATCAACGGTCCAGGCGACGTCTTCCGCGGTGAATGGGTTACCGGAGTGGAAAGTGACGCCTTCGCGCAGGGTGATGCGCATGGTGGTGTCGTCGATCTGTTCCCAGTCGGTCGCCAGGCGAGGCTCGAACTCGAAGTCCTTGGTCCAGCGCACCAGCGGGTCAAAGACCATGTGTGACAGCTGCAGGATACCGCCAGACAGCTGCTCGTGGATGTCCAATGACACCGGATCGGCGTCATAGGCCATACGCAGGGTAGTCTCAGCGACTGCCGCCTGAGGCAGGGCAGCCGTCAACATGGCCGCGCCCAGAGCGCTGGCCAGAAGGGTCTTCTTGAACATGGAAGGTGGTCCTGCTTGTTATTGAGGTTGTTGTAATGGCTAGTCGGACGCTTGGCGCAATTGGCACATGCCGCCTAGTCAATGTCCACCAACAACATAGTGAGATGTGCCGTTTAAACACAATCGAAATTCTGATAACCCCCATGCGAGGATTGAATAGAACACGATGCATGTCATGCAGGCAGGAAGGGGGAAGGGCCACGGCAGCCGCGCAGGGTCCGCTTATAGTGCCTTGTTGTTCACCCGCTGGGTCTGCGCGTCATCCCGGAAACCGAAGATCCTGTGGACGGGCTGCCCACTGAACGATGTCCACTGAACAATGCCCGCTGAGAGAGCGCTAGTCATGGGTGAGCCGCCTATGGACCTGCTATCAGCAGTTGCACTCGTCGCAGTTCGTCTTGCGCAGTTCGTCTTTTGCGGTTCGTCTTTCGCAGTTCTCCTTGCAGCACGACCTTCCTCAGCGAATCCATACTGATGACGCGCGAGAAAACCCCCGCTCGGCGAAGGCCAGGCGGGGTAATGCACCAAGCTGACGACATCGTAGCTGGTCGGAGGGGTGATCAATCCTGCGACGGGGTGACGCGATCGATCCGATAGAGTTGGGCAACCTGATCGAGGCCGTGGACACTGCACTCCAGGTCCGTCACCCGGCCGTCGCTGAGGCCATAGACCCAGCCGTGAACCGACAGCTGCTGTCCGCGCTGCCAGGCACGCTGAATGATCTTGGTGCGGCAGAGCGTCTTGACCTGCGACTGGACGTTCAATTCACACATACGGTCGACCTGCTCATCCAGCGGCAGCTGCTCGAGCTGAGGGCGGTGCATGCTGTACAGCTCACGTACGCTGTGCAGCCAGTTGTCCACCATGCCATTCTCGCCACCGGTCACTGCCGCACGCACGCCGCCGCAGTTGTAATGACCCACGATCATGATGTGACGTACCTTCAGCACGTCGACGGCAAATTGCACGACCGACAGAGCATTCATGTCGTTGTGATAGAGCAGGTTGGCAACGTTACGGTGGACGAACACCTCACCCGGAGGGAGATCGATGATCTGGTTGGCCGGCACGCGGCTATCCGAACAGCCAATCCACAGGTACTCGGGGCTTTGCTGCTGGGCCAGACGAGAAAAGAAGTCGGGGTCATCCTGGCAGACCTTGTCAGCCCAAGCCCGGTTTCTTTCAAGGAGGTTGTCGATATCACTCATGTTCTTTCCCCGTCTGTGCGAATGGTGACTAAAGTGGTGCATGTTTTTACCCCCGTCGGCCAAGGTGGTCAAGCACCCTCCCGGGGTAAGCGTACCGCTGGTATCATGGCAGCCTGCCGCCGCGAGCGGACCATCTGTCCTCTCCGGTGTCCTCAACCTGGCTATTCGTAGGCGAGGACGTTGGAGCGAGCTGACGAGAATCGGATTTCAGGAGACGCAAGTGTCACAATACGACTACGACCTCTTTGTCATTGGTGCCGGCTCTGGCGGTGTACGCGCGGCGCGCACCGCAGCAGCAACAGGAGCCAAGGTGGCCGTCGCTGAAGATCGCTACCTGGGTGGCACCTGCGTCAACGTAGGCTGCGTACCGAAGAAGCTGTATTCCTACGCCGCCCATTTTCATGAGGCCTTCGATGATGCAAGGGGCTTCGGCTGGGAGCTCAATGAAGCCCCCAGTTTCGACTGGAACACGCTTCGCGACAACAAGATCGGGGAGATAAAGCGTCTCAACGGTATCTACGGCAAGCTGCTCGACAACGCAGGTGTGCGCCTGATCAATGGCCGCGCCAAGGTGGTCGACGAGCATCGTGTCGAGGTCGCAGGTGAAACCATCAGCGCCGAGAAGATTCTTGTGGCGGTGGGTGGCTGGCCATGGGTGCCGCCGTTCCCGGGCAGTGAGTTGGCCATGAACTCCAACCAGATCTTCGACCTGGACCACTTCCCTAAGCGTTTTCTGGTCCTCGGTGGTGGCTACATCGCCGTCGAGTTTGCCAGCATCTTCAACGGCCTGGGCGCAGATGCCCATCTGGTGTATCGCGGGGAACTGTTCCTGCGCGGCTTTGACCAGGAGGTCCGCGAATTCACTCGGGACGAGATGGCCAAGAAGGGCGTTAACCTTCACTTCAACACCAACATCGAGTCTCTCGAGAAGGTCGAGGGCGGCATCAAGGCTACCCTGACCAACGGCGATGTACTGGAAGTGGATGCGGTGCTGTCGGCCACCGGTCGTAAGCCTCACCTGGAAGGCCTGGGACTGGACCGTCTTGATATCGCCCTCAACGAGAATGGCTCGATCCAGGTCAACGATCGCTTTGAGACGTCGGTGCCGTCCATTCTGGCGCTAGGCGACGTCACCGGCGGGCCGGAGCTCACCCCGGTGGCCCTGGCCGAGGCCATGCACCTGGTCGCTCACCACTATGGGGATGCGCCCAAGGCACCGATGAACTACGACAACATCGCGACAGCGGTGTTCTGTCACCCGAATATTGGCACCGTCGGCTTGTCCGAAGAAAAGGCACGTGAGATATACGGCGATATTCGTGTCTACACAGCCGACTTCCGTCCGATGAAGCACACCCTGTCCGGCAGCGATGAGCGCTGTCTGATGAAGCTGATCGTCGATGACAAGAGCGACGTGGTGGTGGGCGCCCATATGGTCGGCGAAGAGGCTGGTGAAGTCATTCAGGGCATCGCCATCGCCGTGCGTGCCGGACTGACCAAGGCCCAGTTCGATGCCACCGTTGGCATTCACCCCACCGGCGCAGAAGAGTTCGTGACCATGCGGACTCCCACCCGCACTTGAGGCATCGACTGTAGCGGCAACGCGGACAGCACTGGCTCACCTCTATAAGGCACCTTCGGGTGCCTTTTTTGTTCAATGCTTTGTAGGGATACGGCCAGTGTATGCGGGGAGGGAGGGCGCGGCACCATCCGCGATGGACTCAAGCCGACCCTGACGGCAGCTCAGCGTCAGGGTGCGGCCATCGCGCTGACGTTGCTCCACCAGGCGGAAGTGAGCACGCTGACCGCGGTTAGACTCGGCAATGTGGCGGTAGCGCTCCTGGCTACCGTCTCAAGGGGAGAAATCCGCACACAATAACGAGCAATCCATCTAATTCCAAACGATTGTTGACTCTCCTGGAATAGTCAACTGCATAGCCTCAGGACCATTATATGATGCGTCATCCATGCTTATAATAAGCTTTGCGCCGCTTTTTAGCTTAATCACCACTCTAGCTTTGTCCTCTTCAATATCACTGACGATGTCGCCCGTGCTGATTACTCTTGCTTCTCCATTTTTGCTTGTGATGATGAAATTATTGTAAATCGTTAGACAAGCTCCACCAGTCACAACAAGGGATGCCTCACCTTCAGTCAAGATGGATTCTGTGACTACTCTTCCGGTTAAGCTATCTGTAAGATATGGCATAGGGGCGCCTAAATGTTCGAACTCTGCAGCCAACGTCGAAGAGACTTTCTAAGTATAATGGTGCAGGAATAGCTAACCATCCAAGAGATTATTAGCAACATTCCGCTTAGATAGCTTTTGCTCAAAAAAGTGATGCAGTATAGTCCAAGACTTGTCATCATCCATACCTAGCTTCTCAAGATAGAGAAGCAGCCAGTCTAAGGATTCATTTAATGAATTCTTGTCACTGGGAGTCGCAAGAAGACTTAACGCAAGTCTGGCTTTTAAAGCGCGCTCAGAGTTAATGTTGCGCTTTCCAGATTTTCTTTCTTCATCATTAATTATGTCAAATAAATTATCCCTGACAGCTTGTATATCATAATTGCATTCTTTCCCTAGCAAATACCCATTGACTAGAGCTACCGGGTTACAGTGTTCTTGGCTAAAGGTGATATTAAACTCCTCAATCAGCATAAGACCCAGATGTCGATATTCCAATAACGCCTCATGCATACATTCGGACCAAGGAATGTCGTCCATACAGTTAATTTCCATCTTCTGAGACTCCAAATTCTCTAAGGGTATCTTGGCAAGAGCGACAAGCTGGCTTACGCGTGCCATGTCCTCCCCCAGATCTCCCGATATTGACAGTACTGATAGTTCCCCCTCTAGGATCTACCCCTTCATTTAGGGCTTTCTCTATACAGACGACTTCTGCACAGCCTCCGAGCCAATCTTCTCTTTGGCCATTCGGGGTTCCCATTAGTACACCAGTCATTTCACCCGTGTGAGCTACTTCTTCACCGCTCACTCCAGTATACGTATGGTCACCAACTGTAAGAACTGATGCAGCACCACGTGACTGTCCACGTATTTTGGCTTCGTCTGCAACCTCAGTTGCTGTAATACGCTTTCTGCCACTCAACCCCAGCGGATCCACCCAGCCCGTGGGGTTGGGGGCGTAGACGTAGAGGTTATCACCTCCCGCCAGGCCGATGGGGTCCTGGGTGGTGAAGCGGCCTATCTCTGGATCATAGTGCCGATGGCGGTTGTAGTGCAGCCCGGTTTCTTCATCGTGATACTGGCCCTGAAAGCGAAAGGGGTTGTCGGTTTGGGCTGCATTGCCCTGGCCGTCGCTGGCGTGACGCAGCTTGCCCCAGGCGTGGTACTGGCCCACCCAGGCGAGCTGTCCGTCTTGGGTGGTGAGTTCCAGTGGGGTGCCCAGGTGGTCGGTCTGCAGGTAGTAAAGGGTAGGCTCGCCGGGTTGGGTGTCGTGATACAGCAGGGTGTCGTCGGTGCCCGTGCGCATCGTGACCGGCACGGCGTGATAGTGTCGCTCGATTTTGGCCGCGGGAATAAAGCTCTCTGGCTCGAACAGGTAGTTGGCCTGATACACCGGGGTGAGGCTTGGGTTGACCAGCTCGTAGCGGCATTGGGCCACCGGCAGGGCGTGGGGCCGCTCGGGGTTCTCGGAGGTTAGCTCCAGCGGCTGGCGTCCCGGCACGTACCACAGGGCGGTGTCAAAAGGAGTCTGTGCTCGGCCTTCGAAGCGTTCTTCGCCGATCAGCAGGTCTCCATCCCAGGTAAACACCGTTAGCTCAATGGTGGTGTGGTCTAGGGTGGTGTAGCCAGGCTCCGACGGGTTGCGCTTGGCGCTGCCGGCCCGCTCGACTCGCTTCCAGATACGTCGTCCCAGCCCATCATAGGCGTAGTGGGCACGCAGCATCGGTGGGGTGTCATCGCCTGCTGCAGGGGCGCTACGGTAGTGGTTGGCCTCGATCAGTCGGTGTTCGGCGTCGTACTGATAATGCCAGGTCTCACCATTGGGCGAGATACGCCGGGTCAGGTTGCCATGTGGGTCGTAGTGGTAGTGGGTGCCCGCGTAGCGCTTGAGCAGGTTGCCCATGGCCGGGGAGAGCTTGGGGCTTCCGGGATAGCCGACGCGCACGAACTCTTCGGTGCCGCCGTCCAGATGGTCACGACGACGCTCGCTCCACCAGCGGGTGGCACCGTGGGGGCTGGTGGGGTGAGGCGTCGTTTCTGTACCTGAAGACTCCGCAGTGTCGGGTGGGTCGATCAGGTTGCCGGCCGGATCAAAGGCGAAGACTTCCTCCAGCCCTGGCGCACTGGCTTGTCGCAGGCGCCCCAACGGATCGTAGCCGTACCGGGTGGTGCCGCGCAGGCTGTCATCCACCTGGCTGAGCAGGCCATTGGCGCTGTAGTGCCACTGGCGGGTGAGCGTGCGGCCCTGCGCTGTTCTGCTATGTCCTTGGGGGAGCTGATCCTGGGGAGAGCGGGGCGTACGAATCTGCTGCTCGATCAGGCGTCCGACCGGGTCATACGCCGAGTGAATCTCCTGGGCCCCTTGGCGGCGGCGAATATCCCGATGCAGGTCGTCACGCTCGAAGGCGATCAGTTCCTGCTGATCCAGGCTCATGGCATGCACATGGCCGGAGCCATAGCGCAGCCAGGCCAGGGTCTGGCCGTTGGGCAGGGTGGTGGTCTCGCGGTGGCCGAGGACGTCGTAGGTATGCCGGGTGACGCTGGCATACTCCCCACCGGTCGGCAGTTGATGACGCTGCACTTCGGCGATCAGGTTGTCGGCATGGTCGAAGTGGAAGCGGGTCTCACTGCTCGGATTGGCGGCCCTGGACAGTCGCCCGAGCAGGTCATAGCCATACCGGGTGATGAACTCGGCCTGTTGGCCGATCTGTGTCTTGCGCTCCAGCACGCGGCCCAGGTTGTCGCGCTTGAAGGTCATCACCTGGTCGCCGTCGACGCGCTCGATCAACGCGCCACCGGCGTCGTAGCGGTACTTCAGGGTGCGTCCATCGAAGCCGGTTTCTTCGATGAGCCTGCTGCCACCGTCATAGACAAACTGCCAGCGATCCCCGTTATGGTTGGTCAGCGCGCTAAGCCTCAGCAGGCGGTCGTAGTCGTAGGTGAAGCGCTGGCCCATGGGATCGAGACGCTCGATCGGCAGCCCTTTTCCATTGTAGCGGTAGCGGGTACGTTGGCCGGTCGGGTCCTGGTACTCGGTCAAGCGGCCGTCACCGTTGTAGCTGAAGTGCTCCACGGCACTATCGGGGTGCTGGGCACTGAGCACCAGGCCGGTCGGGTCGCAGGTGTAGCGTGTCACGTGGCCAGCGGCATCACGGCGCTGGGTCAGCAGGCCGCGATGGTCATAGGCGAAGGTAGTGGTCTTGCGGGAGCAGTCCGACGCGCTGGTCAGTCGCCCATAGGCGTTCCAGGCGTAGTGGTAGGTGTTGCCGGCGGCGTCGGTCATGGCCGTCAACAGGCCACGCTCGTCGTGTTCAAAGGTGGTGGTGCGCCCGTTGGGGGCGATCTCCTCCAGCGGCAGACCGCGCTCATCAAAGCGCATCTGGCGTGCGCGACCATCCGGCTCGGTGACCTTGATGGGCAGGCCATCGGCGTCATACTCGATGCGGGTGGTCAGGCCCTGGGGATCGGTGATCTCGATCAACCGTCCGCTATCATCGTAGCGATAGTGACTGGTGCGGCCTTCACCGTCGATATGGCGGGTGAGGCGACCGTGTTCATCCCAGCGCCAGTGCTCGCTGCCAAGCTCCGGGTTGAAGGGGTGAGTGATCGACTCGATCTGGTTGTGATAGTTGTAGCGGTAGTAGGTGATGATGCCGTCAGCATCGGTGACCTTGGTGTACCACAAGCCCCGGTGGTACTCGAAGTGGGTGTCTTCACTGCCGTCTTCCAGACGATTGCGGATACAGCGGGCGTCATGGGCGGAGGGCAGGGCACCGTCGGCCTTGCCCGGCCAGTCCCACTCCAGCAGGACGGCCAGTCCATCGCGATGGGTGTAGCGCGTGACCAGATGGTGCTGGTACTCGTACTCACGGGTGTAGCCGCGGATATCCCGGCTTTCGATCAGGTCGCCGTCGTCACTGTGGGTATAGCGGACCAGGACCTCGGGTTCATGAGCCGGTGTGCTCTGACCGCCGAGGGCCTCCGGCTGCGGATAATGGCGCACGACCTGGGACATCAACCCTTGCTCAGAGTAGCTAAAGCGCAGCTCCAGCGCGGCACCATCCGTGATGGATTCGAGCCGACCCTGGTGGTAGTTCAGCGTCAGGGCGCGACCATCGCGCTGACGTTGCTCCACCAGGCGGAAGTGAGCACGCTGGCCGCGGCCGGACTCGGCAATGTGGCGATAGCGCTCCTGGCTGCCGTCCAGATAGTGAAGCAGGTAGTGGGCGGCGTCCGGGTGCTCGATGGTCAGGTTGTCGCGGGGCAGGAAACGCTGCTCTCCCACCGCCAGGGGCTCGATGGGCAGTGCGCGGTTCAGGCTGTCGATAAAGGTGAGGGTATCGCCCTCGGTTTCCAGACGCAGGTGGAAGGGCGAACTCCAGCGGGCACCCAGTTCGCTGTCATCCAGCTCATCGATGCTGGAGCGGTAGTAACGGGTCCACTCGACATCGACCAGCCCCGGCACGTTGAAATCGGTGTGCCAGAGGTTCTCATCGCCCATCACATAGTCGATGGGGTTGTTGGTCGTCGTGCGGGGAAGCACCGCGTTGAAGTTACAGGCACAGCCGCTCGGGGTACGGCTGGGCGTCGACGCTTCATGGGTGGTCTGGATTTTTTGTGCCCCTCGGCGAGAGGTGTTTTGCTGGCCGGCAATCGCGGTGGTCTGGTGTTGGACACCCCCCGTTCTTTTACGACGGTCTACCGCCGCCTCTGCAAGCCTTCTTACCACTGGCAGAAGTTCGCCTATACCAGCGTTTATCAGCCGCTCAGCCATGCCGCCAAGCTCATGTAGAAAATTGATGAGTTGCTGGCGATCGTAGCCAAAGGCTTCAAGCAGGCGATCAAAAGCGATAAAGATGATGCGCTTGCCTTTCTCCAGGATATTCCACCATTCGGGGTTGTCGTCGATAATTCCTGCCTGCTCCGCAGCGCCGACAGGGTTCTGGATATATCGCTGGAGTATAAAGATAAGGTTGCGAAGCTCAGTCAGCAGCTTTGGTTTCTGCGCATTGATCCAAGGTTCGAGGTTTTCCAGAAAATCGAGGGCTTCACCAGCGGCATAGTTGAAGAAGATGTCAATGACGACCTCTATCCCGTCATTGCGGGAAAAGGCCAGCAAGCCTTCGCGAACGCCCACGCGTACAGGGCGAGAGGCATTGCCAACGGCAGGCACGAGACCAATGGCATCAATCACCAGCACTGCCCAAAGCATCGCTTCAGGCTGTCTTGTATCGTTGTCGTAGATGTTCCCGATATCTCGAGCAACGTCACCAATGGCCATGACGTTACCGACGACGGGCAGCATATACGCGGCCTGAATCAGCACGTCTAGCGCGGTGATGCTATCCTCCTCAACCTCCATAAGCATCACTGCGTCAGGGGTTTCACCTTCACTATATGCTTCGGAAACAATGACACGGTTCTTGTTGAGATACTCTCTTAGCTCACGCTCATTAGGGAGCATTGGTGCAGATTCAGCTTGATCATAGAGATCATTTAAGGCATCAAAATTACGGGTCGACATGCGCAATTTTCCCTGTCCATGTGCTGCTTTATAAGCGCTATCCTTATGGCCAGTCTGGGACGCCTTTCTTTGGGTGGGAGTCTCCAGGCCAGCCAGCGGCGACTATCTCTGTGTCGCCAGGCAGTTCGCTGACGTACCCAGCGCTATCCACTGGCCAGATCTACTAGGTTTTTTTGCGTGGCCCCCCTGGCCAACCAGGGGAGGACAAGGGGCTGTCGGTTGGCCGTGAGGCGCGATCCTGAAGCGTGTCCTTAAGTCCCCCATCGAGTAGATCATCGGGAACGTCGTCCTCTTTGAGGATCTTGTTGAAGGCCTTTTCGAGGACGGCCTTCTTGGCCCGCTGTTCGAGCTGGTGCCCGGCCTTGTCGACGACCTTGCCGATAAAGTTGTCCCTCTCATGGGGTCGGAGACTATCTGGCAACACGTCCTTCAACGGGGGTAATCCGGCCGTCACGGCTGAGGCCAGCAACGAGGGTAATGACGATGGCGAAGGACCCGGCCCGCCGGGGGAGGAAAGGCCTGCCGGGGGAGACATTGATGTTCCTTTGTTCTGGCCGGGGAACATTCCTCGTGGGCTGCCCTTAGCTGACGCGACAGGCCCCGTTGACGGCACGTCGACGCGGGGTTTGGCGGGCGGCGTGCGTGGCCAGGCCTGGGGCCGCTTCTCGATATCCCTCGGGTCTTGGAAGTACTCGACCTGAACGGCTCCTGTGGGGACGCCGGTGAGGGTCGCCTTGCCAGCAGCATCAAGTACGCCATGGCGGATCGAGCCATCAGCGAGAATGGCGCGATAGCGCGCTCCGGGAACCGGCTGGCCGTTGCCGTACAGGTGTTCAAGCTCCAGATTGGTGGGCTCGGTCACGGGCAGGTTGGCCAAGGGGTAGCTCAGACTCGCGGGCCCCCCAAGCAGGTGCTGCCCGCCCTTGACGTCGATCAGCCCCGGCGCATGAATCTCGATATCGCCGCCCTTAAGGCGGATATAGCCCCCGCCGCTGGTGAGCAGAATCTCTTCGGCGGCGGCGATGTGAACGGCATCCTCGGTGGAGGTGATGGTGACCTTCTTCTCGGCGGTCAGGGCCATCTCGTCAGACTGGGCCTGGACATCGACCTTGCCCTGGGCGGCGAACAGCTTGATGCCGGCGCGCTGGACAAACAGCGAGAGCTTCTCGGACAGCGAGCCGATCAGGCTACGCCCGGTGGCCAGGTTGATGTCTTCACCGCTGGTCACGCTGAGCGACTTGCCCTGCACCAGGTGCGTCGACTGCGGCGTGCTGGCGGCGATACCGGCAGGGGAGGCCAGGTGCAACCAGGGCGCCTTGAGGCTGCCGGCCTCACCCTGGCCGCCTTGGCTTGCACTCTGGGCGCTGCTGCCATCGAAGCGGTGTCTGGCGGCAGTGCTGGCGGGGCGACCGTGGCGCCCCTGGGCGTCGTCGCTGGCCTTGTGCAGGTCATTGAGGCTCGCCAGCGGTTCGGCCTGGTGGTCGACGGCACTGTCACTCAGCGTATCGGCAAGCTGCCAGGCGGCTTGCAGTTCACGCCAGGCCGGTGGCAGGTCGAGCTGTTCACCGCCAGCCCCGAGCTGGCCCCAACTGGTCAGCAGCAGGACCTCGTTGGCACGTACGGCGCCATAGGCGTCGGTGCGCAGCTCAAAGCCGGTACCGCGAAAGTCGCCCCGCGTATTGCCCTGCTGGTGAATCAGATAGCCCAGGTTGAGCTGACTCTTGGCATGTTCGGAATTGAGCCGTACCCGCTCCTGATCGGTGGCGTCGTCAAACACCAGCTCGTTGTACTTGCCACCGCGATAGGTCTTCGACTTGAGGCCGGACAGCAGGCCGTTGGAGTGCCACTCGGGTCGCTCGTCACCGTTGTAGAGGCGTCCGGTGATCAGCGGGCGATCCGGGTCACCCTCGAGGAAGTCGACAATGACCTCCTGACCGATGCGCGGTACGAACACCCCGCCCCAGCCCGCGCTGGCATTGGGTGAGGCGACGCGCAGCCAGCAGCTCGACTGGGCGTTATGGGCGCCTTCGCGATCCCAATGAAACTGCACCTTGACCCGGTTGAGACGGTCGGTGTGGATCTCTTCCCCTTCGGGGCCCACCACGATGGCAGTTTGGGGGCCACCCACGATGGGCCGGGGGTGGTCAAGGGTCGAGCGGTAGGGCAGGAGCCGCCGCTGGGCCTCGAAGTCGACCAGAAAGTGGCCGGTCCCGGCGCGCTGATAGTCCCCCTGGTGAAGACTCTGGCCATCAATCGCGTGATCCAGGCCGTGGGCGCGACGGGCGTCCGTCAGCTCCTGCTGCAAACTGCCCGGCAGGGTAGAGAGGTGAGCCGACACCGGCAGGGCGTTCTCGGCGTACAGCTTCAGCGCCAGCACTAGAAACTCGCGTTCGCTGGCATCGCCCCGGTCATGCTGGTGGTGCTGGGTCAGGGTGAAATGGCCGCCGACCTGCAGCTGGCGGGCGCCACCGGCACCAAAGAAGCGCTTGGCGCGGGATTCCAGTGCCTCGAGGCGGTTGGCGCCAAGACGCTCACCCCGATCATGGTCCGCATAGTAGTACTCGCCGGGAACGTCATAGACCTCGGTAGGAGGCAGGTTACCCTGGGCGCGGATGGTGTGCTGAGTGGTGGTGGTATCGCGCCGCGGGTGCTTGTAGTCGAAGGTGGTCAGGCTGACCCGCGTCGGCTGCTGGACCCGCGTGCCGCCCCACTGGGTGATGGCGTCCTCGGCCTCGGTCGCTGCCTGGCGATGAAAGCGAATGGTCTGGGGGGCGACGGCGGGACAGGTCATCACATCGTCGGTGATCACCAGGCGGTGGCTGACCTCGCCTGCGCCCCTGGCGCTGTCGGAGGACGCATTGGTGAAGGGGTGGTGCTCGAAATAGTAGAACAGTCCTTCCTGTTCCATCAGGCGATTGACGAAGTGGTAGTCGCTCTCCCGGTACTGCACGCAATAGCTGCGGGCGGGGTAGTCCCGGCGCAGGTCGAAGCGATATCCCCCCTTGGCCTCAGTGTGGCCGTCGAACACCGCTTCGATGATCTCGACCACCGTCTTGTCCTGAAAGATGCGGCTGTCGCGGCCAAGGCTGAGCATGGCAAGCCAGGGCACCAGCTCGAGCTGATAGTAGAAGACGCCGCCGTCTTCACCGAGCAGGGCGGCGGATTCCACCAGCCCGGAAAGCTGGCGGTAACTCCCGTCGGCCTGGCGAATCTCCAGCGTGGCGGGTTGAGCGATCAACGACTTGAGTTCGATATCACCACGCTGGGCGATCACGTCCAGACGATAGCGATAGGGTCGCGACAGCATTTCCTCCCCGACCAGGCGATGGGGAATCAGGGCGTGGCGGGATGAGGAATGGCCGGATAGCTGAAGCTTGAGCAGCCGGTGGTCCTGGGTCAGAGGGACATCAAAGGCAGCCAACAGCTCATGCAAGCGGCGGGGGGAGGGCGGGGCATTCGTGCCAGGCTGGTCAGAAGCGTCAGAGTTATCGGAAGTGCCAGAAGGCGGCTGACCGGAGGAAGGAGGTATCCACATGTCAGTGCCCTCCCGTCTTGCCGTCATTTACGAGGACACAGCCCACCCAGTGGACATTTCCCAAGCGACATGAACGCGACAACAACGGCATGCGAGATCCTCCCTGACAGCGCACGGGGCCATAGACACGGGGCTATAAACACGGAGCCATAGACACGAGGCCCTGGATGAGAAGGATCCTAAGCATTGTGAAACCGTGACGCAGCGAGGAGCTGCGCACTTTCAGACATTGCCCATAGTGGGAGCGCGAATCCGCGAAGTTAGTGACAGGTTGTGGCGGATTTCACAGCAGTTGGCGTTGCTGAGGCGATGAGAAAAACGGAAGCTGGCCGTTCGTCAAGCGCCTTCTATACTCATTGAGGTACGTATTTCATGATCCAGGAGTGTCGATACGCACCTCAAGAACGGGGGCCTGGGCTGACATTCGAGTCGCTGGCAAGCGTTGGCGGCTACTGCCGGTACCAAGGCGCCCAACCACGGGCGCTACGGTGCTCGCATAACATTTTGTTATGATTCTGAGGCTTAAGAATAATCCAGATTTTGAAATGTCATAATCGACTGTTATAATGGCTGTCCAAATTCGCTACAGCGAAGCATAACGAACATGACTGCAAGCACTGAGCCCTTCACACCTTCCGCCGACCTCGCCAAGCCCACCGTGGCAGATGCAGTGGTCGGGCACGAAGAGGCGCCGCTGTTTATTCGCAAGTCCAATCCCGAAGACGGCTGGGGGATTTACGAGCTGGTCAAGTCGTGCCCCCCGCTGGACGTCAATTCCGCCTATGCCTATCTGCTGCTGGCGACCCAGTTCCGTGACAGCTGTGCGGTTGCCACCAACGAGGAAGGGGAGATCGTCGGCTTCGTTTCTGGCTACGTGAAAAGCAATGCCCCGGACACCTACTTCCTATGGCAGGTAGCGGTGGGCGAGCAGGCCCGCGGAACCGGACTTGCACGGCGCTTGGTCGAGGCCATTCTGACGCGACCAGAATTCACCGAGGTACACCACCTCGAGACCACCATCACGCCTGATAACCAGGCCTCGTGGGGATTGTTTCGACGCTTGGCAGATCGCTGGCAGGCCCCGCTTAACAGTCGCGAGTATTTCTCCACTGATCAGCTAGGTGGTGAGCACGATCCCGAAAACCTCGTGCGCATCGGTCCGTTCGATACCACACGTATCTAGCTCCATCACTTGATGGCGAGGCGTGTACCGACGCTTCGCCATTCTCTCCTCATTCAGATTCACTGCTTACGAACCCGACAGGAGGTCACCAATGCAGACCCAGATCCTCGAACGCATGGAATCCGACGTTCGTACCTATTCTCGCTCCTTTCCGGTCGTCTTCACCAAGGCGCAGAATGCTCGCCTGACAGACGAGACCGGTCGCGAGTACATCGACTTTCTTGCCGGTGCAGGTACCCTCAACTACGGGCATAACAACCCGCACCTCAAGCAGGCGCTGGTCGACTACCTGGCCACCGACGGCATCATTCACGGTCTCGACTTCTGGACGGCCGCCAAGCGCGACTATCTCGAGACCCTCGAAGAGGTGATCCTCAAGCCGCGTGGTCTTGACTACAAGGTCCACCTTCCTGGTCCGACCGGCACCAATGCGGTGGAAGCGGCCATTCGTCTGGCCCGCGTGGCCAAGGGACGTCACAACATCGTGACCTTCACCAATGGCTTCCACGGCGTCACCATGGGGGCGCTTGCCACCACCGGTAATCGCAAGTTCCGTGAAGCCACCGGCGGCATCCCGACCCAGGGCGCATCCTTCCTGCCGTTTGATGGCTACATGGGCAGCGAGACAGATACGCTGGATTACTTTGAAAAGCTCCTGGGTGACAAGTCCGGCGGCCTGGACGTGCCTGCGGGCGTGATTGTGGAAACCGTTCAGGGGGAGGGCGGTATCAATGTCGCCGGGCTCGATTGGCTCAAGCGACTCGAAAAGATTTGCCGCGACCACGATATCCTCTTGATCATTGATGATATCCAGGCGGGCTGCGGCCGCACCGGCAAGTTCTTCAGCTTCGAACACGCGGGCATCACACCGGACATCGTGACCAACTCCAAGTCGCTGTCCGCGTTCGGCCTGCCGTTTGCCCACGTCTTGATGCGTCCCGAACTCGACAAGTGGAAGCCCGGCCAGTACAACGGTACCTTCCGTGGCTTCAACCTGGCCTTCGTGACCGCTGCAGCGGCCATGCGCAAGTACTGGAGCGACGATACCTTCGAGCGTGATGTCCAGCGCAAGGCACGCATCGTCGAGGAACGCTTCCAGAAGATTGCCGCCTGGCTGAATGACAAGGGTTACACCGCGTCGGAGCGGGGCCGCGGACTGATGCGTGGCATCGACGTTCAAAACGGTGAGGTGGCAGACAAGATTACCGCCAAGGCCTTTGAAAACGGCCTGGTCATCGAGACCAGTGGCCAAGACGGTGAAGTGGTGAAGTGCCTCTGCCCGCTGACCATCACCGATGAAGACTTGCTCGAAGGCCTCGATATCCTCGAGCGCAGTACTCACGAAGCGCTTAGCTGAGATCCTCAGGACCGGCTCATCCTGGCTTAGCCCAGAGATAGCCACGGCCTGATAAGATCGAGGGTCATGGTGGCACCAACGTCCCGAGGGATGGTGCACCATGGCCTGTCGAAACCCCCTGACAATGGAGTGTTCAATGATCGTTCGTAACTTGGAAGAAGCACGTCAAACCGATCGCCTGGTCAAGGCAGAAAACGGTAACTGGGACAGCACCCGACTGATGCTCGCCGATGATGGCGGTCAGTGCTCGTTCCATATCACGCGTATCTTCGAAGGCACCGAGACTCACATCCATTACAAGCATCACTTCGAGGCGGTCTACTGCATCGAGGGTGAAGGTGAGGTCGAGACTCTGGCCGACGGCAAGATCTGGCCGATCAAGCCAGGTGATATCTATATCCTGGACCAGCATGACGAGCACCTGCTGCGGGCCAGCAAGACCATGCACCTGGCCTGTGTCTTCACACCAGGACTGACCGGCAAGGAAGTGCATCGCGAGGATGGCTCCTACGCTCCGGCCGATGACTGAACGGTGTGATGGCCATAACAGCCAAGCACAACAGCGGCGCCCCTGGTGGGCGCCGCTGTCGTTTTGAGATCCCAACGTTGGCGCAGATTGAAACAAGACGCCGTCACTGACGTCGCTGCCAATTCGGCCACGACGTCTCGTTGGATCCGTCGCTACGTCAGGCAATTTGCAAATTGTGCCAAAAAGTTGGGCAGCCCCCCTATACTTTGCTTCACACCATCTGATGGAAGCGCTGACCATGCCTGCCCGTTGTCTTGCTGCCGACTACCGCTACCCCCGCCTGGAAGGGCGCCCGTCCCGTCCTTGGCTATCGGTGTTCGCAGCCCCGTTGCTCCTTTCGATCACGGCCTCCGCCCACGCCTCAGAGGGCGCAAGCAGTATCTATGTTCCCGGGGCCTATAACGATTTTGCTGCCGGGCTTGCTCCGCCGCCCGGCGTCTACGCGCGCAATGATCTGGTGCGTTACGAAGGGGAGATCGGTGCCAGACCTTTGGGCGGTAGACTGGATGCGGGCCTTGAGCAGACCCTGTGGTTCAACCTGCTGAAGCTTACCTGGGTCACAGACGTGGAATGGCTGGGGGCTACCTACATTGCTGGCATCAACATTCCCTATGTGTTTGATGTCAGCGTAGATCTCAACGCCGAATTTGCCGGGCAAGAGCGCTTCAGCACGGGCAGCAATGATGGCTTCGGTGACCCGTACCTGGTGCCCATTGCGTTGAATTGGGCCAACGGCGCGCATCACACCACCGCAGCGGTGGGAGTGAATATTCCGGTGGGACGCTACGACGAAGATGATCGCATCAATCTGGGGCGCCACTACTGGGCCATCGACCCGACAATCACCTATAGCTGGCTACCGGCAAGCGGCTGGGACCTGTCACTGACGGCTGGCATCCTGTTCAACTTCGAGAACGATGCCACCGATTATACGACCGGGGACGAATTTCACCTGGATGTGTTGGCCGCCAAATATGTGACGCCGGGTTTCGGCCTTGGCGTAGCCGGTTATGTCTACGAGCAGCTGGAGTCGGACTCCGGGCCGGTGCCCGACCGTCTGGATGATGGCTTCCGCAGCAGCGGAGCAGGGGTGGGGCCGGCCTTCATGAAGAGTGTCTCCCTGGGGCAGACACCGGTCACGCTGATCGGCAAGTGGCTTCACGACGTGTCCTCGGAAAATCGCTTTGACGGCGACACGGTCTCCTTGTCCGCCGCCTGGGCCTTCTAGAGCCCTTGAGCAGGGCTGGAAGGCTGCTTGAGACACGCTTCGGTCCAGAAACTAGCGCACATGCCAATGGTGATAGCCGCGTCACTTACCGAGCACCACATGACACCAGGGCGCTCCTGCTTGCGAGCGCCAGGCTCAGGCCAGGCCGTGCCCATATCGGCTCTGGAATTGCGGATTTACAACTATTGACACCTTGCGTGTTTCCGCTGCCCACCAAAGGTCACTGGTGGTGTCTGGCATCGGCGCGCTGCAGCTTGGACTCGCCGAGGCTCCGTAACTCGCCGAGATAACACTCGCGCTCATATGTCCCGTTGCTGGCTCACGGGAAGACCTTGCACTTTAGTCAAAAGATGTTATTTGCGACTTGCGATCTGGATGCTCAAGACACTACTTTGTCATACATAATATAACAACGTCAGGTGTGAGCCTGGCGCCGGACGGAGGGCCGCAGGGTAGGGGCATTCCTCCGGGCCAGAGATGACAACAACAGCAATAACGTCGATACGAGGTCTCGCCATGTCTTCTGCACGTCATGCCACCAACGCCGCCATTCTTGCTGCCGTTACTGCCAGCGTGGGACTTGTTGCTACCCCCGCCATGGCGGAACAGTGGCGGGGATGGAACATTCACCCACCGGAGTATCCCAATAGCATTGCGCTCGAGACCTTTGCCAAGCAGGTCGATGACAAGACCGACGGCAGGATCACCCCCAAGGTCTACCACAATGCCGTATTGGGAGATCAGCCCGACGCCATAGAGCAGACGCGCAATGGAGCGCTGGACTTCGGCAATTTCAACATGGGACCGATGGGGCCCATGGTGCCTGCGGCCAATGTGCTGTCACTGCCGTTCATCTTTGAAAGCGAAGAGGCCATGTATGAGCTGATGGACGGCGAGATCGGTGACCGCTTCGCTGCTGCCATGGAAGAGCAAGGCTTGATCGCTATTGGCTGGTTTGGCGCCGGATCACGCAGCCTCTACAACACCGATCATCCGGTGCAGACCCCTGATGATGTCAAGGGCATGAAGGTGCGGGTGATGAACAACGACCTGTACGTGGAGATGATCGACGCTCTTGGCGGTAATGCCACGCCGATGGCCTACGGGGAGGTCTATCAGTCGCTGACCACGGGTGTAATCGATGGTGCGGAAAACAATTTCCCCTCCTATGAGTCCAGCGGTCACTACGAGGTAGCCCGCTATTACTCGCTGACCAATCACCTGGTGATTCCAGAGTGCCTGTGCGTGGCCAGAAGTAGCTGGGAGCAGCTCTCGGCCGACGATCAAGCGGCCATCAGGGAGGCAGCGGCGATCGCCACCAGCGAGCAACGGGAGCTGTGGGCCCAGCGCACCGAGGCCAGCCGTCAAAAGGCGCTTGATGCCGGCGTCGAAATCAATGAAGTGCCCGACAAGACGGCCTTCCAGACGCTGATGGAACCGGTCTATGACGGCTTCCTGAGCGATAACCCCGACCTTGCATCTCTGGTCGATGACATTCGCGCGGCGCAGGCCGACTAACCTCACGGACGCGCTGACATCGTCAGCCCAAGGAAGCACTGACGACATCAGCCGAGCGCAATGACACGCAAGGCTCCGGAAGCGAAGAAGTCGGAGCCCATGCGGCATAGGTGAGGTGTTCGAGCACCGCGCAACGCAACAACTCATGCGCTCGGGCGATGACGCCGTGTTTCCTCTGCGATCAGGCTAGGCCGGCCCCTGCATGGGGCCGGCAGGGAGGTATCTGTGTGAAAGCACCCCATCAATCGTCTTCGGCGGAGCCAGTACCCAGCGCCTCGGAAGGGTCAACGTCGACGCGCCGCGGGGCCTTTCCGCCGGCGTCGCCTGAATCCCGCTCGATTCGCTATCAGCGGCAGCCGCCGGATACGCTGGACCGGCTGCTGGATAGCCTGGCCCACGGCTGCATCATGGTGGCAGGGGTCTTGCTGGTGTTTTTGATCATCACCTTCGGCTGGTTAGTGTTTGGTCGCTACATCCTCAATGACACGCCCACCTGGGTGGAGCAATCCGCCTTGCTGTGCGTGGTGTACATCACGTGCCTTGGCACCGCAGCGGGGGTTCGCCACAACGCTCATCTGTCCATCGATCTGTTCAGGGATGCCATGCCCGGACCGATAAAGACGCTGATGCACCATCTTGCTGACCTGTTTGTGCTGGCCTTTGGCGGTTTCATGGCGTGGCAGGGCTGGCTGTTGATGATGACCAACCTGGCCCGGCCGATTCCCATGCTCGGGCTTTCTGAAAGTTGGCGTGCGGCCCCCTTGGTGATCTGCGGCGTGCTGATGTCGCTATTCGCCCTGGTCAACATTGTCCGGCGTCTCGCTGGCCACCCGACATCCACACAGGAGACCTGAACATGGGACTGGCGATCGTCTTTGGGCTGTTCGCACTCGGGCTTGCGGTGGGTGCTCCCGTTGCCTTTGCGGTTGGGTTAGCTGCTGTAGGCGGCTTCCTCTACGAGGGCCTACCACTGTTTGTCGCGTTCCAGCGGATTCTCTCTGGTATCTCGGTATTTTCCCTGCTGGCGATTCCGTTCTTTATTTTCGCCGGCGAACTGATGCTGCATGGGGGAATTTCCCAGCGTCTGGTCAGGCTCGCCTCCGCTGCGGTGGGCCGTGTGCGAGGCGGACTGGGGGTGGTTAACGTCACCTCATCGATGCTGTTCGGCGGCATTTCAGGGTCTGCGGTGGCCGACACCTCGGCGCTGGGCTCCATTCTGATTCCGGTCATGAAGGAAAAGGGCTATGACGCAGACTATGCGGTCAATGTCACCGTCACCTCGTCGGTGGCCGGCGTCGTCATCCCCCCCAGTCACAACATGATTCTGTATGCCGTGGCAGCCGGTGGCGGTCTGTCCATCACCCAGCTGTTCATGGCGGGCATCGTGCCGGGCATCGTGATGTGCGCGCTACTGGCCTTGGCTGCCTATCTGGTCGCGGTGAAACGAGGGTATCAGGGCGAGCCTTTCCCCGGCTGGCAGGCGCTGGTGGTCAGCCTTGCGGCGGCACTGCCAGGACTTCTGACGGCGGTGATCATCGTCGGCGGCGTACTCTCCGGAGTGCTGACGGTGACCGAGTCCGGTGCCTTCGGTGCGATCTACGCCATCGTCATCACCGCACTGGTCTATCGCGAGCTCAACTGGGCCTCGTTCAAGCAGGCTGTCTACCAGTCGGTGCGAACCACCGCGCTGGTGATGATTCTGGTGGGCTGCGCGTCAGCCTTTTCCTATCTGCTCGCACTGTACAGCGTGCCGGAGCTGCTCACCGAGGCGCTGCTGGGCATCAGTGACAATCCCGTCGCCATTCTGCTGATGCTCAACCTGATCCTGCTGGCTCTGGGC
Source organism: Halomonas sp. DP5Y7-2 (assembly GCF_019802025.1). Taxonomy (NCBI): domain Bacteria; kingdom Pseudomonadati; phylum Pseudomonadota; class Gammaproteobacteria; order Oceanospirillales; family Halomonadaceae; genus Halomonas; species Halomonas sp. DP5Y7-2. The sequence goes on along the minus strand of NZ_JAHVHY010000007.1, from coordinate 223,763 downwards.
ATGATCATGGACATGGCCGCACTGATTTTGATCTGTACACCGATTTTTCTGCCCATCGCCACCCAGTTCGGCATGGATCCGATCCAGTTCGGCATCATGATGATGATGAACCTTGGCCTCGGCCTGTGCACGCCACCGGTAGGCGCCTGTCTATTCGTCGGCAGTGTGGTGGGCAAGATCAAGATCGAGCAGACCGTACGTACCATCTGGCCGTTCTATCTGGCGTTGTTTGCTGCGCTGATGCTGGTGACCTATGTACCGGCACTGTCCATGGCGCTACCCAACTGGCTGCAATGAACGCCCCTAGACCCACTGCAGAAGACGTCGGAGCATCGCCCATGAAGATAGCCAAGGTACAGACCCATCTACTGGATCATCCTCTTGACCAGGCCTTCGAAAGTGCCTCCATGCGCTTCGAGCGCCGCCAGCACTGCCTGGTCGAGATCACCTGTGAGGATGGCACCGTGGGGTGGGGCGAATGCCTGGGGCCCGCCCAGGCCAACGCGGGGGTGGTGGCCACCTATGCTTCGTCCCTCATCGGCACCAACCCCCTCGAGCATGAAAAGCGCTGGCTCGAGCTGTACAACCGGTTGCGCGATCAAGGCCAGCGTGGACTGACCATGACCGCGCTCAGCGGCATCGACATCGCCTTGTGGGATATCAAGGGCAAGCACTATGGGGCCAGCATTGCCGAGTTGCTGGGAGGCCGCTTCAGAGAGCGTGTAGAGGCCTACGCCACTGGATCCTTTCGCCGTGACGGCGTCGATCGCGTCAGCGATATCGCGGCAGAGGTCGCCGGCTATGCGGCGGAAGGCTTTAACGGGGTCAAGATCAAGATTGGCTTCAACGTCGAAGAGGACCTGCGGGTCATCGCTGCGGTGCGGGAAGCCATCGGTCCTCGGCGTCGCCTGATGATCGACGCCAACCACGGTTACGATCTGCTCGAAGCACTTGAAGTGGGACGTCAGGCGGCGGCCTTCGGGGTGGACTGGTTCGAGGAGCCGGTACTGCCGGAGCAGATAGCGACCTATCGCGCGGTGCGTGAAGGTCAGCCGCTGCCGGTGGCAAGTGGTGAAAACTGGCACGGCCGCTATGCCATGCAAGAGCCGCTCGCCAGTCGGGCCATCGACATCTGCCAGCCGGATATTTGTGGGGTAGGGGGCTTCACCGAAATGCGCCGGGTGGTGGACATGGCCGCGCTGCACGGCGTGCGGTTGATTCCCCATGTGTGGGGTACTGCGGTGTGTATTGCCGCCAGCCTTCAGGCCATGGCCGCGCTGCCACCCAACCCACCGAGACGCGAGCCTATCGAGCCCATCATGGAGTTTGACCGTACCCACAACCCCTTTCGGCAAGCCGTGGTGCTTAAGCCTTTGGAGCATGATGCCGGCTGGGTGTCGATCCCCGATGGTCCTGGGCTTGGCATCGACATCGATCGCGACGCCCTGACACGTTTCGCCCTCAAGGAGACAAACCTGTGATTCCGGCCAATACCCGTCCACTCGAAGGACGCCACCCTCGGCTGGTAGCCCCGGCAGGTGCTACCGACTGTCACGTGCACCTGTATCTCGAGGGCTTTGAAGCTCAGCCAGGCGGACCGCCGATCAAGGAACTGGCGACGGTCGACGACTTGCGTCGCTATCAACGCTGGATGGGGCTGGACCGTGTGGTCGTCACCCAGTCCAACGCTTACCAGTTCGACAATGGCGCCTTGCTGAGCTCCCTCGACCAGCTCGGCCTTGATAGTGCCCGTGGTGTGGCCGTGGTGGCCCCCGATACCTCGATGAGCACTCTGGAGCAGTGGCACGCGCGAGGCATCCGTGGTGCCAGGATCATGAACTTGCCCGGTGGCGCCGTGCCGATCGCTCAACTCAAGCAGATCGAGCCGCTGATCCGTCCACTAGGTTGGCACTTGATGGTGCAATTCAATGGCCGAGAGCTGGACCAGCACTTGCCAACCTTACAAGGCATCGACTGCCCGTACATCATTGACCACATCGGCAAGTTCATGGATCCAGTTCCCGCTGATGACCGCCGCGTAGACGCGATTCTGCGATTGCTGGATCGGGGCAATGCCTGGTTCAAGATCTGCGCCGGCTACGAATCGAGCGTGACCGGAGGACCCCACTACGAGGACGTGGGCGCGATTGCTCGAAGGGTGATCGCCCACGCGCCAGAGCGAATCCTGTGGGGCAGCAACTGGCCACATGTCGGCGTGCCACGGGAGCAATACCCGGACGACCCTGACCAGCTGGATATTCTGTTGAGCTGGGCAACACAAGCGCAACGTCAGAAGATCCTGGTCGATAACCCGGCCACGCTGTATGGGTTTGCCAGCTGAATGCTTGAGAACAGGCTTGTCGGCAGAGTAACGGTGGATGGACCGGGCCGTGAATGGGCATGAGCATCAGCACGCTCAGCCTGGCCGGGATTGAGATAACCGTCGAGACATTCAACGGGCGTACAGATCAAGGAGACTGACATGCTGAATCGACTACTGGTAACCGGCGCAGCGGGTGGACTGGGCCAGGCCCTGCGACCGCACCTGGGCCGTCTTGCTCGCCACGTTCGGCTGTCCGACGTGGCGGAACTACCAGGCGGGTCAACGGCAGATAACGAGGAAGTCGTGCGGGCAGACCTCGCTGATGGTGCTGCGGTCATGCGCCTGGTCGACGGCTGCGACGGCATTCTTCACCTCGGTGGCGTTTCGGTAGAGCGCTCCTGGCAGGAGATTCTGCCCGCCAACATCATGGGTACCTATCATCTCTACGAGGCGGCTCGGCAGCAGCAGTGCTCGCGCATTGTCTTCGCCAGCTCCAATCATGCCATCGGCTTCTATCCACGCACCGAACGTCTGGATGCCCGGGTTCCGCACAAACCGGACTCTTTGTATGGGGTGTCAAAGTGCTTCGGCGAGGACCTGGCCAGTCTGTATTTTGACAAATTCGGGGTGGAAACCCTCGCCGTGCGGATCGGCTCCTGCTTTCCAGAACCGGCCGACACTCGAATGCTGGCGACCTGGATGAGCGTCGACGACTTCGTGGCATTATTGGAGCGCGCCTTCGTTGCACCCAAGCTCGGCTATACCGTGGTGTATGGCGCATCCAACAACGCCGAGCAATGGTGGGACAACCGCGAGGCGGGATTCTTGGGCTGGGTACCCAAGGACAGCTCGGAGCCCTGGAGAGCCCAGACGGAGGCAAGGGAAGGGCGCCTGGACCCGAACGACCCTGCCGTGCGCTTTCAGGGCGGCAAATTTACCGCCCAGGGCCACCCGGATGATTGAACCAATGGGCACAGTGGCGCATCGCCAAGGCGGGCGACCCTGTACCAAATAATGAGGAATGTCGGCGGTGATCGCCTAAAAGACCCGCCGTCAACACCCTGTTACAATGACGCTTTGCGGAAAGACGTGCGTCCTGCATGCGCACTGAAGAGGAATCGACCATGGCAGCCAAGCCTGTACCCCGAACGGAACCGGTACCGCTCAACGTCAAGAAGCTGACCCGTGAGGGCAGCCTTTCCATGAATGTGGCTGACCAACTGGAGGGGTTGATCACCGCTGGCACCATCTCTGTAGGCGAAAAACTGCCCACGGAGAGCGGTCTGTGCGACTCCTTTGGCGTCAGCCGCACGGTGATCCGTGAAGCGGTGGCCCATCTGAAATCCCTGGGCCTGGTCGAGGCCAGGCGTGGGGTTGGCACCACCGTTATTCGCCAGGCGCCCGCAGAAGCCATGCCAGCGAAGCGCATCAGGCCGACCACCGTAGAAGATATCCTGCACGTGCTTGAACTGCGCTTGAACCTTGAGCCTGCGGCGGCGGCATTGGCCGCCGAGCGCCATGAGCTGGCGGATGTCGATCGGCTTAAAGAATCTCACCAAGCCTTCGTCAAGGCGCGCCAACAGCACAGTCAGGCACGCAACGAGGATTTCGACTTTCACCATGCCATCGCTCAGGCGACGCACAACCCGTTTTTCCCCCAGGCGCTGGAACAGCTGGATCTGAGCGCCATTCCGCGCTCGAAACTCGCGTCCAGCGAAGTCAATGCCGAATCCAGCGTGACCTATCTAAAGCGCGTGGAGGCGGAGCATCAGGACGTGCTTGACGCGATCCTGTCACGCCAGCCCGATGCTGCCAGAGCCGCCATGGCACGACATCTGGAGCGCGCCCGCGAGACCTACCAGCAGTTCAAGGAAAAAAAGTAGGAGGGTTAGGGAGTACGCTCGAACACCAGTGTGACTTCCCCGAGCGTCACACCGAACTTTGACATGGTGGTGCGATTGATCAATCGACCGTCTGGCTGCAGGTACATCCAGTCATCCATGGTGAAGGTGATGTCCCGCTCGCCGACACGAACCTCGAGTGGGTAGCGCATGTGGAAGGCGTGACCCGCCTGACGTGCCATGACAACGCCCTCGACGTCGCTGGCACGGCCTTGCCAGCGTCCACCGTCACCTCGCTCGAAGGTCCACACCCGACGGTCCTTTTCACCGTCCGCGTAGGTGAATCGCTCATCCAGGGTCAGGGTATCGCCGTCGACGCGACCTTCAATGTCGACGGTGAAGCGTCGCTGCACCTCGCCGCTGTAGTCTTGGACCATGCCCCAGGCTCGCGTCTGGCCGTCGAAGTACTCGGCGATATCGAGCCGCGGCGTCGTTCCAGCGTAGCGTGCGACGTCGACATTGGCGCAACTCACCAATATCAGAAGCACGGCCAGCCCGGCGACCCATCGGATTTTACTGTACATTGCAAAGATCCTTGTAAAAGTGTCGTACAGTAAATATAGGGAATAACGGGTGGGACTGCCATCAGTGAGCCATTCTTCAATAGTTCGCATAATCTATATTATGTTAAATACGCAGTGTGAAGGGAGATGTGGAAAGCATCGACCTGGATAGCCCAGACCCGAAAACGCTGGATCCAGAGATACCAGGCTTGATCCAGAGATACCAGGACTGGTGGCATACCTTGAGCTCAGGCATCGCCTTGGGTAGCTGCTTTAAGCCAGCGAATGGCCCGCGAATGGCCCGCGAATGGCGAGACAGCACTGAGCCCTACCCTGGCCCGTCCTTCATCAGGGATCAATGCCAAGAGATCCTTTGCACGCGATCACTTCCGCTCGAAGCTCGATCGCTGGTCTACCAGGAAATCAATCAGTGCTCGGATCTTGGCAGGCATGTGCGCTCGCGATGGCACGTACAGATAGAACCCGGAAAAAGGCTGACACCACGGCTGCAGTACCCGAACCAAGGTTCCGTCCGACAGTTGCTGACGGACGCACAGATCCAGATGCTTCACCAAGCCGACCCCTCTGACTGCAGCATTCAACATGCTGTCGTCATCATTGAAGATCACGTTTCCTTTGGGTTCAAACACCAGGCTTCGCCCGTCTGGCTCTGGTGAGGTAAAACCCCAACGATCGATCGCACCGCTTGACGCGAATCGATAACCCAGACAGTTGTGCTGGACGAGATCGGCTGGCGTCGTCGGGATACCGTGCCGCTTGATGTACTCGGGAGAGGCAACGATGGCCATCTCGATCGGCGGTGTCACCGGCACAGCCACCATATGCTCATCCAAGCTCTCCCCGAGACGCAATCCGGCATCCATCCCTTCGGAGACGATGTTGGAAAAGCCATCGTTCATGACGAGCTCCAGTCGCAACTTTGGGTAGCGAGCGAGAAATTCGTCCATTCGAGGTTCCAGCAACAGTCGGGACGCGACCCGGGATGTATTGATCCGGATGCCCCCCGACGGCTCCGCCTGGGCCTCGCCCACTTCTGAGACGGCCCGCTCAATGGACCCCAGAGCTGGCTTCAGCGAGTCATAAAGTCGCTGCCCTTCTTCAGTCAATGACATGTTCCGAGTGGTTCGATTCAACAGACGAACGTTCAGCTGCTGCTCCAGAGTCTTGAGCTGCTGGGACAGCGCGGCACGCGACACTTCCATCTCGGTGGCGGCCCTGGTGAAGCTGCGATGGCGGGCAATGTGGAAGAACCACACCAGTCCCGGGTATTGCGTGGGATCCAAGGGCATATTGGTAACCGTGACTTAACAGTCATGTCATTATAGAGCCGTTTATCGAAAACAGTAGAGCTCCTAATCTTGTCGGTATTGAGCGGTACACACCCGATGATCCCGATAGGAGCCTCAGCATGAAAAGCGTCAGCATCCCGACCCTCAACGGCCAAGGCACCACCCTCGCCGCGGATATTCATTTCCCTGCCGGCTTCGATGACGGCAAGGCTTATCCCGCCGTAGTGGTCTCGCACCCTGGTGGCGGCGTAAAGGAGCAAACCGCCGGCTTGTACGCCAAGCACCTGGCGGAGGGCGGTGTTGTGGCCATCGCCTATGATGCCTCGTATCAGGGTGCGAGCAGCGGCGAGCCCCGCCAGCTGGAGAACCCCCACGTGCGCACCGAAGACATCAGCGCCGTGATCGACTATCTGACTACCCAGTCTTACATCGATGCCGAGCGCATCGGCGCTATGGGGGTCTGCGCCGGCGGGGGCTACACCGCTAACGCCGCCATTAACGACCGCCGCATCAAGGCGCTGGGTACCGTGAGCGCGGTGAATATCGGCCAGATGTTCCGCAACGGATGGGATGGCAGCGTCGCCGATGCAGATGCCCTGCCGCTGATTCAGCACGGCTCACAGGCCCGTACCGAAGATGCTGGCAACGGTGATCTGGCCACCCTGCCCCTGGCACCGATGCGCCGTGAAGACGCGCCGAACGAGGAACTGGCAGAAGCCTGGGAGTACTACCACACCCCGCGCTGCCAGCATCCGAATGCGCCCGGCTTTATGACGGCTCGAAGCCTCACCCAGATCATCACCTACGATGCCTATCACAAGGCTGAGGCCTTTCTGACCCAGCCCCTGCAGGTGGTGGCCGGCAGCGCGGCGGGCAGCAAGTGGATGAGCGATGACCTGTATGCGCGCGCCGCCAGCCAGGACAAGCGCTTCCATGTGGTGGAGAACGCCAATCACATGTCGCTGTATGACGTACCCGGTTACGTCGAGGAAGCCGTATCGGTGTTGGCCCCGTTCTTCCGGGAAACACTGTAAAGCCAGAGCTTTCCAGAGCTATCCAGACCAATGAGAAGGCGGGCGCCAAAGTGCCTGCCGGGTGCTTCAGCTACCACTCTTCTGTCTGTCAAACCTCACCATTCGTGAAGGAGTCCGTCATGAGCCATGTTCAGAACGTCAGCTACCAGAATCTCGGCTGGGAAACCTCGGCTGATCTCTACCTGCCGCCGGCCTTCGATGAAAAACGGCGCTATCCGACCATCGTCAGCACCCATCCCATCGGCAGCTGCAAGGAACAGACGTCCGGCAATGTCTACGCGAAGGCGCTCGCCGAGCAAGGCTTCGTAGTGCTGGCCTTCGATGCCAGCTTCCAGGGTGCCAGCGGCGGCGCACCACGCTATATCGAAGACCCGGCGATTCGCGTCTCCGACATCCGTTTCGCCATCGACTATCTGGTCACCCTGCCCTATGTCGATGCCGAGCGGATCGGCGCCATCGGCGTATGCGGTGGAGGTGGCTACACCATCCATGCAGCGATGACAGATCATCGCATCAAGGCTCTGGTCTCAATCACGGGGGTGAACTTCGGTCGACTGATCCGCGAGAGCTTCAGCGAGTTCGACCCGATCGGCGCGCTTCAAGCCATGGCCCAGCAGCGCACGGCAGAGGCCCAGGGCGCACCACGTCACATCATCGACTATCTGCCGCCGTCGGTAGAGGATGGCCGGAACAACGGTATCAACGACATCGACGTGCTGGAGGCCACCGACTACTACAAGTCGCCCCGCGGCCAGCAACCCAATGGCGCCACCAGTGGGCTGTTCTCTTTCAACAGCGCCGCGATGGGCTGGGACGCCTTCCTGCAGGCGGAAGTACTGCTGACCCAGCCGTTAATGGTGATCATCGGCGACAAGCCCGGCGGCTTCGGTGCCTATCGCGATGGTTGGGAGATCTATGGCCGCGCCGTCTCAAAGGATAAGCATATTGTCGTCGCCGAAGGCTGGTCGCACTACGACCTCTATGACCAACCCGAACCGGTGCGGCAGGCCCTCGACGCCCTGGTGCCGTTCTTCAGGGAGCGACTGTGATCCCCAAGCGGTAATCCCCTGCACATCGCTCTCCCACGCTCGCTCCGGTGAGAACACCGGGGCGATCCCTCTACAAGGTGCACCTGGTGGCCTTGGACAACCCGCCAAGGCAGGCGAGGAAACCCACGTCCGGAAGGCCATGGATATGTCACAAGACCCTGCCAGGAATGCAATCCCCAATAAGTTATGGCACATCATCTGCACCACACCAGGATGGTTTCCTCGGCATGAAGGGGCCTGACAGTGCTGTAAAAGCCAATTGAGTATGAACCCGGCATCACTGAGCAGACAAGACAGCGCGAATATCGCTCAGTGATCCTGGTTCTGAACGAGAGCTGAAACCGATAATTGGCACAACATTTACCTTAGAGTGCTGATATACCGAGCGTTGCTGACGGCTTGGTCGGTAGCTATGTTCACTTACATGTTGCGAGGACGCCCGTGCTGGGCTGGATATGACGCACGGACTTCGCTCCTGCGACCTTCCCGCGACGCCGCCAGTGCGTCTCGCCTTCACCAACCACGCACCCAGCGGGACTTGAATCCTCCTTTCGCCCATGTGCCAGCATGGACAGCGCAGGCATCGCTCCTTATCATCCCTTCAATTTGGTTCATTCGGATGCGTCATTAGGGCGCAGGCCGTCAGCCAAACCTTTTTGCCGATGCCGATACAAGGACGCTAGCGTCATGCCTCTTCGACCGACCTGTATGATTCCTCTGGCCGCCGCTGTCATGCTGGGAGGCTGTGCTCTGGCACCGGTCGATACACAACCGCCCCCCGAGCCTCTTACGCCGGCAGAATTTCACGCTGAAATGCAGCGGCTGGAAACCCGCCTGGCCGGCCAGTGCAACATTACCGAGGATGTGCTGAGCGCCCAGCGCGCCCAGGACCTGCGCATGACCGCCGATATCCGTGAAGTCGGCAGTCTGCTCCGCGGCGTCCGCAGCGACCTTGAGGCATTGGACCGAGACACCTCACAGGCCAATGTTCAGGTTGCCCAGTGTGAGGCCTCTACCGAGTCTGGCATCGACAACAAGGAGCTGCTCGGGCGCAGCGAGTGGGTCGGCTTGCCCAACGTCGGCACGTATCTGAAGGCCAGAATCGACTCCGGGGCCAACACCTCGTCGCTGTCCGCCACCGATGTCACCACCTTCGAACGAGATGGTGATGAGTGGGTTCGTTTCAAGCTTGGGCTGAACGACAAGGACTCTGTGGTCGAATCGGTGCGAGACAAGTGGATCGAAGCACCGGTCAAGCGCAATGTCACCATCGTTCAGGCCAATGGTGAGGAAAGTCGTCCGGTGGTCAGCCTGCTGATGACCCTTGGTCCCATTCGTGAACAGGTAGAGTTCACCCTCAATGACCGTACCCACCTGAGCTACCCGGTGCTGCTTGGGCGGCGATTCCTGCTCGACATTGCCGTTATTGATGTGGCTCGCCACTACCTGCACGACCGCCCCGAATTCCCAGGAGGGGAATCCGCCAGCGAAGCTGCTGATGAAGAAGCGGCCGATCGTGATGATCAGGAACAGCCCTGACCGAACGCTGTGTGCCAGCCCTCAGCTGGCTGGCCTTTCGCTCCCGTTTAAGGAAGACCCATGTCCAGATTGCCCTTTTATCTGATCGTCGCCCTGCTGATGGTGGTCGGCATCGCTACAAGCATCCATCGCCACGTGGAATTCGAGGTGCCATGGACCCCGGGTGAACAGCGCCAGGTCTGGGAAATCGAGGCTCAGGTCACCTTTGATGGCGATGGCAAGCCGGCCAAGGTGGACATGGCTCTGCCCTCCTCCCAACCGGGTTTCCGGGTGCTGACTGAACACACCGCGTCCCCGGGCTACGGGCTTGCCTTCCTGCAGCAGGATGGCGCGCGCCGTGCGGAATGGTCCACCCGTGAAGCCAGCGGTGACCAGCGTCTCTATTACACGGCCCAGGTCCTGGTGACCGAAGGCGGACGCAAGGCATCAGAGCCGCCTCCGCCTCCGCCCGTCAGCGATGTGGCGTGGCAACGGCCCTACGATACTGCCGCCCAGCAGGTCATCGACCGTGCCTGGGACCGCTCCTCGGATGCCTTCACCTTCGCCCGGGAACTGCTGAGCGAATTTGCGGACAACCGTCAGGGCGAGAACGCCCGTCTGCTGCTGACTCAGTTTGATCGTGTCCCCCTCGCCGTCCGTCTGCTCAACCAGGCGGGAGTTGCCGCGCGTGAAGTCAACGGCCTGATGCTCGAGAGCGGACGCCGCCGCCAGAGTCTGACTTCCTGGATCGAAGTCTACGACGGTGACCAGCGCGCCCTGTTCAACCCTGCCACCGGTGAACAGGGCAAACCCGACAACCTGCTGATGTGGGAAAGCGCCGGCAACGCTGTTCTGGAAGTGGAAGGCGGCAGCGACTCGCGGATTTCCTTCTCCATGCTGGTCCGCAATCAGCCCGCTGCGGCAGCGGTCAGAAGCCAGCTGGCGGAAGACAGTGACACCCTGCTCAACTTCTCGATCCACAGCCTGCCGTTGGAAGAACAGGCGCTGTTCCAGACCATCCTGCTGATTCCCATCGGCGCTCTGGTGGTGGTGCTGCTGCGGGTACTGGTGGGAATCAAGACCTCGGGCACCTTCATGCCCGTGCTGATTGCCCTGGCCTTCATCCAGACATCCCTGCTGACCGGCCTGATTGGCTTCCTGCTGGTGGTAGCGGTAGGCCTGGTGATTCGTAGCTACCTGTCGCACCTGAATCTATTGCTGGTGGCGAGGGTGACGGCGGTGATCATAACGGTCATCGCCATCATCTCCATCTTCACGGTCTTGTCCTATCGATTCGGGCTCAATGCCGGCCTCACGATCACCTTCTTCCCGATGATCATTCTGTCCTGGACCATAGAAAGAATGTCCATCCTGTGGGAGGAAGAAGGCCCCAAGCAGGTACTGATTCAGGGTGGTGGCAGTCTGCTGACAGCGGTGCTGGCTTACCTGGCCATGAACAATCCCTGGATTCGCCATATCACCTTCAACTTCCTCGGGCTGCAGCTGATCCTGATGGCCTTCATCCTGCTGCTGGGCAACTACACCGGCTATCGCCTGCTCGAACTCCGGCGCTTCAAGCCGGTGACGGAGGACTGATTCATGCGTGATTGGACCAGCCCAGGCAAGCTGAGGGCCAAGGGGATTATCGGTATGAACCGGCGCAACATCCGCTACATCGGCCGATACAATAGCCGCAAGCTTTACCCCCTGGTGGACGACAAGCTCAAAACCAAACTGCTCGCTCAGGAGTATGGCATCACCACCCCCGAGTTGATCGGCACGGTGTCTACCCAGTTCGGCGTCAAGCGGATTGGCGACATGCTGGCGGGCCATAATGGCTTCGTCATCAAGCCGGCCAAGGGCAGCGGCGGCAAGGGCATCCTGGTGATCGAACGTGTCGAAGGCCGGCATTTCATCAAGCCAAGCGGCGCCGAGCTCGATATCGAGGACATCGAGAGGCACGTCTCGAACATCCTCTCCGGTCTTTACTCCCTCGGCGGAGCACCCGATGTGGCGCTGGTCGAGGCGCTGATCAACTTCGACACTTCCTTCGCGGCTTACACCTATGAAGGTGTGCCGGATATTCGCGTCATCGTGTTTCAGGGATATCCCGTCATGGCGATGATGCGCCTGTCCACTGCTGCTTCGGATGGTAAGGCTAACCTCCACCAGGGGGCAGTAGGCGTCGGCATCGATATCGCCAGCGGACGAGCTGTTCGCGGCGTCCAGTTTGACCGCGCGCGCACCGACCATCCCGATACCGGGCACGAGTTGGCCAGCTTGCAAATTACCGGCTGGACCACCTTGCTGGAGCTGGCCTCCGGCTGCTTTGAAATGACCGGTCTTGGCTACTTGGGTACCGATATGGTGCTCGACCGAGATCGCGGCCCGATGCTGCTTGAGCTCAACGCGAGGCCAGGCCTGGCCATCCAGATGGCCAACGGTGAGGGGTTGCGTCGTCGCCTGGACCTGATCGAGGCACAGACAACGTCGCGCAATGCAGCCGAACGGGTCGCCTTCGCCCAGCACCATTTTGCTCGCCAAGGAGAGCTGCAGGACAGCCCAGCCGAAGCCATCTGACCCGCCTGCTTGCTGGCTCGCACCTGAGCCAGCAGGTAGACTGACATCTGGATTTGCACTTTTAGGCCCCCATGACCGATACCGCCCTGCTGCAACAGGCTGAAGAACACTGCGCCCGACGTGGTGTACGCTTCACGCCGATTCGTCGCCGCGTGCTCGAGCTTATTGCCGACGCCTGCGGTGGACTGAAGGCTTATGATCTTCTGGACCGGCTGGCCAAGGACCATGCGGCCGCGCGGCCGCCGACGGTCTATCGTGCTCTGGAGTTTCTGATCGAACAGGGGCTGGTCCACCGCATCGAGTCCTCCAATGCCTATGTGGCATGCCCGTGTCCTGAGCATGCTCATCGCTTTCAACTGCTGATCTGCCGTCAGTGCGGGCTCGTGGAAGAACTGCATCTGGACGATATCAATGAGGAGTTGTCCGCACGAGCTCGATCCCTGGGTTTCAAGGTACAGCGTCAGACCATCGAGCTTCACGGCCTGTGCCAGCAGTGCCAATCCCGCGGCGACGATAGCTCAGCCCACAATGGAACCTCTACCCATTCCACCGACAACGGAGCCCCATGAGCGATTTCATGAAACGCCTCGAGAGCGAACCCAAGGACAGCTGCCACTCCCTCGAAGAGGTGCTGAACCACGTTCGTTTCAATGGGGACGGGCTGCTGCCTGCCATTGCCCAGCAGCACGATAGTGGCGAGGTGCTGATGATGGCGTGGATGAACCGCGAGGCCCTGCAGGAAACCCTGAGCACTGGGCGCGTATGCTATTACTCACGCTCGCGCAGCAAACTGTGGCGCAAAGGGGAGACCTCCGGGCAGCAGCAGCATTTGAGAAGCGCTTCGCTGGACTGTGATGGCGACACCCTGCTGCTTCAGGTCGATCAGACCGGACCTGCCTGTCACACCGGACGTCGTAGCTGCTTCTACGTGGGACTGGAGGACCAGCAGGCGCGCATCACCAGCGCCCCGCTGATGGACCCCAATGAGCTCTACAACAAGAAGTGATGCACGCCGTGGCAGTCAATCAAGCACTGCCCAGGTGAGCGATGGTAACCGGGTCGACCCTCACACGGGCGAGACGGGCACTCCGGCACAGCATGGCGCCCGCCCTGCTCCGCCGCCGCCCCTTCTACAGCATCATGCAGGCTGTTGCTGTGGCGAGGAGCATGCAGACGCCTCCCCCTCGGCTCCTTTGCAGCAGACACCTGGAGAGCTAGCACTCCCCCGTCAACAGGGGATCAAGCGCTGGCTGTCACTGCCACTGCTCGGTGTCATCCGTGTCTATCAGACGGTGATCAGTCCGGTGCTGGGGCCACGCTGTCGCTACTGGCCGAGCTGCTCTCACTACAGCCATGAAGCCATCGTCGTGCATGGCCCACTGCGGGGTGGGTGGTTGGCAGTGAAACGCATACTTCGCTGTCATCCCGGTGCCGAGGGTGGCATCGATCCCGTGCCGGGCGGGCCCAGTGAACAGCTGTGTCGCGATGATCCTGAGCTGGATGATCATTTTCGGCCTCGCCCTTAGCGGAACCTATAGGGAGACACTGCATAAATGCCTACGCAGACGAGTCGCGGCGCTTGGCGGGCCTACGCAACACTCCCTTGACTCTGCCAAGCCCGGCGGAGCGACAGCTTTCGTGTATCTCTAGCGCTCGACCTTGCCGGACCGTTACGCCGCCTCTTGCTCGGCGACGCGATAAATCCTCTGCAGCATCGCATTGAGTCCGTTACTACGGGTCGGCGACAGGTGCTTGTCGAGCCCCAGATCCTTGAGAAAATGAGGACTGGTGGCGAGGATGTCGGATGGCGTGCGCTCATTGTAAATCCGCAGCAGCACCGCAATCAGCCCAGATACGATAGCCGCATCCGAAACGGCAGCGAAGTGCAGCAGGTCGCCCTGACGCTCGTGGCGCATCCACACATTTGACTGACAGCCCTGGATCTTTAGCTCATCCCGCTTGTCTTCTTCAGCAAAGGGCGGCAGCGCCTTGCCCATGTCGATGATGTACTGATAGCGATCCATCCAGTTGTCGAACAACTCGAATTCTTCCAGCAGCTCCTGCTGGGCCTGTTCCGCGGTAGTGGTCATGGAAACTCCCTGAAATAGCTCGCGCCAGTATACCTTTACCACGCCCCCGGCGTCGTCCCTCCCGCGGCCACCCTTCTACTGCGAACATGAAGACCTACCGCGGACATGAAGACGACAGCGAGCGTGCTAGACTGTAGCCGCTTTACCCCCAGCGATGAATGCATGGTATCGCTATCGGCGATAAGCCAGGCTCGGAAACGCTCGACCATGCTCCATTGTCGGTAACATCGGATACCTGGCCACAACGTGGTGACTCGCTGTGATGCGTCGACTTGATGTCTCGGTCGTAATACATCGGGCATGACAACCCGGTTATAACGGCCGGGTATTCGCCACTCGTTCTGGCAAGTAGGTGTTAGCGGCCCGGTTTCACGAGCTGGGCTTTTCAGAAACGGGCTTTTCAGAGCTGGGCTTTCAGAACTGGGCATTTTAGAACTGGGCTTTAGCGCCGCCACGGAGTCTATATGGCAGAACACCCTCCCGAAGGACCGGGAAAACGACAGCCCCGCGACCGTCGGCTTGCCGCTCTCGAGAAGCAACTTGACCGCTACCTGGAAGACGCTCGCTCGCGCCATGCCTTGGCTGGCAAGGAAACGCCTGAGCACGAACGTGGGCTGACATCGCAGCAACTGGAAGACATCATCGCGCACCTGGCCGCCCAGCGACGGGCCAAGCGTGCGGCAATCCTGACCAATTTGCTTGACCTGGCGGACCGAGCAGGCACCACCGTGGGTGCATTGTCCTTGATCGCCCTGTTCTTTGCCGACAAGGACAGTCATGCCACCCTGGTCGTGGCCAACACCGCAAAGCCGCTATGGGGTGCCTGTATTGGCTTCGGGCTCGCACTCGTGGCATCCTATGCAAAGGCCCTGCTGACCTGGAGGGATAAGTAATGACCTTTCACATCGCCATGCTGATCATGCTGGCCGCCACACTGGCACTTGCCGTGGCAGCCTACCAGCTAGATCGCGGCTACAAGTCAGACGTCAAGGCACTGACCGAGCACGCCGATCGCTATCTCGCGCGTAAGCGCGGCCATTTCAGGCCCTGAAACCGTTCTGTCAGATTGTTCCTGAAACCAGTCCTCGTAGAACCCAGCCTCTGAAATCCCAGCCAGACGCCTGGCCATGCTGGCCATGGCTAACGCGTCAATCGGTGCAGGGACTGCTGACGGTGCCACTCTTCATCTTCCGAGTGAAGGTAGATCGCCGTTGTGTCCAGGCGTGAATGACGCGCAGTCTCAGCCAGGTAGCGCAGCTCCACCCCGGCCTGGGCCTGATGGGTCAGCCCGGTATGCCTCAGCCAGTGTGGCGTAGCCTCGCGCAGTTGGGCAACGTAGCGCGCCTCACCGCCCTCCTCTTCCAGCGCCTCTGCTGCCTCGCGAAAGGTCTGGCGAATCATCCGATAGAGCTGGTTGTCGCCCAGCGGTGTCTGGCCATCGAGTCGACGCAAGATCGGACCTTGCGCTGTGCCCAAGGCATCTGACACTCCATAGAGCGAGCGGGCTTCCTCCAACAGCTCCTGCATGTCTGGTGGTACCGGAATCTGGGCAAACTTTTGCCCCTTGCCGACGACCTGCCACCACCACCGCCCCTCTCTCGAAACGATGTCATCAAAGCGTGCGGCGCTCATTTCGCTGATGCGCGGGGCCAATAGATAGCCAAAACCCAGTATCAGCCTGCGCCTGAACCAAAGGTAGCGCATGCGCTGCGTCGCCAGTAAAGGCAACGGGCGACTCGCCCAGGACCATAGCCAGTCCCATAACGCACGCTCCAGATAGCGTTCGATCCTGCGCTGGCCATTATTGAGCCTCCGCCGCTTGTCGCGCATCAATCGAAACGGATTGCGCGACAGCCAACCGGCCTCCACCAGCCAGGCCATCATGCCCTGCAGGATCACCAGGCTCTGGCGCCGACTCGACGGTGACAGAGGCCCGCGAAAGGGCCTCCAGCGTGGATCTTGGCGCGGCCTGGTCGGCCCAACCCAGTGCTCCGCAGGCACCGGGTTGGCCAGGAATCGTTCGAACTCGTCGATGTCGGCGCGACGCAAACCCGCGAGGACCTGCTGGCGCTCGGCCAGCCACAGCAGCAGCCGCTCAGCCTCCCGTCGGTAGGCCCTGAGGGTTTGCGGGCTTGCCGCGTACTCCTGCAACCAGCAGGTGACAGCCTCCCAGTCGTCATTAGCCTCGATTAGCGCGCCTGGGCGATCCGCCTCCCGCGCTGCCAGCCACTGAGAAGACTCCGCGCGCCAGGCAGCCATGCCACCTCCGCCAGATCTGTCGTTATCTGCCATTGATAAAGCCCGTCACCACCATGGATTGAACTCCCTCCCTGCCCCTTCCATGCTGCCCCTACAGCGACAATTATTCAAGATAAGGCGCGTAATCTTGATTTTTCAGGCGTTATCATAAATATTATTACGTTTACGTATGTAGTGTAATTACACTAGAATCGTCGCATGCACAGCGCTGAGGCGATGGGCCGCGGTCGCCGCCGTGGCCAATGGACACACTGGATCGTAGTCAGCACCCCCGCATTCAGGCATGATCTGCCGCTGGCGCTAACATGCCCGCTCAAGGAGACCCCGATGGCCCGCACAGGGATTACCTACGACGACGTACAGCGAGCGGTGGACACTCTGCTGAAGCAGCAGGAAGCCCCTAGCGTTCAGAAGATCCGCGAAGTGCTTGGGACTGGCAGCTTCACCACCATCAGCGAGCATCTGCGCGAATGGCGGTCTCGGCGTGAGGAGCGGCGTGATGTGCCACCGCCTCAGGGGATGCCCGCAGAACTCGTGTCACTGGCAGAAGAGTTATGGACCAAGGCACAGGAAGCGGCAGCCGAGAACCTCGCCCATTACCGCCAGGAAGCTGACCGTAACGTCGAGGCGGCACTGGAGAAGGTCGCTACCGCCCACCGTCGCGCGGAAGACGCGGAGCAGCGCGAGAGCGCCCTTGCTGCCCACCTTTCCTCGGTGGAAGCGCGCCTGCAGGAGGCTGCCAGTGAGGCGGCTCACCTGACATCGGCAAAGCAGGGACTGGAGGAGCTGCTGACCAAGGAGCGCGAGCGCCGTAGCCAGCAACAGGATCAACTCGAGCGCCTGCAACAGGACAAGGAGCAGGAAGCAAGGGAATTCCAGCGTGCGCTGGAGGAGCAGCAGCAACAGCAGCGCGAGAAGCTCGCCCAGGAAGAGCAGCGTCACGAAGCGGCAGAGGCACGCCTGATGGCGATGCTGGACGAAGCCCGTCGCGAGCGACAGGCGCTGGAGAAATCCCATGCCCAGCGCTTGAAGCAAGCCGAGCAGCGCCACGACACGCTACAGCAGCAGCTACACGCCCTGCGCGGGGAGCTTGCGGATGAGGAAAAACGGCATCGAGAAACGCAGCTGGAGCGATCTCGTTCGGAAGAGGCGCTGCGCGCACGCGGACATGAAGTGGATTTGCTCAACGAACGCATCGAGGAGCAGCGTCGCCTGATAGCGAGCCACACAGAGCGACTGAAGGGACTGGAAGAAAAGCTCGACGAGAAGATCTGGGCGCTGGCTCGGCAGCAGCGGGAGCAAGATGCTGCCTCACCAAATGATGAATCCAAGCTCAAGCGAGACCAAGGCCGCGACAGCTGACGCGCCCTGTGCTCCATAAAAAAAGCGCCGCTCCAGAGAGCGGCGCTTTTTGCATTCGGCATACAGATGGGTGACGCCGATGCCTCGCCAGCCATCGCGGCCGACGATCAACTGAGCATGACTTACCGATAATAGGCGTTGGTGGTATCGGTGTGATCGGTGACGTCACGGATACCGGCAAGCTCGGGAATCCGCTCCATCAAGGTCTTTTCGACCCCTTCCTTTAGCGTCAGGTCGACCGCGGCACAGCCCTGGCAGCCACCACCGAAGGCCAGCACGGCCACCTGATCGTCGGTCAGCTGGATCAGCTTGATCTCGCCACCATGGGCGGCCAGGCCCGGGTTGATTTCGCTGTACAGGATGTAATTGATACGATCCTCGAGCGGGCTGTCGGCATTGACCTTCGGCATCTTAGCGTTGGGCGCCTTGATCGTCAGCTGCCCACCCATGCGATCCGCATTGAAGTCGACAACGGCCTCCTCCAGGAACGGAATGCTGTTGGCGTCCAGGTAGACGGCGATCTTGTCGAGCTCAAGCCGCTCGTCACTGGGCTCTTCCTCACCCGGACGACAGTAGGCCAGACACGTTTCTGCGTAGGGGGTACCCGGCTGGGTGATAAAAATCCGCACCGCAATACCGTCGACGTTCTGCTTCTCGAGCAGTTCGGCCAGGTAATCCTGTGCGCTGTCGGTGATCTGGATGTTCTCGCTCATGGCTCTCTCACTGGTTCGCCCCGCCTTGACTCAAGGCTCGTGGCCACTGCGGGTTGGATGACTGCATGGTAAGCCCAAGCTGGCCCAGACTCAATCCCGAGTAAAACACTCAAGAATGTCTCGCAACGGTGAACGGATCCGGCATCGCGACAACAGCGCCATTGCCCCTGCCGCCACGGCCAGCGCTTTGGTAAGATGTGCGCCTTTCGAACGGATCCCCCGGCGACTTGCCATGTCTGCGCCAATCACATGGGGGCCGAGCCACGCCAACGCAAGCGGTGGCATATAAAAAATTCTGCGTCAGTCGACCTGACTAGCGTCCAGCTGGAGACCCACCTTCCCATGGCCGTAGCCGCACCAACCGCTCAGACCGCCCGCCTCGTCGACAGCCTTTCCCAGCGCATCCTCATGCTGGATGGTGGCATGGGAACCATGCTGCAGAATGCAGCGCTGAGCGAAGAAGAGTTTCGTGGAGAGCGTTTCAAGGACTGGCCCTCGGACGTCAAGGGTAATAACGATCTGCTGGTCCTGACCTGCCCGGACCTGGTATCGCGGATTCACCGCGACTACCTGCTGGCCGGCGCCGATATTCTCGAGACGAATACCTTCAATGCGACCCGCCTGTCGCAGTCCGACTATGGCATGGAAGCCCTGGTGCCCGAGCTCAACCGCGAAGCGGCTCGTCTGGCCCGCCAGGTGTGTGATGAGGTCGAGGCGGACACTGGGGTAGCTCGCTACGTCGCCGGTGTACTGGGCCCGACGTCGCGGACGGCGTCCCTGTCTCCAGACGTGAATGACCCCGCCAAGCGAAACGTGACCTTCGATGCTCTGCGCGACAACTACCGCGAGGCGGCTCTGGCATTGATCGACGGTGGCGCCGATCTGATCATGATCGAAACGATCTTCGATACCCTGAACGCCAAGGCCGCGATCTACGCGCTGGAGGAGATCTTCGACGAAACCGGCCAGCGCCTGCCGGTAATGATTTCGGGCACCATCACCGACGCGTCAGGCCGCACCTTGTCAGGGCAGACGACCGAGGCATTCTGGAACTCCGTGCGCCACGCCCAGCCGCTGACCGTGGGCCTCAATTGCGCCCTGGGCGCTGAAGAGCTGCGGCCGTACATCGAGGAGCTGTCCACCAAGGCCGACACCTTCGTATCGGCTCACCCCAACGCTGGCCTGCCCAACGAATTTGGCGAATACGACCAGACGCCTGAAGAGATGGCCGCCATCGTGGCCGAGTTCGCACGCAGCGGCCTGGTGAATATCATCGGCGGCTGCTGTGGCTCCACACCGGAACACATTGCGGCGATCCACCGTGCCATCAAAGACCTGACGCCGCGTCAGATTCCACAGCGCAGCCGCGCCTGCCGCCTGTCAGGCCTCGAGCCGTTCAACATCGAACATGACTCGCTGTTTGTGAACGTCGGTGAGCGCACCAACGTCACCGGCTCGGCGCGCTTCAAGCGCCTGATCAAGGAAGAGGATTACACCACTGCGCTCGAGGTGGCACTTGAGCAGGTCGAGAACGGCGCCCAGGTGATCGATATCAACATGGACGAGGGCATGCTCGAGTCCAAGGATGCCATGGTGCGCTTCCTCAACCTGATCGCCGGGGAGCCGGACATTGCTCGCGTGCCGATCATGGTCGACTCCTCCAAGTGGGACATCATCGAGGCGGGCCTGAAGTGCATTCAAGGCAAGGCAGTGGTCAACTCGATCTCGCTCAAGGAAGGCGAAGACGCTTTCCGCCACCAGGCCACCGAGTGTCGCCGGCATGGCGCCGCGGTCGTCGTCATGGCGTTCGATGAAACCGGCCAGGCGGACACCTTCGCGCGCAAGACGGAGATCTGTCAGCGAGCCTACAACGTGCTCGTCCATGACATCGGCTTTCCTGCTGAAGACATCATCTTCGACCCCAACATCTTTGCCATTGCCACCGGCATCGAGGAGCACAACAACTACGCCGTCGATTTCATCGAGGCCACCCGCTGGATTCGTGAACATCTGCCCCATGCCATGGTCTCCGGCGGCGTATCCAATGTGTCCTTCTCGTTTCGCGGTAACAATCCCGTGCGCGAGGCCATCCACTCGGTCTTTCTGTACCACGCCATTCGCGCGGGCCTGACCATGGGGATCGTCAACGCGGGGCAGCTGGCGGTGTATGACGACCTGCCCGAAGCCCTGCGTGAAGCGGTCGAGGACGTTGTCCTAAACCGCCGTGACGACAGCACTGAACGCCTCCTCGATATTGCCGATCAGTACCGCGGCGATGGCTCCAGCGGCGACAAGAAGGAGGATCTGGAGTGGCGCAGCTGGGAAGTGGAAAAACGCATTGAACACGCGTTGGTGAAAGGCATCACTGCCTTCATTGAAGAGGACACGGAGCTGGCCCGCCAGAGAGCCAGCCGCCCTATCGAGGTCATCGAAGGGCCGTTGATGGACGGCATGAACGTGGTGGGCGACCTGTTCGGCGCCGGCAAGATGTTTCTGCCCCAGGTGGTCAAGTCGGCGCGAGTGATGAAGCAGGCCGTCGCCTATCTGATCCCCTATATCGAAGCGGAGAAGAGCGAGGACACCCAGGCCAAGGGCAAGATCGTCATGGCCACGGTGAAGGGCGACGTCCACGACATCGGCAAGAACATCGTCGGTGTGGTGCTTCAGTGCAACAACTATGAGGTCATCGACCTTGGCGTCATGGTGCCTGCCGACAAGATCCTGAAGACGGCCCGTGAGGAGAACGCCGATATCATTGGCTTGTCCGGACTGATCACGCCGTCCCTGGACGAGATGGTGCACGTGGCCAAGGAAATGCAGCGACAGGGCTTTTCGCTGCCGCTGCTGATCGGGGGCGCGACCACGTCAAAGGCCCACACCGCGGTCAAGATCGAGCCCCAGTATGATGAGCCGGTCATCTACGTGACCGATGCCTCGCGCGCCGTGGGCGTCGCGGGTCGCCTGCTGTCTCCTGGCCTCAAGGAAAGTTACGTCAAGGAAGTGCGTGAGGAGTATGAAAAGGTACGCGAGCGCAACGCCAAGCGCCGCCCCAAGGCAGCGGACCTTTCCTACCGTGACGCCTGCGCCCGCAAGCCCGTGCTGGACTGGCAGGGATACACCCCCCCGGCACCGACCTTCACCGGCCTCAAGGTCTTCGACGACTATGATCTTGACGACCTGGTCGCACGGATTGACTGGACGCCTTTCTTCATGAGCTGGGAGCTGGTCGGCAAGTTCCCGAAGATCCTGGACGATGAGATCGTCGGCGAGGCTGCACGCCAGCTGTTCGACGAGGCTCAAGTCATGCTGCGCAAGTTGATCGACGAGGGGCGCATCAAGGCCCGCGGCGTGATTGGCCTGTGGCCGGCCAATACGGTGGATGATGATGTCATCGAGGTCTACGCCGATGACAGCCGCAGCGAGGTGATCGAACGACTGCATCACATTCGCCAACAGACTACCAAGAACCGCGAGGGGGTCTGCTATAGCCTGGCAGACTTTGTCGCCCCCAAGGACAGCGGGACGCCGGACTGGATCGGTGGCTTCGCCGTCACCGCAGGACATGGCGTCGAGGCCCTGTCCAACGAGTACAAGGCCCGCGGTGATGACTACAACGCCATCATGGTTCAGGCCCTGGCCGACCGCCTTGCGGAAGCCTTCGCCGAACTGATGCATGAGCGGGTACGCAAGGAGTTCTGGGCCTACGTACCGGAAGAGCAGCTGGACAACGAAGCGCTGATTGCCGAGAAGTATCAGGGTATTCGACCGGCCCCTGGCTACCCTGCCTGCCCGGACCATACCGAGAAAGCCACCCTGTTCCGCTTGCTTGATGCCCCTGCCAACAGCGGACTCGAGCTGACCGAAAGCTTCGCCATGTGGCCCGCCGCAGCGGTATCCGGCTGGTATTTCTCGCACCCGCAGTCAAAGTACTTCTCTACCGGCAAGATTACCCGCGACCAGGTAGAGACACTGGCGACCCGCAAGGGCATGGCGCTGGACGAGATGGAGCGCTGGCTCTCGCCCGTGCTGTCCTACGACACCTGATGCGCGTGGCGTCAACCTGCAAGCTGCTGCCAGAGCTCAGCCGCTGGAACATGATCCTGCGGCTGGCGCTCCCCATCATGGCGGGCATGCTTAGCCAGAGCCTGATGAACCTGGTGGACGCCGCTCTGATAGGGCGGCTAGGCGAGACGGAACTGGCCGCCGCAGGGGTGGGAGGGTATGCCATGTTCATGGTCACGGCCTGCCTGTTTGGGCTGTCCTCCGGAGTCCAGGCCCAGGTTGCCAGGCGTCACGGAGAGGCGGATGTCAGCGCGGGATCTCGCGATCCTCGTGCAGAACCCCTGGTATCTGGACTGGCGCTGGCCGCCCTGCTTGGTCTGCCTCTCATGCTGCTGTGTCTATGGCAGGCCCCAACCCTCATCGGTTGGCTGAATGATGATGGCGCCGTCTCTGCTCTCGCCGTGAGCTACTTTCGCTGGCGGGTGATAGCGTTGCTGCCGGTGGCCATGATCTTCTGCTATCGAGGCTACTGGAACGGTATCCAGCAGACCGGGCTGTACCTGCGCATCATGCTGATCATGCAGGCGGTCAACCTGGTGGCAAGCGTTGGACTCATCTTTGGCTATTGGGGACTGCCGGCCATGGGCGTGAGTGGCGCTGGCCTGGGCAGCAGCCTGTCGCTGTTAGTCGGTCTCGGCATCTGGGCCTGGCTCAGCCGCCGCGCGGGAACGCCCCGTCGCCCCTGCCCCAGGACACTGGCAACGACGCTTCGCCTCGCCACCCCACACTCCTTTCAGCAGCTCTGGTTTGCGGCCGGCTACGCCGTGCTATTCTGGATTCTTGGCCAGATCGATACCGCCAGCGTCGCGGTCGGCCATGTTCTGGTCAACCTGTCGCTACTGTTGATTCTGCCGGGTGTTGGCCTGGGCATGGCGGCGATGAGTCTAGTGGGGGAAGCGCTGGGCAATGCCTCGCCGGAAAAGGCCCATCGCTGGGGCTGGGACACGGTCAGGGTGGCCTGGCTACTGCTCGCCCTTCTGGCCCTCCCCATGTTGACGATTCCCCACGCCGTCCTGGGCCTGTTCCTGCACGAGCCCGACCTGATCACGCTCGGGGTTGCCCCGTTGCGGTTGACCGCCATGATGATCGTGATTGACGCCGTCGCCCTGGTGTTCACCCAGGCATTGCTGGGTGCCGGGGCCAATCGCACGGTCATGCAGCTGACCCTGGCGTGCCAATGGCTGGTGTTCTTGCCGCTGGCCTGGTGGTTCGGCGTCCATGAAGGTGCTGGCCTATTGGCGGTATGGTGGTGCCAGCTCGGCTATCGCGCCCTCAATTCACTATGCTTTGCCATCATTTGGCAACGTCGCCGATGGCAACAACTGGCGGTATGAGGGTATGCTGACAAGCCTCTTATTACTATTTTCACCCAAACTATAAATATTTATTCTTTTATCGCATAATGGCGTGCAGGTAGAGTAACCCGCAACGTCCCGTCATTCCCTGGCTGCAGGAAAGCGCAGAATGTATCGCTACGACAATCATGACCAGACCCTGGTCGACGAACGCGTCGCACAGTTCCGTGACCAGATGCGTCGCTATCTCGAAGGCAAGATCAGCGAGGAAGAATTCCTCCCGATTCGGGTGCAGAACGGTCTGTACGTGCAGCGTTACGCGCCCATGCTGCGCATCGCGATTCCCTACGGCATGCTGGCCTCTTACCAGCTGCGCAAGCTCGGTGAGCTGGCTGCTCGCTATGATCGTGGCTATGGGCATTTCACGACGCGTACCAACCTTCAGCTCAACTGGCCGAAGCTGGAAGACGTGCCTGACATGCTGGCGGAGCTCGCCAGTGTGCAGATGCACGCCATCCAGACCAGCGGCAACGATATCCGCAACACCACCACCGACCAGTTCTCCGGCATCGCCGGGGACGAGGAAGTGGATCCGCGGCCTTGGTGCGAGCTGATTCGCCAGTGGTCGACCTTCCACCCGGAGTTCTACTACCTGCCGCGCAAGTTCAAGATCGCGGTGACCGGCGCTGCCCAGGACCGTGCTGCCATTCAGGTGCACGACATCGGCCTCAAGCTGTGGCGCAACGACGCCGGGGACGTGCGCATCAAGGTCCTCGTCGGAGGCGGCCTGGGGCGTACCCCGATGATTGGCGAGACGCTCTGCGAAGACCTGCCCTGGCAGCATCTGCTGACGTACCTGGAAGCGGTACTGCGGGTGTACAACCAGTTCGGTCGCCGGGACAACAAGTTCAAGGCGCGCATCAAGATTCTGACCAAGGCCCTGGGCGTCGACGAAATGCGCCGTCGGGTCGAGGAAGAATGGGCGCACCTGAAGGACGGCGTGCAGACCCTCAATCAGCAGGCAGTGGACGACATGGCCGCTCATTTTGTCGATCCGCCCCGCCGTGACGTGGACGCATCGGCCATCGAGGCCTTCGAAGCGTTGCGCCGCGACAACCGCGCCTTTGCCCGTTTCGTGACCAACAATGTGACCGATCACAAGGTGCCTGGGTACAAGGCCGTCACGCTGTCTCTCAAGCGCAGCGGACAGTCGCCTGGTGACGTCACCTCAGAGCAGATGGCGCAGATCGCCGATCTGGCTGACGACTACAGCTTCGGCGAACTGCGTGTGACCCACGAGCAGAACCTGGTGCTGTCCGACGTGGCCGTGGACCAGATTGAGGAGCTGTGGCACAAGCTGGAAGCGCTTGGCTTGGCCAACCCCACCGTGGGCACCCTGGCCGATCTGATCTGCTGCCCTGGCGGTGACTACTGCGCCCTGGCCAACGCCAAGTCAATTCCGGTGGCTCAAGCCATCCAGGAACGCTTCGAAAGCCTCGACTTCCTGTATGACCTCGGCCCGCTGGACCTCAATATCTCCGGCTGCATGAACGCCTGCGGTCACCATCACGTTGGCCATATCGGTATTCTTGGTGTCGACAAGAAAGGCGAGGAGTACTACCAGATCTCGCTCGGTGGCAGCCAGGGCAACGAAGCGTCATTGGGCAAGATCCTTGGCCCCTCGTTCTTCCGTGAAGACGTGCCGGACGTCATCGACAAGGTGCTCAAGGTGTATGTTGGCGAGCGTCAGCCCGACGAAGCCTTTATCGACACCTATCGCCGTATCGGCCTGAAACCCTTCAAGGAGTTTGTCTATGCAGCCTGAAGCCACCCTCCAGGACACGCCCCAGCGTCCGCTCATCAAGGAGCGTCGACTGGCTGAGGACTCCTGGGTTCGCCTGGAAGACGAAGCCTCTGCCGACCAGCCCAGCAGCATCGTGCGCCTGGACATCTGGCTCGCCGCTGAGCGTCGCGACGACCTGGCCCCCTGGTTGCCCAGCGACACGGTGCTGGATGACGATACCGTGGCCGAGCTGCGCAAGGCGCCACTGATCGCCATCGACTTTCCCAAGTTCACCGATGGTCGCGGCTACACCCTCGCGCGCGTGCTGCGGGAACGGTACGGTATCAGCGGGGAAATTCGCGCTGTAGGCGATGTGCTCATCGACCAGCTGTCCTATATGGCTCGCTGTGGCTTCGATGCCTTCTCCCTGCGCGAAGATCAGATCGTCGAGGATGCGCTGAATGCCTTGACCATCTTTTCCCGCCACTACCAGGTGTCTATCGACAACCCGGAACCGATGTTCCTTCGCCGCCAGCGTGAAGCGCGTGAGCGCCAGCGTGACACCGCCGTCGCCTGATACGTCAAACGACGCAGGAGCATTGAACCGCTGATGTGCCAGCACTGATCTGCTGTCACCTAGGGTTCAAGACAACAGCGCCGCCCAATGGGGCGGCGCTGTTGTTTGGTGAAGCTTATTGACGTAGAGGTTGCTTGTTACCGTCAGGGTTGGCAGCAAGTCCCCGCCGAGAGGTACTGGACACTAGGGGCTAAGGACTGAGGACTAAGGACGAGACACTAAGCACCAGAACTAGCCCCGACGTTTTTGCTGGCGTTCCCGGTTGGCCGATCGCGCACGCTCGCTCTTGCGTAGCATCACCCAGGTAGCGCCCAATCCTCCATCCCCCTCTTGCGCAGAAACAAAAGCGTGAACCTCCTCCAGCGTAGGTAGCCACTTGGCGAGACAGGATCGCAGCACATTGGCCGCGCCATCGATCTCTCGGCTGCGCCCGTGAACGATGAGCACGGAGCGAAGATCAGCAGCGTAAGCATCGCGAATAAACTGCGGCAGGCTGGCACGGCACTCGTACAACGGTCTGCGCAACAGATGCAGGCTGGCCTGCACCGGGTAGCCCCCCTGGCGCAAGCGCTCCATCACGCCAATCTGAATGCCATCTCGCCGAAACTCAAGCGGATCATAGGGAGGCACCAGGTCAACGAAGTCGTCACTCAAACCGTCCGCGCCATCGTTGCCACTCAGGGCATGGCGCCGCCTGGCGATCTGTGACTCGGTTGGAGCTGCTGGCCGATGACCTGCATCGGCACGATTCTGGCTGCGGCGCAGTGGCTGGACATCCCCCATCATGGTCTTGAAGTCGATATCGTCATGGCCATGGTCAGTTCCGCTGGCATGGAAGGAATCGGTCATGGGGCACCTCCTCGTCATCGGGTCTTTATCCTAGCAAGCCAAAGTCGATCATCGATAGACTATCGTGCAAACGCCCTGCCATCGTCGGCGCCAGGCGTCTTCTTCCCGTGCAGAACGTTGTGCACGGCTTCCTGGCCACGCTACAGTGCCAACGCTCATCCCTTTGCGGTCACTGCTTATGTCGTTGCTGTCACGCTGGATCCCTCGTCTGTGCCTTGCTCTGGTCATGGCCGGCATCCTCGGCCTTGGCTGGCTGTGGTACACCTACAAGAGCCCACTTGGCTACACGCCACCAGCGCAAGCGACAACCGTCAGTTCGGCTCGTTCAGAGCTCGACTTGGCGGATGAACATCGGGTCTTTGTCTACGGCACCCTGCGCTGGCCGTGGGTGCGCTGGCTGATTACCGGTGACGACCTAGAGACAAGCCCTGCACTATTGCGTGGGTTTGAGCGGGTTGGCCTGGACCTTGAGCCCGCGCCACAGGCCTACGTGCCTGGTCAGCTGTTACAGGTCGACGGCGACGAATTACGCGCCCTCGATCGCTACGAGCGGCTGGGCCAGCGCTACGAGCGGGTCAGGGTGGCGCTGGCCAATGGTACGCCGGCCTGGGTCTACCTGCGTCTGGATCCTCACTGACGCGCAAGTTCGTCGAGACGATGCGCTCACCCATCTCGCCGCCCAGGTCCTTCGGTGCGGGATACGCACAGCGTTGTGGGGCCCGGTGCCGGGGCATTACAATGTGAGCCCTTTCTCCTGCCGTCGGAGCTGTCATGGCCACTCTCGTCCTGCTGCATAACCCGCGCTGTTCCAAGTCGCGTGAAGCCCTTGCCCTGCTCGAGGAGGCCGGGATAGAGGCGCAGGTCCGGCGTTATCTGGACGATCCCCTGAACGGCCAGGAGCTGCGCGAGCTGATCGCGCGTCTGGATGGCTCTCCTAGGGACCTGGTCCGCACCAACGAGACCGAGTGGAAAACGCTGGGCGCCGATCGTGACGACCCGGAACAGGTTATTGCGGCGATTCAGGCTCATCCGCGTATCCTCCAACGGCCGATTCTCGATGACGGACAGCGTGCCGTGATCGGACGACCACCCGAAGACATCAAACGCCTGTTCTAGCACTCCGCGGCCATTGATCTCCGCCTTTTTCATGGGGTGAACGCCCTGCCCTCAACGCCGTTTACTGGTCAACTCAATAGGAAACCGCATGTCGGATTTGCCCTACGTACTGGTCCTCTACTATTCACGCCAGGGCGCCACACGCGCTCTGGCAGAGCGGATTGCCGCCGGCGTGGAGTCGGTCGCGGGAGTGGATGCAAGGATCCGCACGGTTCCTCCGGTGTCGCCCACCTGTGAGGCGGTAGATCCGGAGATTCCCGAGGAAGGTGCTATCTACGCCGAACTCGATGATCTG
This sequence comes from Halomonas sp. DP5Y7-2, assembly GCF_019802025.1. NCBI lineage: Bacteria > Pseudomonadati > Pseudomonadota > Gammaproteobacteria > Oceanospirillales > Halomonadaceae > Halomonas > Halomonas sp. DP5Y7-2. The sequence continues at coordinate 195,144 of NZ_JAHVHY010000007.1, read as the reverse complement.
CGCCATGCCAGCGGCCTTGCTATCGGCAGTCCTACGCGGTTTGGCAACATGGCTGCGCCGCTCAAGCACTTTCTCGACAGCACCAGCGAGTTATGGCTGTCCGGTGCACTGATCGACAAGCCGGCCACCGCCTTCACCTCCACCTCCAGCCTCCACGGTGGGCAAGAAACCACGCTGATGACCATGCTCGTGCCGCTGCTGCACCATGGCATGGTTTACGCTGGCCTGCCCTACAGTGAGACGGCTCTCACCCGCACTCAAGGCGGCGGCACTCCCTACGGTGTCAGCCATCTCGCTGGGGTCCGCAGCGATCGTCCGCTGGATGAACACGAGCGCGAACTCGCCTTTGCCCAAGGCGAACGAATCGCCAGGTTGACGCTGGCGCTCTCGGCTGCCCGCAAGGCGGCATCATGAGGGCCTGGCTCGAGGAACTGGAACGACGCAAGGGCCTGGATCAGCTCACCACGAGAGCACGCCAGGTAGTGCTGGTAGGGTTTATCGCACTGCTGGCCATGATGATCTATCGAGGGTTCTCGGTAGAGGCCGACGGCAATCGATTCGGGCCGATGATCGCCTTCGTCCTGCCGTTGATCCTCTTTCTGCCTTCCATCCTTACGCGGCGACCGCGTGGACACGCCTGGCTTGCCTTTGTCAGCCTGCTGTACTTTGCTCAAGGAGTCATGGTCGCAAGCCTGCCAGGGCTGGGTGGTCGCGGCATCCTGGAGGCTGTGGTGGCGCTGGTATTGTTTGCTGGCTGTACCGCCTACGCCCGCTTTCGTTCGCGCCAGCTACGCCAAGCCTGAACCAGTTGGCATCTCCCCATGCGTCCTGGTTGGCCGTTGGCGTGGTGCAACCCGACGGCCTGGGTGTGCGCTGCCTAAACGATGACTTGGCAAGGCGACAGCGACTTTCGTGGATGCGATGATTCGGGTAGCGGCCAGCCGAACACAACTCACGTTCACTGCTTAATTGGATACCACTGGAGACACTCATGACCCGTGATATTGCGGACATCCGACGCGACTATGAAGGCGGTATTCTCGACGAAGGCAGCGTACCGAACGACCCCTTCACCTTGTTCGACGAGTGGTTTGCCCTCGCGCTGGATAGCGAACCCCAGGACGCCAATGCCATGACACTATCTACGGTAGATAGTCAGGGACTGCCCCATGCGCGGATTGTGCTGCTCAAGGGCATCGATGCCAACGGCATGGTGTTCTACACCAATTACCACAGCCATAAGGGCAGCGAGCTGGCCAATGTTCCCCATGCCGCACTGACCTTCTGGTGGCCCTCTCTGGCACGTCAGGTACGGGTGGAAGGACACGTCGAGCGCGTGGCGGAAGAAGAATCAGACGACTATTTCTCCAGTCGGCCCCGGGGCAGCCAGCTGGGTGCCTGGATCGCGACACAAAGCGTGGTGATTCCTGACCGCGGCTGGATCGAACAGCGCCAGCAACGCTTCGAAAAAGCCTACGAAGGTCAGGACATTCCTCGACCCGTACATTGGGGCGGCTATCGCGTCGTACCGGAGATGATCGAATTCTGGCAAGGGCAACCCAGTCGCCTGCATGATCGCGTGCGCTATCACCGCCGCGATGATAGCTGGGAGGTGGCTCGCCTGGCTCCGTAGAAAGAAAGCAGGCTGCTCTAGGAAGCATCTGTCGAAGAGAGTCTGTCGACAAGAACCTCGAGAGCAACCCTTCTTGAGAACTCAGGCCCACCGGCGCATGGAAGGATGCTGCGCCGGTGGCGGCGTGATCATTCCACCGGCCGTTCCAGGCGGTGCCGCTGCCAGTCACTGGTGGGCTCGTTGAGTCGCAGAACGGCATCCACCACCTGCTCCTCCATGTTGAAGCGCTGACGGAACCCCAGATGTTTCATCAGTGCCCGCATGGGATGATTGTCGATCATGATCTTGCCGAACATTTCCAGGGTACCGACACCCTTGCAGTAGCGGATCATCTTCTCCATCAGCCGACTGCCAATACCCAGCCCCTGAAGATCATCACGAATGATGATAGAAAATTCGGTGCGAATGTTGTCGGGGTCATTCCACACGCGCACCACCCCCAACATTTCCTTGCTGCCATCCTCGCACAGACGCTCTGCGATAAAGGCCATCTGGCGGTCGTAGTTGATATGGGCCAGGCGTGACAGGTCGCCTTGGCTCAGGTCGGTCTTGTTATGGAAGTAGCGAAAGCGAATACTCTCTTCCGACAGCTGACGGTGGAACTCGGTGATCAGCGGCGCGTCCTCGGCACGGATGGGGCGAAACTCCACTTCCCATCCATTGCGTAGTGTGACCGATTCTCGCAACTCCTCCGGATACGGCATGATCGCAAATCGCGCGGGCTGACCCAGGTCCATGGCGAAATCCACCGCCACCATGCCATCACGGTTGAGCAGCAAGGGGTTGATCTCTAGCCCCCGCAACCTGGGCAGGTCGGTTGCCATCTGCGACAGCGTCACCAGCACCTGGCAAAGACGCTGCGTGTCACGTTCGGGATCGCTTGAGTGCTCACGAATCAGCCGGTAGGCATGGGTGCGGCCTACCATGTCGGCCGCCAAGGTCATGTTGAGCGGCGGCAGCGATACCTGTCGGTCGGCCAGGATATTCACCTTGTAACCGCCGATGCCAAAGACGATGAGTGGGCCGAACACCGGGTCGCGAGTGATCCCGGCACACAGCTGCATGGAATGTTTGCCCCGCTGCATGGGCTGGAGACAGAATTCGCGCACCTGAAAACCTGGGAACTTCTCGGACACTTTCTCGCTGAGACGATCCATGGCGGCTGCGACGTCCTCGGGTGTGGCGATGTCCTGAATCAAGCCAGCCGACAGTTTGTGAGGATGCTGGCGGTAGCGGAATGGCCGACTGTTGCCATCATGTACCACCTTCAGGGCAAAGGGCCCCTCCACGGCTCGGGACAATTGCGCCGCGTTATCTGTGCTGTCGGGATAGAGGCTCTTAGCCACCGGCAGGCCATAGGCCTTGAGCACCTCGGCCGTCTCACTATGGGCAAGACTTTCCCTGCCCTCGGCCAGCACCCGATCGATCAGTTGATGACAGCGCTGGCGCACCTCTGCCGCAGTGGAAATGGGAAGACTTGGCGGCGTCTGCTGCAATAGCGATTGGACTCTCTGATAGTCCACCATGTGCATGAATGCCTTGACCGCCTTCTCAGGAGACAGGTAAGTGGGGATACCGGCTTCATGACAGAGATGACGGGCGTCGACAGCCTGTTCGAAGCCCATCCAACTGGTCAGCAGATTGCGCGGGAAACGTCGCCTTCCACCAATCAGCGCTTCGGCGGTGGCCCGGGAGGGCGCCAGGCGCGTGGGGGCATGAACCACCAGCACCGCATCGACGTTGGGATCCGCTGCCACCGCCTCCAACGCTGCCACAAAACGCTCTGGGGTGGCATTGCCTCCCAGGTCCACCGGATTTTCACCTGGCTTGCTGATATCCAGGTCCTGTTCGCGCAGCGCGCGTTGGGTATCATCCTCGAACTCGGCCAGGCGACCGCCGGAGCTAATCAGCTTGTCGATGGCGAGCATGGCCGGGCCTAACCCATTGGAAACGATTGCCAGCCGATCCCCTTTGAGAGGGCGCATCCGCGACAGGGTTTCCAGCGCATCATAAAGCTCATCGGAATCGTTGACCCTGACCACCCCCGCCCGGGCAAAGGCCGCATCGAAGACCTGATCGCGATGGGTGATACCCGGTGTCGGTGGCAGTCCACTCATGTCACTTTGCGCCGTGCGACCACTCTTGATGGCCAGGACCAGGCGACTGCGCGACGCATCTCGCACGGCAGTCATGAAGTGCTGGGCATCATGCACTCGCTCCAGGTGCAGCAATATCGCCTGGGTCGGCGAATTCTGATTGATGTAGTCAATCAGGTCAGGAAGCATCACATCGATGCTTTCACCCAGCGTCAGCAAGTGTGAAAAGCCAATACCTCGCCCCGCCGCCCAGTCGATCATGGCGTTGGCCAGCATGCCGGACTGCCCGAGATAGGCGACCTTGCCCCTGGGAACCGTGTGGCTCGAATAGGAGGCATTGAGGTGCCTTCCGGGCACGATCAGCCCCATGCATTCGGGTCCCAGCACGCGAATACCGGAGGCCCTGGCGGCATCGAGCATGCGCTGGCGAAGCGAGGACTTGCCGCTATGCTCATCATCCAGTTGGCTGCCTCCGGACAGCACCAGCGCAGCCCGAACGCCACTTTCGCCAAGGCGGGAAAGCAGCTTCGGCAAGCTATTGACCGGAGTGCACAGAATGGCCAGATCGACGATCTCGGGTAACTGCGATGTCCGCGCGACACAGGTGACCCCATGCACGCTGGCGTAGCCCTTGGCATTGACCGCCCAGAGTTTACCGGTGTATCCCCCATCGAGAAGGTTGCGAATGACCTGGCCTCCCGTGGAGTGCGTCTTCTCGGAGGCGCCCACGACGGCTATCGACGCGGGATCGAAAAAACGGCGCAAAAACTGGGTGCTCACGGCAAGACCTCCTGGGCGAATCGTACCCCGATGGGTGGCACCTGGCGTGCCACCCAAGCCAATAGTGGTGGAGTGTGGCGCGGTGCCCTCCGCGCGTCCACCCTTGGGTGTCACGTCAAGGGGTGTCGCCACGGTGGGCGCGTTCGACCATTGGTGACTGTCTTCCCAGGCCGTCTCACCCTTAAGGTGGCGCCATGACCGCCGGAGCCTCGCATGATTACAGCCTACTTGACCCATCCGCAGTGCCAGCGCCACGACATGGGACCAGAGCACCCGGAGAGCCCGCTGCGACTGGATGCCATCAGAGCTCAGCTGATGCGTGCAGGTGTGCTGCAGCATGCCATGCAGGCCGATGCTCGCGAGGTCACCCGGGAACAGCTTGAGCGCGTGCATGGCACTTCCTACCTGGCGCGCCTCGACGCCGCTCTGCCTGACGCCGGCCACGCCCACCTGGACGCCGACACCTTGATGAACCCCGACAGCCTGCAGGCAGCAAGCTTTGCGGCTGGGGCGGTCGTCAAGGGCGTGGACCAGGTCCTCAAGGGCAAGGCTGATAACGTGTTCTGCGCGGTGCGTCCGCCAGGACACCACGCCGAAGCCGATGAAGCCATGGGTTTCTGCTTCTACAACAACGTCGCTGTCGGTGCGGCCCACGCCCGAGCGGCCCATGGCGTGCAGCGCATCGCCATCCTCGATTTCGACGTGCACCAGTGCAATGGCACTATCGATATCTTCAAGAATGATCCCGATACCCTGATCTGTACCAGCTTTCAGTCGCCCTTCTATCCCTGGCGGTATCTCGACACTCCCTACCCCAATGTGGTGCACACGCCACTGCCTGCCGGCACACAGAGTCTTGAGTTTCGAGCTACCATAGAGCGTGACTGGTGGCCTGCGCTGGACCGTTTCAAGCCCGAACTGGTGATCATCTCGGCAGGCTTTGACGCCCATCGCGACGATCCCATGGCCGAGCTATGCCTGGACGATCAGGATTACCACTGGATTACCCAGGGCATACTCGCCATAGCGCGCCAGCATTGTGAAGGGCGCGTCGTCTCAGTGCTTGAAGGAGGCTACGACCTCATCGCTCTCGGCAGATGCGCTGAAGCCCATATGCGCGCCCTGCTGGGACTGGCCTACTCACCTTCCGCCGCCACCTGACGGCGCGCCTCCCTCCCTCTCACGGGGCTGCAAGTTACGGGCTGTGGCTTAAGAGCGGCGTCTTACGGGTAAAACAGGCAGAAGCGAAACAGGGAGGGGCTGTGTTAGCCTAAAGGAAATCAGATTTCCTATCGTGAACACCGCCATGGCGCAACATACCGATCAGGAGGCAGCGCTCGAGATTGCCTCCGGCCGCAAGGCCTTCGTTGAACCCCTCCGTCTTGGTGAGCGGCTCAAGGAAATACGCCTTGCCAACCAATGGACGTTGGAAGATGTCAGCCAGCGCACGGGGCTGGCCCGCTCGACGCTTTCCAAGATCGAAAATGATCAGATATCCCCGACCTTCACCGCCGTCCAGAAACTGATCGGTGGGCTTGGCATCGACTTGCCACAACTGCTGTCACCCCCACGCCAGCAGTCGCGCACCATGGGCCGACGCGATATGACCCGTCGCGGCGATGGTCAGCGCCACCCGACGCCGACCTACGAGCACGAGCTGCTCAGCTGCGAACTGGCTCAAAAGCGAATGATCCCGTTCAAGACGATCGTGCGGGCGCGTCGGTTCGACGAGTTTTCCGAGTGGGTACGTCATGACGGCGAAGAGTTCTTGATGGTGCTGGACGGAGAAGTCCTGCTCTACTCGGAGTTTTATGAGCCGCTGGCGTTGGCCGAGGGGGACAGCATCTACTTTGACAGCGACATGGGCCATGCACTGGTCTCTACCAGCAAGGAAGACGCCACGATCCTGTCCGTCTGTACGCGACGGGAAGCGGTGAGCGGTTAAATTCTGGTCGGCGCCAAGGCGCTAGTTGCTGGTCCGTGTGGTGACTTGAGCATCGTGGCATGCGTGAAAAGAGCCAAGGTCTCGTCAAGGAGCGCTTCTTACTCACTACCGCCTACATCGACCTACTGCCGGCGCTGAAGATCCCCCGGCCGGGGATCAGGCTTGGCATCATGGATAAACCGATCTCGCCCATGGATGATCTGCAGTCTGCGCCCCTTGGCGCGGGCAATCAGCAGCACCCCAAACCTCTCGGCAAGCTCGACACCTTTCTGGGTAACGCCTGAGCGGGATACCAGTATCGAAATGCCCATCTGCGCCACTTTGAGCACCATCTCGGAGGTCAGTCGCCCGGTGGTGTAGAAGATGTCGGGTACCTGCCCATCCCCCGGCGTTAACCACTCACGCCCGGCCAGAGTATCCACGGCGTTGTGGCGCCCCACATCCTCGACGAAGTCCAGCACCTCCTGCTGGCGGCACACCGCACAGCCATGTACCGCGCCCGCACTGCGGTAGGTGTCGTTATAGGCCCCTAGTGCCTCCAGCAAGGCGTAGATCACCGATTGACGTACCGGCTCACGCGACAGTGCTGCCATCGAGGTCTGATCCAGCAGGCGGCCGAACACCGTGCCCTGGCCACAGCCAGTGGTAACGGTACGCTGGCCCAGGCGCTGCTCGAGATCGTCGGGCTCCTCTCGCGTCACCACGGCCGCAGCCTCTACCTCCCAGTCCACCATGACAGCGTCCAGGTCCTCACGCCGCTGTATCAAGCCCTGATTGCGTAGATACCCCACCACCAAGGCCTCAGGGTCGGCACCAAGGGACATCAAGGTGACGATCTCCCGTCGATTGAGGTACACCGTCAAGGCCCGCTCTGCGGCGATCGCCTGGCGACGGGGATGACCAAATTCATCGACAACCTCGATCTCGAGTGTCGCTGGCAACTGCGCGTAGCTTCTCTGGACCTTATGCTGGCTGCTGGGCTTGCTGAATGACATGCAGACTCCTGGAGGTAGGTGGCAGCCATCGTAAGGGCGTGAATCAAATGCCTGTTAACGGCATAATGCATGTTGGGTATCATTGAATGAGCGTTCGCTGATACTGTCGTTCCCCAGAGGCAAGGATGCCGCACGGAGACAATACACCATGACTGAGATGTCCAACAGGCGACAACTCAGCCTTGACCTTGGTCACCACGACCGTATGGTCAAAGGCTTTCGCCAGCGCAACTGGGAAATCACCGGCCTTGAACCCGGAAACAGCGGTCCCTGGGTGCTGACGCTGGTGCTGAGCATGACCGAGCGTGCCGCCTACCGCTTCAACCTCGAGTCCCAGACCCCACGCCTGTTCGTTCGCGCTGGCCACAGCGACCTGCCTCCCAAGCCCGACGCGGTCACCGCGAGCCAGGATGTCGCTGCCAACTGGATGGACGGTGAACACCGAGTGCTCGCCACACCCATGCCCTTGGCCCTGCAGGCCTGGGTCGAGGCCTATCTGGCAGCCCATGGCGAAGCGCCGGCAGAGGGGCGCAAGAAGAAGCGCAAGGGCGCAGGCCGTGCCCGGGAGAACACTGCATGAGCCGCCTGTCGCGCTGGTCTCAGCGCAAGCTGGATGATCACGAAGCGCCTGACCACTTAGCGTCCGTGGATGAAACGCAGCGAACCATTGGGGCCGGCACGGCGGCCGGCATTGCGGCTGGCAACGAGCCGGAAGATGCCCCCAGTGATCGTATGTACGCTCCCGGGCACGCCGCTGTGCCAAGCCCAGCGCAAAGCCCGGCGCAAGCGCAACCGACGAAAGCTGCAGAGGGCGACGCCAGCGAGTCTGCTGCTGGCGCTGACGCCACCGCCCTGCCCGATCCAGAGACGTTGGTTCCAGGCAGTGATATACGCGCCTATCTTGAGCCTGGCATCGACAAAGCCTTGAAGCAGCGTGCCCTGCGGCAGCTTTTCAGTGCCGAGCGCTACGGCATTCGCGACGGTCTGGACGACTACGACGATGACTTCCGACAGCGCCTGACACCGCTGGCCAAGGAAACCGCCCAGCGCTTGCGCCGCTGGTGGGATAACGTCGACGACGCGACTGACGATCGGACTCTCGATGCCGATGCCGACAGTGTTGATCAAGACAGTGCTGATCAAGAGGCTGGCGACCAGCAGGCTTTTGACCACGGCATCGCCGAGAAAGACGCCGCTGGGCATGCGCAGGACCAAGCTACCAACGAGGGTGGTGCCACTCCTTCTCGCCCACGCACAGGCCGGGAGGAGTCTACCTCAGCATGCAGTAAGTCTCACTGCGAGACGCTCAGCGAAGACACAGCGAGGGGCGACGACCGGGACCTCTCGGGAGATACATCTCAACCCTGACCTCATCAACGTTTGGCCCACGTCTTCGACCAAGGGCGGTTGGCGAATTTGAGATTGACCGCTCACACTGAGTCCTAGACACATAAGAAAAAAATGATAACGACCAATACGTTCTCGACCGTGGAACAGCATGAACCAAAGAATTGCGACGATACCGGTAGACCAGGAGGTCAACCGGAAAGCCCGTGAGCGCGCACTTGCCGCCAGCTCATGGCCAGTCAACCTGGCAGCCTCCTCCGTCGGCTATCAGAGTCATGGCCATGTGCTGGCCATCGGTGACAGCCGTGCCCTGACCGCCCTGCTGGACCGCCAGGGAGACGCATCATCCCTGGCCAGCCTGACGCTGGTCGTCACCGACGCCGGATATCAAGCGCTCACGACCCATGCTGATCTGCGTGCCCATGCCGATCTGCGTGTCTTCGTGCAACCACTGCTGGGCAAACACCCTACGGACCTGCACCTCGAGGGCTACCTAGGCAACTTCAGGTTGTGGCTGCCGACACCCGATGGGCCTATCAACCTGGCCAAGGCGCTGCTGGAACGTGACGGCCATGACCTGGTCATCGACCTATGCGCAGAGCCCAGCCTGCCTCGTGAGCTTCCTCCTCCCGGGTACTTTCACGCCCCTGTTGCGGGGGAGCAGCGCGACACCCTCATTGATGGTCTGGCTGACTGGGTAGGCGACTTCGAGAAGCCTCGCTACTTCCAGATTCACAACGATCGCTGCGCCCACTCCACACGTGGCTTTGAAGGCTGTACTCGCTGCCTGGAGGTTTGCCCAGCCGACGCTATCCACAGTGTTCCTGGAAGGATTGGCGCGCACATCGAGATTGACCCTCAGCTGTGCCAGGGCGTAGGTAGCTGTTCCAGCGCATGCCCCACCGGTGCCATCGAGTTTCGCCAGCCTCACAGCCTACGTCAGCAGGACACCTTGCTGGCGTGGCTCGATGGGTATCACAACGCTGGCGGCACGTCGCCGGTCGTGCGCTTCGTCCAAGCCGACTACACCGATCATCAACAACCCGACGCGCCCCACGTGATCGACGTGGCCCTGGAAGATCTTGGCGCCGCCGGTGCTGACCACTGGCTATCGCTGATCGCCGCGGGAGCGTGTGAAGTCCGCATTGTCGACTACCCCTCCATGCCGCCGCGCCTCGCCGCTCATCTGGAGGATCAGCTGGCTCAGGCTCGCGGACTGCTCGCGGCACTTGGACATTCTGAACAGCGACTCCAGCGTTTTGCCGCCAACGACCCGCTCAGCAGCGATGCTTTGCCCCGCCATGCGGGTTTGCCCACCCGCCTGAGCCGCCTTGACGACGACGCCGACAGTGACGGCGATGATGAGCAGGGCAAGCGGCGACGCCTCAACCGAGTGCTGGAGCACCTGGCGCTCCATGGCGAGCAGGATGGTCAACGACACAGCATGCCAGGCGGCAGCCCTTTCGGGGGCATCGACGTCAATAGCGATGCCTGCACCCTATGCATGGGCTGCGTCGCCAGCTGTCCCACGGACGCGCTGGCCGCGGGCGGGGACACACCTAGGCTCGACTTTCGTGAGGCCGACTGTGTGCAGTGCGGTCTATGCGCAAAGAGCTGCCCTGAGTCCGCCATCACGCTGCAGCCCGGATTCTTCGCCAGCCCAGCGCGAGCGGACTGGCGCGTGTGCCACGAAGACAGCCCCTTTCACTGCATCTCCTGCGGCACCGCGTTCGCCAATCGCGGCACCATCGAGGCCATTCAGCAAAAGCTCGCCCAGCATCCGTACTTCAGCGGTGATCAGGCACGCCGTCTGGAGATGTGTCAGGACTGCCGCGTCAAGGATGTATGGCAGGAGATGGCGACCAACCCGGAGGCTCAGCTCAAGGTATGACGGCTCAACACTCGCCCACCGACATCTCGCCCGGGCAGGACGATGAGGCCCGGGCCCTCAGAGCGGACATCTACGCCCTGCTCGCCGCCTTGCTGAGAACGCCACCCGACAACGCACTGCGTGAATGGCTGGCTTCTCTCGAGACATCGACAGACGACATACGTTTCGCCCAGGCCTGGCAGCGCCTGGCGAATGCCGCCGCGGACAGTACCAGCGAAGGGCTGAAACGCGCTCACTTCGTTCACCTGGTCGGCGTCATCCAGGGCGATGTGCTGCCTTACGCCTCCTACTATCGTGAAGGCGGCTTGATGGAAGCGCCATTGGTCGCCCTGCGCCAGGAGCTGCGCACGCTTAACCTGGAACGCTCTCCCGATGTGAGTGAGCCCGAGGACCACCTGGCCGCCCTGTGCGAAGTCATGGCCATGCTGGTGGCGGAAAGCCATCCCCACGAGGCCGGTTTCTTCCATCGCCACCTGGCGCCATGGGCCACTGACTGTGCACGGGATCTCGCCGCCGTGGCATCGCCCTTCTATGCCGCCATCGGCGCGCTGGCGTCACTCTTCTTCGAACGCGAACGCAGTCAGTTGCAGGCTACGCCCCACCCCTCATCCCAGACCCTCGGCATGGCAACCCCAGACGTTCGTCGCCAGCCCCAAGGAGCAGGAGATCAAGCATGAGTGCTACCCCCGATACACAACGACGTCGCTTCCTGAAGGTGCTTGGCGGGGGCACGATTGCCGCTGCCGGGGCAGCGGTCGTGGTCAGCCAGACGGCTCAGGCGACAGCAGAGGACAACGCCGACGCCTCATCGGCCAAGCGTGACCCAGCGTCTTCCGGCAATTACCGGGAGACAGAGCACGTGCGTGCTTTCTATGACTCTCTACGCGACTGATACCCAGGAGATCCTGCTATGCGTCTGACACGCACCTCTCACACTCCCAAGGCATCCGGGCTGGGTATCTCGCGGCGACAGTTCCTCAAGCGCAGTGGAGCCGCCACCGGCGGTGTTGCCGGCCTAGGTCTACTTGGCAGCCCGATGATGCGTCGCTCCGAAGCCGCCGAGAAAACCCCGTACAGCGACGCACCGGTAGAGACACGCCGGACGATATGTTCACACTGCTCCGTCGGCTGCGGCGTCTATGCAGAGGTTCAGGAAGGCGTCTGGACCCACCAGGAACCGGCCTTCGATCATCCGATCAATCGCGGCGCCCACTGCGCCAAGGGCGCCTCGTTGCGTCAGCATGGCCACTCGACGCGACGCCTGAAATACCCCATGAAACTGGTCGCCGGCGAATGGCAGCGGCTGTCCTGGGATGAGGCCATCGACGAGATCGGCGCCAAGGTGCTGGAACTGACGGATCAGCATGGGCCAGATAGCATCTACTGGCTGGGATCTGCAAAGTTCAGCAATGAACAAGCCTACTTGATGCGCAAGTTTGCGGCGCTGGCGGGCACCAACAACACCGATCACCAGGCCCGTATCTGCCACTCCACGACGGTGGCGGGCGTTGCCAATACCTGGGGCTACGGGGCGATGACCAACTCGCTCAATGACCTCCAGAACAGTCGTTCGATCCTGTTCATCGGCTCCAACCCCAGCGAAGCGCATCCCGTGGCCATGCAGCACGTGCTGCTCGCCAAGGAGCGCAGCCAGGCCGAAATCATTGTGGTGGATCCTCGCTTCACCCGCACCGCAGCGAAGGCCGATCACTACGTGCGGATTCGTCCCGGCTCTGACGTCGCCTTTATCTGGGGACTGCTGTGGCATATCTTCGAAAACGGCTGGGAAGACCGTCAATACATTGAGCAGCGCGTCTATGCCATGGACGAGGTGCGCAATGAAGTGGCCAACTTCCCGCCCAGCGAGGTAGAGCGAATCACCGGCGTGCCCGAAAATGTCATGCGGGATACCGCAAGGACATTGGCTGACAACCGCCCGGGTTGCATCGTCTGGTGCATGGGAGGCACCCAGCACACCACCGGCAACAACAATACTCGCGCCTACTGCATTCTCGAGCTCGCCCTGGGCAATATCGGCAAGTCAGGTGGTGGTGCAAACATTTTCCGTGGCCATGACAATGTTCAGGGCGCTACCGACCTGGGACTGATGTCCCACTCGCTGCCCGGTTACTACGGTCTCGCCGAGGGCGCGTGGCAACACTGGGCCCAGATCTGGGGGCTGGACTACGAGTGGCTCAAGAGCCGTTTCGACCAGACCGAGTACGCCGACGGCTACCCGATGAATTCCAGCGGGATCACGGTGTCTCGCTGGATTGATGGCGTGCTTGAGGACGATGCTGATATTTCGCAGCGCACCAGCCTCAAGGCGATGTTCTACTGGGGACATGCCGTCAACTCCCAGACGCGTGGCACCGAGATGCAGAAGGCCATGCAGAAGCTGGAGATGATGGTCATCGTCGATCCTTATCCGACTGTGGCTGGCGTCATGCATGACCGCACCGACGGCGTCTATCTGCTGCCGGCCGCCACCCAGTTCGAAAGCTACGGTAGCGTGACGGCCACCAACCGCTCTGTGCAGTGGCGTGACCGTGTGGTAGAACCCGCGTTCGAAGCCAAGCCCGACCACGCCATCATGTATCTGCTTAGCCAACGTCTTGGCTTTGCCGACGAGCTGTTCAAGAACATCCAGGTCAATGGCGATGAGCCACTGATCGAGGACATCACCCGAGAATTCAACCGCGGGATGTGGACCGTCGGCTATACCGGCCAAAGCCCTGAGCGGCTGAAGGCCCACCAGCAGAACTGGCACACCTTCAGTTTCCGTGACTTGCGTGCCGAAGGTGGGCCGGCTGACGGCGATTACTACGGCCTGCCCTGGCCGTGCTGGGGCACGCCAGAACTTGGCCATCCAGGCACTCCGATTCTGTATGACACCAGCAAGCCGGTATCCCAGGGGGGGCTGACCTTCCGTGCTCGCTTCGGTATCGAGCATGAAGGCACCCCTATTCTGGCGGACAACTCCTTCAGCGCCGGGTCTGATCTCGAGGATGGCTATCCTGAATTCAGTGCCGACATGCTCAAGGACCTGGGCTGGTGGGACGAGCTGACCCCGGAGGAAAAACAGGCTGCAGAGGGCAGGAACTGGAAGACGGATCTGTCCGGCGGCATCCAGCGTGTCGCTATCGCCCACGAGTGCGCCCCCTTCGGCAATGCCAAGGCGCGCTGCAATGTGTGGACCTTCCCCGACCCGATTCCCAAGCATCGTGAACCGCTCTATACCTCGCGACGTGACCTGGTCAAGGACTATCCCACCTGGGAGGACGTGGCCTCCCATTATCGCCTGCCGACGCTCTACCAGAGCATTCAGGAAAACGACGCCAGTCAGAAGTACCCCATCATCATGACGTCTGGACGTCTGGTCGAATACGAAGGTGGCGGCGAGGAAACCCGCTCGATGTCGTGGCTGGCCGAGTTGCAACAGGAGATGTTCGTCGAGATCAACCCTGCCCTGGCCAATGACCTGGGCATCCAGGACGGCAACATGGTCTGGGTCGAAGGTGCAGAAGGTGGACGCATCAAGGTCAAGGCCATGGTCACGCCGCGGGTGGCCAGGGAAGTGGTTTTCATGCCGTTCCACTTTGGTGGCGTGTTCCAGGGAGAAAGTCTTGCCGACCGCTACCCGGAAGGCACGGTCCCCTACGTGATCGGCGAGGCGGTGAATACGGCAACGACATACGGCTATGACTCGGTGACCCAGATGCAGGAAACCAAGTGCACGCTGTGTCGTATCGAGCTCGCGAGCTGAACCGTCGAATCGAACAAGAGATCGGGACCGGTGAACAGCCCGTCCCGACCTCCGGGAAACCAGGAGTTGCAAGATGGCCCAAATGAAATTCATGTGTGACGCAGAGCGCTGCATCGAGTGCAACGGCTGCGTTACCGCCTGCAAGAATGCCAACGAGGTCGAGTGGGGAATCCAGCGCCGGCGCGTGGTCACCCTGAATGATGGTGAACCCTCCGAAGTCTCCATCTCGGTGGCCTGCATGCACTGCGATGACGCCCCCTGCATGGCCGTCTGCCCCACCGACTGCTTCTACAAGACAGATGACGGCATCGTCCTGCACGACAAGGACCTGTGTATCGGCTGCGGCTATTGCCTTTACGCCTGTCCTTTCGGCGCCCCCCAGTTCCCTCAGCAGGATGCCTTCGGCGAACGCGGCAAGATGGACAAATGCACGTTCTGTGCTGGTGGTCCCGCGGACAGCCCGGAAGAAGAGTACGAGAAGTACGGCGCCAACCGTATTGCGGAAGGCAAGCTGCCGCTGTGCGCTGAAATGTGCTCCACCAAGGCTCTGCTGGCCGGTGATGCCCAGACCGTAGCGGATATCTTCCGCGAGCGGGTCGTCCGTCGCGGCCACAAGGACGGCGCCTGGTCCGCTATCGGCAACGGGTCGCCCTCGGCGATCGACGCAATGGCCTACGATGCGACTCAAGACCAGTGAGGAGGCCCCATGAACATGCGTGATGTCTTGAGCCGGCTGGGCCAGGGGTTTCGCTTGCCACGGCTGGCGATAGCCCTTCCAGGAATAGCCCTGCCCGGTTTACTCCTGCTGGTCGCCCTGGCCTTTGGTAGCGCTGCACTGGCTGCCGACCCCAATGCGGAGATTGCGGTCGCCGTGCCCGCCGCTGACGCAGATACCTGGCGACAGGTGAAGGATGGTGAGTCCTTCATCGATACTCGCCATGATTCCACCTACAGCCTGATCAACCAGAGTGGTGAGACCTGGCGTCAATGGCGCAACAAATGGGTATCGCCATTCGGGCTGGTGGCGGTGGGCGGTATGCTGGTCATGATCACGATCTTCTATCTGATCGTGGGGCGCAGCCAGCTCGATGAACCGCGCACCGGTCGCAAGCTGTTGCGCTGGTCGGTCTTAAGCCGAGCACTGCATTGGACCTTGGCCACCCTGTTCCTGATTCTAGCGCTGACCGGGCTCAACATTCTGTATGGCAAGTTTGTGTTCAAGCCCTTGTTCGGGGATGCGGTATGGGCGGCCATGATCAGTGGCACCAAGTTCCTGCACAACTATATCGGCCCCTTCTTCGGCATCCTGCTGATCTTCGTGCTGGCGAAATTCCTGAAGCACAACTGGATCAAGCGCCATGATATCGAGTGGTTCAAGCAGGGGGGCGGCATGATCGGGGACAAGCATCCGGATGCGGGCTTCGCCAATGGCGGGGAGAAGGCGTGGTTCTGGATGCTGGCGACGGCGGGCATGGTGGTCTTTGCCAGCGGACTGGTGCTGGACTTCCCGAACTTCGATCAGAGCCGCGACACGATGCAGTGGGCCAACATCATTCACGCCGTAGGTGCACTGATTCTGACCGCCGTTTCCTTCGGCCATATCTACATTGGCACCCTCGGCACAGAAGGTGCGTTGGAAGGCATGACAACGGGATACGTCGACGAGACATGGGCCAAGCAGCACCACAACTTGTGGTACGAGGAGGTCAAGGATCAGGCCGGTGAAGCACCAGCGGCACAGCCCCACGACGATCAGGCCGACAGCACCCCCTCCTCGTCCTCACCCTCGTGATCATCAAGGGCTATTGTCCATCGCAGTGACGGTCAAAGCTGCACATCGCTTCACACGTCGCCCCGACTCATGTTCGGGGCGACGTGTTTCTTGCGGGCGGGCTTGGCGTTACCATCATGGCATCCGGCTTTGTGCTCGACATATTTTCTGGAGAACCTCATGCAACATCTCGATGAACACACGCGCACTGAAGTGGAAGCGGCAGCCTTCCGTCGTCTCCTGAAGCACCTTGATGACAACAAGGACGTCCAGAACATCGATCTGATGATCCTGGCAGACTTCTGTCGCAACTGCCTTTCCAAGTGGCTGGTAGCAGCCGCCGATGAGCGCGGTGAAACCATCGACTATGAAAGCGCCCGCGAGTACGTCTACGGGATGCCCTACAGCGAATGGAAGGAACTCTACCAGGCAAAGGCCACGCCAGAGCAGATGGCCGCCTTCGAGGCACGCCAGCAGACCAAGCGTGACAAGCAGCAGAGCAAGGAGAGCCCGAGCTCATGAGCCACGATGCCATGATCGGATTGAAGATCGCCGTCCTCACCGTCTCCGATAGCCGAGATGAAGCGACCGATCGCAGTGGACAGGCATTGGTCCAGCGCCTGGAAGATGCCGGTCACCAGCTGGCCGACAAGCAGATCGTCATCGACGATATCTATCGTATTCGTGCGGTGCTGTCCCAGTGGATCGCGGACCCGGAGGTTCAAGTGGTGCTGACCACGGGCGGCACCGGGTTTACCGGCCGTGATTCGACGCCAGAAGCCGTCAGTGTGCTGCTCGACAAGCGAATTGAAGGCTTCGGCGAACTCTTCCGCCAGCTGTCCTGGCAGGAGATTGGAAGTTCTACCGTCCAGAGCCGCTGCCTGGGCGGCATGGCCAATCGCACGGTCATTTTCTGCCTCCCTGGTTCTACAGGGGCTTGCCGCACCGCCTGGGATGGCATCCTTGCCGAACAGCTGGACAGTCGCCACAAGCCCTGCAATTTTGCCAATCTCGTGATTGCGGAGCGCGGACAGCATGACCATTGAGCCGTCGAGCAGGCTGGCACCGATGCAGGACGCCCTGGACACCCTGCTGGAGGGCGTAAAGGCCCTCCCCGAGGAGACCGTCAGCTGCGACGTCGCCGACGGCCGAGTGCTGGCCAGGGACGTCAAGGCCGTGCTGGACGTACCGCCTTTCGACAACAGCGCCATGGACGGCTATGCCCTGCATCATGAGGATGCCGGCCGGCGTCTACCCGTGGCGCTGAGGATGGCGGCAGGATCGCCCACGGCGAAGCTTGAACGAGGCACCTGTGCACGCATCTTTACCGGTGGCGTGCTGCCACAGGGCGCGGACTGCATCGTGATGCAGGAAAAGGTGGAGCGTGACGGCAATATCGCGATCATGCCAGCGACGATTCCTGCCGGCGACAACGTGCGCAGGCAAGGGCGTGATGTCACCAGTGGCGATACCCTGCTGGCGGCGGGCACGCGCCTGGATGCCGCTGCCCTGGGGCACCTGGCAGGCCAAGGCATCGTCGAGGTGGCTGTCCACCGCCGACCCCGTGTCGCCCTGCTGTCGACCGGTGACGAGATCATTGACCCGGGCAAGACGCTAGCCCCCGGTCAGATCTACAACTCCAATCGTGCCATGCTACTCAGCTTGCTGCAGCGGTTCGGTGCCGAGGTGGTACTGACCCGCAGCGTGCCAGACACTGCCGAGGGTACTCGCGCTTGTCTGTCTGAAGCTGCCGCGATGGCCGATCTGGTGGTGTCTACGGGTGGGGTCAGCGTAGGCGAGGAAGACCATGTCAAGGCAGCCCTGGAACAGCTGGGTCACCTGGATCTATGGCGCCTCGCCATTCGCCCTGGCAAACCCCTGGCGTTGGGCCAGTTGCCGAATGCAACAGGACATGCGACACGCTTTGTAGGTCTGCCTGGCAATCCAGTCTCCAGCTACGTCGGTGCCTGGCTATTCTTGCGCCCACTGCTCGGCAGCATGCAGGGTTGCCAGCAAATGGCTGAGCTACCGCGCCTTTGGGCACAAAGCGATTTCAGCACCAGCACGGGGCCACGCCAGCACTACATGAGGGTTTCCCTCGACTTCCGTCAGACTGGCATTGCGGCGAAAGCCTTCGACGACCAGAACTCAGGCGTTCTATCTTCCTGCATCAATGCCGACGCCTTGGCCGTCATTCCACCGCACACCGAGATAAGCCCTGGAGATGCTGTCGAGTGCCTGTGGCTACGAACGTCATGAGAGACGTGGGGAGACTTCCCAGTGGCGACGGGTATCCCGCCACAGGATGGCGAAGTCTTCCCGCAGGACGTCGTAATCCTGCTCCAGGTGCGGCACCAGTTCCGCCAGCCGATTGGGACCCGATAAACGCGTACCGATGCCGGCAATCGCGCGGGTGGTGAACGCCAGGCTGGAATAGCGCCGCAACCAGTCCTCACGCACCATCACGGGCACCATCTGGGCCAGCCGCTGCGGCGCACCATGCCGCTCGAACAGTCTGTAGCAGCGATCAATCAGCTCGTCTCGCTCGCGCCACTGATCGCCGCTCAGCTCATCAGCGAGAAAGTGGTCCCACATCATGTCCAGCGCAATACCGGCAACGCGACGCCCATCTGCTGGCGCACGAGCCCTTGCGGCAGCGACTCGGGGGTGATGATCGACAAAGGCATCAACCTGGCGATGATGGAGCACGCCTTCCGCGACTGGTGCTGGCCACGCAGACAGGTCGGTCCCCTTGACGCCGTCGGCAATCAAGTTGCCGAGCAGAAAGCCGTCACTGCCCTCGCGGGCCAGCCAGCCATGAGCCAGGAAATTCACAGCCGAGCCTAGAGGCAATTGGTCGGTTTAGGCAATCCAGCAAGGCGGGCACCTAGCTTCGGCGGACTGCCCGGAAATAACCGCATGAGATAGATCGAGCTAGCCTTGTCCTGGCCAAGGGCCTTGCCCACCGCCTTTACCAGCGGGCGCATGGCTGGCGACTGCTCGTAGCGCCCGTAGAACTCGCGCAGCACGTGGAGGATCTCCCAATGCTCCTCGGTAAGCACCAGGCCCTCCCGCCCTGCCAGCGCCTCGGCGACTTCAGGAGTCCAGTCGTTAAGATCAACAAGGTAGCCCTCGGGATCGAGTCCGATGGTGCCCGTGCCAAGGTTGAGCTCCTCAGCGGTCTGTGTCGTTGCCATGATGACGCTCTCCTGCTGGACGACGCTGATGACGGTGAATACTGAACGCCATGCCTGCATGGCGCTAGATAACAATAGGTGGGGGCACTGACAGCGAGCATAAACCCCGCGAATCGCCAGGGATGGCAGCTGGCTATCACCAGACTTACTGACTCAGTACCAGCTCACCACCTTGGTGGCCTGCTCCGTCAAGGCGACAAACTCCTGGATATCAATGACGGTGATGCTATCGGAACAGGCATCGACGAGACCTCGCGACGCCAGATCTTCTCGCAGCGCGAACAGTCTGCCAGTGAGCTGAGGCCAGCGCCCAGCCTGGGCTGGCAGGCACCCCAGGACACCATCCTCTATGAGCAACAGGCAATCTGCCTCGGTCATGGCGGCCAACGCCTGAAGGTAGACTGACGAATCTAGCGGCGAGCGATTGAGGGTATGCAGAATCATTGTTGCTCCACAGGGGCGACAAATGGCAATGGTGCAATAGATGGGTGAGGTCGATGGGTACAATAGATGAGCCGTGACTCAACCAGCAGGATCGCTTCCGTCGTCCATAGACAGTGAACGCCTCGCAGGTCTCAGAACGTCATTACCAGCGAATGGCATGCCATCAACTGAGCGACACCGCCACTGTCGACAGCGGTGACGTCGATGGCCAGAGCGTCTGCCGACATGTCGAGGGCTTCCAGACTGGCACTGTCGGCATAGCACCGATCGATGTCATACATCTCGAGCATGTCCAGCGTCGGCAGAGTTCCCTTCTGGTCCAGCGGGCCTTTGCCCTGACCTGGCATCAAGGCGGCCACGCCACTGCCCATGAACAGAAGCGATACACGGCGCCCAAAGGCGGCAGCCACCAGAGCAGCATCAAGCCCTTCCTTCAGCGCGATACCTGAATGAGGACCATGGCGAAGAATCACCAGCAGTTCTCCCGCTGCCCCCTCGTCGACTGACGTCGTTACCGTCATACCCACTCCTCCGGGTTTGTCCCTGGCCGTGACTCCGATCGCGTCATGCGCCGAAGGTGATTAGACGGTCACAGTCAACACCAAGGTCGATCAGCTGCCCCAGTCCGGTGAGCGTGAAAGGTGGCGCAAGGCTGTGCCCGTTCTTGCCATGTCGCGCCGCCTCAGCGGCATCGATGATGCCGCGTCGAAGAGCCGCCGCAATGCACACCTCGAGCCTGACGTCATGGTCACGCTGAAGATCTATCCAGCCATCGACAATCTGCGGCTCGTCCTGGGGCGGGGTCGCCAGGCTCGCCGCATTGTGAACGCCATCAGCGTAGAAGAACACGGCTTCCAGGCGGTGACCACGCGCTATCACCGCCTGGGCGAAACGCAGTGCACTATGGGCTGCCTGAGAGCTGTAAGGCGCACCCAGCAACAGGATGGCGTAGCGCATATATCTCTACCCCTGGACAGCGTCATCAATCACTGGCATCGGGTCTATGGCGACACGCAGCCAGCACAAAAAAATGGCCCCGCATGAGCGGGGCCACCATTCTACGATACTTGTGCCATTCCGTCCCGTCTGGATCAATCCTGGCTGACAACGCCCAGCAGTGACAGCAGGCTGATGAACAGGTTGTAGATCGAGACATACAGGGTGATGGTAGCGAGGATATAGTTCGTTTCGCCGGCCCGATGAACGATCTCGCTGGTTTGATACAGGATCGCTGCCGAGGAGAACAGGACAAAGCCCGCAGAGACCATCAGGGACAGCGAAGGAATGTTGAAGATCAGCGCGGCAACCATGGCCAGGATCAGCACGATGGCACCCGCCATCATGAAGTTGGCCAGGAAGCTGAAGTCCTTGCGGGTGATCAGCGCGACCGCCGACAGACCGAAGAAGGTCAAACCGGTCATGCCCAGCGCGGTCATGATCAGTTCAGGGCCATTCGACAGCGTCAGGTAGGCGCTGAGAATAGGACCAAGGGTGAAGCCCATGAAGCCGGTGAAGGCGAATGTCGCCAGTAGCCCCATGGCGGAATTAGCGGTCTTGTGAACCAGGAACATCAGGCCGTATGCGCCAATGAAGAACACCAGAATGTTCATCTGCTGAACGCCGAGGGCCACTGCCGCCCCCGCTGTCACCGCAGAGAACAGCAGTGTCATCGCCAGCAAGCCGTAGGTATTGCGCAAGACCTTATTGGTCGCAGCTACCTGCGTCTGGGTCTGACGACTCACCTGTGACTCTTGATAAGCCATGTATCCGTAGCTCCCTGTTTGTGGACATGCATTCGACACAGCATGCCCATGGGAGGTTCCCGGCGCAAGACGTCTACCTGCGCGGTTTCAACGAAGGGAATTCACCTGAATGGCGCTGCATCCCCGCCACACTTGGCTCGAACAGCGTTTCCTATTGGCGACAAAAAATTGCTTAGCTGCACATTTCTTGCGCAGTTTCCCCCTTGCCAATCGCCTGGGCTAAAGATTAATGACCTGGCTGACGAGGGCTCCTCGGGTAGGCCGTAACACATTGATCGCACACAACTGTTGACGTGAGAAGAAAAGCTGGTAAAGTACATCGCCGTGAGCCGGAGGGATGGCAGAGCGGTTGAATGCACCGGTCTTGAAAACCGGCAAGGGTTAACGCCCTTCCAGGGTTCGAATCCCTGTCCCTCCGCCACCTCGAATTGCCAAACGCCGAATCTGTCCTGCAGATTCGGCGTTTTCGTGATGGTATACACACCTGGATCGTCAGCACGATCAACTCCTTTCTCACCATACCGATGAAGCTCGAACCAACCCGTCTAGCATTCAGCGGTGCCCCGCGCTTGTCTTTTGTCTCTAACCGCTACTCTCTTCTCCCTTCTCTCTTCTCTCTTCCCACTTTGCTTATTGTTGTTTCTTGTCGGTGTCTCTGTCCTCACCTGTCTCTGCCCTCACCTTCGACCATTGAGCCGGCACCCAGGTTGACGCCTGGCGCCTGAGCAGCAGCTGCCTATAGCGCTCCCAAGCGCTGCGCCTGGCAACCGCACTGACGTGATATCATTAGCAGACTAGGCATTAGCAGATGCCAGGGGATGAGCGGCCCGACTGCTGAAGCGCCGCGCCCCCTGGGGGCAAATGATGCGGACGGACTGAACCTTTTCGTACCGTCATACTCTTATTGCTCAATAAGATATCGCTTAATGAATACCCTAATCATTACTCAGCATACGGCGCGTGACATCACCGTTGAAGGCTCAGTAAACTTTTGACAATGCTGATGGCTTACAGCACGTAGACTGCGCGCCTTCGCAAAAAGAGCAGAATTACCCATGAAGCACTTTCGCGTCGAGAGCTACCAGACCAAGGCGCTCAAACGTACCCGATGGGCCGTCGTCGCCTTTTCTGACTCATCACCAGGAGCGACACGCCAGGTGATCTCACGCCATGACAGCCAAGACGCGGCGCGGTCGGCAGCGGCCGCCCTTGCCTTCGAGGACAGGCTACCCACCCGCCCTGACGATAAAGCGTAAAGAGCGCCCTATTGGCGCGGTATGGCCACCGCCGACCAGCCCAGGATCGCTACAGGCAACGCGACCCGCCAGACAACGTGGGGCCCATGCCAGAGCTGTCAGGCAAAGAGAAAGGATATAGAGGTGGCACTATAGCGGCCGAGCAGAACACCGAGATGGTACCGCCTCTTGATACTGTCTCTTGGCAGCGGCCATATGCTCTCTTAGCCCACTGATGCGGGACTGATGGCCGGGATGCGTGGACAGGATCTCAGGCGGTTGACTGCCGCCAAGCGCCGCCATATTGCGCCACAAGGTGATGCTGGCCCCAGGATCAAACCCAGCGCGCGCCATGATCGCAAGCCCCATCAGGTCAGCTTCTGACTCATGCACCCGGCTGAAAGGCAGCGCGATGCCTAGCTGACTGCCGATCCCCAGCGCTTCCATCAGCGGCTCCTGGCCGACATCGCCCTCGCTGATCAGGCCCACCACCAACAGCACCGCCTTGATGCCTAGCTGCTGAGTCAACCGCTCGTTGCCATGCTTAGCCAGCACGTGGGCGATTTCATGTGCAATGACGGCGGCCAGCTGGTCCGGGGACTGCGCGACATCAAACAAACCCGTGTTGACCCCAATACGCCCACCCGGCAAGGCAAACGCATTGGGTGAAGGGGAGTCGAAGATCACCACCTGCCAGTCCTCGGGCGTCTCCACCTCTGGATATTCCAGGCGAGCTGACTTGATGAGGGCTGCGCTGATGCACTGGACCAGCGCCTTGCGCGACACGTCCTGATCCAGAGGAAGCTCATGGCGAAGCTGATCAAAGGCCTGCCTGCCCATATCGCTCATGACGAAACCCGGCACAAGAGCCAGCTGGCTGCGACCAGCCGGCGTTTCGTCGCAGCCGCTCAGCACCACCAGCAGCAACAACGGCAATAGTCGTCTGAGCATGACCATCTCTCCACACGCCTCCCAGGGACGACGCCCCATTGCTCCAAGGCTCTGACAACATGATTCGGACGCCTGCTCACCATCCAGCGGCAGGCTATTCGCCAGGTTTTGTCCGACAAGTCGACGAGCGAAGGTGAAACAAGGCAAACATCGGTGAGAAAGCGCAGTTTACGAGGTGTAAATGAGCATTTAGACCGATGTTTTAACGCCGTATCACCAAGCGCAGGCACTTTCCGTACAAGCCCTAGTACAGGCGCAGCCCCACCTTGGTGATATGGTTTCCCTCCATGTCACTGACCACCCACTGGATACCGTGCCAGTCGACGTCATCGCCCACGACAGGATGACCGCCCAACCGCAGCCCCAAAAACTCCCCTAGCGTCAACGACGCTTCGCCAGGACTCAGGGTCAATCCGTAAGCGTCGGCCACGTCACCCATGCGCGCCTCAGCATCCAGCGTAAAGGTCCCGAAGAAGGCTCGCTGCTGGCGATGCTTCGCATCGCCATTGAACAGACGATTCAGCGCAGGCAGGTCATCGCTCTTGCCGATGACACAGATGATGTCGTCCATGCGCAGCTGGGTACTGCCTTTGGGATGCAACATCACGTGCTGACGAAACAGCGCCGAAATCAATGAGCCCGAGGGAAAGCGTAACAAGCGAATCGGGATGTCTTCGAGATCAGAGTTCTCGACCTTGTAGACAAACATCTCGAAATCGTTTTCCGGCAAGATGCCAAGCGGGCCGCGATGATTGGGCGTTGCACTGTCAGGCACCATGACCTTCATCCGCTTAGCCATCCACGGCAAGGTCCCGCCCTGAATCAGCAGCGATAGCAACACCACCGCAAAGGCCACATTGAAGTAAAGGTCCGCCCGCTCGACGCCGCCAATGACGGGAAAGATGGCCAGCACGATAGGCACCGCGCCGCGCAACCCCACCCAAGAGATAAAGCCGACCTCACGCCAGCGAAAATGAAAGAACGGCTTGAGCGTAAGAATCACCGCCAGTGGCCGCGCCACGAAGATCAACGCCAGCGCCACTACCGATGCGGGTAACAGCACGTCGAACAGCGCCGACGGCGTAACCAGAAGCCCCAGCACCAGAAACAGACCTATCTGACTCAACCATGCCAGCCCGTCGTGTACCGGCAAGATGAAGTTGAGATGACGACCGGGCTGATTACCGATCATCAGGCCCGCCAGATAGATTGCCAGGAAGCCGCTTCCTCCAAGAGCACTGGTCAGGCCGAAGACACAGAACCCCAGGGCCAGGGCCAGCAGCGAGTAGAGGCCAGGAGCCAGGTCAAGGTAGCGCAGCAATTTGCCGATCAGCCAGCCCGCGCCGAGACCCAGTGCAATGGCGACGGCGAACTGCTGAATAAAGAACAGCAGCATGTCCAGCGGTCCACCCAGGTCCCCCACCAGCGCTTCGATCAACACCAGTGTCAGAAAGATCGCCATGGGATCGTTGGTGCCGGACTCGATCTCAAGGGTTGCACCAACACGCTCATTGAGATTCAGGCCACGCCCGCTGAGCATGGAAAACACCGCAGCAGCGTCCGTCGACCCGACGATGGCTCCGACAAGAAGCCCCTGCAGCAGCGACAGGTCGAACACCCACATCGCCAACAGCCCCACCAGACCGCTGGTGATGAACACGCCTGCGGTGGCCAATCCCAAGGCCGGCCGGAAGCCCACTCGAAAGGTCTTCAGCCGGGTGCGAAGACCGCCATCGAGAAGAATCATCGCCAGCGCCAGATGACCAATGACGAAGGCTAGGGAATAGTTGTCAAAGTCGATGCCAAGCAGGCCATCCTCGCCCGCCAGCATGCCCAGCCCAAGAAAGAGCACCAGAAGAGGCACCCCGGCCAACGCGGAGAGTCGGCTCGCCAGCACGCTCAACGCGATCAAGGTGCCACATAACAGAAAAAGGCTATTGATGGAGTCCATGCGAGTCCCTTGCAAAGTTCGACCACAGTATCTCATGCGGGTCAAACGCTGATCCATCAAGATGTTGATGGATGCCGCTGGTAGGTGAAATTACCGTTGTATACACTAGCCCGCTGGTACGAACGCCTGATCCACGGGAGACACTTGATGGCGAAGTCAATGTCCTGGCGCCATCGTCTAGGCTGGCTCATGGCCACCGCTTTGACACTGGGCTTTATTAGCGCTTCCTGTCCGGCTGCAGACGAGCAGGGCTCAACCGATGCTGCCGTCGCAGTCGACAGCAACGAGGCCGCCACGGCGATCCAGCCGCAGGCTGACAACGATGCTGGGGAGCAGGAAGCGCAGCAGCAAGGGCAGCCCGACGAGAGCACCGCCAGCGCTCAGGACGACCCCACGGATACCCCGCCCGCTGCCGAACACGCCAACAACAGTGCGTCCGGTGCCGAGCGACATGATCCCGCGGCAGCCTATGAAGGCCTGCCCACAGGACCAAGCGTGGATACGCCGTCACGGGCCATCGCGCCATCGATCACCGCGGCGCCGGCAGACCCCATCGCTCCCCCGCCCGTGACCACTCTCAACGTCATTCTCGAATGGACCCCAGGTCCGCAGCACGCCGCACTGCTCGTGGCGCAACACAAGGGACTGTTCCGGCGCCGCGGACTTGACGTTCATCTCAAGACGCCGGCAGATCCGGACGTGGCGGCCAAGCTGGTCGCTGCCTCACAGGCAGATCTTGCCCTGACAGATCAACTCAGCCTGCATGCCGCCGTCGATGACGGGCGTCCGATCATGAGGGTCGCTACGCTGGTGGAGCTTCCCCTCGCGGCGCTCGTCGTGCGTGACGACATCAACGCCGCCTCAGCGCTGTCATTGATCGATCATCGGGTCGGCTACGCCCAGCAATCCGACAAGGATGTCCTGCTTAGAGCCATTCTGCAGCAGGAGGGATTGAACCTGTCACATGTGGAAGCGAAGGACGTGCATTTCAGCATCATTCGCGCCATGAGCGAAAACTGGGTTGATGCGGTCGTTGGCGGCCACGGCATCTCGCTACCACGCGAATTGGGTGACCTGGGAGTGGCGACGCGAGTCATGTCGGCAGCCTCCTTGGGCATACCAATTCACGATGGGCTCATCCTGGTGGCCAACCAGGAACACTATCAGTCACAGCAGGATGCCATTCGTAGATTCATTGACTCGATTGAGGAAGCCACTCGCTGGATCATCGAGCATCCCACCGAGGCGTGGGACATCATGGTGCAACAGCAACCGACCATGGACAGCGCAGCAAATGCCGCCGCGTGGCCCGACATCAGGCGCCGACTCAGCCTCCGTCCGGCGGCCATGGATCACGGTCGCTATCGGCGCGTGGAACGCTACCTGCACGACCAAGGCATAGTGAAGGAGATAACCCCAGTGTCTCGCCTTGGCCGCGACCCAGGCTGACCTTGGGTCTAAGCCCAGAGCCCAGAGCCCAGGGCCTAAACCCACGAGCCCCAAGCCCGGTTGCAAGCGCCACGAAATGACCGAGTGCCTTTTATCCGCCTGGCGCTGGCCGTTATCGCGGCACCTGTCGCTGTTAGACTGACTAGGCTAATGGTTCAAGAAAGCGATCGATGCACTGCTGGAATTCCTTGGCCTTCTCGGTATGCAGCCAATGTCCGGCGTCAAGGGTTTCCAGCGAAGCCTCCGGCAGCACTTCACGAACCGCCGCCAACCTGGCGTCAGCCACATAGTCCGAGCGACTACCGCGAATGACGATGGAAGGCACTCGAATGGGACCCTGACCGGCGGGTTCGGCCATGATGTCTTCGTAACTTCCCTCGATGGCATCCAGATTGACCCTTAGGCAAAGTACATTGCCTTCCCCCCGAACGAGGTTGGTCGCCAGGAACATGCGGGTTGGCTTGTCCTCCACATGCGCAGCCATCAGCTCATCAGCTTCTCGGCGGTCCTTGGGGGCAGACGCCTCCACCGCACGTAGCGCCGCGAACACACTGTCATGTCGGTGCTCGTAGGCTACCGGCGCAATATCGGCCACCATCAGGGACGCGACAAGATCCGGATACAGGCGAGCAAGAGACATGACCACCTTGCCACCCATGGAATGGCCCAACAGGTGGACCTTGTCGGCCCCTGATCCCGTAATAACGTCGGCCAGGTCCTCTGCCATGTCCTCGTAACTCATGCCGTCTGCGTGGGGAGAGCGCCCATGGTTGCGAAGATCGACCGCGATGACACGGCGCTGTTGCGACCAGTGCTTGACGTGGGAGCGCCAGTTGTCGGCGCTACCTAGCAGGCCATGCACAATCACCAGGGGCACTCCCGGCCCACCGCTGTCAGCTACTTCAAGGGCAACCGCCATGTCTGCAACTCCTTCTCTTGCGCAATTCTAGGATCAGCCCCCACCCACGATGGGGGAAAGAAATGGGGTAAGCACAAAGCTTACCCCGTCGCACCAGCGCCGCAAGGCGGACTTGGCCGTACCACTAGCCACGCCGATCTGCTGCGCGCTCCGGCCAGCGGTCGGCACTGCCCGTGGCGACGACCAGGCGCTGGGTCAGCGTCTTGAGCAACACCCCGTAAAGAGGCAGGAAGAACGCCAGACTGATGGCCAGCTTGATGGCATAGTCAACTGCCGCAATTTCCGGCCAGTGCAAAGCCATGAAGGGATCAGGCCCCGCATGGAAGGCAATGGCGAAAAACGCCAGCGTATCGACAAGATTACCGAGCAGCGTGGAAGCCGCTGGCGCTACCCACCAGGCGCCCAAGCGCCGTAAGCGATCAAACACCTGCACGTCCAGCAGCTGGCCGAGCAGATATGCCATAAAACTGGCAAGCGCAATACGCGCGACAAAGAGGTTGACCTCATCGAAGGCAGCCATGCCCACGTAGCTTCCCTTGGGAAAAATCACCGACACCAGGTAGGAGATCACCAGGGCTGGCAGCATGACCCGCAAGATGATCGCCCGAGCGGGCTCCTTACCGAACAGCCTTACCGTCAGGTCCGTGGCAAGAAAGATGAAGGGAAAACTGAAGGCGCCCCAGGTGGTATGCAAGCCAAATACCGTGAAGGGCAACTGCACGAGGTAGTTGCTGGCGGCAATGACGGCAATATGAAAAGCCACCATAAGTGCCAGCAATCGACGGCGCTGATCGGTCGTAAGCGTCAACATAGCGAACCTTTTTGGTAAGGGGTGAGGGAACCCTGGTGATCGAGTCATGGCGACAGACGTCGCGCATGAGGGTGTTGAGAGGCAGCAAACGCAGGCCCTGCTCACGGAAACCGAGCTAGACCCGAGACGCAAACACCCCAAAAGTGCCTGCCGTGCGCTTTTATGCCGGGTGCAAGATTATACGCACATCGCCATGGCCATGCCATGCATGCCACGCGGCAGACAGCCTGGAGGCCGCCTGCGCCCCCACCACACGACGATGAGACAGCGCCTGTTACTGCACGTTGCGATTCGATTCCCTTTAGTCAATATCAGCAACCATATGAAGACCATGGTTACTTAACGAGACAATAATTTGCTAATTCTGCTGTAGCGGTCACAAACAAGCGTTTAAGACGCGTTTACTCCTACAATGCGCTATAATTGAGGAGTTTCTTAATCACTGACGCACTGAAAGGCGAGCCGTCCTGGAGCGACATAAGCCTGACGCAACCCAGGCCTGAAGCTAATTAGGTTCAGAGCACCCCAGGCATACAGCGAAAACGTCTATGGGCTTGTGTTGCAGCCCCAAGCGGGAGCGGGATGGCAACGCTGTTCATCCGCGCTCACTTAATCAGGGTGACAAGACATTTATGCGAAACACTGCAACCTCTTGCAACGCCCCACCCGTCCAGAACCTGCTGGACCGCAAGCCAGCGCCGGGTGTCGATATGATCAGTCACCATTGCAGTGGAGAGTGCTGATGAACAGCCAACAACGTGTTGCCGGTCGTCTGCTTGAGGGAGGAGACGCCGTGGTCGATAGGGCCAGTGGCCTGCTCAAGGCGATTGCCAACGACAACCGGTTACGAATTCTCTGCCTGCTGGAAGGACACGAACTCTCCGTCACGGAGCTTAATCAACGACTTAGCCTCAGCCAATCCGCCCTATCGCAACATCTGGCCATTTTAAGGCGCGCGGAACTGGTCACTACGCGGCGCTCCTCTCAGACCATCTACTACTCACTCAATGGTGAAAGTGCGAGCATCATGATCGCCGCGATCGTCAAGATGAACGCCGCCAATGACGATTGATGGCCGCCAGATCGAGACGGACAAAAGGCAGGATGCCAACCGTCTTGAGTATCGCTACAAGGCTTGAGGACCAACGCTGTCACGCAGAGCGTGGCGAAAAACTCAAGCCTTGTGCAGGCGGGTGTTACTCGTCTCCTTCCAGCAATACCCTTTAACGATGCTCCCAGCGGGATGCGTCCAGGCGCTCTTCTACTCTATCAAGGGCCTTGTCCACCACAGCAGAAGAGGAAAAGCCTAGCCGCTGAGCTAGCGTCGGCACTGACGACAGCTTGACGCTAAAGACCCGCCGTTCGGACATCACCTGAGCGAGATAGGCTTCGCTGGTCGCCACTTCATCTGCCAACCCCTTCGCCACGGCTTCCTCGCCATACCAGACCTCGCCAGTGGATACGGCTTCAATATCCACATGGGTACGACGCTCAGCCACGTAGGACTTGAACCTCTCGTGAATATTCTCGAGATCCTGCTGAAGCTTGTCTCGTCCCTCATCGGTATTTTCGCCTAACACCGTCACCGTTCTTTTGTAGCGACCGGCGGTAAACAGCTCGACGTCAATATCGTGGCGCTTCAACAGTCGATGGACGTTAGGAACCTGTGCCACGACACCAATGGAACCAATGACGGCGAAAGGTGCCACGATGATGCGCTTGGCGTTGCACGCCATCAGATACCCGCCGCTGGCAGCCACCTTGTCGACACATACCGTGGTATTGAGGCCCGCAGCATTGAGCCTGTCCAGCTCTGCAGCAGCTTGCCCGTAGGCATGGACCACTCCGCCTGGGCTCTCGATACGAACGATGACATCATCCCCCTCACGGGCAGTATCGATCAGCAGTGAGACCTCCCTGGCCAGGCGGTCGACCCCACTGGCCTTGAGATTACCGTGAAAGTCCAGGACCCAGGCAGTAGACCTGCTATCGTCACCTTGGCCTGCCGCTTTGGTCTCGTCCGATGACCTCTTGAAGGGCCAGAGCCCCCGCCGGCGCTTGGGCGACATGGCCTGAACAAGCCTCGCCCTCAGCCGGCGCTGGCGCTGGCCCAAGTCGACAATCTGCAGCTGCTCTCGCCCTTCGCTCTTCTGGCCGCGTGATCCAAGCGCAATCGCTCCCATGACAACCAGCGCGACCAGCAGCAACTGAACAAAAAACGTCACCAATTCACCCAACCACTCTTCCATGACATCCTCCTGCGACACTCATGACGTGAGACGAGACCGAACAGGCAGAATCATGCTTTACAACCACCAGCATGCTCGGCAACGACAATCTCGACCTTGATTAAAACATCCGTTTGAAATACGCTTCCATACAGATTCCCAGACCCAGGATGCAACATGTCAACCACCCTCGAGTCCCTGCGCTCTCGCTTCAACCCGGATGCTGCCAAGGGCATGAACGAAGTCTTCCAGTTCCATTTCAGCGATGTCGAAGACTACTACGTGGTCATCGATGATGGCGCGCTGGATATCCAGCAAGGCGAGCATGACGACCCTTCTGTCAGCCTGAGCATGAGCAGTGAGACGCTCAAGGGAATCATGCAAGGCAACATCAACGGCATGACGGCCTTCATGACCGGTAAACTAAAGGCAACCGGCAACATCATGCTGGCGACACGGCTTACCGACCTGTTCCCGAGCTGATAGCCCGCGGCCAGCAGACAAGCTGCTGGCCGCTCCGCGCGACTGTCATTCTTCGACGCCGACCTGGACTGACAGGCGCTTACACAGCTCATCCCTAAAGCCGTTCATTTCTCAAGCCGCTCATTTCTCAAGCCGTTCACCCCTCAACGAGTTCATCCGCCAAGTGGCTCAGGCCCTAACCACCCCGGCCGTCGCGCACCTCAGCCAGGTGCAGCTCTATCAGTTCGCGGGAAATCGAGTAGAGAGGGGGAAGCTGGGGTAGTGTGCGCGGTGTAAACCAGGCGGCATCCTGAATTTCATGGCCATCAATCCGGATTCTTCGGGTCGAGGCTTCCACCAGATAGCCAAGCATCAAAGAATGCGGAAATGGCCACGCCTGACTGCGAATGTAACGTAGCCGTCCCAACGAGATACCGACCTCTTCATGCACTTCACGATGCACGGCCTGCTCGGCAGATTCGCCGGGCTCGATGAATCCCGCCAGAGTGGAATATCGCCCAGGGGGAAACCTGGGACTGCGAGCCAGCAGCAGCGACTCACCATGGGTCACCAGGGTAATGATACACGGTGAAATACGAGGATAGTTGCGATGACCGCAATGGTAGCAGTGCATCGCAAATTCGTGCTCGAGCCGCGTGGCGGCCTGGCCGCAGCGCCCGCAGTAGCGGTGGTTGGCCATCCAGGCCCCCACCTGAAGCGCGGTCGACACGAGGGCGAACCATGATTCGGGTAACTGAGCCAACCATCCACGGCCGTCGATCCAGTCATCCCCTGGCTCGGATTCCAGACGCAGTCCAATCGGGTCGTCGTTCCACCAGCAAAGGGGTTGCACCTGGTCGTCCCAGTCCTGAATCAGCCCCAGTGGCGTATCGTCGACGCCAGGGGCGATGCGTCCTTCCGACAGCCTGATCACTCGGCCGCGCGCTATTCCCTGCGGCAGCTCCCGACGTAGCATCAGTGACTCTCCTCCTTGGGCTGACCCAGGCCAGCATACTCCGGTGCCAAGTGATCCCAATGACACTGGCCCGCCTTGGACCTCACGGCGTCGAGCTTCGCCAGGTGCGCCTGCTGCTCATCCTCATCGGGACGAATCACCGTCAGCCGCCCTGCATCCAGTGACAAGCGGCGCACTGACAACTCACCCGGAACTGCCGCCTGCTGATCCTTGTCATCTCCGGCATCCAGCGTCAGCGCGGTCTGGCCGCCCGTCATTGCCAGATAGACGTCGGCCAGAATCTCAGCGTCAAGCAAGGCCCCGTGAAGCACCCGGTGACCGTTGTCGATGTCATAGCGCTTGCACAGCGCATCCAGGCTGTTGCGTTGGCCGGGATGCAGCTCCCGCGCCATCGTAAGGGTATCCAGCACGCCGCAATGCTGCCTGACCGGACCAGGATAGAGATCGGGCCGAGTCGCCTTCAGCAGCGAGAATTCATGATCGATGAAGCCCACGTCGAAGGGTGCGTTATGGATAACCAGTTCAGCCCCCCGTATGAAGTCCCAGAACTCGGCTGCCACGTCGGCGAAGACCGGCTCGTTGGCGACTCGCTCATTGGTGATACCGTGAATCCCGATGGCTTCGGCATCGATATCACGTTCTGGATTGATGTACTGATGATAGGTGTTACCGGTGAGGCGACGATTGATCATCTCCACCGCACCGATCTCAATCATTCGGTGACCATCGCGGGTCTCGATACCGGTGGTCTCAGTATCCAGCACTATCTGTCGCATGGGGATTTCCTGAATGTGGTAACGCCAGCGCCTGCGGGGTCAGGCGCCGCTCAACAAGTCGTCGATGGCTTCGTTGACCAGCCTGTCGGCAGCTTCATTGCCTGGGTGGCCGCTGTGCCCCTTGACCCAGTGCCACTCGATCTGATGACGCTGGGTCTGGGCGTAGAGCTCGCGCCAGAGATCAGCATTCTTGACCGGTTGCTTGGCAGCTGTCTTCCAGCCACGCTTGATCCACCCGTGAATCCACTCGGTAATGCCCTTGCGCAGGTATTCTGAGTCTGTCCACAGCGCGACTCGGCATTCCCGCTTCAACACGCCGAGGGCGCGTATCGCGGCGGTCAGCTCCATTCGATTATTGGTGGTGTCATGCTCGGCGCCCTTGAGCTCCTTGCGATGGTCGCCACTCTCGAGCAGCGCGCCCCACCCTCCTGGCCCTGGGTTACCTCGACACCCTCCGTCCGTATAAATAGTGACGACAGGGAGTGAGTCCGGTGTGGTCAACGCATTTCACCCTTTTTTCTGCTTCTGATGTTGTCGGACGCTAGGCTCCAGACAGGTGGTACCCAGGTGAGCACCACCGACCTGCAGGCCAAACAGCGGCCGCCGTCCTTGTGTGCACGCCAACTGAGAGCGACAGCGCGCCTGAATGATGTAGCAGTCGCCCATCGGCAGGTTATAGCGCCGACCCAGGGTTTCCAGCATGGTGTTGCGCCCGGACAACCCCGGCAGACGAAAGCGGCAGTAGTCTAACCGGTCGATCTCGACATCGACAAACTCCAGCCAGTCCCTGAGCGTACCCGGTGTTCGCCAGTGGCCCTGACCTGGCAGATGGCGTCGCTGCCGTGGGCTGAGCCTCATCAGCCCGGACACCGACAAGGGAGACCACCCGAGCAGCACCAGCCTGCCCTGCGGCGCCAACACACGCACGGCCTCCTGCAGCAATTGATGAGGATGAGCCACGACCTCAAGCAGATGATTGAGCACTACTAGATCAACCGCCCCATCGGGTAGCGGGAGGCGCTCGGGCAGGCATACCAGCGTGCTGGAACTTTCCGCCAACTCCCTGGTCGGAGACCATCGTATCCAGTGACGCACGGCGGTCATGTCGACCAAAGGTTCGGCCAGAGATAGCTCGAGACCATGCTGGCCGCACCAGCGCTCCGCCAGAGGACCCAAACAGGCCCTCTCGCAACGGCGGACAGCTTGACCACTGTCACTGGACCAGTAGCGTCGAGCGTGCCGTATCAGGCGCGCGAGCTCCATCGGCTCCGACGCATTTGACATAGTGGACTCGTGCCTCCAAAGTGTCTGATTTTGCAGGGCGAAAAGCGAAGTTTACTGAAGACATCAGCTGCCGCCTGTCGCCACTAGCAGAGCGCCTGCAAGCTAACTAGACGTGTGCGCCTGCGGCATTAAATCCAGTGGCTATCGACTCTGCGGCTTTCGAAGGAACCTGACGACCATGCTAAGCGTGACACCGATTCCTGCCTTTAGCGACAACTATATCTGGCTACTGCGCCAGGATTCGAGTCAAGAGGTCTGCGTGGTCGATCCAGGCGACGCCGAGCCCGTCATTCAGCTGCTTGAACGGGAAAACCTGACGCTGGGATGCATCCTGGTGACCCATCACCACCACGACCATACAGGCGGCATCGCCGAACTGGTCGAGCGCTATTCACCCCGCGTGGTCGGACCCAGAGCGTCGGGCTCGGACGCTCCCACGGTCGAGGGCATTACCGAGATCGTCGGTGATGGTGATGAACTACGCGTGATGGGGCGCCTGTTCGAGGTGATGGCGGTTCCGGGGCACACCCTCGACCACATCGCTTTCTTCACCGCTGGCATCCCCTCTCTACTGTTTTGTGGAGACACCTTGTTCAGCGGTGGCTGTGGCAGATTGTTCGAAGGATCCCCCGAACAGATGCTGCGCTCCCTCGAGCGGCTGAATACGCTACCAGCCGAAACCCTGGTATTCTCGGCCCACGAATACACCCTGGCCAACCTTGCCTTTGCGCAGGCGGCCAATCCAGGCAACCCCGAGGTTGCCCGTGCCCTGACCGACTGTCAGAAAGCACGTGAACTGGACCGACCCACGCTGCCAACAACGATGGAACGTGAGCGCCGTATCAATCCTTTCCTTCGTTGCGATGATGAGGATGTCAAGCGCGCTGCATCAGCTCATGGGTCGACCGACAGCACGGACGCCACCTTTGCCACGTTGAGAGCCTGGAAGGATGACTTCTAAGGTCGCCATCAACTAGGCGTTCCATGTACATCGCCCCATGACAGGTTCGTGAACCCTTTCATGAACCGGGAGAACTCTTACGCATGACATTTCACACGACCCGTAGACGACTTCTTGGTGCGGCCAGTAGTCTGGCGCTCCTTGGCTCGTTGATGGCCGGTGCCTATACCTCGCAAGCCTCACCGCTCCCACCCGGTGGAGCACTGCCCTATAACAGCGGCCCCGGCAGCACTGCGGCCGCCCAGGGCGGCGCTGCGGCGCACCAGCATTTGACCACTCACTTCTGGGACGCGCTGGAACTGGAACCGCAGGATGCCTGGACCAGCCTGCGCGGAGATTTTCAGTGGAACGATGTGGCCGTCAATGCGCGTGTGCAGGAGTGGATCGACTACTACCAGAAAAGTCCCCACAACGTTGCTGAGATCACCGAACGCGCCCGTCCTTGGCTAGCCTGGATCACCCAACAGGTGGAATCCCGCGGCCTCCCCGGCGAGATCGCCTTGATCCCGTTCGTGGAAAGCTCATTTGATCCCAAGGCACGCAGCCACTTTGGCGCCGCTGGACTGTGGCAAATCATGCCGCGTACCGGCGACGCGCTGGGGCTGAAGCGCAACGGTGCCTGGGATGGCCGCAATGATGTCGTAGCATCGACTCGCGCCGCCCTGGACTACATCGAGATGCAGGCCGATCAGTGGTACGAAGGCGATCTGATGCTGTCTCTGGCTGCCTACAACGCTGGCGCTGGTACGGTCAACAATGCCCGCCGCGCCGCGCAGGCAAGAGGCCTGGCCGGAGACTACTGGGACCTCAATCTTCCCGCCGAAACGATGGCCTACGTTCCCAAGCTGATTGCGATTTCTCGTATCATCGATAGCCCCGAGCGCTACGGCGTGACGTTACCTGACATCAGCGGTTCCGCGGCCTTCGCCAAGGTCTCGGTGACAGCTCCCATCTCGCTCAGCAAGGCCGCCGCCCTCGCCGGCGTGACCACAAGCGAGCTGGCCGAGCTGAACCCTGGGCTGAAGTCACGCAACGTCAATCCTCGCCACACCCGTCAAATTCTGGTCCCTGCCGAGAGCGCAGCGACCCTGCGCAGCGCCCTCACCAACATCAACGATGTTCAGGTGGCCAGCGCAGACTCGGCAGACACCCATGTGGTCGAGAGCGGCGAGACCCTCACGCGCATCGCCATGCTCTACTCTGTGTCACCTCGTGACCTTGCCCAATGGAATGGCATCGATAATCCGCAGGCTTTACAACCGGGCCAGCAACTGACACTTTCCGGAAGATAAAGCGGACGCCATTCTGGCGTCCCTCAGGACAAGGATTTCAGCGCGATGCGACAGGTGGCGATTGGCATGAGCCTCGCGAGCGTGCTGCTGGCCGGACATTGTGCGGCCGCAGACGTATCAACCGTTCCCACGGTGCATGCCCTACCTCTGTTCGGTGAGCCGGCACTGCCGGCTGACTTTGACCACCTGCCCCATGCCAACCCCGATGCTCCCCATGGAGGCAGCCTGGTTCGTGCTGCTCAGGGCAGCTTCGACTCGACCAATCCCTTTATCGTGCGCGGCACTCCCGCCTCGGGGCTTACCCAGATATATGACACCCTGCTGGAGTCGAACCCTGGTGAACCTTTCACCATGTATGGGCTGCTGGCCGAAGGCATCAGGCTCGATCCGGATCGGCGCTGGGTCGAATTCGACTTGCGCCCGGAAGCGCGTTTTCATGACGGTGAACCGGTTGATGCCGACGATGTTGTCTTCAGTTTCCAGACGCTGACCACCCAGGGACAGCCGTTCTATCGCGCCTACTACAGCGACGTTACCAGCGTGACCGCGGTTGATCGCGATACTATCCGCTTTGAACTTGGAGACAGCGAGAGTCGAGAGCTGCCGCTGATCCTGGGGCAGATGCCGATCCTGCCTGAGCACTTCTGGCAAGACCGTGATTTCGAGGCCGTCACCCGCGACGCCTTACTGGGATCGGGGCCCTATCGTATCGCCGAGGTAGATCCTGGCCGCCGAATCGTCTATGAGCGGGTCGATGACTACTGGGGGTGGCAGGTTCCGGTCAACGTGGGACGCCACAATATCCAGCGACTGGTGTTTGACTACTATCGCGACCAGACGGTGGCGCTGGAAGCCTTCAAGGCCGGTAACCTCGACTTTCGACTGGAGAACTCCGCCAGCAACTGGGCGACCGCCTACGAGTTTCCTGCGCTCAAGGAAGGGTTTGTCAAACAGCTGCAGGTGCACGATGGCCAGCCAGCGGGCATGCAGGCCTACGTGATGAATCTGCGCAAGGACAAGTTTCAGGACGTGCGCGTGCGCGAGGCCATCACCATGGGCTTCGACTTTCCATGGCTGAATCAGAATCTGTTCTATGGGGCATACGAGCGCACCGACAGCTACTTCGAGAATTCCGAGATGGAAGCCAGTGGCCTGCCTTCCGCCCAGGAGCTTGCCTTGCTGGAGCCCTTTCGTGACCAGCTACCCGAGCGGGTCTTCACCCAGCCATTGCCCATGGAGCAACCCGAGGCCTTACGCCCACGTCTCGCTCATGCCCTTCAGCTGTTGACCGAAGCCGGCTTCGAAGCCCGAGATGGCACGATGGTCAATGCGCAGACCGGGGAACCGCTCAACATCGAAATCCTGCTCTACAGCACCCAGTTCGAGCGCATTGCTCAGCCGTTGCTGCGCAATCTTGCAAGGCTGGGCATCCAGGGCAACATTCGCACGGTGGATGTCAATCAGTACCTCAACCGCCTGCGCAACTTCGATTTCGACATGGTGGTGGGCAGCTATCCACAGTCCCTGAGTCCCGGCAACGAACAGCGCGAGTTCTGGGGAAGCGAGTACGCAGATCGCCCCCAGAGCCGCAACCTCATCGGATTGAAGGACCCGGTCATCGATGCCCTCGTGGATCGTCTTATCGCCGCGGAATCGCGCGAGGCACTGGATACGGCCGCGCATGCCCTCGACCGGGTGTTGCGCTGGGGGTTCTATGTGGTTCCGCAGTTTCATCTGGCCGCACACCGTATCGCGCTGTGGGACAAGTTCGCCTGGCAGGAGCCCTTTCCCGAGTACACGCTCGATCTCAGTGCCTGGTGGGTCGATGGCGAGCGCGAAGAGGCCGTCGAGGCGCGCCAACGCAGCCGCTGACGGGCTGGCGAGATACCGTCCACTGGGAGCCCAGCATGAAGGCGGCATAAAGGGGGCGCCGACGTTGATTCTGGCGAGTTGCTGAGTGACGCTCAACGCATCACCGTGGCAGCATGACGAGAACCTGTTCTGCAAGGAAGTGCCGTGGGTGCCTACATACTGCGCCGACTGTTGTTGATGATTCCCACCCTGCTGGGGATCATGCTGCTCAATTTCATGATCGTTCAGGCCGCCCCCGGCGGCCCCATCGATCAAATTCTGGCCCGTTTCGAGGGCTTCTCCAGCGAGGCCAGCACACGTCTGCAAGGCGGAGGTGGCGAGACACTGACCAGCGGAGAGTCACGCGGCAGCCGCGGGGTGCCCGAGCAGTTCATTGCTCAACTCGAACAGCAGTTCGGCTTCGACAAGCCCGCCCATGAGCGCTTCTTCGACATGATGGTGGACTATGCCACCTTCGACTTCGGCGAGAGCTTCTTCCGCGGCGAAGCGGTCACCACACTGATGCTGGAGCGTCTGCCGGTGTCGATATCGCTCGGTCTGTGGACGACGCTGCTGGTCTATCTCATTTCCATCCCCCTGGGGGTACGCAAGGCGCTGAAACACGGCTCCGCCTTCGATGTCTGGACATCGGGGCTGGTCATCGTGGGATATGCCATTCCGGGGTTCCTGTTCGCCATCCTGTTGATCGTGCTGTTCGCGGGCGGCAGCTACTTCGATGTCTTCCCGCTGCGCGGGCTGACCTCACCGGATTTCGCGGAGCTGGGAACCTGGGACAAGGTAAAGGACTATCTCTGGCACATTATCCTGCCGGTCAGCGCCTCGGCCATCGGCAGCTTTGCCACCCTGACCATGTTGACCAAGAACAGCTTTCTCGATGAGATTCATCGCCAGTACGTGCTGACGGCCAGAGCCAAGGGCGCTGGGGACCGCAGGGTGCTGTACGGTCACGTCTTTCGTAACGCCATGCTGATCATCATCGCCGGCATGCCTGCCGCCCTGATTGGCATCTTCTTCACCGGCTCGCTGCTGATCGAGGTGATCTTTTCCTTGAACGGCCTGGGGCTGCTCGGCTTTGAGGCCGTGATGCAACGTGACTACCCGGTCATCTTCGGCACCTTGTATCTGTATACCCTGATAGGCCTCCTGTTAAAGCTGGTGTCCGACCTGACCTATGTCTGGGTGGACCCTCGCATCGACTTCGACACTCGGGAGTCCTGACCGTGCCGACGCTATCCCCCATCACCCGACGCCGACTCAGCGTATTTCGTCACCAGCGCCGCGCCTGGTGGTCGCTGTGGGTCTTTGGATTGCTGTTCGTCCTGAGCCTTGGCGCGGAGTTGGTAGCCAATGACAAGCCGTTGCTGGTGAAGTACCAGCAGGAATGGTATTTCCCGTTGGCCGTGGATTACCCCGACACCGCCTTTGGTGGCTTCCTGCCTACCCCCGCCGACTATCGCGATGCGTTTACCCGGGACGCCATCGAGGCGGACGGCTGGATCCTGTGGGCCCCCATCCCCTACTCCTATGACACCCTGGATATGGCGCTGACCCACCCTGCCCCCTCGCCGCCCGATGCCCGCCACTGGCTAGGCACCGATGACCAGGGGCGGGACGTGCTGGCTCGCGTCATCTATGGCTTCCGCCTGTCGGTCATCTTTGCCCTGGTGCTGACCCTGGGCTCCCTGGTGCTGGGGGTGCTGGCAGGCGGGGTCCAGGGCTACTTTGGAGGCAAGGTCGACCTGGTAGGCCAGCGCCTGACCGAAATCTGGTCCGGGCTGCCCGTGCTGTTCCTGTTGATCATCCTGGCGAGCCTGGTCGAACCGAACCTGTGGTGGCTGCTGGGGATCATGCTGCTGTTCTCGTGGCTCGGCCTGGTGGACATCGTGCGAGCGGAATTCCTGCGTGCGCGCAATCTCGAATATGTCCGGGCCGCAAAGGCCATGGGGCTACCGTCGCATCTGATCATGTGGCGACATGTCCTGCCCAATGCCATGGTCGCCACCCTGACCTTCATCCCGTTCCTGTTCACCGGTGCCATCACCACCCTGACAGCACTGGATTTCCTGGGCTTTGGCTTACCACCGGGCTCCCCTTCCCTGGGCGAGCTGGTCGCGCAAGGTAAGAACAATCTCCAGGCTCCCTGGCTTGGCATTACCGCCTTTCTGACGCTCGCCATCATGCTGTCATTGCTGGTGTTTATCGGTGAGGGCATCCGTGATGCCTTCGATCCCCGCCACGTGCCCTCCTCGACAAGCAGCGGAACAGCCCAAGGAAGCGAGACATGAGCAGCGATACGCTACTGACCCTAGATCGCCTCAGCATCGACTTCGACGGACATAATGTCGTCAATGAGCTGTCCCTGGAGGTCAGGCGCGGGGAAACCCTGGCGCTGGTCGGGGAGTCTGGCTCGGGCAAGTCGGTCAGCGCACTCGGCGCCTTCAATCTGCTCTCCGACAATGCCAGCGTCTCTGGGGGCCGCTTCCTCGAGCAGACCGATCTCAGCAGGCTTACACGGGCGCAATGGCAAGGCCTGCTTGGCAACAGAGTCGGCTTCGTCTTTCAGGAGCCGATGACGTCACTCAATCCGCTGCACACGATTGGTCGCCAGCTGGCCGAAACCTTGAGATTGCACCAGGGCATCAAGGGACGTGCGGCACGTGCTCGCTGTCATCAACTACTCGAACAGGTACAGCTGCCCCGTGCGGAAGAGCTACTCGACGCCTGGCCCCATCAACTCTCCGGGGGGCAGCGCCAACGGGTGATGATCGCCATGGCCATCGCCAACGAGCCACAGCTGTTGATTGCCGATGAGCCTACCACGGCGCTGGATGTCACCGTGCAGCAGGATGTCCTTACACTGTTGGCTGAGCTTCGCGATCGCCATGGCATGGGCATGCTGTTCATTACCCATGACTTGAATCTGGTGAAACGCCACGCCGATCGCGTCTGTGTCATGCACCGAGGCGTGGCCCAGGAAACCGGCGATGTCGACGAGGTCTTCAGCGCTCCCCGTAGCCAACATGCAAGAGAACTGCTGGAGGCAGAGCCCGCGGGACAGCCTGCCCCCACCGCAGCAGATGCCAGCCTGCTGATGCGTGCAAAAGGGCTCAGCGTTACCTTCGAGCGCCCGCGGCGGCTGCTGCAACGGGCGCGGCCAGGATTTCAGGCGGTAGCGCCGCTGGACCTCGAAATTGCCGAGGGTGAAACCCTGGGCATCGTTGGCGAGTCGGGTTCGGGCAAGACCACTCTGGCGAGCGCCCTGCTAAGGCTTACCCGCAGTAGCGGGTCCATCCAGTTCGATGACCAGCGGCTTGATCAGCTGAGCGGCAACGCCCTGCGCAAGCAGCGTCGCCAGCTGCAGATGGTGTTTCAGGACCCCTATGGTTCCCTGTCACCCCGCATGCCGGTGGCCGACATCGTCAGTGAGGGGCTGCGCTACCATCACCCCGAGCTTTCCCCGACAGAAGTTGCCGAGCGGGTTCGCCGAACGCTACGGGAGGTCGAACTGCCACAAGACGTAGCGCGACGTTACCCCCATGAATTCTCGGGAGGCCAGCGCCAGCGCATCGCCGTGGCCAGAGCCATCATCCTTGAGCCTCGTCTCATCGTGCTGGATGAACCCACGTCGGCGCTGGACCGAACCGTTCAGAAGCAATTGATTGATCTGTTGCGACAACTTCAGGAGCGACATGGCTTGAGCTACCTGTTCATCAGTCATGACCTGGCAGTAGTGCGAGCCATGGCGCATCGCGTCATGGTACTGAAGGAGGGAAAGGTGGTCGAAGAAGGCCCTTGTGCCGACATTCTCTCCCGCCCGAGCAGTGCCTATACTCGTGCCCTGGTGGACGCCGCCGGACTCTCAACGG
The DNA here is from genome assembly GCF_019802025.1 of Halomonas sp. DP5Y7-2. NCBI lineage: Bacteria > Pseudomonadati > Pseudomonadota > Gammaproteobacteria > Oceanospirillales > Halomonadaceae > Halomonas > Halomonas sp. DP5Y7-2. The sequence continues at coordinate 152,483 of NZ_JAHVHY010000007.1, read as the reverse complement.
GTTACGACCCCAAGTAACGAGCGTCAGGAACGGCCGACGGTAACGAACGTCAGTAACGGACGGTAACGAGCGTCAGCTACGAGCGTCAGTAACGAGCGACAATGACGGCCGGCACTCGCTTGCCATGATGTCGCCGTACCACCCCACGGGTGCCGTTCAACGGTGATAGCGGAGTGCCCTGCTCCATCCTGGGATAGACCGCAGCATCATCGCTTGCTGTAACGGTCGACTTGCCAACGCTTGAAGGGAAAAGCTCCGTTACGTTTGCTGCCACGAAACAAGATAACGGTATAAAAAGCTAGAAGCGTAAAAAAGCGTTAATGGGAATGTCAGCCTCATCAAGTGAACCAGAGGATACCTCGTTCTATACTGGCCGGATCAGCCGTTACAGGTCCTGCCATGCGCCGCCTTTGTCTTGTTCTCCTCTTCGCCGTCGGGTGGCTCGCCAGTGGGCAGGCACTCAGCGACGCGTTGGCGCTCAATAGCCAATGGGAATACCGTTGGGGCGACTCTCCTCGAGACAGCAGCGGACGCCTCGTCTGGCTAGATGAAGCTGACACCTCCTGGCAGCCCCTGTCGGGTGTCGGTAATCCGCCGGGGCGCGGCCACAACAACAGCCTCTGGATTCGCCATCAGTTACCTGACGGTGCCTGGCATCAGCCGGTCCTGTTTATCTCGAGCTTGAACCTGGTGGGGGAAGCCTACGTCGACGGCTTGCAGATCTATCGCCATGGCTCACTGGAGGGCGGAGCCGCCGGGGAATTCGCCGGCTGGACCTGGCACGTCATCGACCTGCCGACTCCCGTCGCTGACAAGATGCTGTATCTCAGAATCAAGTCGACCTACAAGGATATCGGCCTGTGGGGCAAGGTGGTGGTGATGGAGAGGGCCGATGTTCTCCCTACCATCCTGTCGGAGACACGTGGGGAGATCATCATCGCCCTCAGCTGTCTGATCCTTGCTCTGCTCGCGCTGATCCTGATCCTGACGCAACCCGAGCGCTGGCGCCTTGGCAGTATCGGGCTATTCTCGCTGGCGGCGGGCTCCATGGTGCTGGCGGAAAGTGATGCCAGCCAGTTGCTGCTATTTGCGCCGCTGGCGTGGGATTATGTGGCCGCCTTGGCCTACTTCTCGTTGCCAATCGCCATGGCGCTGATCCTGGAGCACTGGTTCCCGCAGATCCCGCGCAGGGGCCTTCGCCGACTGTGGCTGTGTCTCGTCGGCTATGCAGCCGGAGCACCCGCACTGGCCATGCTGGACATCGTCACCCTGCCCACCACGTTTCCGGTCTTCGATATCCTCCTGCTGGCCGCCCTCGCCTACATGTCACGCTGGCTGTTCAGGTACCGCAGGACCTTCGATGGCAACCAGCGCCTGATCGTCGCCAGCTATGCCATCTTCAGCATGGTCACCGTTATCGATATGGTCGTGGCCCACGGTTTTGTGTCCTGGGTGAGCGTTCCTGTGCACCTTGGTGCACTGGCCTTCATTTTCGCCATGGTGGTCATCGCGGCACGCCACTACGCACGCTCGCAGCGCAAGCTGGAGCACCTCAACAACCAGCTGGAGCAAGAGGTCACGGCACGCACCCGACAGCTCGAGACCTACGCCGAGCGTGAGCGTCAGCGAGCCAGGTTGCTCGCCAACGAGCACAGCAAGACGCATCGTCTTGCCAACTTGATCGACTCGCTGCAAGCCTGCACGTCCCTTGAGCAGGCGCTCGACCTTACCCAACGGGCCATGCCGGACATCCTTGCCCCCATGAGCGGGGCTTTCTATCGGCCCCAGGACGAACCCGACACCATGCACCTCGAGCTATTCTGGCCCACCAGCCACTGTCCTCCGGCGTGTCTGGATGGCTCGACTATTCCACCGCTGGAGGCACGTGGGGACGACGATCTGCCGGACTTCGAGGACCTGCTTCAGCAAATGCGCAGCGAACGCACCGTGCCGGTGAACGGGACCTCCGTTGATGAGCTGCCACGCTGGACCTTTCCCCTGGATGTCACCGGTCCGGGACGACAGCCCCGTCGCCTCGGCGTGATCTGTGTGATACCCCAGGGCCCTCTCGTGCGTCGACCACAATACTGGGATCGCACCTATCACTTTATCGAGCTTGGGGTGAGCCGACTGGCGCTGGTGCTGTCGAGCATCGCCTTGCAGGAGGAGCTGTCGGCCCTGTCCTACCGGGATGACCTGACCGGGCTCAATAACCGGCGCTACTTCGAGGAGCTATTCGCCCACGAGAGCGCCATATCACTACGTAAACAAAGTCCGCTGGCGGTGGTTATCCTGGATATCGACCACTTCAAGAAGTTTAACGACCAGCATGGCCATGCCGCGGGCGATAGCGTGCTGGAAGGAGTCGGCAGGATGCTCGCCAACAGCTTCCGTGACATTGACGTGGTGTGCCGGTTTGGCGGGGAAGAATTCGTGGTACTGCTGCCCGGGGCGGCCGCGGAAGATGCTCAACACCGGATGCGCCGAATGTGTGAGGCACTGGCCAGCGCCAGCTTCCGTCATGAAGGAAACAGCCTGGGCACGGTGTCCGTCTCCTGTGGCATTGCCAGCTTTCCTGCCACCACCCAGGATCCCCATGAACTACTGGAACTCGCCGACAAGGCCCTGTACCAGGCGAAGAACGCGGGGCGAGCCAGAATCACTCTGGCCACCCCTCAGTGAGAGCGCTCCCAGCTTTAACAGCCCTTAAAACAGGGCTCGCTCCGCGTCAGTCAGCTCACGCCATTCACCCGGAGCGAGCTCAGGATCCAGCGTCAGTGCTCCAATAGCGTGACGATGTAACGCTTCGACGTGGTTGCCGATCGCGGCGAACATACGGCGGACCTGGTGGTAGCGTCCTTCGACAATGGTCAGTTCGACCTGGCGCGGGCCATGGCATACCAGAGTGGCAGGACGCGTGGGAAGCTCCTCCCCATCCAGCAGCACCCCTTCGGCAAACTGCTCGATCGCTTGCTCGGGATCTTCCAGGTCTCGTGCCAAGGTCACCTGGTAGCGCTTGCCACTGCGGTGACGCGGGGAGGTGATGCGGTGGGACCACTGGCCGTCATCACTCAATAACAATAGCCCGGTGGTGTCGACATCCAGTCGCCCCACCGGCTGGAGCCGTTCTGCCTTGGGTAGATCAATGGCGTCCACCGCTCGCGGGTACAGGCCTCTCCTGGCCGTACACTCTACGCCAACAGGCTTGTGCATCATGATGTAGCGCAACCCCACTAGCGCCAGCGGCTGGCCTTGCCAACTGACGCTGTCATCCTGCGCTAACTGGCGCGCGGCCTTCTTCTCTACTTCCCCGTTCACCGTGACCTCCTCGCGCATCAGCGCACGCTTGGCAAGGCTGCGAGTGAGATCGGTGGTTTCGCTGAGAAAACGGTCAAGGCGCATCAGTAGGTCTCATGGTCAAGGGTAAAATCGTCGGCATCTTGCCATGCCGGGAACTTCTCGCGAAAGGCCGACAGCGCTTCCCTGTCGAGCACACCGGTCCGGACGAAGGCTCGATCACGGGGCTCATCGATCAGCGCATCTCCCTTGGCATCAATCAGCATCGAATCTCCGGCATAGCTTAACCCCTTGGCGTCCTCGCCCACACGATTGACCCCGATCACCGCAGCCAGGTTTTCCACCGCCCGCGCCTGCAGCAGTACGCGCCATGGGTGACGCCGCGGTGCTGGCCAGTTGGCCACACACAGCAGGGCATCATATTCGAAAGGTGCACCTTGGGTTGCCTGCTGCCGCAACCAGACCGGGAATCGCAGGTCGTAGCAGACGCTCAGCAAGATACGAAATCCGTTGAGCTCAACGATGACCCGCTCACGGCCCATGTCATAGCGCTCATGTTCGCCCGCCATACGGAACAGATGCCGCTTGTCATACCAGTGCAGGCCACCATCGGGTTGCGCCCATATCAGGCGATTGAGATAACGCCCTTCATCCACTATTGCGACGCTGCCGGTCATCACACAGTCACGCTGCTTGGCCTGTTCACGCAGCCACTGGACCACCTCGCTAGTTGCCATGGGCTGTGCCATGTCGCGGGAATTCATGGTAAACCCGGTGGCGAACATCTCGGGAAGCACAATCATGTCGGTTTCCCGGCCACCCAGATCGGCCAAGGTGTCTTCGAGCATCCGGCAATTGCTGGAGGGGTCTTCCCAGCGCAGGTCGCACTGAACCAGAGTGGTACGCAGCTGTGACATGGTGATCTCGTCAGTGAAGTTCGTCTGCCTAGACTAAACGACATCGCCGCCGAGACCAAAGCCACCATGCCGCCGACAAGAGTGTGCTAATGTGGCTGGCCGATGCACGCCCTGCATCGATCCCTATCCTGTGTTATGGACGCTCTTTCGATGAAAGGACTCTCCCCCGCTACCGGATCACTCCAGGGTGTCGGTTTTGCGCTTCTCGCCTACGGCATGTGGGGCACCTTCCCCCTGTTCTTCGCCTTGTTCGATGGGGTCAGCGCGCTGGAGATCCTGGCCCATCGCGTGATCTGGTCGTGCCTGTTCCTGGCCCTGGTCATTACCCTGCTAAAGCGCTGGGGGGCCATCGCCCGACTGCGCCACGCGCCGCGCCAGTGGCTGCCAGCGATGGCCTGCGCGCTGTTGATCGGGCTTAACTGGGGGCTTTACATCTACTCGGTCGAGACACATCGGGTCCTCCAGGCCAGCCTGGGCTATTTCATGACGCCGCTGGTCAATGTGATGCTCGGGGTACTGGTCCTGAAAGAGCGGATCACGCTGGTCCAGGGCGTCGCCATCGCCCTGGCCGTGGCCGCCATCTCACTTCAGCTGTTCCAGTTGGGGTCGTTGCCCTGGCTGAGCCTGAGTCTTGCCGCCTCGTTTGGCACCTATGGCTTGCTGCGCAAGCAGCTGGCCTTTGATGGCCTGTCGGGGCTGTTTCTCGAGACCCTGCTGCTGCTGCCGTTGGCGCTGCTGCTGCTGCCGCTGCAGCCAAGCCACTTCATCCCTGAGCTCATTGCGGCTCCCCCCTACACGACTGCCTTGCTGGTCGCCTCCGGTGTGTTGACCGCCCTACCCTTGCTGGCGTTTGCCGGGGCGGCGAGACGGCTGACCCTGAGCACCCTGGGCTTCTTGATGTACCTGAACCCAACGCTTCAGTTCCTGATTGCGCTATGGGTGTTCCATGAACCCATCGTGCCGGCGCAGCTGACGACTTTCGCGTTAATCTGGATCGCACTATTGCTCTACTCGTGCTCAAGCCTGTTTCAGCCCCGTCGATCCACCAGGTAGGCTAGCCTGTTGACCGACGAGGGACGCTGCAGGCAGGTGCCGTACACGTCTGCCACTTCCCCCAATTCCATTGGCGGAGCAAAGAAGTATCCCTGACCTTCCTGGACGCCTAGCATCACCAGCCAACTGGCATCTTCAATGGTCTCGACACCCTCGGCCACCACGCACAATTCCATGCGGTGACAAAGCCCGACCAGGGCCGCATAGGCCTGACGGGCTTGATCGAAGCGACGTGCGGCATGCAGCAAGGAGTAGTCCAGCTTGATCGACGTCAACGGCAGTCGCTGCAACAAGTTGAACGCGGTGTAGCCTGAGCCAAAGTCGTCCAAGGCGATGCCAATGCCACGCTCCCGTAGCGCCAGCATCTGACGCTGCACCTGCTCGACATCGTCGACATTTTCATGTTCCACCAACTCAAGCTCCAGACATTCGGGTGCAATCCCGCGTAGCGCCAGCTGCTGTGACACGTAGTCAGGGAAGTCTTCAGCCAGCAGGCTGCTGAGATGCACGTTGACGGAGACACAGTGCAACCACTCCGTCGGGGCCACCAATGAAGCGAGCCAGTCCAGCGCTTGCTTGATCACCCAGCGGTCGAATCGCTCGGCCAAGCCCAGCATCAAAATGACCGGCAAGAAGTCCGCTGGTGGTATGTCTCCGGCCTCGGGGTGTCGCCACCGAATCAGCATCTCGACCCCCACCAGGGAGCGGTTGGGCGGGGCCAGTTTGGGTTGAGCCACCAGCCGCCACTGGGTGTCGGGTTCTTCGATCAAGACACCGACCTGGCGGCACAGCCAGCGTAGATGGGTTTCCTGGTAGGGACCAGCGGCCACCACCCGCAGTATCGGGCGCACCCAGCCTTCTGCTTCCAACCGTTGCATGCCCTCATCGAGGGCGCTCAGGCAGGCGTTCAGGTTACTGATATGCGCAGGCACCAGGGTCACACAGGCATACCAATGCAACACCTTTTCATTCGCCGCCTGCTGTCGCTTGCACACCAGCGCCAGATAGCTATCGAGCTGTGACTCAACGTCCGGACCGTGAACGTGTGCAGGTATGGCACCGATGATGCGCTCATCCTTTCCGATATACAGGCGCCAGCCCTTGGGCAGGTGCGCAGAAAGAGCATCCAGACTGGAACGTAACAGTGCCTCGAGACACATGTTGCCCAGGCGCCGCCGATAGCGGATCACTTCTGGCGCAGCGAGCAGGAATAGCCATTCGATCTCTGCACAGCGAGGGCCTTGATAGTCTGATTCGAGGGCCATCCGCGTGGGCAGCTGGAAACGATCATCCACCATCAGGCGGCGACGTCGCCTGAGCGATGAAAAGCGAGACAGCAGCAGCATGACCGCCACCAGCAGGCCGGTCAGGGTGACCGCCACCATTCCCACGACCGCCTGCTGATAGCCGCGGGTCAGCTGTTCCAGACGCCCCCTGACACCGACCCATTGAAAGGCGACATGTTCCTTACCATCGAACAGCTGATACCAGCGTGCATGGATAAGATAGCGCTGTGCCATGATCGAGGAGCTGGCGGGCACCAGCTCAAACGCTGGCGTCAGCGCGACTTCCACCGCCGCGTGGGCCAGGAACTCGATATCAAGGATGGCGCCACCGGCGCACCCCACCGCCATCTGAAAGGCAAAATGGCAGAACACGGGTACCTTCTGTCGGGCCAGCGCCTCAAGCCGCTCCGCCGTGCTGCCCGGCCCTTCGTTCCAACCGGAGTCACGCCCGCCCTGCATGTAAAGCCGTGTCCCGGGCGGACTGCGCGCAAGCCGCTCAAGGACGACCTCGGGCGTCCAGCCGTGGATGACATCCACCAGCTGGACATCGCGCACACTGCCGACCACCTCGGTCATGTCATCAATGACGTTGTAGGCGTGCTCCGTATTTTCCCCCAGCAAGATCAGGTGCAATGGCGCGCCAAAGGTATCCACCAACATGTTCAGGGACTGGGCCATGACGGGATAGGACTTCAAGGACTTGACGCCTGCAGCTTCGGCTTCGACCCTGAGCAGGTCATCGTTCAAACCCAATGCCACCACCTTTTCGGGCCATGGTAGAGCGTCTCTATAGCGAAGATAGAAGGCCATGGCCGGGTCATCGGTGAGAATCAGACTCCCCCTGGGATCCAGACTGGCCTGCTGCAGTCTCGCTAACAGCGCTTCATCGGCCAGGTGCCCGGGCAGACGCAGCGCATCAAGATACTCCACCTGGAACCGGCCGGCCGTCGCCGTCTCGTGAGCAAAGCGTGCTTCCACGCTGGCCACGATATCGTCGTTCCAGCGATACCCCTGATGATAGGACGTCAACAGCAGCAGCGAGGCGTCACCCGCGGCCTCATTGGCGCGTGACGGGGCAGGACTTACCGCCAGCAGCAACCCGGCCGCCCACAGGATGACCAACAGCATGATCCGACGTCGCCCTGGTCGCGTCATTGCTGAGGTGACTGACATGGAGACAAACTCCGTTAGTCCACTGCAAGCAGCAGAGCGGCCTGCTTAGAGCCGGTCCATCGACAGGATCAGCGAGAGAGGGGCTAGCCACACAAGACCTATCCACACAAGACGGCTCGTGGTGCCCTGTGATGAGCTTAGGGCCCACGACCACCAATCTCGCACTCTCATCCGAGGTAACGCTGATCATCAAAGGGGATAGCCGTCAGCCGAAAGGCCAAGGGTGACGCCGTCATTCGCATCAGACTTTGACGTCGTACCCACAACTGCGCACCATCTGAGCTCACTCAGGAGTCTTGCCTACCATGCCCCTACCCCATTTACTGCTGGTCGGTGCCGGCCACGCGCACCTTTACCTGCTGAGACAGAACGCGCTGCTGAAGCGTTTTCGAATCACCTTGGTGGACCCAGGTGGGTTTTGGTATTCAGGTCTCGCCAGTGGGGTGCTGGCCGGCGACCATCGGCCTTCGGAAGACCGTATCGACCCCGCGCTGCTTTGCCGCCAGAACGGCGTGGACTTCATACGTGCCAGGCTCGTGGCACTTGACCATGAGCAACAGCGAGGAAGGCTGAGCAATGGCTCCTGGCTATCCTTTGACTACCTCAGCCTTAACCTGGGCTCGGCCCCTCTCGCTCCTCTGCCAGTGCATTCGACGACGAAAGGTTCACCTCACTATTGGCCAGTCAAGCCGATACCGCGGCTGTTGCAGTGTCGGCGCAGCCTGGAGCGACGCTTTCATCATCTGCCTCTGAGCCTTCACGTGCTCGGCGCTGGCGCCAGCGGCATTGAAGTCGCCTGCGCGACCAGGGCGCTAGCCCGCCGGCACGGGGTAGCCGACATGGCGCTGCCCATTCACCTGCACCATCGCAGTAACGGCCCCCTGGCACAGGCGTCCGCGGGCGCACAGCGCTATGTCCGTGACTGTCTCGATCGGCGCGCCATCACGCTGCGGGTCCATCCCCGCGCAGAGACGACCTCACTGCCCCCGCTGGTCGATGACGAGGCCAGCGATATCATCGATGCCAGGGGCCTCGCTCCGCCCCAGAACCTGGCCCATCTGGGTCTCCCCACTCTAGCGGGACGCGGCATCGCGGTAGCGGCTGACCTGAGGATCGACGGCAGCACCACCCAGTTCGCCGCGGGCGACTGCGCCGCCATCATCGACCAGCCGCTGCCACGTCTTGGGGTGCACGGCGTGCGACAAGGACCCATTCTCGCGCACAACCTGCTGGCCAGCCTCGCCGAGGAGCCACTCAAGCGTTACCATCCCCCAAAGCGGGCACTATCGATCATCAACCTGTGCCATGGCGAGGCCTTGGCTCTCTACGGGTCATACTGGTGGGGCGGACGACTCGCCAGTCGCTGGAAGCGGCATCTGGACATGGGGTTCATGCGGCGGACCAGGTCCCCGGCGTGACCTATAGCCATGGCCGATGAGGGTCGATCAGACAAGTCGCTACGCCGCCACTTCACCAAGACCAGGACGTCAATCTGCCCATGCTCAAGCGCTACATTCCTATCCTGGCCTGGCTGCCACACTATACGCCGCGACTGTGTGGGAGCGACCTCCTGGCAGGGATCATCGTCACTGTCATGGTGATTCCCCAGTCACTCGCCTATGCCATCTTGGCTGGACTTCCCGCGGTCGTCGGACTCTACGCCAGCCTGCTGCCGGCGGTGGCCTACGCCGTGCTCGGCACCAGTCGCTCTCTCGCCGTTGGCCCGGTCGCCATCATCGCTCTGATGACGGGGGCGGCGCTGTCCAATGTGGCAACCCAGGGGACATCCGCGTATATCGAAGCCGCCTTGGTCCTGGCCCTGCTGTCCGGCCTCATGCTAACGCTGATGGGCTTTCTGCGTCTTGGCTTCTTCGCCAATTTCCTGAGCCACCCGGTCATCGGAGGGTTTCTGTCGGCGTCAGGCCTGCTGATCGCGATCAGCCAGCTGTCGCACTTGCTCGGCATTGATGCCGGCGGCTACACCGCATTGGCGCTGATCACCCATCAGGTACAGCAGTTGGATCACATCAACTGGCCGACCCTGGCGGTAGGCGCCTCGACCCTGCTGTCGCTATGGCTGATGCGCGGATACGGCGTGGCCGCCCTGACCGCGCTGCGGCTACCTGAGGGCCTGGCCAGGTTGCTGGTCAAGGCGGGTCCGGTGGTGGCGGTGGTAGTGACGACGCTCCTCAGCTGGCAGCTTGACCTGGCCCGCTACGGGGTCGCCACCGTAGGTCAGATCCCCGCTGGTCTACCCTCCCTCGCCATGCCGAACATTGATCTGCCGCTATGGCACGCGTTGCTGGTACCCGCCATGCTGATCAGCGTAGTGGGCTTCGTCGAATCGATCTCCATGGCCCAGATGCTGGCCGCCAAGCGCCGTGAGCGTATCGCACCCAACCAGGAATTGATCGGCCTGGGGGCAGCCAATCTGGCCGCTGCCTTCAGTGCGGGCATGCCGGTCACGGGAGGACTGTCACGCACGGTCATCAACCAGGAGTCCGGTGCCCGCACGCCCATGGCTGGACTGTTTGCGGCGCTTGGCATTGGCACGGTAACCCTGGCATTGACGCCGCTGCTCGAGTACCTGCCGATTGCAACGCTTGCCGCGACCATCACCGTGGCGATTCTCACTTTGGTAGATATCCCACTGCTGCGTCAGACCTGGCGCTACTCACGCAGCGACTTTTCAGCGTTGGCGGTGACCATGCTGCTGACCCTGGTGGAAGGTGTCGAGGCCGGTATCATCGCGGGGGTCAGCCTGTCCATCGCCTTGTTCCTGTATCGCACCAGCAAGCCCCATAGCGCTATCGTGGGGCGCATCCCCGGCAGCGAGCACTTCCGCTCGGTCACCCGTCACGAGGTCGAGACTGTCAGTCACCTGGCGCTGTTTCGCGTCGATGAGAGCCTGTACTTCGCCAACGCACGTTATCTGGAGGACACGCTCTACTCGCTGGTGACCCAACGCCCGGAGCTCAGCGATGTCGTGCTGATCTGTTCCGCCGTCAACCTGATCGACGCTTCCGCGCTGGAGAGCCTTGACGCCATCAACGCCAGGCTCAAGGACTCACGGGTCACGCTGCACCTGGCCGAGATCAAGGGGCCGGTCATGGACCGTCTGAAGCACTCCGACTTCCTCGATGCCCTGACCGGGCGAGTGTTTCTGAGCACCTTTGCGGCCTGGTCCGAACTGCGGCGCCCACGAGACTGAGACACTCTGAACCAGCCCCCCTGAACGACACCCGGGGCGATGGCTAACCCGTCGGCACACCCAAGGCCTTAGGCGAATGTCGAGCGCTGCGCCATTCAGGTAAGATGGCGGCGTGATACATGGACGGGCCACGAGATGGAAGACTCACCCAAGCAGAACCTCGCCATCAGCGCCTACCGCTGGCTGAAGCAAGACATTATTCGGGGCACCTTCGCGCCCGGGGAAAAACTCCTCATGGCGGGACTCAAGGAGCGTTATGAGCTGGGCGTCGGTCCCTTGCGGGAAGCGCTCTCCCAATTGGTCGCTGATCGCCTGGTGGTGGCGATCAGCCAGCGCGGCTATCGCGTAGCCCCCATGTCCCTGGCGGAGCTGGCAGATCTCTACGACGCCCGTGCCCAACTTGAGGGACTGATGCTCGAACTGGCCATTCAGCGTGGCGATGATCGCTGGGAAGCCAATATCATTGCCACCGCCCATACCCTGGCCAAGGTGGAAAGCGTCAGCTCCTCTGATGAGCTGCTGGATCTGTGGGACAAGCGCCACAAGGCGTACCACAGTGCCATTGTGGCCGGCTGCAACTCACCTCACCTGATGCAGGTGCGCGAAGCACTGTTCGACCAGGTAGAGCGCTATCGACACCTGTGGCTGCGCGAGACCGTTTTCTCGAGCCAGGCCCTGGCCGCCAAACGCGATGAGCACGCAGCACTGACCGAGGCAGTGCTGTCACGACACACTCAGAAAGCGCGACAGATGATGCGGGACCATTTGATGACCCCGGTACCCATCATCACCGACGTGATGGCCAAACGTGGACTGAGCTGAAGCCTGACTCCCCCCGACTGGGCCGGCGCTGTTACCTCGGAGGTGAGGAAGACAGCGGCGGCTGCAAGGTCCATCATCGCTAGGGACGCGCTGCGTGCATCAGCTGAGCGGCGAAAGGCGCCCACAGCGCAGAATCCGGAGCCTAGGCGGTAGAGATGGGGAGTTCGAGCAGCGCGTAACGCAGCGAATCGGCGGTGCAGGCATTCATTGTTTCCTTAGGGCTTGTCACCGCAGTGTCATCGGGTAATCCTATGCTTTCCATGAACATGTATGACGCTTGCGTCGCCACCGGAGAGACATCATGCCCCACTTACTGAGATTTTCACGGGAGCTGGAGGCTCGCCTGGACCTACTGGCAGAGCGCACGGGCATGACCAAGGCGGCTCTGATCGAGCGTCTGGTCAGCGAGGGTGCCGAGGTACTTGAGGCAGAGCTGGCACAGCACGGCGCCGGCAGCGAGCGCGCCGAACGCTCCATTGATCAACTGCTGCGAGAAAGCGGGCTAGGCGCCTGACCTTTCGCCAGCGTCGTCCTTTCCCGGGACTCTTGCGCTCGCGCCAGAGCGGCACGGGGGTCTCGGGGATAGTAGCGTTCGGGCTGACGGGCCACATGGGGGAAGAACCGGGTATCCTTGTACGGCATCTTCATGAATCCTGAGATGCCCAACCCTTCTATCAGTTTCACCGCATCCACAATATCTTCCAGACAGTCCCTGAACTGCTGCTCTCTCGACGGATCCAGCAATCGGTAGTGATGATGAATTTTCAGGTGTGAAGGCAGCACCTCGAAGATGATCATTCCGGTGTGATGAATATCATTGAGCGCCTGCAGCGAACTGATGATGGCGTCGGGTAACACCAGTAGCTCTTCAGGATCGGGACCATCTTCAAAGTAGCTGTGCAGGCGAGAGCGATCCTCCAGCTCAGGGACGGCACTGACCTCGTAGGACAGGGCAAGCCCCGGGTCCACCACGAAAGGATGTTCGGGAGAGCTGCGTTCCAGATGCAAGGTGTCTCTTGCGTTGAACAGACAGCTTTTAAAGATGCCCCGGCGGTGTATCGCGCGCGCCAGCGTGACCATGTTGTTGACGGCGGCCACGAACGCCACTTTCACCTGCGGGTCATGTACGTTCAGCGACGAGTCGATGTAGACGCCATCCGCTTCCCAACGAACGGCGAGTCCTCCCACGACAGGGTATTTGCCCAGCCGGCTGACCGCTGCCAGAAACGCCTTCTCCGTCTCCCCCATGCCCTGCATGAAGTTACGGTAGTAGCGGTCAAGCTGGACGTCGTTGACGTCGGCCAAGGTCTCCTCGACCCCCTCTTCCCGCAGAAAGGCCTTGCGTGAGCTGTAGACCACCGTGTCAATCTCCCGTCGGGCGGGACGACTCCACACCGGCACCAGCGGTGATTCCTGTGGCAAAGGGAGCTCCAGCATGACCAGGCGTCCCATCCGCGGCATCTCGGCGATAAAGTGATCACCCGCCTTGAGCCTGACCTCCGGATCAGGGTCAAGCATGCCATCCAGGGTCCTGGCAAACTCCATCGGAAGACCCAACGACGTGGCCGGAATAGCGCGATGACCAAACCGGCAGGATTGTGCGGACGCCAGCGCATAAAGGGTCCCGGCGGCACCCTGCTCGTCAAATCGCGGCGATGAAAGGGCCCCTCCCAGCTGCTCTTCACCGATGAAGTAGACGTCGCCTAGACGGGCATTGGTCTGCTGCAGGTTGTCTGACATCAGTTCCATCACATTGGCGCTGACAAACTGGCGTCGGGCATCCAGCTGAGCAAAGACCGAAGAGCCCCAGTCGATCAGCGCCACCGTCTCGTCGCGGGCATCGAAGACCAGGTTGGAGGGTTTGATATCGCCATGCACGACTGGCCGCCGTGGCGCCCCCGCGGGAGATGTCTCCCGTCGCAGCTCACGCAGGATATCGGCCAGCTGAGTGGCAATCCGTATCACCAGACGCGGCGACAGGCGCCCTTGTTGCAGCGAGACTTCTTCGAGATTGATACCTGGTGCACGCTCCATCACCAGGATGGGCTGATGCCGCACCCGCTGATAGGCCACCAGGGCAGGCACTCGGGGATGGACCACCTGCTCAAGCATGAAGGCTTCCTCCTCCAGCCTGTCCTGCAGGTGCTGGGGCAAGGTTACCCGGGTGAACTTGAAGACGTAGTGGTGCTGTTCGGCGCTGATGCCGGCGAAGACAAACCCGTAGGCACCCTTGCCGATCAGCTCGATCTGTCGATAGCCCAGCTGCTCCAGCTGCTGCTGACACAGCGCGACCCATTCCTTCAGCTTGCGTGCATCGTCCTGACTCAACAGGTAGATGGACTGATCTTCCGGAATGTAGAACTGCTGCAACGGTGCTGGGGCCATGGTGCTTCCTCCACCCTACCCCAGGCGCCAGGCGCGCCTCACGCCTGGCCCCAGGTAGCCTACAGTGAACCTGATCAGGCCAGGTGCAGCAACATGCTTTCAGGGGCTTCAAGATACCCCTTCCAGGCGTTGCAGAAGCGTGCAATGGTGCCACCGTCAAGCAAGCGATGGTCGCCCGCCCAGGTCGCCGTCATGATGGCGCGCCGCATCACATTGCCCGCGTCATCAAAACGCGGTAGCCACTGGGTCTTGCCGATGGCAACAATCGCGGACTCGGGTACGTTGATGATAGGCGCCGCATAGGTGCCCCCGATCGCGCCAATGTTGGAGATACTGATGGTCCCACCCTTGAGATCTGACGCGGACACGCGCCCTTCCCGCGCCGCGGAGGTAAGTCGCTGTACCTCACCGGCAATCTCGAGCAGCGTCAGGCGTTCACAACCCTTGATGTTCGGTACCATCAAGCCGGCCTTGCCATCTACCGCCATGCCCACATTGCACTGGCTGGGGTAAAGAATCTGCGTGACCTGATCATCAAGTCTCGCCTGCACAATCGGGTAGTCCTTCAATGCCAGCGCCAGCGCCTTGATGAAGAATGGCATCACTGTCAGCCGTATCTCTTGCTTCTCCGTGACAGGTTTCAACCTCTCACGCAGCGCCAGAAGCTCGGTGACATCGATCTCCTCCCCATACTGAAAATGGGGAACCGTGCTGGCCGCCGTGACCATCTGCTTTGCCATGGCTGCACGCACGCCGCGCAATGGCTCGCTGCGCTCCACCGCCGACGACTCAGAGCGGTCCGCTTGGACGGGCTGATGCGAAGCGTCACGCTGTTGCTTGTCGTCCACCTGCTGCCCCTGCTCCAGGAAGGCCAGTACATCATGCTTGAGCACGCGACCGTCGCGACCACTGCCCGGCACCTCTTCCAGACGAAGTTGATGCTCCCGCACCAGCCTGCGCACTGCCGGACTGGCCGGCACTCGGCCGAAGGCTCCGCGCCCAGCACCCCGCGCTTCATGAGCGCGCTGCTCGCGAGTGGCCGCGCCAGCGATGGTTGCTGATGCGCTCGATCCCTCAGCGATGGGCCGGGACTCGGCGCTGTCAGCGGGAGCTGCCTGCGCGGCTGGCCCAGCGGGCCCTTCTTCCACGCCATCGGCAAGATACCCGAACAGCGGCGCATGTACCTTCGCCATGTCGCCCTTCTCTGCATACAGCGCCTCGACCACACCGTCCTCGGGGGCGGTGATCTCGACCATGGCCTTGTCGGTCATGACGTCGACCAGGCGCTGGTCTTCACAGATCGAGTCACCGACAGCAACGTGCCATTCGACCACCTCACACTCGACGATGCCCTCACCAATGTCCGGCAGCACAAAGTCCACCCGGCGTCTGTTCGACGCTGTGGCAGCAGGCGCAGTCTCTGCGGAGCAGGCCGCGTCCTGCTGTCCATTGAGCGCATCACCGCCCGCCTCGTTGGCATCGCCAGCAGCAGCCTCCGAGTCACCCTGATAGGCAAACAGCGGAGCATGAACACGCGCCATTTCCCCTTTGGCCACATGCAGGCGAGTGACCACGCCAGCCTCGGGAGCGGTAATCTCCACCAGCGCCTTGTCGGTCATGACCTCGACGACCGGCTGATCCTCTTCGATGCGATCGCCCTCGGCGATCTTCCACTCCATGACCTCACACTCGACGATCCCTTCGCCGATGTCAGGAAGCTTGAATTCCGTCATTTCGTGACTCTCCCGGCGCCGTCTCAGTAGTGGAGTGAGGCGGTGATGGCTTCATAGATCTTCAAGTGATCGGGCAGGTACTCTTTCTCCAGGATCAGCGGAAATGGCGTATCCAGCCCGGTCACCCGTCGAATCGGCGACTCCAGATAGAGGAAGCAGCGCTCCTGGATCGTCGCCGCAATCTCGCCGGCGAAACCACCGGTGCGAGGCGCCTCATGGGTAATCACCAGCCGGCCGGTCTTGAGCACGGATTCGACCACTGTGTCCTCATCCCAGGGAAGAATGGTGCGCAGGTCAATGACCTCACAGGAGATGCCTTCCTTCTCTGCCATCTCGACCGCACGCTCGATGACCTCCATCTGGGCGCCCCAGCCCAGCACTGTGACGTCGGCTCCCTCCTTGATTACCTCAGCCTCCCCGATAGGCAGCTGATAATCGCCTTCAGGCACGTCACCGGTCGAGGCGCGATACAGGCGCTTGGGCTCGAAGAACAGCACAGGATCCGGATCCCGGATCGCAGCCAGCAGCAGTCCCTTGGCCTCATAGGGATTACGGGGTACGACAATCTTTAACCCCGGGGTGTGGGCGAAATAAGCCTCAGGGGACTGGGAGTGATAGAGCCCGCCTGAAATGCCGCCGCCGTAGGGAGTCCGAATGGTCATCCCACCGACATTGAACAGGTCCCCTGAACGAAAGCGAAACTTGGCCGTTTCATTCACTATCTGGTCGAACGCCGGAAAGATGTAGTCGGCGAACTGGATTTCGGCCACTGGCACCGAGCCCTGGGCAGCGAGACCGTTGGCAAAGCCGATGATCCCCTGCTCGACCAGCGGGGTGTTGAAGCAGCGCGCCTTGCCGTACTTTTCCTGCAAATGACTGGTAGCACGGAAGACCCCGCCAAAGCCTCCCACGTCCTCGCCGAAGCACAACACGTTGTCGTCTTCGGCCATGGCAATGTCGACTGCCTGGTTGATGGCCTGCAGCATGTTGATGGTAGGCATGTCAGTCTCCTCCCTGGCTGTCATCATCCTGGCCTAACGCAGGATCCAGGGAACGTGCTCCCCGGGGGTACGCATCGGGATAGCGACGGACGTGCCGCTTCAACTCATCAAGCTGACGCTGCAAGGCAGGCGTCACATCGGCATATACATCGGTGACCATCGAGTCGATGGGAGGTGGCGGCCGCTTCTCAGCGCGCTTCATGGTGTCGAGCACCTCACGCCGCAGTTCGTCCTGCAGCGCCTTCTCCTGCTCTTCGTCCCACCAGCCCTGGGCTTCGAGCCACAGCTGCATGCGACGGATAGGATCCTTGGCGCGCCAGGCGTCCTCTTCCTTGCGCGAGCGGTAGCCGGAGGGATCATCCGAAGAACTGTGGGCCGCCAGACGGTAGGTCATGGCTTCGATCAATACCGGCTTGTTGTCTTCCACCGCGATCTTTCTGGCCAGCTCGGTAGCCCGGTAGACCGCCAGCACATCATTGCCATCGACCCGGATCACATGCATGCGATAACCCAGGGCTCGAGGTGCCACCCCATCGGCGGCAAACTGTTCGACGGATGGGGTAGAGATGGCATAGCCGTTATTGCGGCAAAAGAAGATGACCGGCGCTTCATGCACTGCAGCCATGTTGAGGGCTGCGTGGAAGTCGCCCTCTGACGCGGCACCCTCACCAAAATAGACAATGGTGCACAGGCCATCGCCGGCCAACTTTTGCCCATAGGCAAAACCCGTGGCTTGGGGAATCTGAGTCGCCAGCGGCGACGAGATGGTCATGTAGTGCAGCTTGCGCGACCCATAGTGGATCGGCATCTGGCGTCCCTTGCCATAGTCCAGCTCGTTACCGAACAGCTGATTCATGAACTCATCAAAACTGAACCCACGGTACATCAGGGCGCCCTGCTCACGGTACTGGGCCATGATCATGTCAGCGTCATCCAGGGCCGCGGCGCTGCCGATGACAGCGGCTTCTTCCCCGGTGCATTGCATGTAGAAGCTGAGGCGTCCCTGGCGCTGAGCCGCCAACATACGCTCGTCCAGAACCCGCGTGGCCAGCATGGCACGATAGATACGCAATGCCTGGTCACGCTCCAGTGCCGGGCCTTCGGCGCCGTCGTACAGGGTGCCGTCCTGAGAAAGAACGGCATAGGTCGCAATCGAGTATTCGTCGCCAGCCAGGAAGTCCGGGCTATGCGTTTGTGCGGTCGTTGTCATCGCGCTGTTCCTTTGCCCCTTATGGGGGCAGTGTTGTCGTTATTTCTTCCCCCTACCAGGGGATCGCCCATAGTGGGGTCAACGCACGTTGTTGACGTTAACGTAAACTGATTCACGTGACTAGCCACGACTTTGGTCGAAAATCTAGGCGATAACAGCGGTCGCTAGCGTGATAGCCAGAACATCATGCTGGTAACCACCCAGCCTTCAGCAATAGCTCCGGCAGCCTACGAACAGACGCACCGTCCAAACAGCCTGCAAGGCAGGCCGTCGGTGCGCCAGCGGGAGAAGAAGAACGTCTAACGGTAGGGAGACGTCTAACGAGCGTAGAGCGTCTAACGCGAGGAAAGTCGTGCGAACACGCTATCGACTGCCAACGCCAGCAGTGCGATCAACAAGGCACCCTGCACGATGTAAGCCGTATTGCCGTTCACGATGCCAGAGATGATGGGATCACCGAGGTTGCTCGAACCGACCGTGGCTCCCAGGGCTGCCGTCGCGATATTGATCGTCACGGAGGTGCGAATACCCGCCAGGATGACCGGCGCAGCAAGCGGAAGCTCCACCTGGCGTAGGATTTGGCCGCCGGTCATGCCCATCCCCCGGGCCGCCTCCAGTACCGAAGGTGAGATACCCTCGATACCGGCCAGGGTGTTACGCACGATGGGCAACAGACCGTAAAGCAACAGCGCCACCACGATGGGCAAGGTGCCAAAGCCAAGTACCGGTACCGCCAGCGCCAGCACCGCCACGGGGGGGAACGTCTGGCCCAGCGATGCCACTTGCGCGACCAGTGGCAGGAACTCTCGCCCAGCCGGGCGGGTCACGGCAATCGCGCCTAGCACGCCCAACAGCGTGGCCAACGCAGCTGCGATGGTCACCACCAACAAATGACGGCCCAGCAAGACGAGAAAGTCCACCCGAGCGTAAACCACGTCTCGGCTGTCGGGCTCAAGCCAACGAAAGACGGGTTCGAACAAGGACATGGCCAGACATCCGACCAGCAATAGCGCGCACCAGACGAAAGGCATCAGCCAACGTCGTGTCAGGACATCAGTCATTGACGCGGGCTCCCACCAGGCGCCGGAAGTTAAGCTCACCGATCGGGATGTCGTCGTCATCGACAACCGCCAGCCGCTCGACTCGCCGCCACAGCATGACCGACAGTGCCTCGCGAAGCGAAGCGGTCTGATCGATGCGTTCACGAGCCACTCCACCTGCCCCAAGGGGCACCATTCGCTCGCTGACGGGCAACAGCGCAGCCTCTTTGAGACCACGGTCTTCCCCACCCAACAGCGAAGCGACAAAGTCATTGGCAGGCTCGCGCAGTAGCTGCAGCGGATGGCCCTGCTGAACGATGCGACCTTCATGCATCACCACCAGGCGATCCGCCAGCCGCAGCGCCTCATCCATATCGTGAGTCACGAAGACAATGGTCTTGCCCAGCCGCGCCTGGAGATCCCGCAGCTCCAGCTGCAGTGTCTCCCTGGTGATCGGATCCAGGGCGCCAAAGGGTTCGTCCATCAGCAGAATGTCCGGGTCCGCTGCCAATGCCCTGGCCACGCCCACTCGCTGAGCCTGTCCCCCGGACAGCTGGTCCGGATACTTGTCGGCGTAGTCGGCCATGGACAGGCCAAGCAGCGACATCAACTCCTCTACCCGAGCATCGATGCGCGACTTCGGCCACTTGAGCAGACGCGGCACCAGACCAATATTGCGAGCGACCGTCCAGTGAGGGAACAGCCCAGTGCTCTGAATCGCATAGCCAATACGGCGCCTGAGCACGTCCTCGCGAAAACTGCGAATGGGCTTTTGGTCGATGTGAATCTCACCCTCGCTATGTTCAATCAATCGATTGATCATCTTCAACGTGGTCGACTTACCGCAGCCTGACGTCCCCACCAGACAGCAAAACTCACCGCCGTCTATTTTCAGCGAAACATCATCCACCGCCACGGTATGATCGAACCGCTTAGTGATATGAATGAGTTCGATCATCGTGTGACTCCCCGACCAAGACGCCGTGAAAGATTACCCAACACACCATCGGCCAGCATGGCCATGACCAGGATGGGAAGTGCTCCGAGCAGCACCAGGTCCATAGCCGCTTGCCCCAATCCCTGGAAAATAAAACGTCCAAGCCCGCCGGCACCGATCAGCGCGGCCACCGCCGTCAGGCCGATAGCCTGCACCGTGGTAATCCGCACGCCTTCGAGCAGCACCGGCAGCGCCAATGGCAAGCGCACCTGCCAGAACATCTGCCCTCGACTCATGCCCATGCCTCGTGCAGCCTCAATCACCCAACGATCGACACCCTCCAGCGCCACAAAGGTATTACGCACCATCGGCAACAGGCTGTAGGCCACCAGAGCCACCAAGGCCGGCGCCCAACCGATGCCACTGATACCGAGCTGATCCAGCCACGGAAAACGCTGCGCGGCCCAGGCCAGGGGCCCTAACAGCAGTCCAAACAGGGCCAGGCTGGGAATCGTCTGCATGAAATTGAGCACCCCAAACCCGGCGCGCTGCAGCGCTGGAAGGCGACGCATCAACAGGGCCAGTGCAGCGCCCAATGCCAGGCTAAGCGCCACCGTCGCCCCGACCAGCAACAGGTGTTCCCCCACCGCTAGCCAGAAGTCGTCCGCCCGCCCCCGATACTCCTGCCACAGGGCGAGACGATCGAGACCAAGAGGAAGACATAGCGCGGTGACGATCAGCGGTACGCAGAGGCAAGCAATGTACAGCCCTACAGGCCAGCGCTGGCGAGTCCTCAGATCCAACAGCGCCAGCAACAGCACGAACAGCGTGCACCAGGCTCCCGCCCCGATGCCCAAGCGCGCCTGTGGCAGCTGCGGGTCGACAAGTTGATGAACGCACAGCACTAGCCATAACGGCAGGCCCAACAGTGCCAGCAGCACGAGTCCCAGTGAACGCCATCCAGGATCGGGCTGGCGCGCGACCCAGCCCGCCAAGGCCATGGGAAGACTCGCCAGCACAGCCATCGCCGGCCCCGCCACTTGCCAGGCATAGACAGCGTCACCCGGGACGATGCGGTTGGGAGCGCTACTGGCCACCGGCAAGCTCCACCATGCGAGCAGGCCCAGCGCCATCAATGTCAGCAACACAATATTGCCGCCACGGCGGCTTGCCACTGTCGTGATAATGGATCAGTCCTCGAGGGTCGCCAGATAATCTGCTGCCACCTTGGCAGGATCGAGGCCATTGACGGCCACATCCCCATTCAGACGCTGCAAGGTTTCCAGGCTCAGCGACTCGAATACGGGAGCCAGAGCTGCGGCGATCTCAGGGTGGTTATCCAGGGCGGCACGCCGAATCACCGGAGCTGGCTGATACACCGGCTGCACCCCCTTGGTGTCCGTCATCACGACCAGGTCCAGCGCCTGCAGGCCCCCATCGGTGCCATAGGTCATCGCTGAATTGACGCCGCTGGTCTGTTGCGCCGCAGCCCGCATGGTGGCAGCGGTGTTACCACCGGAAAGCACCAACAGGTCGTCATCGTCGAGGGAGAATCCGTAGGCCGCTTCGAAGGCAGGCAGGGCGAAGGCAGATTCAACGAAGTCGGTACTGGCGGCCAGCTTGTAGTCGCCGCCGTCATTGATAAAGCTCGCCATGTCCTCCAGGGTCTCGAGTCCGTTTTCCCTGGCGACGTCGCCCCGCACGCTGATCGCATAGGTATTGTTGGCCGACGCGGGGGTAAGCCATTCCAGGCCCAACTCGGCATCCTTGGCCTTCACCGTATCGTAGGCTTGTTGCGCATCGTGCCACACGGGGCTGTCGGTCATGTCATGAAAGAAGGCGCCATTGCCGGTGTATTCCGGGTAAATGTCGATCTCGCCATTGAGCAGCGCCTCACGCACGATGCTGGTGCCGCCTAGCTGCAGTCGATCCTCGACCTCCAGGCCTGCCGCCGACAGACGCTGCAGGATCATCTGGCCAAGAACGGACCCTTCGGTATCAATCTTGGACGACACCACCAGAGCATCATCTGCGTAGGTCTGCGTGGCCACGGCAGAGCTCAACATCGTGGCCACCACTGCGGCCGACACTAAGGGACGCTTCATTATTCTCACCTGATTCCATGTGAATGTATGCTGAAGTATATGGAGATGACCCAACGCCTGCAGGACGTTCTGCCAACGTGAGTCCACCATGCCACCACGCCAGACCGCAAGCGCCAATCGGCCGGGACACACGCCCCGCCAATCCTCAACGCCGCATTCCCCTCAGTCGGGTGCGGTCAGCTCGCTGACGCCGACCGGCCGTGATCTGGCCTGGTTGCTGGAAGCACCAGACCTGGTGCGCTCACGCTGGGGTGGCCGCCCGACCCTTGACGAGCTGGGCCTTCACACCCGCAAAGCCCGCCACCAGCTGCTGTTGCAGGCACTTGACCCGCTGCCCATTGCGACCACGGACACCCACTTGGGGTCATTACCTCGGCTTGGACAATATCATGAAGCGCTTTGGCAGTTTTTGCTGGCCACGGCACCGGGCACCGAACTGGTGGCACACAATGTGCCTATTCGAGAGGACCGCCGGACCCTTGGCGAGCTGGACCTGCTCTACCGTGATACCGCCGGCGGCCTGATCCATCTGGAGGTCGCCATCAAGTATTTTCTCGGCCTGCCAGAAGGGCCAGGCCGCCAGGATGACACCAGCAGATGGATCGGCCCCGGGGGGCTCGACAGCCTGGCCCTGAAGCTGACCCACCTGGAGCGTCATCAACTTGCGCTACTGTCCACACCACACCGGCGACAGCTGTTGAATGAAGCACTGGCGAGCAGCAAGGGACGTTCAGGCGGTGCTACGAACCCAACCCCCGTCGAGGACACCATCAAGGCCCGTCTGGCCATGCCAGGCGTGCTTTTTTACCCATGGCAGCATCACATGCCGCCTCCTCGACAGGCGAACGATCATGTTCTCGAGGGTATCTGGTGTCATTGGCGTCACTGGGGCGAGCTATGCCGCCAGCATGACACGCTGCGCTTCGGCGCATGCCTGACCAAGCCCCATTGGTTAGCGCCACCTCCACCGACACAATGGATGCCGCGCAGCACCCTGAGTCGATCCCTGGCCGCCCACTTCGCCACCTACGCCTTTCCCGTGCAGGTCATGCTGTGTGATGACCCTGCCCGTGTGGAGCAGGACATTCTTGCCATCGATGGCGGCGGGCAAGCTGCCTACAAAAACGCGCCGTCCGCGTTGAGCGGACGACGCATCTTTGTGGTCGACGACAGCTGGCCTCACCAGGTACCACTACCACCGCGAAGCCCGGCCTGACGCCACTGTCGCCAGGCCGACAGTCAGCTGCGATCCACCACCCAGTGGGTGCCTTCACGGGAGTCCTTGAGAATGATCCCCTGAGCCGCCAGTTCATCGCGGATACGATCCGCCTCAGCGAAATCGCGAGCCTTCTTCGCCTCGGCGCGCGCAGTGATCCGGGCATTGATCTCATCGTCAGACAGATCGACAGCCCCCCCTCTCAAGAACGCAGCCGGCTCCTGCGTCAACAGGCCCAGTATTCCCCCCAGTCGCTTCAACTCGAGGGCCAGACCGGCCACATCAGCGCTCGTGGTGCTGGCATCGCTCTGCTCCGCCTCCTTGCGGGCACGATTGAGTTCGCGCACCAGCTCGAACAGCACAGACAGGGCCTCGGGCGTGTTGAAATCGTCATCCATGGCAGCGGTAAAGCGCGCGGCATAGTCACCCGGCCCCACTTCGATTTCTGCAGGAAGCTCGATGCCATCAAGCGCGGTATAAAAGCGCTCGAGGGACTTACGCGCTTCACCCAGGGCGTCGGGCGCATAGTTGATAGCACTGCGGTAATGGCTTGCCACCAACAGGAAACGCACGACCTCGGGGTCGTGTTGCTCGAGCACCTCGCGGATCGTGAAGAAGTTACCCAGGGACTTGGACATCTTCTCGCTATCGACCCTGACCGCCCCGGCATGCATCCAGGTGTTGACGTAACGCTGGCCGGTTGCCGCCTCGCTCTGCGCGATTTCGTTCTCGTGGTGAGGGAAGGTCAGGTCCGGCCCCCCACCATGAATGTCGAAGGTATTGCCCAGGCAGCAGGTGGACATGGCAGAGCACTCGATGTGCCAGCCGGGACGACCTTCGCCCCACGGCGACGTCCAGCTGGCCTCGCCGGGCTTGGCCCCTTTCCATAGCACGAAGTCGAGAGGATCTTCCTTGTGCTCGTCCACCTCGACGCGGGCGCCCGAACGCATCTCATCCAGATTACGGTTGTTGAGCTTGCCGTAATTCTCGAACTTGCGTACCCGGTAATAGACATCACCGTTGCCCGGAGCATAAGCAAAGCCCTTGCCGATCAGCACCTCGATCATGGCAATGATCTCGGCAACATGACCGGTAGCTCGCGGCTCCTGGTCAGGACGCTGAACGAACAGGCGGCCCTCGTCCTCATGCATGGCATCGATCATGCGCTCGGTCAGCTCGCCGATGCTTTCGCCGTTCTCCTCGGCGCGACGCAGGATCTTGTCATCGATATCGGTGATATTGCGGACGTAGGTGACATCATAGCCACGATGACGCAGGTAGCGACTGATGACGTCAAAGGCCACCATCACGCGAGCGTGGCCAAGATGGCAGAAGTCATACACCGTCATGCCACAGACATACATCCGAACCTTGCCGGGCTCAATCGGTGTAAAGACTTCCTTGGTACGGGTCAGCGTGTTGTAGATCTGCATGTCAGCCCTTCTTCTGCATCTTGGCCCAGGTGTCTTTCAGACCGACCGTGCGGTTAAACACCAGGTGGTCTGGACGGCTGTCGTGACGATCGGCGCAGAAGTACCCCACTCGCTCGAACTGGTAGCGGTCTTCATTGTCGGCATTGGCCAAGCTCGGTTCACCAATCCCCTTCACGGTCACCAGCGACTCTGGGTTCAGGTGATCGAGGAAATCCGCGTCCTTGTCCTTGTCTGGCTGCTCGACCAGGAACAGGTTGTCGTACAAGCGAACTTCCACAGGAACGCCATGACGCGCGCTTACCCAGTGGATGACGCCCTTGACCTTACGTCCCTCCGGGTTCTTGCCCAAGGTATCGAAGTCAACACTGCAGCGCAGTTCCTCGATCTCGCCCTCCGCGTTCTTGATAACCTCATCGCAACGTATGACGTAACTGTTGCGCAGGCGGACTTCCTTCCCGGGCGCCAGACGGAAGAACTTCTTGGGCGGCTCTTCCATGAAGTCGTCGCGGTCGATCCACAGCTCCCGGTTAAACGGGATCTTGCGCACCGGCATATCTTCACGGGCGGGGTGGCCAGGCACCTCGTAGACTTCCTCGTGGTGCTCGTCCACGTTCGTCAGCACCACCTTGAGCGGGTTGAGCACGCACATGGCGCGAGGTGCATTGTCCTCGAGATCCGAGCGGATGGCGTGGGTCAACATGGCAATATCGACCAGGCCGCCGTCAGCGCGGGTCACCCCGATCATCTCGCAGAACTTGCGCAAAGACGCAGGGGTATAGCCCCGCCGACGCATGCCGGAGATGGTCGGCATGCGCGGATCGTCCCAGCCCTCGACGATGCCATTGTCCACCAGCAGCTTGAGCTTACGCTTGGAGGTCAGCGTGTAGTTGAGGTTGAGTCGAGCGAACTCGATCTGGCGCGGCTTGGTCGGCACTGGCAGCTGATTCAAGAACCACTCGTACAACGGACGGTGGTCCTCGAACTCGAGGGTGCAGACAGAGTGCGTAATGCCCTCAATGGCATCGGACTGACCGTGGGTGAAGTCGTAGGAAGGATAGATCTTCCACTTGTCTCCGGTCTGGTGGTGATGGGCATGCCGAATACGATAGAGGATCGGATCGCGCAGGTTGATGTTGGGCGACGCCATGTCGATCTTGGCCCGCAATACCTTCTCGCCTTCGGCGAACTCGCCCTGGCGCATACGCTCCAGCAGATCAAGATTCTCGTCGGCACTGCGGTCGCGATACGGGCTTGGGCGGCCAGCCTCGGTCAGCGTACCGCGGTATTCGCGAATCTCGTCTGGTGACAGATCGTCGACATAGGCCTTGCCTTCCTGGATCAGATACTGCGCCCAGGCGTACAGCTGATCGAAGTAGTCAGAGGCGAAGCGAATGTCCCCCGCCCACTGAAAGCCAAGCCAGCTGACGTCTTCCTTGATGGCGTCAATATAGGCCTGTTCTTCCTTGGCCGGGTTGGTGTCATCAAAGCGCAGGTGACAGTCACCACCGAATTGCTCCGCGAGCCCGAAATTGAGACAGATTGACTTGGCGTGGCCGATATGCAGAAAGCCATTGGGCTCCGGGGGAAAGCGCGTCACGATCTTCTGCGACTGTCCGCTCTCGATTTCCTCGCGAATCTGGTTGCGAATGAAATTCGGCGCGCTGCTTGTCTCGGTGGTCATGTTGATGGATCAACCTCTGGTGGTGTACGGGCGTTGAGGGGCTAGCGGTCGCCCCCCGACTTCGCGCTGCGAAGCAAAACCGCTATTATAGCGTCACGCTAGGGCACGGCGCCAAGCCGTGCAGAGAACGAGAAAGGTGCCGACAGGCACAACATACCCAACAGGACCACTCAATGATCATCTTGCAGACCAATTTCGGCGACATCACGATCGAGCTCAACCACGACGAAGCGCCGAAAACCGCTGCCAACTTCGAGCAGTACGTTCGCGAAGGCTTTTACGATGGCACCCTGTTCCATCGCGTGATCGACGGCTTCATGGTCCAGGGCGGTGGCTTCGACAGCAACTTCGAGCAGAAGCAGACCCACGCTCCGATCGAAAATGAAGCCGACAACGGCTTGAAGAACGTGACTGGCACCCTCGCCATGGCGCGGACCCAGGACCCCCACTCTGCCACTGCGCAGTTCTTTATCAACGTTGCCGACAATGATTTCCTGAATCATACCGGCAAGAACATGCAAGGCTGGGGCTACTGCGTCTTCGGCCGCGTGGTCGAGGGCATGGAAGTCGTCAATCGCATCAAGGGTGTCTCCACCACTCGTCGCGGCATGCACGCTGACGTCCCGGCCGAGGATGTGATCATTCAGCGCGCCTATATCAAGGACGACGCCTAAACACCCACCTCAGCCCCTCCAGGCCCACTCTTGGCCTGGAGGGTCAAGGATTACGCCATGGGCAAGACGACACTTCTGATCTCGGATCTCCATCTGCACCCCGGTGCGCCTGACATTACCCGTGGATTTTTGGCGTGGCTCGAGGAAAATCGCGGCACCGACGTCGATCTCTATCTGCTTGGCGATATCTTCGACGCCTGGATCGGCGATGACCTGATGCTGCTGGGGGATGCTGACCCCAGTGGCCATGCCCGCCTCGCCTGCGAGGTCGCCGACCAGCTCAAGGCAGCCAGCGATCGGGGCACGCGCATCTACCTGATGCACGGCAATCGAGACTTCCTGCTCGGCAGCGACTTTGCCGAACGAGCCGGTGCCACCTTGCTGAGTGACCCTCAGCGGATCGAGCTTGGCGGTGAACCGACGCTGTTGATGCATGGTGACAGCCTCTGCACCCGGGACGAGGCTTACATGGCCTTCCGGGCCAAGGCAAGGGATCCCCAGTGGCAGGCTTCCATCCTTGCGATGCCGATTCCCGAGCGATTGGCGCTGGCCAGCCAACTCCGTCAGCAATCCGGTGAAGCCAATAGCACGAAGGCCGCCGACATCATGGACGTGACACCTGACGAAGTCCTGTCGGCGATGCAACAGCATGATGTAAAGCGCCTGATCCACGGCCACACACACAGGCCCGACGTGCACCCACTGACGCTCACCGCGGCGGATGGCAGCAAGACCCAGGGCCAACGCATGGTAATCGGCGACTGGTCGAGCAACGAAGGGTGGGAAGTACGCATCGACGGCGATGGCGCTCCTGCTCTCAATCGCTTCACCTTCTGAGCAAGGCACCGATCGTGCGCAGGCCCCGCCTGTCTGCACCGGCGAGATACCACTGGCGGCACCAACACGCCGCCAGCGGCTCCCATGGGCAAGAAACGCTGACGCCCTCCCTTACTTCGTCACACGACAGGCCTCAAGCGCCGAGCTCAAGGCGTCGATATCCATCGGCAGATCAACGGGCCAGATGAGCTCTAGCCGCGAGTCTTGCTGCCACTGTCCCCAGCGCTCTCGCTGCTCCCCTGCTGGCAACACCAACCAGCCAGCGAGGGTACGCATGACCCCCTTGCCACGACATGGCGATGGCAAGCCCTGCCACCAGTCATGCAGACCTTGCTCCTCAAAAGATTCATCAGGGTGCCAGCACCAACTGACCGAACGATAGCCTAGTCCTTGCCCCTCACGGCGAGTCCCAGGACCCGCCAAGGGCAAGACTGACTCGACATCCTCGCTTGGCAACCGCGCCACCAGTGCGTGTTCAGCGGGCCTCGCTCCCCCACGCGCACCCGCAAGCGGAGTGCGTGGCGCAAGATCCAGCAACCAACTCAACGGCAACCCGTGGTGGTCACTCTGGATGACGACGTCTGGCACCTGGGACTGGCATTCTCGCCAACGCTCAAAGACCGCACGATCGTCTGAACGGACAAGATCCGTCATTGACAGCACCCAGGCATCGGCCACGCCTAGCTGCTGCTTGAAGGTGTCATGTGCCACCACCCGAGCGTCAGCAACTCGACGGGGATCTAGGACCGCCACCACTGCCTGCAGCGTTAGCGCGTCCGCCAAGTCACCGGATCTCAATACCTCGAGCAACCCCGCGGGGTGACCCAGGCCGGACGGCTCGATCAACAGTCGATCTGGACGCTCACGCCGGAGTGCCTGAACCAGCACCGAGCGAAACACCGTGGCGACCTGGCAGCACAGACAGCCTCCAGGTACTGCCTGGACATGTACACCCGGCGTCTTACCAAGCAGCGCCTGATCGACCCCGACCTGACCAAACTCATTGACCAGAATGGTCCAGCGCTCATGCTCGGGCTTCTGCTCGATCCAATGCCGAATCAATTGACTCTTGCCACTGCCAAGAAAGCCCGTGACAACATGTGTCGGCACGCTTTTCAGTGGTTTCATGGTTAACACAAGGTCTCCTCAAACCCATGGGCAGCTAACGAAGATAACGGTATAAAGCATGGCCAGAGCCCTCTCACGACTGTCACCTTGTCACGGTCCATCGCGCTCGCGCACCACCGCAACGAGGTGACAACCCGCCGTGACCATCCACTGTCGCACGGTTTAAACACCGGGACGATGATGCTCTTCGATGGATCAACCCTCCATAGAAAAGGAGCACCCTAGGGTGCTCCTTGTTCTCCGTCGCGGCGGGGGCCGTATCACCCGTCTCCCACCACCTTGGCTCAATAGCGCTCTATATCGCCCACCTCCTCGAGGTGGCTGAGCAGCCCATCAAGAATCGCCTGGGCGCGAAGGCGCTCGGCCATGCTGGAGACAAACTGCTCCATCTGCGGGTTGCCCTGTGCTTCGCCGATGGCATCTAGCGCTATCAGGGTGACCTGATCACCATCCACTGCACGACCGTAAACGACACCACCTTCTTGGGGATGAGGCAGTTTGAAGGCCGTCGTCAGCACGGCGTCCGGCACGCTGGGCGCGTCCTGCCGGCTGATCGCATCAGCCTGCTGCCAATCAAGTTCCAGCGACTGCCCGCCCTGCAGTTGAGCAACACGCTCGGATGCCAAATCGATCAGCGCATCACGAGTCTTGGCGCCACGAACGGCCGCTTCGACGTCGCTGCTGACCTCTTCCAGCGGCAGCGTGGTGGCATCGCGATGATCCAGCGCCCGCAGAACCAGGCGACGCGAGCCGTCCAACTCGATGACTTCACTATTGAAGCCTTCGTCCAGCACTTCCTCGGAAAACGCCTGATCCATGACGCCGGGCTCCGCCAACACGCCCTCGGCGCTATCGCGGCTGACCCAGTCCGTGGTGACCAGATCCACCCCGATGGCGTCCGCTACGCTTTGCAGATCATCTGCGGCAAAACTCTCGTCGATCAGCTGCTGAGCCTTGTCGTTGAAGTCGTCCCTGACCTGCTCTTGAGCCAAGCGATCACGGAGTCGATCACGCTCTTGCTCGAAGTCAGGGCGGTCCAGCTCCGTCACCTTGATCAGGTGCAGACCATTGTCGGTTTCCACCACGTCAGATACCTGGCCCTGCTGAAGGGCAAAGGCCGCCTGCTCGAAGTCATCACCAAAAATGCCGCGGGTGATGACACCCAGGTCACCGCCGGCATCGCTGGTCGTGGTGTCATCGGAAAACTCTGCGGCCAGGGTCTCGAAATCCTCTCCCTGAGCCAGACGCGACTGCACGTCGGCGATTCTCGCTTCGGCTTCATCCCGCGTGCGCTCGTCACCAAACGTCACCATGATGTGAGAAACGCGACGGTCCGCGTTTTCGGCGCTGGCTTCCCATGCCGCGCGGAGCTCGTCTTCGGAGACCTCCACGTCCGCCGCCATGGCCTCCTGATCAAGCAGCACGTAGGCAAGCTGGACTTGCTCAGGGCGCAGGAAGTCCTGCTGATGCTCACTGTAATAGGCAGACATCTCAGCATCACTGACGCTGACCTGCTGGTCCAGTTCACTGGCATCCATGGTGTGATAGCGGAAGGTACGCGTCTGACGCTGCAACTGGGCAAGACGCTGCTGCTCAGCGGGCAAGGTGAAGTCGCTGGCGATCAACCCCTGCTGAATATGGCCACGCATCACGTCTCGGCTCAGCTGCTCGCGGAACGACAGCGGTGTATACCCAACACTGGCAAGGCGCTGACGGAATAGCTCCTGGTCGAATTGACCATCGGCATTGTGAAACTCGGGGCGACTGACGATCAGCTGATCCAGCTGATTGTCGGACACCGCAAGACCACCGGACTCCGCGTAGCTGATCATCAGGCGATCGCTGATCAACCCTTCAAGCACCTCACGACGCAGCGCTCTCTCCTGGTCAGCCGGCACCTGGTTGGCCCGCATGGCACGCTGAACGTTAACCTCGACCTGCTGACGATTGATTGGCTGGCCGTTGACCTTGGCCACTTCGTCACCGGACTGGCCAAACAAACCGATCAGCGACTCTACGCCGAACAGCGCCATGGTAACGACCACGGCCCCGATAATGATCTTTGCGATCCAACTTTGGGATCGGTCGCGAATACTCTGCAGCATGAAAGCCTCTGCGAAAGGTTGGGGGTTACGCTTGGCCTGGCAACAACGGTCAAGGTACCACACCCAAACTCATGAAAAAGGCGCACCGCGATAGCGATGCGCCCTTGGCGAGAGAAGTGTCAGCGGATGACACTACGCTCGTGTCAACGTTGCGAGGATTGGCCCAGGGCCAGTCACTCGTCAATCAGTTGACGGAATCCTTCAGAGCCTTGCCGGCCTTGAAGCTAGGCACCTTGGCAGCGCTGATTTCGATCGGCTGACCCGTCTGCGGGTTACGACCGGTGCGTGCGGCACGATCCTTGACGGAAAAGGTGCCGAAGCCAACCAGTGAAACGCTGTCGCCCTTCTTCAGGGTTTCGGTCACGGACTCGACCATGGCATCCAGCGCACGGGAAGCAGCAGCCTTCGGAATATCGGCAGACGCGGCAATGGCATCAATCAGCTCGGACTTGTTCACACTTCACCCCTTGACTATTACAGAAAAAGATACAAAACGGCGATTTTTTGGCCGACAGGCACGATCGCAGCATGGCGACAATTTATAGCAATGCGACGAAAGACCTGTCAAGCAACCTTCCTTGCCAATCCGCATGATTCCGGCATTTCCAGGCCGGAATCATGGAAAAAATGTCACTAGTGTGTACTGACCATTGAGTGAGTTGCAGTCGAATCCGTCGAAACCGAATCATCGGAATTATGATCCGTGTTTTTTGACAGCGCGACCTCCAACACCTCATCAATCCAGCGAACCGGATGAATCGTCAGGGCGTCCTTGATGTTATCAGGGACTTCCTTGAGATCTCTGCGGTTCTCTTCCGGTATTAGCACCGTCTTTATACCACCACGCCTGGCGGCCAGCAATTTCTCCTTCAACCCACCGATAGGCATGACTTCGCCACGGAGATTGACTTCGCCCGTCATGGCCACATCACAGCGCACAGGACGATTACAGAAGGCGGACACCATCGCGGTGACCATGGCGATGCCAGCACTGGGACCGTCCTTGGGAGTCGCTCCCTCAGGCACGTGGATATGCAGATCTTCTTTCTCGAAACGCTCCGGATCGATCCCCAGCGCTTCAGCACGGGCCCTGACGACGGTCTGGGCAGCACTGACGGACTCTTTCATCACATCGCCAAGGGAGCCCGTCTTGTTGATGCGCCCCTTGCCAGGCGTTACTACCGACTCGATGTTGAGCAGCTCGCCGCCTACCGATGTCCAGGCAAGGCCGGTCACCCGCCCCACTTGATCCTGCTTGTCGGCCAGACCGTAGCTGTAGCGTCGCACGCCAGCGTAAGTCTCGATATCCTCTGCCGCCAGCGTCTGGGAGCCCAGCGCCCCTTCCTTGCCTTCTTTCTCGAGACGCTCACGCAGCACCTTGCGGCTGACCTTGGCAATCTGCCGCTCCAGCTCACGAACACCTGCCTCGCGGGTGTAGTAGCGGATCAGCTCAAGGAGCGACGCTTCACTGTACACCAGCTCGTCTTCCTTGAAGCCATTGGCAGCAAGCTGCTTGGGCACCAGGTAACGGGTGGCAATCGCCAGCTTCTCGTCCTCGGTGTAGCCCGGCAGGCGAATCACCTCCATCCGGTCGAGCAGCGGCCCGGGGATGTTCATCGAATTCGCGGTACAGATGAACAGGGTCTCAGAGAGGTCGTAGTCGAGCTCGAGGTAGTGATCGCTGAAGGCGTTGTTCTGCTCGGGATCAAGCACTTCGAGCAGTGCCGACGCCGGATCACCGCGGTGATCCATACCGACCTTGTCGACCTCGTCAAGCAGGAACAGCGGGTTCTTCACCCCTGCCTTGGCCATACGCTGAATGGGCTTGCCAGGCAGCGAGCCAATATAGGTACGGCGGTGGCCACGAATCTCGGACTCGTCACGCACGCCGCCCAGTGCCAAGCGCACGTATTTACGATTGGTGGCTCGAGCGATCGACTTGCCAAGGGAGGTCTTGCCCACACCCGGCGGCCCAACCAGACACAGCACCGGTCCCTTCAGCTTCTTCACACGCTTGTGCACCGCGAGGTACTCAAGAATGCGCTCCTTCACTTCATCAAGACCATAGTGGTCTTCATCCAGAACCTTCTGCGCGTTCAGCAGATCGTGCTTGACCCGCGTACGCTTCTTCCAGGGCACTGAGACCAGCCAGTCGAGATAAGAGCGCACCACCGTCGCCTCGGCGGAGGACGGCGACATCATGCGCAGCTTGCCCAGCTCCTGGTTGGCCTTGTCGGCAGCCTCTTTCGGCATACCGGAATCCTTGATGGCCTGCTCGTACTTGTCCGCCTCATTCGGCGCGTTCTCGAGCTCGCCCATCTCCTTCTGAATGGCCTTCATCTGCTCATTCAGATAGTACTCGCGCTGGGACTTCTCCATCTGGTCCTTGACGCGCGAGCGAATACGCTTCTCGACCTGCAGCAGGTCGATTTCCGCCTCGATCAGTGCCATCAGGTGCTCGATACGATCGCGCACGCGATCCATTTCGAGCAGCTCCTGCTTGTCACCGATCTTCAACGACAGGTGGGCACAGATGGTGTCCACAAGCCGGCTGGGATCTTCGATGCCAGACAGTGAATTCAGCACCTCGTTGGGTACCTTCTTCGACATCTTGACGTACTGCTCGAACTGATTGAGCAGCACGCGTACCAGCGATTCCTGCTCGCGCTCGCTCAGTGGCTCGCTGGAGCGCAACACGACCTCAGCCCGAGAGTGGCCGTCCTCGGCAAGGGAGATGTCGCGAATGTCTGCGCGAGACTCACCCTCGATCAGGACCTTCACAGTACCGTCGGGCAGCTTCAACAACTGCATGATCTCGGCAACGGTACCAATGGCGAACAGGTCTTCGTTGTCCGGATCGTCCTTGCTGGCCTCGCGCTGAGCAACCAGCAGGACCCGCTTGTCATCCGCCATGGCAGCTTCCAGTGCCTGGATCGACTTTTCTCTGCCGACAAACAACGGGATGACCATCTGCGGGTATACCACTACGTCACGCAGTGGCAAAAGGGGCAGACTCATAGTCTGTTCGGCGTTCTGCTGCATCGCAGACGTTCCTCAAACTTAGCGGGTGAAACCTGAGGGATGGGGGCACCCCCGAGGTATTGCAAGGGGAAACACCTGCCGGAATGCTGTGATACCTGCCACCGGCAGTCGTAGCCCGTCGACCAGAAAGCGAAAGACTAGGCTCGCAGGACACATCTCCTGGAACAATCACCTAAGACAATGCCCTTGAGACCATGCCCGGATATCAGGCCCGGCAGACAAAGGGGCCGCATCAGCGGCCCCTTTGTCGGCGTCGCGAGTCGACAGCGGCAGGTTAGCCGTCGGTACCATCCACCCGCGCGGCTTCCTCGGTATCTTCGCTCTGACTGTAGATCAGCAGCGGATCGCTCTCGCCACTGATGACAGACGCGTCGATGACCACCTTGCTGACGCCCTCAAGGGAGGGAATCTCATACATCGTGTCAAGCAATACGGACTCGAGGATAGAGCGCAGTCCACGTGCTCCGGTCTTGCGAGCCATCGCCTTGTGCGCCACTGCGCGCAGGGCGTCCTCTCTGAAGTCCAGCTCGACGCCTTCCATATCGAACAGGCGAGCATACTGCTTGACCAGAGAGTTCTTGGGCTCCGTGAGGATCTGTATCAGCGCATCCTCGGTCAGCTCGGTCAGGGTGGCAATCACCGGCAAACGTCCGACGAACTCGGGAATCAGACCAAACTTGACCAGATCCTCGGGCTCAACCTCAAGCAGCAGGTCACCCACTCCCTTGGACTCGTCCTTGCTCTTGACCTCAGCGTTGAAGCCGATGCCACCGGTCTCGGCGCGATCACGTATCACCTTGTCCAGACCGGCGAACGCACCGCCAACGATGAACAGGATGTTACCGGTATCCACCTGGAGAAATTCCTGCTGCGGATGCTTCCGACCACCCTGGGGTGGCACCGAGGCCGTAGTGCCCTCGATCAGCTTCAACAAGGCCTGCTGGACACCTTCACCGGAGACATCGCGAGTGATGGACGGGTTATCGGACTTTCGAGAAATCTTGTCGATCTCATCAATGTAGACGATACCGCGCTCAGCCTTGTCGACATCATAATCACACTTCTGCAGAAGCTTCTGAATGATGTTCTCGACGTCTTCACCGACGTAGCCAGCCTCGGTCAAGGTGGTGGCGTCGGCGATGGTGAACGGCACGTTGAGCAGGCGCGCCAACGTCTCGGCCAATAGCGTCTTGCCGCTGCCGGTAGGACCAATCAGCAGAATGTTCGACTTACCGAGCTCCACGTCGTCCTTGCCGCTATGACGAAGACGCTTGTAGTGGTTATAGACGGCCACGGACAGCACCGTCTTGGCGCGGTCCTGACCGATCACGTAGTCATCGAGAGTATGTCGAATTTCGCGTGGAACGGGCAGACGCTCCTCGTCGCTCTCGGCATCGGCATCGAGAACTTCCTCGCGAATGATGTCGTTACACAGATCGACACACTCATCGCAGATATATACAGACGGACCGGCAATCAGCTTGCGCACTTCATTCTGGTTCTTGCCACAGAATGAGCAATACAGAAGCTTACCGTTGTCGTCCTTGCCTTTGCCGTCGGCCATTCGCGTACCTCTCTGGCAGCGGCAGCCCCGCAGGGCCACCGGTAATCACGTAGTCATCGCGCAAGCTATCACGCTATCAGGATGCAGGACGCTTATCCAGCACTGCGTCGATCAGGCCGTACTCGGCAGCCTGTGCTCCGTTCATGAAGTTGTCGCGATCGGTATCCTTGGCGATGGTCTCGATATCCTGGCCCGTATGGTGTGCCAGGATCTGATTCAGTCGCTCGCGGATCCCCAAAATTTCACGGGTGTGGATCTCGATGTCCGACGCCTGCCCCTGATAGCCACCCAGCGGCTGATGAATCATCATGCGCGAGTTGGGCAAGCAGTAGCGCTTACCTGCGGCACCACCGGCCAGCAACAGGGCACCCATGCTGGCGGCCTGTCCGATGCACACAGTCGACACGTCGGGCTTGATGAACTGCATCGTGTCGT
Organism: Halomonas sp. DP5Y7-2; assembly: GCF_019802025.1. NCBI lineage: Bacteria > Pseudomonadati > Pseudomonadota > Gammaproteobacteria > Oceanospirillales > Halomonadaceae > Halomonas > Halomonas sp. DP5Y7-2. Next base: position 116,198 of record NZ_JAHVHY010000007.1, on the reverse strand, counting down.
AGATCGACATCCCGGCGGTAACCGATCCACCCGGAGAATTGATGTAGAGGTGGATGTCCTTGTCGGGATTCTCGGACTCAAGGAACAGCAGCTGCGCCACCAGCAGGTTGGCCATGTAGTCTTCTACAGGCCCCACAAGGAAGATCACCCGTTCCTTGAGCAAGCGCGAGTAGATGTCGTAGGCGCGCTCGCCGCGAGCGCTTTGCTCGACCACCATGGGCACTAGGCCGCCAGCAGCATGTATATCGAACTCGGTGTTCATGGAGATGTGTCCTCGCATCCGTGTGTGGCAAAACGACAAAGCCGGCCCGATCGGGCCGGCTCGGCAAGACGCTTAGGCGTCCTCGCCCTCTTCTGCCTCTTCGCCCGGCTGCTGCTGTGCCGCAGCGAGAGCCTGCTGGTAGGACATTTCCACGTCCTTGACCGTCGCCTGATCGAGCAGCTTGTCGACCGCCTTCTCTTCCAGCAGTGCAGACTTGACCTGGGTCTTCATCTGCTCATTGCCCATGTAGTACTCAACGACCTGCTCCGGATCCTGGTACTGCTGAGCGAGCTCTTCAACCTTGGCCTTGATCTCATCATCAGAGGCTTCGAGCTCGTTGACCTTGATCACCTCAGCCAGCAACAGTCCGACCTGAACACGGCTGCGCGCCTGATCAGCAAACAGCTCATTCGGCAGCTGGCTGACATCAAAGTCTTCGCCAAGGCCGAACTGCTGGGCTGCCTGACGCTTCAGGCCGTCCACTTCCTGCTGCACCAGGGCATCGGGAACAGGAATGTCGTTGGCCTGCTTCAGCGCTTCGAGCACCTGCTGCTTCACGCGGTTCTCCACCGCCTGGCCAGCTTCACGCGTCATGTTCTTCTTGACCTCGGCGCGGAAGGCATCGACGTCGTCGCCTTCGACTCCGAACTTTTCGATGAAGGCAGCATCCACCTCAGGCAGCGCCTGGCCCTTGATGGCATTGACCTTGACCTTGAAGGTAGCTTCCTGGCCCGCCAGTTGCTCGGCCTGGTAGTCCTCGGGGAAGGTCACGTTGATGACCTTGTCCTCACCCGCCTTGGCACCCTGCAGCTGGTCTTCGAAGCCAGGAATGAAGCTGCCTGACCCCAACACGAGATCGTGGCCCTCTGCACTGCCGCCTTCGAAGGGCTCGTCACCCAGGAAGCCCTGGAAATCAATATTCACCTGATCGCCGTCTTCAGCAGCGCGTTCCACTTCATCCCAGGACGCGTTCTGCTTGCGCAGGGTTTCGATCATCTCGTCCACGTCAGCGTCAGTCACCTCAACGACCGGACGCTCTACCTCGGTACCTTCAATGGTGGACAGCTCGAACTCCGGATACACCTCGAGCACTGCGGTAAACTCGAGATCCTTGCCGGCTTCGTTGACCTTGGCCTCGATCTGCGGGAAGCCTGCCGGATTGAGCTTCTCATCCGTGATGGCGCGGACATAGCGCTCGCGCATCACTTCGCCCACCACTTCGTTACGAACATCGCTGCCGTAACGCTGGCGGATGACGGACATTGGCACTTTGCCTTTGCGGAAACCGTCGAGACGAACGTTCTTGGCAGCGTCTTTAAGACGGGCGGCGACGGCCTCGTCAATCTCGGCGGCCGGCACCTGGACGTTGATGCGGCGTTCGATCTGGGAGGTCGTATCGACGGAAACTTGCATGAAAAATCCTCTACCGACTGGGGGCGTACTGAAACTGTGAAAACGTCAAAAGGGAGATTCTAAGAATCCCGCAGGGCACTGGCAAGCGCCAACGCCCTTTAGATGGGGCTTTTCGGACAATTTACAAGGGCAATCGCGCAATCCCTCCTCGCGGCAGCCCCCTAAACCACAGAAGGCCGAGCTCGCAAGAGAGCTAGATGGTCGATGTTCAAGGAAGGAAAGAGCAAAGAAGGCAACAACAAAAAAAGCCGACCTACCCTTTGGCAGTCAGCTGATGCGATAACGACATATTCTAGAGACCACTCTGCGCGCTTCAGGGAGTGGGGTGGATGATGGGGATCGAACCCACGACCACCGGAGCCACAATCCGGGGCTCTACCACTGAGCTACATCCACCACAACCTGAACGCTTCACATCTACAACCAGACACCAGCGCAACCAGCAACCTTCCCGCTAGACGACAGATTCAAGGCTCACCGCAATGCATGGAGTGGGGTGGATGATGGGGATCGAACCCACGACCACCGGAGCCACAATCCGGGGCTCTACCACTGAGCTACATCCACCACATACAAGCACTACAGATCAAACCCAAGCCTAACCAGGCGCCACGCTTTGCTGGCACGCCCAGCAGGACTCGAACCTGCAACCTACGGCTTAGAAGGCCGTTGCTCTATCCGGTTGAGCTATGGGCGCATTCTACACAACCGAAATCTTAACCACAACCCGAAAGCCAAGAAAAACCTTTTCTAAACAATCGCTTGTGGTCGGGGTGGAGGGATTCGAACCCCCGACATCCTGCTCCCAAAGCAGGCGCGCTACCAGACTGCGCTACACCCCGACGACCTGTTGCAATGCTGCCGAAACCGTTTCAGCTGTCCCGGCGAGCGATGCGTATTCTACGGAACTTTCCTGACAAGTCAACACGCTAGTTGAACTTTCCTGTCCACCAACGGGCTTCTGCTTTGCCTGACCGCCCCGGCATGCGAAAATCCGTGCCCACTCCTTCCACCGCCCATTCATTCGTACTTTGAGGGAAGCCAATGTCCGCCCAGCTCATCGATGGCAAGTCCATTGCCGCCACCGTCCGCCAGCAGGTTGCTCGCCAAGTCGAGACACGCCGCCAAGCCGGCGGGCGGACGCCAGGCCTTGCAGTGGTTCTGGTCGGCGATGATCCCGCCTCCCATGTGTATGTGCGCAATAAACATCGTGCCTGCGAGCAGGCTGGCATCTCCTCCGTTCAGCACGCGTTGCCTGCATCCACCAGCCAACAGGAGCTGGAGTCCCTGGTGGACCAGCTCAACGCGGATCGCTCCATCGACGGCATCCTCGTTCAACTTCCGCTCCCCGAACACCTCGACGCCAGGCCCATTCTGGAGCGCATCTTGCCCAGCAAGGACGTGGACGGCTTTCATCCCTACAATCTGGGCAGACTGGCTCAACGTCTGCCGCTTCTGCGCCCCTGCACACCCAAAGGGGTGATGACCCTCCTCCATCATAGCGGCCTGTCGGTACGCGGTCTCAATGCCACCGTTGTTGGCGCGTCCAACATCGTCGGACGCCCCATGGCGCTGGAACTCATGCTGGCAGGCTGCACCACGACCGTCTGCCATCGTTTCACCCGTGACCTGGAGCAGCACGTTCGAAGCGCTGAGTTGCTGGTGGTCGCCGTTGGCAAGCCGGGACTGGTGAAAGGCGAATGGGTTCGCGACGACGCCATCGTCATCGATGTGGGTATCAATCGTCAGGATGACGGCAGTCTTGTCGGAGACGTTGACTTCGAGGAGGCGGCACGCAGAGCCGCTCACATCACCCCCGTGCCCGGCGGCGTTGGCCCTATGACCGTGGCAAGCTTGCTGGAAAATACGTTAATGGCAGCCGATATCCACGACGGCCAGACCGCTAACGACGGCTGAGCGCACCTTTTACGGGCCCAGGAAGAGACCGCAGACTCGCTCAAGGGCTTGGGGAGCAGGTGTCGTGCCCCCTCGCCCAGCGCTCGATAGCAAGGTCTGTGCTGCATGAGCTGAATACGCAGGCCCCGACTTCCTGGCAACGCATCCCCTTTTATTGGAACAAACGACTAAGGACTACCATGCAACGCATCGGAATCATCGGGGCCATGGCTCAAGAGGTCGCGCAGCTTGCCTCCCAACTGGAGGACAGGGAGACCAGGTCGCATGCGGGCTCTACCTTTCACACGGGCCGCCTGCACGGTATGAACGTTGTCCTGCTGCAATCGGGAATTGGCAAGGTCAATGCTGCGGTGGGTACTACCCAACTGCTGGAACAGTATGCGCCCGAGGCGGTCATCAACACCGGATCCGCCGGCGGCTTTGGAGAGGGCCTGTCGATTGGCGATATCGTGATTTCACGTGAAGTCAGGCACCACGACGTCGATGCGATGGTGTTTGGCTATGAAGCGGGCCAGGTACCAGGCATGCCGGCGGCCTACCTTCCCGACGCACGGTTGGTCGCTGTTGCCAGAGAGTCCATTGAAGCCATGGGTGAAGTCAACGTCACTGAAGGGCTGATCGCCACCGGGGATGTGTTCATGGCATGCCCCGATCTGGTCGCCCGGACCCGCGCTCGCTTCCCTGCCATGCTGGCAGCCGAGATGGAAGCCGCTGCCATCGCCCAAACCTGCCACCTCTACCAGTGCCCCTTCGTCGTGATTCGCGCGCTGTCGGACATTGCCGGACAAGGAGACAATCACCTGTCGTTCGAGGAGTTCCTGATCCAGGCAGCCGATCACTCAAGCCGGATGGTGTCGCATATGATTCAACGTCTATCTGTAGTGTAACAGCAGCACTCGGTATCGGTGGCGGCCATTTCGTCACGACCCTCCTGTAGGCGCAGGCCACTATCCGTCTAATGCTTGGTTCATCGAGTTATCAGGGTGAGGGAAGCCGCCTCCCTCCCCTACTCTACATCGATGGTTTCCAGTCTCATTCCACGCTTGTCCCTCCACAAAAAAAAGCGCCCGGCCTCCGAGGCCGAGCGCTTTCTTTGTAAGGCCTTTAGCCTTTATTCAATGCCTGTCTGCGAAGACTCCAATAGTCTGGCAAGGAAGGCATCACTATCCCCTTCCATCGCGATACCTGGCAGAGTTACCTGTAGATCCGCATTGCTGCCATCTTGGCTAAGACCTCCATCGAGTTTGACATGCAAGACAGTATCACCGCCGTTCGGCACGGCGAGAACCTGTTCACCGCCCTCGAGGTGGTCTAGATCATCCAGAAGCTCGCCGATATCGAGAGCCACACCCTCCTCATCGATCGCCACCAACGCGCTATAGCTGGGTTCATCCTCTAGCTCAGCCGCAAGCTCCACAGGTAGTAGTGGCTCTTCATCTTCTAACAGCAAGGCCTGCGGCCTCACTGCACTTCTACCGAGGTCAATGACACCGATAGAGGGGCCGTCATCAAGGACCGTGACATCAAGCACACCATTCGCCTGCGACCCATCTTTATCAGTGATGGTGTAACCCACCGTCAATGTCAGGTCGTTGCCACCGTCAGTGGGATGATCGATCGGATCTGACAACATCACGCTGACATCGCCCTGGGAGGCATCTGTCAGGGTAATGGTCAACACCCGAGTACCATCGGCCTCGCCGAACACCGACATGCCATCGTCGCTGACAGTGAAAACGACCGGCTTGTCACGACTGGTAATGCTGTCCAGGGTACTGAGATCCCATTTGAACGCCTCGTTCTCAGCTGCGCCATCAGGGCCATAATCAAAAGCAAGATTGGTCGTCGCGCTATCGCTTCCTCCTGAAAGCTTCATCTCGTCCACCGTCACCGCAGCTGACCCCGTATCCGGATCTCCGTCAGAGTCTGGCGTGACCGGTACCGAACCATCAATGATATCCACTATCAGAGTGTTGGCCGCGACATCACCGTCGGCATCCGGACGCTCCAGAGTAAATTCGAGAGTTGGCTTCGTGGTTTGGTCAAGTCCCGGCAACGCAGTGAATGTCCAAGTTCCGTCGGCATCCACCACTAAGGTTCCTGTTTCTGTCACCACCTCTTCGCCCAGTGCAAAGACACGGAATCCGTTTTCCGTCGGCACCCTACCTACAATTTCCTTGGCACTTCCATCGGCTCCAGGGTCGTATGACCATTTACCGGTAATGACGGTACCTTCCACTACACTCTTGGCCCCTCCATCAACCGACATAGTGATAGTCGGACTGTCATCGTCGACGGCCAGCGTAAGCGAACCCTCCGCAGTCGAGCCATCGCTGTCGGTCACGGTGTAACCCAGCGACAGGGTGATATCGTCTTCCTTGCTGTCGTCGCTGTGATCCAGCCCTTGGTGCAAGGTCGCCTCGTAGGCGCCGGTGGCCACGTCGGTCACCACCGCGGTCAGCACCGTGTCGCCAGAGGCGTCGGTACCGCTCAGGGTCAGACCGTCGTCCGACACCGACCAGGTAACCGCTTCACCACCGCTGGTCACGCTGGGCAGACCACTGGTGTTCCAGCTAAAGGCGCCGCTGCTGGCCGCCCCGTCATCCCCGAAGTCATAGCCCAGGCTGCCGGTGGCCGTGACCGCTTCACCGGCCACGTCCTCGATACCGCCGGCAATACCGCCCGGCAGACCGTCTTCGTCCAGGGTCGATACCGGTGACAGCGTGGCAGGATCGCCATCGGAGTCCGGGGTCGTCGGCACGGTGTCCACGCCAGGCGGCGTGTAGCTGCCGGTGACCAGGTCACCATCGCCGTCGGTCATGCTGATCACGAAGCCCGGCAGTTCGCCGCCCTCGTCACCGCTGTCCGGGGTGTAGGTCCAGGTGTTATCCGGGTTGACCACCAACACGCCACCATCGGTCGTGATGTCATCACCAGGCGCATACTCGGTGGTGTCGCCGGGCACGGTAATCACCACCTCACCTTGACCATCGCCACCGCCGGAGGTCGTCCAGCCACCGCTCAGACCACCGTCCGGATCGGCTTCGTCAGGACCGGTGATGCTCACCACCGGCATATCGTCATCGATCACCAAGGCCAGGCTGCCGTCGGCAGTGGAACCGTCGCTATCGGTGACGGTGTAACCCAGCGACAGGTTGATATCGTCTTCCTTGCTGTCGTCGCTGTGATCCAGCCCTTGGTGCAAGGTCGCCTCGTAGGCGCCGGTGGCCACGTCGGTCACCACCGCGGTCAGCACCGTGTCGCCAGAGGCGTCGGTACCGCTCAGGGTCAGACCGTCGTCCGACACCGACCAGGTAACCGCTTCACCACCGCTGGTCACGCTGGGCAGACCACTGGTGTTCCAGCTAAAGGCGCCGCTGCTGGCCGCCCCATCATCACCAAAGTCATAGCCCAGGCTGCCGGTGGCCGTGACCGCTTCGCCGGCCACGTCCTCGATACCGCCGGCAATACCGCCCGGCAGACCGTCTTCGTCCAGGGTCGATACCGGTGCCAGCGTGGCAGGATCGCCATCGGCGTCCGGGGTCGTCGGCACGGTGTCCACGCCAGGCGGCGTGTAGCTGCCGGTGACCACGTCACCATCGCCATCGGTCACGCTGATCACGAAGCCCGGCAGTTCGCCGCCCTCGTCACCGCTGTCCGGGGTGTAGGTCCAGGTGTTATCCGGGTTGACGGTCAAGGTACCGGTGCCCGTGTCGATGGGCGTACCGGGTGCATACTCGGTGGTGTCGCCGGGCACGGTGATCACCACCTCACCCTGACCATCGCCACCGCCGGAGGTCGTCCAGCCACCGCTCAGACCGCCGTCCGGATCCGCTTCGTCAGGACCGGTGATGCTGACCACCGGCATATCGTCGTCGATCACCAAGGCCAGGCTGCCGTCGGCAGTGGAACCGTCGCTATCGGTGACGGTGTAACCCAGCGACAGAGTGATATCGTCTTCCTTGCTGTCGTCGCTATGATCCAGCCCTTGGTGCAAGGTCGCCTCGTAGGCGCCGGTGGCCACGTCGGTCAGCACCGCGGTCAGCACCGTGTCACCAGAGGCGTCGGTACCGCTCAGGGTCAGACCGTCGTCGGACACCGACCAGGTGACCGCTTCACCACCGCTGGTCACGCTGGGCAGACCACTGGTGTTCCAGCTAAAGGCGCCGCTGCTGGCCGCCCCGTCATCACCGAAGTCATAGCCCAGGCTGCCGGTGGCCGTCACCGCTTCACCGGCCACGTCCTCAATACCGCCGGCAATACCGCCCGGCAGACCGTCTTCGTCCAGGGTCGATACCGGTGCCAGCGTGGCAGGATCGCCATCGGCGTCCGGGGTCGTCGGCACGGTGTCAACGCCAGGCGGCGTGTAGCTGCCGGTGACCACGTCACCATCGCCATCGGTCACGCTGATCACGAAGCCCGGCAGTTCGCCGCCCTCGTCACCGCTGTCCGGGGTGTAGGTCCAGGTATTATCCGGGTTGACGGTCAAGGTACCGGAGCCCGTGTCGATGGGCGTACCGGGTGCATACTCGGTGGTGTCGCCGGGCACGGTAATCACCACCTCACCCTGACCATCGCCACCGCCAGAGGTCGTCCAGCCACCGCTCAGACCGCCGTCCGGATCGGCTTCGTCAGGACCGGTGATGCTCACCACCGGCATATCGTCATCGATCACCAAGGCCAGGCTGCCGTCGGCAGTGGAACCGTCGCTATCGGTCACGGTGTAACCCAGCGACAGAGTGATATCGTCTTCCTTGCTGTCGTCGCTGTGATCCAGCCCTTGATGCAAGGTCGCCTCGTAGGCGCCGGTGGCCACGTCGGTCACCACCGCGGTCAGCACCGTGTCGCCAGAGGCGTCGGTACCGCTCAGGGTCAGGCCGTCGTCGGACACCGACCAGGTGACCGCTTCACCACCGCTGATCACGCTGGGCAGACCACTGGTGTTCCAGCTAAAGGCGCCGCTGCTGGCCGCCCCGTCATCACCGAAGTCATAGCCCAGGCTGCCGGTGGCCGTGACCGCTTCGCCGGCCACGTCCTCGATACCGCCGGCAACACCGCCCGGCAGACCGTCTTCGTCCAGGGTTGATACCGGTGCCAGCGTGGCAGGATCGCCATCGGAGTCCGGGGTCGTCGGCACGGTGTCGGGTGCCGGCGGCGTGTAGCTGCCGGTGACCACGTCACCATCGCCGTCGGTCACGCTGATCACGAAGCCCGGCAGTTCGCCGCCCTCGTCACCGCTGTCCGGGGTGTAGGTCCAGGTATTATCCGGGTTGACGGTCAAGGTACCGGTGCCCGTGTCGATCGGCGTGCCGGGTGCATACTCGGTGGTGTCGCCGGGCACGGTGATCACCACTTCACCTTGACCATCGCCACCGCCGGAGGTGGTCCAGCCACCGCTCAGACCACCGTCAGGATCGGCTTCGTCAGGACCGGTGATGCTCACCACCGGCATATCGTCATCGACGGTCAGCGTGAGCGAACCCTCCGCCGTCGAGCCATCACTGTCGGTGACGGTGTAACCCAGCGACAGGGTGATATCGTCTTCCTTGCTGTCGTCGCTGTGATCCAGCCCTTGGTGCAAGGTCGCCTCGTAGGCACCGGTGGCCACGTCGGTCACCACCGCGGTCAGCACCGTGTCGCCAGAGGCGTCGGTACCGCTCAGGGTCAGACCGTCGTCGGACACCGACCAGGTAACCGCTTCACCACCGCTGGTCACGCTGGGCAGACCGCTGGTGGTCCAGCTAAAGGCGCCGCTGCTGGCCGCCCCGTCATCACCAAAGTCATAGCCCAGGCTGCCGCTGGCCGTGACCGCTTCACCGGCCACGTCCTCGATACCGCCGGCAATACCGCCCGGCAGACCGTCTTCGTCCAGGGTCGATACCGGTGCCAGCGTGGCAGGATCGCCATCGGAGTCCGGGGTCGTCGGCACGGTGTCCACGCCAGGCGGCGTGTAGCTGCCGGTGACCACGTCACCATCGCCGTCGGTCACGCTGATCACGAAGCCAGGCAGTTCGCCGCCCCCGTCACCGCTGTCCGGGGTGTAGGTCCAGGTGTTATCCGGGTTGACGGTCAAGGTACCGGTACCCGTGTCGATGGGCGTACCGGGCGCATACTCGGTGGTGTCGCCGGGCACGGTGATCACCACCTCACCCTGACCATCGCCACCGCCGGAGGTCGTCCAGCCACCGCTCAGACCGCCGTCCGGATCGGCTTCGTCAGGACCGGTGATGCTCACCACCGGCATATCGTCGTCGATCACCAACGCCAGGCTGCCGTCGGCAGTGGAACCGTCGCTATCGGTGACGGTGTAACCCAGCGACAGAGTGATATCGTCTTCCTTGCTGTCGTCGCTATGATCCAGCCCTTGGTGCAAGGTCGCCTCGTAGGCACCGGTGGCCACGTCGGTCACCACCGCGGTCAGCACCGTGTCGCCAGAGGCGTCGGTACCGCTCAGGGTCAGACCGTCGTCGGACACCGACCAGGTGACCGCTTCACCACCGCTGGTCACGCTGGGCAGACCACTGGTGTTCCAGCTAAAGGCGCCGCTGCTGGCCGCCCCGTCATCACCGAAGTCATAGCCCAGGCTGCCGGTGACCGTGACCGCTTCGCCGGCCACGTCCTCGATACCGCCGGCAATACCGCCCGGCAGACCGTCTTCGTCCAGGGTCGATACCGGTGCCAGCGTGGCAGGATCGCCATCGGAGTCCGGAGTCGTCGGCACAGTGTCCACGCCAGGCGGCGTGTAGCTGCCGGTGACCACGTCACCATCGCCGTCGGTCACGCTGATCACGAAGCCCGGCAGTTCGCCGCCCTCGTCACCGCTGTCCGGGGTGTAGGTCCAGGTGTTATCCGGGTTGACGGTCAAGGTACCGGTGCCCGTGTCGATAGGCGTGCCGGGCGCATACTCGGTGGTGTCGCCGGGCACGGTGATCACCACCTCACCCTGGCCATCGCCACCGCCGGAGGTCGTCCAGCCACCGCTCAGACCACCGTCCGGATCGGCTTCGTCAGGACCGGTGATGCTCACTACCGGCATATCGTCGTCGATCACCAAGGCCAGGCTGCCGTGGGCAGTGGAACCGTCGCTATCGGTGACGGTGTAACCCAGCGACAGAGTGATATCGTCTTCCTTGCTGTCGTCGCTATGATCCAGCCCTTGGTGCAAGGTCGCCTCGTAGGCGCCGGTGGCCACGTCGGTCACCACCGCGGTCAGCACCGTGTCGCCAGAGGCGTCGGTACCGCTCAGGGTCAGACCGTCGTCGGACACCGACCAGGTGACCGCTTCACCACCGCTGGTCACGCTGGGCAGACCACTGGTGTTCCAGCTAAAGGCGCCGCTGCTGGCCGCCCCGTCATCACCAAAGTCATAGCCCAGGCTGCCGGTGGCCGTGACCGCTTCGCCGGCCACGTCCTCGATACCGCCGGCAATACCGCCCGGCAGACCGTCTTCGTCCAGGGTCGATACCGGTGCCAGCGTGGCAGGATCGCCATCGGAGTCCGGGGTCGTCGGCACGGTGTCCACGCCAGGCGGCGTGTAGCTGCCGGTGACCACGTCACCATCGCCGTCGGTCACGCTGATCACGAAGCCCGGCAGTTCGCCGCCCTCGTCACCGCTGTCCGGGGTGTAGGTCCAGGTGTTATCCGGGTTGACCACCAACACGCCACCATCGGTCGTGATGTCATCACCAGGTGCATACTCGGTGGTGTCGCCGGGCACGGTAATCACCACCTCACCTTGACCATCGCCACCGCCGGAGGTCGTCCAGCCACCGCTCAGACCGCCGTCCGGATCGGCTTCGTCAGGACCGGTGATGCTCACCACCGGCATATCGTCATCGACGGTCAGCGTGAGCGAACCCTCCGCCGTCGAGCCATCACTATCGGTCACGGTGTAACCCAGCGACAGAGTGATATCGTCTTCCTTGCTGTCGTCGCTGTGATCCAGCCCTTGGTGCAAGGTCGCCTCGTAGGCACCGGTGGCCACGTCGGTCACCACCGCGGTCAGCACCGTGTCGCCAGAGGCGTCGGTACCGCTCAGGGTCAGACCGTCGTCGGACACCGACCAGGTGACCGCTTCACCACCGCTGGTCACGCTGGGCAGACCACTGGTGTTCCAGCTAAAGGCGCCGCTGCTGGCCGCCCCGTCATCACCAAAGTCATAGCCCAGGCTGCCGCTGGCCGTGACCGCTTCACCGGCCACGTCCTCGATACCGCCGGCAATACCGCCCGGCAGACCGTCTTCGTCCAGGGTCGATACCGGTGCCAGCGTGGCAGGATCGCCATCGGAGTCCGGGGTCGTCGGCACGGTGTCGGGTGCTGGCGGCGTGTAGCTGCCGGTGACCACGTCACCATCGCCATCGGTCACGCTGATCACGAAGCCCGGCAGTTCCCCGCCCTCGTCACCGCTGTCCGGGGTGTAGGTCCAGGTATTATCCGGGTTGACCACCAGCACGCCACCATCGGTCGTGATGTCATCACCAGGCGCATACTCGGTGGTGTCGCCGGGCACGGTAATCACCACCTCACCCTGACCATCGCCACCGCCGGAGGTCGTCCAGCCACCGCTCAGACCGCCGTCAGGATCGGCTTCGTCAGGACCGGTGATGCTGACCACCGGCATATCGTCGTCGACGGTCAGCGTGAGCGAACCCTCCGCCGTCGAGCCATCGCTGTCGGTCACGGTGTAACCCAGCGACAGAGTGATATCGTCTTCCTTGCTGTCGTCGCTATGATCCAGCCCTTGGTGCAAGGTCGCCTCGTAGGCACCGGTGGCCACGTCGGTCACCACCGCGGTCAGCACCGTGTCGCCAGAGGCGTCGGTACCGCTCAGGGTCAGACCGTCGTCGGACACCGACCAGGTGACCGCTTCACCACCGCTGGTCACGCTGGGCAGACCGCTGGTGTTCCAGCTAAAGGCGTCGCTGCTGGCCGCCCCGTCATCACCGAAGTCATAGCCCAGGCTGCCGGTGGCCGTGACCGCTTCGCCGGCCACGTCCTCGATACCGCCGGCAATACCGCCCGGCAGACCGTCTTCGTCCAGGGTCGATACCGGTGCCAGCGTGGCAGGATCGCCATCGGAGTCCGGAGTCGTCGGCACAGTGTCGGGTGACGGCGGCGTGTAGCTGCCGGTGACCACGTCACCATCGCCGTCGGTCACGCTGATCACGAAGCCCGGCAGTTCGCCGCCCTCGTCACCGCTGTCCGGGGTGTAGGTCCAGGTGTTATCCGGGTTGACCACCAGCACGCCACCATCGGTCGTGATGTCATCACCAGGCGCATACTCGGTGGTGTCGCCGGGCACGGTGATCACCACCTCACCCTGACCATCGCCACCGCCGGAAGACGTCCAGCTACCGCTCAGACCGCCGTCCGGATCGGCTTCGTCAGGACCGGTGATGCTCACTACCGGTATATCGTCATCGACGGTCAGCTTGAGGGAGCCACTGACACTGTCACCATCTCCATCAGTAATCGTAAACTTAAGAACAAGATCGATATCATCCTCTACCGCTGGGTCACTGTGATCCAGCCCCTGACGCAGAGTAGCTTCATAAGCTCCGGTAACAACATTGGTGACCTCAACCGTCAACACCGCATTGCCAGAGGCGTCGGTACCGCTCAGGGTAAGACCGTCGCCGGACACCGACCAGGTGACCGCTTCACCACCGCTGGTCACGCTGGGCAGACCAGCAGTGGTCCAGGTAAAGGCCTGACTGGCATTAGGCCCATCGGCACCGAAGCGATACCCAAGTGTGCCTGTCACAAAGACAGCAATGCCTGGCACATCCTCCGGACCGCCCGCAATACCTCCAGGCAACCCATCTTCATCTAATACAACGTTCAGACCTAGAGACCTAGGTGGGGTCTCATCACGACGATTTTCAGTGTCCCCGTCATGGGTATTCGCACCGCCAGCCCTGGGAGAAATATCATCGCCGACTAAACCATTGAAGGCATACTCCAGAGGACTGACTTGCTCCACGATACGCAGGAGTCTTACAAACCCGTGCCCCTCGTTCCCTCCTCCGCCCGCGCCAACAGAACCTGCTTGAGGGGCAAGGTCGCTGTTAGAATCATTTGAAGAATCCAAGGCGTTCAGTAGTTTATCCAACTGCTCCTCATCCAGAGGCTCGCCGAAAACATCGTTTTCGGCATCGCCTTGAGATGTCGGCAGACTGAGCTGCTGGCTAGCCTCCAGAACCAGAGGGAGGCTTCCATTCCCGGTATCGACAGTAGCAGAGCTAGCGACTCCAGTGATCAGTACGCAGTCACCATCCAAGCGATCTCCGATTCTTGCATGGCGAGTATTTCCAGAGGCATCACGAATCCACGCCTCACCAACAATCGCTACAATAACTGCATCTTCCATGTGCCTTTCCTTATCTTCTATGGCCTTCATTAGTTACCAACAAGATAAGTAAGGAATATGCGAAACCACACTGTACTTAAGGACTAGCTTTTCCATTTTTAGCCGCACACAACCGATTCGGCAAAATAGCATTTCAACAGCAATTTTCTTAGATCAACATCTATTCCAGTTACCAGAAAAGTCGAATCAACTGGACCACAAACAAGGCCCCTTGCCCTTCATAAAAAAAGGGGCCTGATCATCAGGCCCCTTCCATTTACCTCTTTGGCTCGCTACTCAACGATCAACTGTCCGTCGTCCAGCATTCGCTGAAGGATGTCACCCCCCGTCCCACTGCCCCCCAAACCTGCCAGCTCAATCGTCAGGTCAGCATTGCTTCCAGAAGCATCAATCCCACCATCAGACTTCACCTTGAGGACGAGCGTATCTCCTTCGTTAACGGCGACAAGATAACTTGAGATATCCGCTGCAGCGCCATCGCTCAGAATGCCACTGAGATCAAGTCTATCGGCCTCGTCATCCGAACCAAGCACAAAGTCTTCAATACGGTCCACCTCGGGAACATCCGGGACGATGTCACCATCCTCCCACACAAAACTATCCTGTCCCAAGCCGCCCCACATCACGTCATCGCCCCGGCCTCCGACAAGAACATCCTGCCCCGCGGCGCCAATCAAGACATCATTCCCCCCTTGCCCATACAGCGTGTCGTTACCCCCATCCTGTCGACTCAAGTTCATGAGTTCATCGACATTATCAAGGACATAACGCTTTATCTCATCCTGATTAAGAGGCTCACCATCGCCATGCTCCGCGGACCATTTCAGGAACTCATAGAGGCCTAGATATCCCATTCCGTCATGCTCGCCGGCCAGGAATACCTCTCCGGTATCCCCGTCTGTCCAAGTGAGAGCGTCAGAATTTACCGTATCGCCAAACACGAGGTCATCCCCTGCTCCGGCAAAGACTAAGTCATTACCTAACGGTTCAAGACCAGACTCACTGGAACCAGTATCCAAGGCAAGGTTGAGCCCCTCCTCTGTATTTACGATATCCGCCTCACCAGCCGTACCAGTGAAGACATTGCCGTCCAGAAGTGTAAGTTCGACATCCTCTCCCAACACATCTGTATTGTCGAAATACCGGATGTAATCGACAAGACTATCGTCGCCAATACCTATACCGTGTACAGAGTCAGCGTATTCCAACAATTCTTTGTAAACCCCAACAGCCTCCTCCATAGCCGTCAGCGTACCCTCCTGTAGCGGATCAGGTATTACAATATCACCATTGTCATCTATCCAGGCGACAGGACGACCGTCGGTGACAAAAATAGCCGTTGACTCGTAGCTATTCACCTTCGCCATATCTCTCAGGAAGTTCCTACCTGCGCGCATCGCTGACTCGAAGTTGGTGGTACCTGATGCTTCCATACCCATAACGTAGCTCACGGCATCAGCGAGGTTGTCACGGTCAAAGTCATCAAAAATGATAGGAGTACGAGCCCGTGAATCAAAATCGACCAATTGGAGGTTCACGATCCCTTCGAAATCAGCCAACGTCTCCAACTGTCGAACCATGGCCGCCTGCAACAGTTCCAGACGTGTATAGTTACCCGCCCCATCGGGACGCAACGTATCAACCTCTGCAAGCATACTGTCTGATGAATCAAGTATGAAAGACAGGTTGTAATTTCCCGCAGGGTTCACAATGACAAAAGAGCCGCCCGTATCGGCAATGACCACATCATCCCCACCACTGGTGGTGATGGTGTTGTTGGCATTGCTCGCCACAACGAACTCACCTGCGCCAGGCACAACAAGCGCCAACTCACCTGAGGTCTGATCACCATCACCATCAGTGGCCGTTAACCCCAGATTGAGGTAGGCATCACCCGGAGCGGCACCACGGACAATCTCGACATCGCCCAATCGGAAGGGCTCACCGTTGCCCTCCTTGATCGTGACCGACTGCATGCCCTCGAGACGAACCAACACGAAGGTCCAACCATCTTGGATACCTTCAACCCTAAGACCTTCGGTGGTCTCCGTTATTCGAACCTCGTTGGATACATCAATCCCGCGCCCATCCAAAATCCGTAAATCGTCGGCTCCCAGCGCAAGATCATTGGGAGTACCGCCGCCGGGAGTGAACTCCTCAGCCGTTAGAATCAACGTAGCTCTCGCATTGGCGACCCCATCGACGTGGATCGTCTGACTGAACGCGCCGACACGGATCGCGCTATCCCAGGTAACACCGGTCGAACCACGTGAGGCACCTTCTACCATGTCAATTCGGACCAAATCGCCGTCGCTGATCTGCCCGGCCCCCACAACTAGCCCACCGTCCAGCAGAGACACTCCGTTGGTGGCGGAATACACCACCTGAGAGTCCAGATCGGGGTCTCCAAGATCGAGAATAGCCTCAGTGCCCCCGGTGACCGTGTCGACACCGTCGATAGGGACAGCCAGACGCGTGAAGAAGGAACGCTCCCCGTCCTCAGTCTGCAAGAGATACCTATCGTTGGCCTCATCCAGCACCACTCGGAAGCCGATAGCGCCATCACTCGTGAGGGCAACCAGTTCTTTCCCATCAGCAGACAACTGCCAGCCTAAGGCGTCGCCGTTGAACAGAATGATGTTGCCTTGGATGTCAAGAACGGGCGTACCATCAATGCCCTCCTGAAAACCGATAGACTCACCAGAGCCGTCTGCTCCATACCCACCATCCAAGCCCAGCGACCCACGGGTATCCTCACTGATAATGCCGGACTCCGCGACGATTGGCCCCGGAGTGTCGTCATCAATGCGCACCTCCAGTTCGCCGTTGGCCGTGCTGCCATCCAGGTCGGTCACGACATAGCCGACGGACAGGGCAAGATCATCCTCCGTCGTATTGACCGGATGATCGAGCGGCCCTGAAAGGGTAACCTCAAAAGCGCCGGTCGCCACATCTACCAGGGCGATGCGTAACACCTCGCTGCCGGAAGCGGTTGACGCCAGGAGTACCAGTCCATCGTCGGCAAGTGAATAGCTAAGAGCTTCGCCTGCTGACGTCCACGCAGGAAGCCCCGAGGTCGACCAACTGAATGCCCCAGTGCCGGCCGCGCCATCATCACCAAAGTCGTAACCCAGGACACCACTTACCAAGGTGACCCGTCCGGGTACATCGCCGTCTCCGCCAACGATGCCCCCCTCCAGGCCATCCTCATCTAGGACAACTTCTCCCGGTCCGGCTGCAGGGTCGCCTCCATCCGTGGGCGTTGTAGGTGTAGCCGCATCCGCAATATCTGCGCTGATATCGATTTCGGTGACGTCGCCGTCGCCATCAGTCACTCGGAGCACGACATCGACGCGCTGATCGCTTGAATTGTCCAGGCCTGTGGCGGCCGTAAAGATCCACTGACCGTCACCAGCGATCACCAGTTCGCCCTGAGGCAAGCTGATCGTCGTCGTTTCATCGATGGCAGGAAGCCGGGTGAACGTCGAGGGCGAGCCGTTGACCACCACTTCGATAGCGCCAAGACCATCGGCACCAGCGTCAACGACCCAACTACCGGTGACGGATTCGCCCTCAGCCGTCTGAATCACGTCGTCCACCACGTTGACATTGTCATCCGGGGTAATAGAGGCCACGGGAGAGTCGTCATCAATACGTAGGTCGAGCTCGCCGGTCGCCGTGCTACCATCCAGATCCGTGAGCGTATAGCCCACCGTAAAGGCCAGGTCGTCTTCCACCGAACTCACCGGATGATCCAACGGTCCTGTCAACGTGACCTCAAAGGCGCCTGTAGCAAGGTCTGTCACAGCAACAGTGAGGATCGCCTCTCCCGTTGGCGTCTCAGCAACCAACGTCTGACCGTCATCGGCCAACCGATAGGTCAATGCCTGCCCCATAGAAGTCAGCGACGGCAAATCCGACAGTAACCAGCTGAAGGCACCGCTGCTAGCCGGACCATCCTCTCCGAAATCATAACCGAGGAGCCCTGAGGAACGGGTACTCTCACCCGCCACGTCCTCTGGTCCACCGGCGATGCCGCCCGGCAGGCCCTCCTCATCCAGCACCACTTCCGCTGGCGCAGCGCCCGGATCACCACCGTCCGTAGGTGTCGTCGGCGCTGCGGCGTCCTGTATCTCACCGCTGATATCGACTTCCACGACATCACCGTCACCATCGATGACTCTGAGGACTACATCAATTCGCTGATCCAACGAGTTATCGAGCCCCTTGGCGGCGGTGAACGACCATCCTCCGTCACCATTGACGGTGAGTTCACCCTGAGCAAGGGGCAATACGGTGGACTCACCGGGACCTGGCAGGCTGACAACGGAGAGCGGAGAGCCGTTGACTAACACTTCGATCGCGCCAAGACCATCGCCACCCGGCTGGATTGACCAGACACCGGTGACAGTGGCGCCTTCTTCGGTCTGAATAACGCCATTGTCAACTATCGTGCCGGCGTCCGGCGTCACCGATGCGACCGGCGTATCATCATCGATACGAATGTCCAGGTGCCCATCCGCGGTGCTGCCGTCGATGTCAGTGACGGTGTAGCTCACTGAAAATGCCAGATCATCCTCAGTAAGCGATTCAGTATGGTCGAGCGGGCCGGACAGGCTGACTTCGAAGGTGCCGGCGACCACATCCGTCAAGGCGACGCGCAGCACTTCATCGCCACTGGAGGATTCCGCAAGCAACGTCTGCCCATCATCGTCCAAACGGTAGACCAGTGTTTCGCCGTCAGATGTCAGCTCCGGCAGACCGCTCACTGACCAAGTGAAGGCACCATTGGCAGCTGGGCCGTCATCGCCAAACTCATACCCGAGCAGGCCGCTCACCAACGTCGTCTCACCTGTCACATCGCCGTCACCGCCGGCATTGCCACCGACCAAGCCATCCTCATCCAGGACTACCTCAGCGGGAGCCGCTGCCGGGTCTCCGCCATCCGTCGGCGTTGTCGGCGTAGCCACATCGCGAATCTGCCCGCTGATGTCGATCATCACCACATCACCGTCGCTGTCCGTGACGTTCAATACAACATTGACCTCCTGCGGGCTGGAATTATCCAATCCAGTGGCCGCAGTGAAGGACCAGCTGCCATCACCCCTGAGGGTCAAATCACCCTGGGGTAACGTCAGCACTCCCTCATCAGCCGGCCCAGGAAGAGCCGTGAACGGCAAGGACGTGCCATTTACCACAACATCGACGGCAGCCAAGCCATCAGCGCCACCCGCGATAGCCCACTGGCCAGAGATGGTCGCACCTTCATCGACCTCAATCGTCCCGGCAATCTCGGTACCATCGGACGTCGTGACAGACGCTGTGGGAGTATCGTCATTGACAACCACGTCGAGCGTTCCCGTCGCCGTGCTACCATCCAGGTCGGTCAACGTATAGTCGACCGCAAGGGATAGGCTATCTTCGATCGAGTTCTGAGGATGATCGACAACAGCGGACAACGTGACCTCAAAATCGCCAGTCGTCATGTCGGTAAGCGCGACCCGAAGCACCTCATCGCCAGACGCCGTCTCGGCAATAACGGTCCAGCCATTGTCCGCCAGACGATACACCACCGACTCACCCAAGGAGGTGAGCACCGGCAACCCATCAAGAGACCAGGTGAACGCACCATCCCGAGCGGGGCCATCATCGCCAAAGTCATAGCCCAGCTGCCCGGAAATCTGGGTGGCTTCTCCAGCGACATCACCATCCCCCCCGGCAATACCGCCTGCCAGTCCATCCTCATCCAGCACTATCTGGCCGGGACCCGCTGCCGGATCACCACCGTCAGACGGTGTCGTTGGCCTAGCGGCGTCAAGCACCTCACCGGAGATATCAATTTCCGTCACATCGCCATCGCCATCGGTGACCCGAAGCACGACGTCAACCAGCTGGCCCACCGAGTTGTCGAGCCCGGTAGCGGCGGTAAAGGTCCAGCTACCGTCACCATTCAGGGTCAATTGCCCGTGTGGCAACGTCAGGGTCCCGCTATCGCTGCTGTCGGGCAGGCGATCGAACGCCAAAGGCGACCCATTGATCACCACCTCAATTCCGGCAAGGCCATCCGCACCCGGCTGAATACTCCACTGACCAGAGATTGCCTCGCCTTCATCCGCCTGGATGACGCCATCAACCACGTCCACACCTTCATCTGCGACCACGGAGGCGACAGGCATGTCATCATCAATGCGAATATCCAGTCCACCGGTCGCCTGACTGCCATCAAGGTCAGTCAAGGTATAGCCGAGACTTAGCGACAGATCGTCCTCGACCGAGTTTTCCGGGTGATCCAAGGGAGCCAACAGGCTGACCTCAAAGGTCCCGAGGGCCAGGTCGGTCAAGGACACCCGAAGTACTTCGGTTCCCTCCTGAGTGGCGGCCACCAAAGTCTGTCCGTCATCGGCCAGTCGATAGGTCAGCGCCTGCCCCTGAGACGTCAACGCCGGTAGTCCTGTCAATGACCACGCAAAGGCCCCGCTGGCAGCAGGGCCATCATCACCAAAGTCGTAGCCAAGCTGCCCGCTAACCAGCGTAGCCGCACCAGGCACGTCACCATTACCGCCCGCAACGCCACCCGCCAACCCATCCTCGTCCAGCACGACCTCGGCAGGTGCCGCATTCGGGTCGCCACCGTCGCTGGGCGTAGTGGGAGACGCAGCATCATTAATGGCACCACTGACGTCGATCTCCACCACATCGCCATCGGCATCGGTCACCCGCAGCACCACATCGACAGTCTGAGCAACAGAGTTGTCGAGCCCGACAGCCGCCGTAAATGACCAGCTTCCATCGCCTTTCAGCGTCAACTCACCCTGTGGTAACGGTAGCGAAACCTCATCACTGGTAGCGGGTAAACGATCAAAGGACAGCGGCGAACCATTGATCAATACGTCGATACTGCCGAGCCCATCGGCGCCCGGCTGGATGCTCCACTGACCGGTAACCGTTTCACCCTCGTCAGCCTGAATCACACCACCTATCACTGTGGTACCCGCATCAGGCGCCACCGTTGCCACCGGCATATCATCGTCAATACGAATATCCAGGCCACCAGTCGCCTGACTGCCATCCACATCGGTCAGGGTATAAGCGAGGCTAAGGGACACATCATCTTCAACCGAGGTTTCAGCGTGATCGATCGGCGCTGCCAAGCGAACCTCGAAGGCACCCGTCGCCAAGTCTGTCAGCGTGACGCGTAGCACCTCATCCCCAGCCTGGGTGGCGGCCACTAGCGTCTGGCCATCGTTGGACAAGGTAAATGCGACGGCTTGTCCCATGGACGTCAATGCCGGCAAGCCGCTCAGCGACCAGGCAAACGCTCCGGATGAAGCGGGGCCATCATCACCAAAGTCATAACCGAGCTGGCCTGTCACCGAGGTGGCCTCCCCCGCTACGTCACCGGCTCCCCCCGCAATTCCCCCCGCCAGGCCGTCTTCGTCCAGCACCACTTCAGCGGGCGCAGCGGCCGGATCGCCGCCATCCGTTGGCGTCGTTGGGCGCGCGGCATCCCTTACCTCACCGCTGATATCTACCTCAACGATATCACCGTCGCCATCGGTCACGCGCAGCACCACGTCAACGACCTGATCCACCGAGTTATCGAGACCATCGGCCGCAGTAAACGCCCAGCTACCATCACCCCGCAGTGTCAATTCGCCCTGCGGCAGGGCCAGGCTAGCCTCTTCATTGGCGGCGGGCAGACGATCAAACAGCAACGGCATACCATTGACCAACACCTCGATACTGGCAAGACCATCGGCGCCGGGCTGGATACTCCATGTTCCTGTGACCGTCTCCCCCTCCGTTGCCTGCACCACGCCGTCCACGACCAGGGTGCCGGTATCGGGTGCGACCGTAGCGACCGGTGTGTCGTCGTCGATACGGATATCCAAGCCACCCGTGGCCTGACTGCCATCGATGTCGGTCAAGGTATAGCCGAGGCGCATCGACAGATCGTCTTCCTCAGAGTTTTGGGGATGATCTAGGGGGCCAGACAACAGCACCTCGAAGCTACCGCTTGCCAGGTCCGTCAACGCCACACGCAGTACCTCAACCCCTGCATCGGTGGCAGCCACAAGCGATTGGCCGTCATCGGCCAGGCGATACACCAACTCCTGGCCCATCGACGTCAACGCAGGCAGCCCACTCAACGACCACGCGAAAGCGCCAATGGCAGCGGGGCCGTCATCACCAAAGTCATAACCCAGTTGCCCGCTGACCCGAATGGCTTCGCCCGCGACGTCTCCCACGCCACCGGCGTTGCCACCCGAAAGACCATCCTCATCAAGCACCACTTCACCAGGCCCAGCGCCAGGATCCCCACCGTCAGTCGGCGTGGTCGGTGCCGCCGCGTCGAGAATCGACGCGCTGATATCGACTTCGCTGACGTCACCATCACCATCGGTGACCCGCAGGACCACATTGACGGCCTGCTCCTGAGAGTTATCGAGCCCCGTGGCAGCGGTAAAGGACCAGCTGCCATCGCCTCGCAGGGTAAGGTCACCTTGGGGCAGCGCTACCGTCACCTCATCGCTGGTATTCGGCAGGCTGGTAAAGGTCAGCGGCGTGTCATTGACCATCACCTCGATCACACCAACGCCATCGGCGCCCGGCTCAATCGCCCATGAACCGATGACGGTCTCGCCTTCACTGGCAAGCACCTGACCATCCACCACCGTCGCGCCTTCATCAACCGCGAGATTCACGACAGGTGAGTCGTCATCCAAACGCAGATCCAACTGTCCATCTGCAGTGCTGCCATCGATGTCGGTAACGGTATACCCCACCGCCACGACGATATCGTCCTCTGTGTCGCCTAGCGGATGGTCCAGGGGACCCGACAAGACCACCTCAAAGGTGCCGCTCGCAACATCTGTCACCGCAACGCGCAACACTTCTTCGCCATCCGGCGTCTCCGCCAGCAGCACTTGGCCGTCACCCTCCAGCCGATAGGTCAATGGTTCGCCTTGCGACGTCAGCTGGGGCAACCCCTCCAGTGACCATGTGAAGCCACCACCGGTGGCGGGCCCATCCTCGCCGAAGTCGTATCCCAGCTGCCCACTGACACTGACGACTTCCCCAGCGACGTCCCCAGGACCACCGATCACACCACCAGGCAGACCTTCTTCGTCGAGCACCACCTCTCCAGGGGCCGAAGCAGGATCCCCGCCATCGCCAGGCGTGGTCGGCTCTGCGGCGTCCTGAATCACAATGCGGTGGTCTGCCACGGCCTGATCACCATCGCCATCCGTTGCCACGATCGTGAATTCGACGGCGCGCTCAAGCGTCTGGTCGCGCCCGTCTGTGGCCGTAAACGTCCAGGTGCCATCTGCATGAATGACCAGCACACCATCCGACAATTCAATCTCATCACCCAGCGCAAAAGTACCGGCGACTCCCTCTACCACCACCTGTGTCGATACGATGGCATCAGCGCCTTCTACCTCTTGCCAAACCCCTGAGACCTCTTCACCTTCCGATACGATGATAGGGCCTGTCACAGTGACGTCAGGCACATCATCCAGGATGAGCACGTCAAGACTGCCCGTCGTAGTATCCCCATCCACGTCGGTGACCGTCACCACAAAGCTCTCGATCAAACCTGCATCGGTCGCCCCTGGAACGGTATCGTTGTCTACCGCTGACAGTAACTCGTAGTGATAAAAGACGGTTCCGCCTGTGCCATCACCTGCAAATGCATCCAACCAGAGAGCGCCATGGGGAGATTCGATGGACTGGGGCCCAGACGATAAGGCCAGCAGGTCCGCGAGCGTAAGCGCCACATCCGCCACCACAAGCGTACCCAACCCATCCACACTGCTGAAAGTGAAGCTGCTGGCCTGCTGGGCAGTACCACTGGACGAATCGCTGCCGCCCGTCAATCCCGACTCACGCACCAGCAACTCGGCACTATCGATGCCAGGCGGCAAGCCGTCCGTGCCTTCAAGCCCATCACCCAGTCCGCTTCCGTCGGGCCCTCCGACCAAGCCTCCCAACGACACCCCATTGTCAGGAGTTTCATCCGTATCGCCGTCAACGATATCACCGACAAACAAAGGAAATTCCTGATTGTCACCGCTGTTAAGGCCGTAGTCGTATGCGAGGGGCGATACCTGCTCGAGGACGCGTAGCAAACGGACGAAGGAATGCCCGTTGTTCACTCCCGCTCCGCCCCCCAGCCCTGCGGCAGGGTCCTCAAGAACATCGAAGGGATCCTCGCCAGCATCTAGTGCTGTCAGCAAGGCCTCAAGCTGGCTGTCACCGAGGACGCTTTCCTGAGCAAGGTCGGCGGATACCTGCGAGCGGAGGATTTCATCAAACTCGACGACCAGGTCCTCTCCTGCAGCATTCTGAGGAACCTCAAGCGACTGACCTGCAGCCAGATCCAGCGCCCCCTGTCCATCTGGGCTCGCCACTGTCGCATGCCCATTTTCTCCGGCCATGAGCCGTTGGCCCGGCAACAGGATGTCCCCCGACCGTGCGAGTGTGCGCTCCCCGGTCACATCGATAATCCAGACCGTACCTTCAACAGAAGTGATATTCATGGTTTCTACCCTGCGTCTTGCTGTTGATTAGTCATTCAAGGAGCAAACTAGGGCGCGCGGCTTTGTGACGGTAGTGTCTAGATGGTCAGTGGCGGGTAAATGCGCGGATAAAAAATCTTTAGTGCATATTTAGTACGAGTTATGGGTCTCACAAAGGCGACATAAGACAGCCGTTCAATAGCCAATAGACGACTTTTCAAACACCAATAACGACAGCTTAAAAAGCTCACGCGAATCTTTCTTCTAGGCCAAATCCTCGTACGGTCAGGAACTACTGGTTCACTTTACGGACGGCGGTATACGACACGGCACAGAAAAGCCCGAACACCTTGCGGTCTTCGGGCTTCGTGGAACTCACGTAAAGGGGATGCGTCAACGATCTCGAGACATTCTTAAAATCAACTGCATGCGATCCTTGACGCCCAGCTTGCGGAAAACTGCACCAAGATGTGCCTTTACCGTGCGCTCGGTGATACCGAGCTCCCTGGCCACCAGCTTATTGCTCTGGCCTTCAGCCACCGCCAGGGCAACATCCTTCTCTCGCTCGGTCAGTCCTTCCAGCACATCCTGATGAACCGCAGGCGCCCCGCCCATCGCCTTGAACACCCCGCCAACCAGGCTATCCATGAGTTCAGGCCATAACCAGATTCCGCGGTGGCGCACCACGATATCGACCTGACGCAGTACTTCCGGGGTGGACAGCGCGTGCACATAGCCCCTGGCACCGGCGTTAAAGGCCTGATAGGCCTCTGCAGAATAAGGGTTGAACGACAGCACCGCCACCAACACACCCTTGGCCGTCAGACGAGAGCAAAGCCCCGTCCAGTCACCGGCCTCGACAACGATCCAGGCAACGTCTCCCTTGATCGCATGATCCAATACACTATGGGGCGCCACGACCTCCAGATCGCTAAAGGTATCGCTCCAACGCGGTACCTCGCTACTTCCTTGATAGACCAAGTATCGCGTCATCACCGCTCTCCCATCGCGTTACCCCACGCCCGCAGCACCGGCTTCAGCAAGAACTGCATGACGGTGCGCTTACCCGTCAGGATATCCACCTGAGCGGTCATGCCCGGGATGACTTCCACCTCACTGGCGGCCTCTTCGTCCTGCGTGCGAACACGCACCCGGTAGTAGGTATTACCCTCTTCATCGGTCGTGGTGTCGGCGCTAATGTGCTCGAGCTCTGCCTCCAACCCCCCATATATCGAGAAGTCATATGCAGTCAGCTTGATGGTCGCTGGAAGCCCCGGCCGCAGGAAGGCAATATCCTGAGGCGCAATCTTGGCTTCGACCACCAGCGCATCATCGGTAGGCACGATATCCACCACTTCCTGGCCAGGCTGGGCGACACCCCCGATAGTATTGATCGCAAGGCGCTGAACCACCCCATCCACCGGAGAACGAATCTCGGACAGGCGGACACGATCCTCTAGGCCCTCACTGGATTCATTCAGCGCCGAAAGCTCACCCAGGGTCGCCGAGAGCTCCTGGCGCCATTCTGTCCGCGCCTTGGCTTCAACCTCCCGCAGCTCGCCCTGCGCCTCTACAATAGCGGCCTCGAGTCGAGACACCTGTGCCGCGGCCTGATTGCGTTCACCGCTCGCACGGGAGACTTCCCGCTGCAATCTCAGTACCTCTACCTCAGACACCGCGCCACTCGACAGCAGCGGACGGGTCATGTTGAGTTCCTGACTGGCCAGGTTGAGCTCTCGGCTAGCGGCATTGCGGCGCGCTGCCGCTTCATTCAGCTCTGCCCTGCGCTGCTCCAAGCGCTGCTGCAGAATCTGCTTCTGCTCGTCCAGTGTCTCCAGACTGCTCTGGTACAGCTCCCGCTCCCTCGAGACGATGTTAGGCGCCTGTTCGATCAACTCCTCCGAAGGATCAAAAGAAGACCCCGTAGCCAGCGCACGCAGACGCTCCGCCTTGGCCTGCAGGGTTTCGGCCTTGGCACGGTTCTCATTGAAATTGGAGAGGAATCGGGTGGGGTCAATGCGCATCAACAGATCACCGGCCTCCACAAAGTCACCCTCGGCCACTTGAATTTCCTGCACCACGCCGCCGTCGAAGCTCTGCACTCGCTGCAACTGACTGGAAGGTATCACCCTGCCGCTGCCACGGGTCACCTCGTCAATGGGGGCAAAACACGCCCACACGATGACGCAGATAATCGCTACCACGACCATATACAGCATCAGGCGCGCCCGAAGGGGGTCCTGTTGCATGCGCGCCCAGTCGGCGTCGCTGGCCCAATCGCGATTCAAGTGCGAGGCACTGACCCGACGGGCAAACAGGCGATCAATAAAGGGGCGAAAGACTTTTCCTCCCGAGCGGGAAACTCGGCCGACGCCCTCGAATCCTTTTTGCTCGGCACTCTTGGCAGACATCAGCTGGCCCTCCCGATCTGGCCCTTGCGCAGCGCATCCATGACGCTGTCACGCTCTCCATCCGCCACGATCTTGCCAGAATCAATAACCACGATACGATCCACCAGCGACAGCAGCGAGGTACGATGCGTCACCACGACCACCGTCTTGCCACTTGCAAACTCATTGAGGTTACGCTTGAAGGCCTCCTCGCTGGCATGGTCCATCGCGCTAGTCGGCTCATCAAGCAAGAGAATCGAGGGATCGTGCACGATGGCCCGTGCGATCGCCACGGCCTGCTTCTGCCCTCCCGACAGCATCTGTCCACCTTCCCCGACCTGCAGCTCCACCCCTTGGGGGTGCGTGCTGACCAGGCTGTCCAGGCCACTGATACGAATCGCCTTGAGCAGCAGGTCGTCATCGACACCCTCGCTACCGGCACCGGCAACGATGTTTTCCTTCAATGAGCCAAAAAACAGACGCACGTCCTGCGGGACATAGCCGATATGCCGCCTGAGCTGCAGAGGGTCCAGCTGGCGAATATCGACATCATCGATCAGCACCGAGCCCGCCGTTGGCTGATACAACCCCAGCAACAGCTTCTGCAGCGTGGTCTTGCCACAGCCTACACGCCCCAGCAAGGCGACTTTCTGACCCGGAGCGATGGACAGACTGATGTCGCGCAGACTGTCCGTCTCGGCCTGGGGATAGCGAAAGGTCACCTTGTCGAACTTCACCAGCCCCTTGACGGCAGGCCGGTCGATATAACTCTTGTCCTCGCGCTCGACCGGCATTTCCATCACGCGATCCAGCGATTCGAGCGCCGTGGCGGACTGGTGATACTGAGCCAGCAGCGCTGCTGCCTGGCTGACCGGGGCCAGAGCCCGCGATGACAGCATGTAGGCGGCGATAAGGCCCCCCTGGGACAGATCGCCCTCGATGATCAGATACACGCCGATCAAGATGACGCAGATGCCGACCGTGTTCTGCGTCCACTGGGCAATGCTGGTCACCGATGTTCCCAGAAATTTCAGCTGTGCGCCTGTACGAGACAGAAACGCACTGGCCTGCTCCCACTGCCCCTGAATC
The DNA here is from genome assembly GCF_019802025.1 of Halomonas sp. DP5Y7-2. Taxonomy (NCBI): domain Bacteria; kingdom Pseudomonadati; phylum Pseudomonadota; class Gammaproteobacteria; order Oceanospirillales; family Halomonadaceae; genus Halomonas; species Halomonas sp. DP5Y7-2. Next base: position 88,235 of record NZ_JAHVHY010000007.1, on the reverse strand, counting down.
CGGCTCTCGCCACGCAGCGACTTGACGGTTTCCAGCTGGGACACCGACTCAACCAGGGTGGCGTTGCGCTGAGCGCCGACCTTGAGCGTGGTGTCCGAAAGGTCATGTAGCTTGCCTTGAGCACCAAGGGCGTAAAGCAAAATGAAGATCACCCCAGCAACAATGGGGATGACCAACGCCGGACCGATCAGGCCGATAATGGCGATAAACATGATCACAAAAGGCAGATCGACCATGGCGATGACAGTGGCAGACCCGATAAAGCTGCGCACGGACTCGAAGGACTGCAACATGGCCACGAAGGACCCCGTCGAGGCCGGCTTCGCCTCCATGCGCATACCCATCACCCGTGCCATGATGCGGGACGATAGCTTGACATCAGCCCTGCTCGCCGCCAGGTCGACAAAACTCGATCGCATCAAGCGCAACGTCAGATCGAACGCCAACACAATCAGCACCCCAGCCGACAGCACCCAAAGCGTCTCGGTGGCGTGGTTTGGCACTACACGGTCATAAACGTTGAGCACGAACAGCGGCATCGCCAGCGCAAAGATATTGATGGCGATGGAACCCAGGATGACATCCCTGTAGAGGCGACGATTCTCCTTGATAACCCCCCAGAACCAGTGTCCCGAACGTTTTTCGTTCACGTCCTTGGTGCGAGCGTCGAAACGGAATCTGGGGCGAACGTAGATGGCCGTCCCGCTGTAGCGCTCGTGCAGCTCATCCAGGCCAATCTCGACAGCAGACTGACCCAGCTCGGGATACACGACAGTTGCCGTGCGCGCCTTCACGTTCATGTCAACAAGAGCGCAAGCACGCCCAGGCTCGAGCAACAGGACCACCGGAAATAGAGCCGGATTCAATTGCACAAGGCGGCTCTTGATGATTCTCGCCGTCAGGCCGGCACGTTCCGCCGCTCGGGGAAAGATCCCCGGCGTCAGTGCCCCATCTTCCAGGGGCAGGCCTGCGGTCAAGGAATCTGCGTTGACGTCATGATCATGGTAATGAGCTACCGCCAGCAGCACTTCCAGAAGTTCATCCTTGACGGGGGAACCACTCCCTTCCTGCGTTTCCGGTTCAGACGGTGCAGCATCCGCTGCGACTCGAGAATCGTCCACATGTACCTCTTCTGTAGGCCGATAGCATTGCCGATAACTGAAACGTAGCGCTCCCGCCGGCGAGCAGGCACGCTACGCTTATCACTTCGGTGCCGAGATCACTACGCTTCAGTGTCCGGCGACGTTCGACATCCATGCGGAGAGCACGACGACACTATCGTCATGCTCCCCGCGACTGGCATCAGCCCTCTACGCTACCTGCACGATGGTCTTTCGCCCAGGCGAGAGACACTACATCATTGCCAGCTGCCGGGTGAACCGAGCCCAGGTCCAGGTTCTCGCCGCTGCGCTCAAGGGTGATTTCCACACGTCGATTTTGACGCCGCCCCTCAACCGTATCGTTTGACTGTACCGGGCGGTGGGAGCCAAAACCCTGAGTCTGAATCAGTGAAGGATTTACGCCTTCACTAATCAGATAGTCGCCCACGGCAGCCGCACGATTACGCGACAACGGGTCATTGATTCCATCGTTTCCGGTGCTGTCAGCATGCCCAGCAACAAAGATACGCACCAGATCATTACGCGCGCGTAGCTGTGCAGCCAGCTGTCCAAGCTCGCGACGGGCACGCTCGCTAAGTACATAGCTGTTGACTTCGAACAGCGCATCGGCAGACATCACCACATCTGGGGCACGGGTGGTCCCGGTCAACTCATCGATGGTATAGGCACGCGGCCCCACCGCGGGACAGACGATATCGGGCGTAATGGCAACGCCGTTGCTGTCCAGGTCGGCCAGCGTCGGCAGTCCATCCTTGCGAACCTCAAGTACTTCGAGCAGCTCACCGGTAGCCCGCAGCGTGCGCGCATCTGCCAATGCCACATCAAACTGGGCGTTCACGTAAGCACGACTTGCCTCGAAATATTCGTTCTCGATATCAAGCAGGTCGAGCAGCGAGCGCTGACCAATATCGAACTGTTGCTTGTAGGCGCCACGCACGCGGTCAGTGGTCTGACGGTGCTCATTCAGGTAAGCCAACTGGTCACGCAGGCGGCGGGTGTCGTTGAAGGCAATCGTGGTCGTCTGGCGAATGTCCACACAGGCCTTGTCACGCAGGTTGATAGCCTGTTCAACGCGGTCGCTGGCGGCACGAAACGACGCCAGGTCACTACCACCACGATAGAGGTTGATGCTACCCACCAGCTCGATGCTGTGACGGTCTTCATGTTCATTGTCCGAGATGAAGTCGCCGTCCGTGTCGCTACCTTTATAGGTGCCAGTACGGCCCACCAGGTCCAGCCGAGGATGGAACGGTGCCTTGGTGCCTTCACGCTCGGCTCTGGAGGCTTCAATATTCTCGATGGCCGCATGAAAGTCAGGATTGCCGTCATATGCCAGCTGCAGCGCCTGAGCAACATCGGCCGGGAGCAGTTCGGCAAAGGTGGGCGCCGGGGCCAGAGACTCCGGAGGGAGCTCGCCGACCAGCCGCTGGAAGCGCGCAGACACGTCATGCAGGTTCGACGCTTCGGTGATCAAGTTGGACTCGGCAAGCGCCAAACGACCGCTTATCTGCTCCAGGTCAACCCGGCGACCGGCACCGGATAGCGCCCTCGCCTCAATCTGCTGGTACACTTCCAAGTGTTTCTGGTAGTTATCCTGGGCCAGCCCCACCAGGCGACGGTAGCGCTGAACGTCAAGATAGGCATTGGTCGCGTCAAGAGCGGCGTCCTGACTCGCGCCCAGCAGTTCGTAGTAACGCACCAGCTCGGCACGACTGAGGCGTTCCACTTCGCTAGCAGTGGCAAAGCCGTCATAAATCATCTGATTGAGCGTCATCTCGACGTAATCGGTGTCGTAGCTCCCCTGCTGGTCGTTCTGCCGGTCTTCCAGGCCAACGCCAGCATTGACATCGATCTGAGGCAGATAGCCACCGAAGGCGACTCGCTCGTCGTGTCCTGCGGCCTGGAAGCCATTCCAGGCTGCCAATACCTCAGGATTGGTATTGATCGTTTGCTCCACCACATCGCGCAATGTCGCTGCGCCCGGTGAAGACGTGCCTGCTGGCAATGACTGTGCATCCTGCGCCAGTACAACAGGCGCCACCATCATCGCTGACGTGGTCAGCGCAACGGCTCGCACCAAAGGCCGCAACAGAGCGGAGCGAGCTTCTCGGCTGTAACTGTTCATCTGTGTTCCCTTAATTATCAATGGCCGCAGCCAGTACAAGTGAATCTAGTACCAACGAACTAGCTCAACAACCCAATTCACCGTTGAACCCGTCATGCTGCCTCGGCGCTACCAGACTCATCATCCCGGTATGGGTGGCCAGCTTTTTTCCTTCAACGCCAAGCATCCAGCGACATTGTTGGCGATCGCCCCACCCCATCACCCGCTACAATACTCGCACAAACGATCACATTCTGTAACACCAAAAGCCCCAAACACTCATTCCAGGGGCGATTGAATGCTTGACACAGACAAATGAACTGCTCCTAAAAGTCATGAATCCCGTTCACTGGCTCAATCATGCTATCGTAGAAGCCAGCATCACGTACCCATTTCAGGAGTCTCCGATGGCCTCATCCGAAATCCAAAAAACCCGCGTCATCAATGAATTGACGGGGTTCATCAAGAAACTGCTGCAGGACCCCAAGATCCTGGAAACCTCTCTGGAGATTGCCCGGCGTCACCTCGAAAAAGGCAGTGACAGCGGTGTCATGGCAGACATCGCCAACGAAATCTCTGATACCACCAGCATTCACATTCCTGACAGCGCTGACGAACACTCCGAGGCCGATCGCCTGTTCCTCGAACTCCTCAAAGAGGTAGTGCAAGAAGAAAAAGCGCTGTATTGACAGACACATTACGGCATAGCAGTCACCATCGCTGACCTCCCCCTCTGGTGGTCAGCGTTTTTTTCCACTATCCACGCAAATATTGATCCAGATCACTATTACATTCTTACACTCACGTACCGAACTTCACACCATGGAATTTCGTCTTACGCTCTCCGCTGACGTTTCTACCAAGTCAGCCTCTGTCAGACGCCATATGGGGCGCTGCCTGGCCACCAACGTCCGCAACGCGCTGCGGCGAGAGCTGCCAACGTCAAAGGTGGTCACTGCACATGACCATCTAGTCGTACGACTCCCGTCCCATGTGGATGACGCCCAGCACACATGGGCACTCGACACTTTGGCTAACACACCCGGCATTCAGAAGATTGCCCACATTCAGCGGCGTGAGCTGGGGGACTGGCAAGTGACCCTGGCCAGGCTCGCCCTGGAGAAGGCCGAGCAGGTAGAGGGACGAGCCTTCAGAATCAAGGTCAGGCGCAAGGGAAGCCACGCCTTCAACTCCGTCGATGCCGAGCGCTTCCTGGGCGCCGAGCTGCTGCGCCACACCCGCCACGCCAAGGTCAATCTCACGCATCCCGACCTCACCATTTCACTGAGGCTCGACGGCGCTGAATTGATTGATGAAGTGGCTACTACGGCGGGCATTGGCGGTTTCCCTCTGGGCACCCAGGATCAGGCACTGATGCTGATGTCCGGTGGCTTCGACTCGCCCGTTGCCGCCTACCGGATGCTCAGGCGCGGGATAAAGTGCCACTTCATTCTGTTTCGCTTCGGCGGAGAGGCACAGGAACAGGCCGTCAGACAGCTGACCCATGACCTCTGGCGACGCTTCAGCGCGTCACACAAGGTCAGCTTCACCAGCGTGCCCTTCGAAAAGGTCGTCGACCAGCTCACCCGTGAGGTGCCCGACGGCCTGGTGTCCCTGGTACTGAAACGCTACATGGTGGCTGCCGCTGCTCGGGTGGCCCAGCGCGCCCGGATTCCCGCGCTGGTCACGGGCGAGGTGATCGCCCAGGTGTCCAGTCAAACCTTGAGCAACCTGGGGCTGATTGACAAGGCCAGCCACTTGCCCGTGCTGCGCCCCCTGCTGACAGAAGACAAACAGTCCATCATCGACGAAGCCAGGCGCATTGGCACCGCACAAGCGTCAAGCCAAATGCCGGAGTACTGTGGGGGTATGTCAGCTCGACCTCTGGTGAAGACGTCCCTGGCAGCGCTGGAAGAAGCCGAAGCCAGGCTGCCAGCTGAGCTGCTTGACGACGCCCTGAGCCGGGTGCGCCAGTTTTCCGTAGATGACCCAGGTGAGCCACAAACGCCATCGCGGCACGCCCTCGATGAACTCACCATCGCAGAGCTCACCGCCGCAGCTGACGCCACTATCCGCGTCATCGACGTGCGCTCGCCGGATGAAGCAGCTCGACGGCCACTGACCATTGCGGGCCACGAGGTCGAGCACGTTCCTTTTTATGAATTGGCGACCCGAGCGGCTGCGCTGTCCCGAGACTCCCGCTATCTGCTGTACTGCGACCAGGGCATCATGAGCCGCCTGCAGGCGCTATCCCTCAAGGATCAAGGTCTGCCGCGAGTAGGCGTGCTGCTGGCGCGAAGCAAACACGACGCGGCATAAACTGGCGCGCTTACGACATCCCATCAGCATTTGCCTGAACTCAGGCGTTCACACACGATAGCGGATGCACTAGCGCTCGATCATGGCTACAATCGACGCCTGATTTTCAACGGGATATCACGTCACATCATGTCCACTTCCGCACCCGACAAGCGCCAGATCCTGGTTACCAGTGCCTTGCCCTACGCCAATGGAGCCATCCACCTGGGTCACCTGCTGGAGTACATCCAGACGGACATCTGGGTGCGGTTCCAGAAGAGTCGGGGGCACCAGTGCCATTATGTCTGCGCGGATGACGCCCACGGCACCGCGATCATGCTGCGTGCCGAGCAGGAAGGCATCAGCGCCGAGGCCCTGATCGATCGCGTGTCCCGCGAGCACCAGCAGGACTTTGCCCGCTTTGGAGTGGCCTTCGACAACTATCATTCGACCCATTCCGAGGAAAATCGCAGCTTCAGCGAGCTCATCTACACACGCCTGCGTGACAAGGGTCACATCGCGACCCGAGACATCGAACAGATGTATGATCCGGTCAAGGGGCTGTTCCTGGCCGACCGCTTCATCAAGGGCACCTGTCCCAAGTGCCATACGGCGGATCAGTATGGTGACAACTGTGAGGCCTGCGGGGCGACCTACACCCCTGCCGAGCTCATCGATCCGGTGTCGGCCATATCGGGAGCCACACCGGAAGTTCGCAGCTCAACCCACTACTTCTTCAAGCTGCCGGATTTCGCGGACTTCCTGAATGCCTGGATCAAGGACGATCACGTCCAACCCCAGATCCGCAACAAGCTGATGGAGTGGTTCGAGTCGGGCTTCAACGAGTGGGACATTTCCCGCGACGCGCCCTACTTCGGTTTCGAAATTCCCGACGCACCCGGCAAGTACTTCTACGTCTGGCTCGACGCGCCCATCGGTTATCTGGCCAGCTTCAAGAACCTGTGCGACCGCGAGGGCCTGGACTTCGACAGCTACTGGCAGCCGGATTCCCAGGCAGAGGTCTATCACTTCATCGGCAAGGACATCGTCTACTTCCACGCCTTGTTCTGGCCGGCCATGCTGCACGGCGCTGAAATGCGCACCCCGACGGCAGTCAATTGCCATGGGTTCGTCACCGTCAATGGCGCCAAGATGTCAAAATCTCGTGGCACCTTTATCAAGGCGGCGACCTATGCCGAGCACCTCAACCCTGAGTACTTGCGCTACTACTTCGCTGCGAAGTTGACGTCACGGGTCGACGATCTTGACCTCAATCTCGAGGACTTTGCCCTGCGCGTGAATGCCGACCTGGTCGGCAAGGTCGTCAACATCGCCAGCCGCTGCGCCGGCTTCGTCAAGAAGCTCGGCGATGGGCGGCTGTCGTCCCACTGCGCGGAGCCAGACATGCTGGCGCGTTTCATCGCAGCGGGAGACGAAATCGCCAACTACTACGAGCAGCGTGAATTCGGTCGTGCCATGCGCAAGGTGATGGAGCTGGCCGATGACGCCAACACCTACATCGCCGACAAGGCCCCCTGGGCCCTGGCGAAGGAAGCGGGACGCGAGCAGGAAGTCTTGGACATCTGCTCCATGGGCATCAACCTGTTCCGGCAGCTGATGGTGTATCTGGCGCCCGTCGTTCCCGCCATGGCCGAGCAGGCAGCGACGTTCATGAACCTTCACAGCCTTGACTGGAACAGCCGCGAAACCTGGTTGGGCGATCACCCGATCAACAAGTTCAAGCCGCTGATGACCCGCGTCGACGGCGACCGTATCCAGTCCATGATCGAAGCCTCCAAGGAGGACCTGGTGGAGGAACAGAAGCTCAAGGAAGCCCCCAAGGGCCCGCTAGCCGAAACACCGATCGCCGACGAGATCAGCTTCGACGACTTCGCCAAGGTGGATCTGCGCATTGCGCGTATTGCCAAGGCAGAATACGTGGACGGCGCGGACAAGCTGCTCAAGCTGTCCCTGGACCTGGGCGGCGAGAGCCGCCAGGTGTTCGCCGGCATTCGTCGCGCCTACTCCCCGGAAGCCCTGGAAGGCAAGCTGACGGTCATGGTGGCCAACCTGGCGCCTCGCAAGATGCGCTTCGGCATCTCTGAGGGTATGGTGCTGGCCGCCGGCAATGACGATGGCATCTACCTGCTGGAACCCCACAGTGGAGCCGAGCCGGGCCAGCGCGTCAGCTAAGCTCGTGCTCTGCTACTCCCTGCCGGCGGGCTCTAGCCCGCCGGCCGCTATACTGTGCATGCCATGACCGACGTTTTCCTCGTTCTCGTCAGTACCGCCCTGGTCAACAACTTCGTTTTGGTGCAGTTCCTCGGACTATGCCCTTTTCTAGGGGTCTCCTCCAAGCTGGAGTCCGCCCTGGGCATGGCCCTGGCGACCACCTTCGTGCTGACCTTGGCGGCCGCCGCCAGCCATCTGCTGTACCGCTACCTGCTCGTCCCCTTTGGGCTGGAGTACCTGCGTACCATTGCCTTTATCGTGGTGATCGCCGTGGTGGTTCAGGCTACGGACATCATGGTCAGGCATACCAGCCCCCTGCTTCACCGGGTGCTGGGCATTTTCCTGCCGCTAATCACGACCAACTGTGCCGTACTCGGTGTCGCCCTGCTCAGCCTCCAGCGTGACAGTGGCTTCTTCGGTGCTGTGCTGTACGGCTTCAGTGCAGCGCTGGGTTTCTCCCTGGTGCTGATCATGCTCGCCGCCATGCGCGAACGCCTGGCTGCTGCAGACGTACCACGTCCGTTTCGAGGCCCTGCCATCGCCATGGTCACCGCCAGCCTGATGTCGCTTGCCTTTATGGGCTTTGCCGGCCTGGCGGAGGGGGCGATCCAGTGACCGCCCCTTCACTGCTCGGCCTGCTGCTGCTGGTAAGCCTGATCGGCAGCTGCGGCTTGCTGCTTGGATGGATGCACCGACGTTTCGGCGCCGGCGAGGACGGCCTGGTCCAGCAGATCGACGCGCTGCTGCCTCAAACCCAGTGTGGCCAGTGTGGCTACCCTGGCTGCCGCCCTTATGCCGAGGCAGTGGAGCAAGGCGAAGCGATCAACAAGTGTCCTCCAGGGGGCGAAACCACCATTGCCGAACTCGCCGCCTTACTGGGACGTGATCCCGTTCCCCTGGATGGCGAAGCGACCAGCACCACCATGGTGGCCTTCATTCGGGAAGATGAGTGCATTGGCTGTACCAAGTGCATCCAGGCCTGTCCCGTGGACGCCATTATCGGCGCGTCGAAGCTGATGCACACGGTGATTGCCGACGAGTGCACCGGCTGCGATCTGTGCGTCGCACCCTGCCCGGTTGACTGCATCGACCTGCTGGAGAGACCTCCCGCGATGGGCGAATCCATTCGTCTCATCGCGTCGGACCGCTTACCGGGAGAACGCCATGTCAACGCTTGAACGACTGCAGCGCTGGCTGGGTCTCGGCGGCTCCTGTGCGCCAGGCATCCGCCCTGACACCCGCAAGGCCCGGACCCGTGATCTCGGCATTCGACGCGCGCCGCTGCCACCACAGGTCTCCCTGGCGCTCAATGACAACTCCCACAAGCCGTGGGCCGAAACACTGCTGGAAGTGAACGACGGTGACTGGGTTCGGGCGGGCCAGCGCATCGCCCGCCCGGTGGGACATTTGGCACTGCCGATGCATGCCCCCATCAGCGGACGGGTCAATTTGCCTGGCGCCGCGGCCATCACCTCCACCCGGGAGCATGCGAGCGATGCACCTGGCATTGTCATCGTTGCCGAAGGCAGCCAGCAGATCCTCACCATGCGGCCGCTGGCAGCCGAGCAGGCATCTCCAGAGCAGATTTTTGAGCGCATCGCAGAGGCGGGTATCGTAGGCATGGGAGGCGCAGGCTTTCCGGCCGCCTTGAAAGCCAGAGCCGCCCACCGTGCCGGCATCGACACCCTGGTGATCAATGCCGCTGAATGTGAACCCTACATCACCGCTGACGATGCCTTGCTGCGTCACGACGCCGAAAAGGTCGCGAGCGGCGCGCTGATTCTCGCGCGCGCTACCGGTGCCACCCGCATCGTCGCCGGCATCGAAGATGACAAGCCAGAGGCGGCCAAGGCGCTATCTGCCGCCCTCGCCACGTCTGCACTGCCGACCGACGTCGTGATCATCCCGACCCGCTACCCCAGCGGCGGTGAGCGTCAGTTGATCGATCGCCTGCTGGCGCGCAGGATGACGCCGCAGCAACTGCCGGTTGACGTCGGGGTGCTGTGTCACAACCCCGCCACCCTGGCCGCCATTCACGACGCGGTGATTCTTGGCCTCCCCGCCATCACGCGCATCGTGACGCTGGCGGGTCAGGCGTTGAGTGCACCGGGCAACGTTGAGGCCAGAGTGGGCTCACCGGCAGCCACGCTGTTGGCTGACGCTGGACTGGATACCTCCAGGCTCGCCAAGTTGATCGATGGAGGCCCGCTGATGGGGCACCAGCGGTCGCTTGCCAGCGCAGCGACAACCCCCACGACCCACTGTCTGATCGCGGCTACCGAACAAGAGCTGCCCAGCCCGCCCCCGCCGTCGCCCTGCATTCGCTGCAACGACTGCGTCCCCGCCTGTCCTGCGGGCCTCGCGCCCCAGCAGCTGTGGTGGCACACCCGGGTCGAAGATGACGAACGGGCCAAGGCCCACGGCCTGCTTGCCTGTATCGAGTGCGGCGCTTGCGACTATGTATGCCCCAGCCACCTTCCGCTGGCGGCATCCTTCGGCGAGGCCAAGCGCCGCCTGCGGGTTGCCGACGCCGAACGGGCCAGGGCGGACCAGGCCCGAGCTCGCTTCGATGCCCGCAAGGAGCGCATGCAGCGCGAACACGATGAGCGTGAAGCCAGACGCCAGGCGCGCAAGGCGGCGCTGCGACGTCCCGCTCCCAAGACCCCAGCGGATGACCACGCGCCCACCTCCTCGGCTCCCGCCGATCTGCGCAGCCTGCGCATCGCCCAGGCGGCGGCCAAGGCGGCGCTGCGCAAGGCAGAGAAGGCGCTCGAGCGTGCCGCCCAGCAGCAGCAACCCAGCGAGGTGCTGGCCGACCTCGAGTCTCAGCAGAGCACTGCCCGCGAACATCTAGAGGCTGCCAATGCGCAGCTGGCCGCCGCCCGCCAGGAAGCCCCGACATCATGAGCTACTTGCACCAGACAGCGCCTATCGCCAGCAGCGCCCGCGTGATGCGCAGCGTCTCGTTGGCCTGCTTGCCCGGCATCGCCGCTCAGACCTGGTACTTCGGTGCCGGTGTCATCACCAATGTGCTGACCGGCATCCTGTGCTGCTGTCTGGTGGAAGCCCTGATGCTCGCCGCAAGATCACGTCCACTGCGACCAACACTGGCCGACGGTAGCGCCATGCTGACCGGCATTCTGCTCGGCGCGGCGCTGCCCGCTGGCACCAGTGTCTGGCTCATTCTGATCGGTGCTGTGGCCGCCATCGCCGTGGCCAAGCACCTCTATGGTGGGCTGGGGCACAACATCTTCAACCCCGCCATGGTCGGCTACGCGATGCTGTTGGTGTCCTTCCCGGTACCGATGAGTCTATGGCCGGACGCCACAGGCTTTGGCGCTGGCGACGTCCAAAACCTCTTACACCTGTGGCAGGGCTGGCTCGGCCAACTTGACGCCAGCACATTGGACGCCGTCAGTGGCGCCACTCCCCTCGATGCGCTGCGCCAGCCTGCCGGCGCCTCGGTCATCGGCGATGCCAACCTCTCTTCACCTTGGGCCATCATCTCCCTGGCCTGGCTTGCTGGCGGGCTGGTACTACTGGCCCAGCGTCTCATCGACTGGCGCCTGCCGCTGGCCATGCTGAGCACCATGGCAGTCCTGGCAGCGCTGTTACACCAGGTGTCGGGTACTGGCTCCGTGGCGTTTCATCTGCTCAATGGTGCCACCATCATGGGCGCCTTCTTTATCATCACCGATCCGGTCAGCGCTCCCGGCCATCGACGCGCGCGCTGGGTGTTCGGTGCCGCGATCGGCGCGCTGGTCATGCTCATCCGGGGCTACGGGGGCTACCCCGACGCCATCGCCTTCGCCGTGCTGCTGATGAACCTCTCGGCCCCGCTGCTCGATCAGCTGTGCTCAGGGACGCACCGCTCAGCCAGCGATGCGCCCAGGGGGAATTCATGACAGCCCCGACAGCGCCACCCTTACCAAGCCCGCGGGGGGCGGTCGCAACGCTGCTCCTGCTTGCCGTCGTCACGTTAGCCAGCGTCGTGATAACGCACTGGCTGAGTGAGGCCCCGATCGCGGCCAATCGCGAGCACTATCAGCAGCAACTGCTGAAGCAGTTGGTACCGCCCCAGACAGCATCAATCGTTGCCCTCGACGACGCTACCTCCTGGCAAGCCATCGGCCCCAACGGCCAGCGACTCGCCACCGTTCACGCCGGTAAGGCGATGGGATACGGAGGTGCGATACGCCTGTTGGTCGCGTTCACCCCTGAAGGCAAGATCGTCGCGGTGCGCGTACTTGAGCATCATGAAACCCCGGGTCTTGGGGACAAGATCGAACGACGCAAGAGTCCTTGGGTGGATCAGTTCGAGGGGCGCCATCAGGATGCCCTGGCTTTGACACCATCAGGTCCCATCGAGGCACTGACCGGCGCTACCATTACCTCAGAGGCCGTGATTCGCGCTGTCGTGGCTGCCACGCCAGCAGCCCCATCTGCCACCACCTCACCGCGGGAGACTCCTGATGAATGACGACTCGCATAGCTCGTCAGACAGCTCGTCAAATAGCTCCCTGACTCGCCAGCAGGCTCGCCAAATCGCCGCCAACGGACTGTGGAGCAACAACCCTGCCCTGGTACAACTATTGGGGCTATGTCCATTGCTGGCGGTATCCGGCACCATCGTCAACGGCCTGGGGCTCGGTCTTGCCACGCTGGCGGTCATGCTGGGCGCCAATGGCTGCGCATCGATGATAAGAGGTCACATCCGCCCCGAGATACGGCTGCCTGCCTTTGTCATGATCATTGCAGCGCTGGTGACCTGCACAGAACTCGCCATGGCCGCGATGGCCTACGAGCTTTATCAGGTGCTGGGCATCTTCCTGCCTCTGATCGTGACCAATTGCGCCATCCTTGCCCGAGTAGAAGCCTTTGCCTCGCGCCAGCCGCTGGCCCCATCGCTGCTGGACGCGCTGATGAATGGACTAGGCTTCACCCTGGTGCTGATAGTGATTGGCGCCCTGCGCGAGGCTCTCGGCCAGGGCACACTGTTTGATGGTATGGAGCTACTGCTGGGTAGCGGCGCGGCTGACTGGGTGATCCAGCTACCGGGGGAGCGCCACATGCTGTTTATGGCGCTGCCGCCTGGGGCCTTTCTGATAACCGGCCTGCTGATTGCCGGCAAGAACGCGATCGACGACCACACCGCTCGCCGCCGCCCCGCCTCGCAGCCCCCTTCCGAGCAGCGAAGGGTTAGAGTCACCGGGACCATTCACTAGGGCTTGTACGAAAAGTGCCTGCGCTTGGTGATACGGCGTTAAAAATCGGGTCAAAATGCTCATTTACACCTCGTAAACTGCGCTTTCTCACCGATTTTTGCCTTGTCTAACCTTCGCTCGTCGACTTTTCGGACAAAGCCTAGGCCCAGTCACTCATATCGATCACCATGCTCAGTCACCAAGTTCAGTCGCCGGGTTCAGTCAATCCGTTCAGCGCAACACCCAGTACTGACCGAAGTCCCAACCTCCAGGCCGCAATTCAGCGTGACCGCAACCCTCGCTACAGGAGTCCCATGAACGCTGCCAAACGCCACGAGATCTTCACTCGACTGCGGGCCCATAATCCCGAGCCCACCACAGAGCTTCATTGGTCGACCCCGTTCGAGCTGCTGGCTGCAGTGCTGCTGTCTGCCCAGGCAACAGATGTCGGCGTCAACAAGGCCACGGCAAGGCTATTTCCCGTCGCCAACACGCCCCAGGCCATCATTGATCTGGGTATCGACGCCCTCAAGGACCACATCAAGACGATCGGCCTGTTCAACACCAAAGCCGAAAACCTGATGAAGACCTGCCATCTGCTGGTCCAGCAGCATGGCGGCAACGTACCCCGTACTCGCCCTGAGCTAGAAGCGCTCCCGGGAGTCGGCCGCAAGACCGCCAACGTGATTCTCAATACCGCTTTCGGCCAGCCTACCATTGCGGTGGACACCCATATCTTCCGAGTCTCCAACCGCACCGGCATCGCCAAGGGCAAGAACGTGATCGAGGTGGAGGAGCGGCTGATGCGGCACGTGCCCAAGGAATTTCGCCAGGATGCACACCATTGGCTCATCCTGCACGGGCGCTACACCTGTGTGGCGCGCAAGCCACGCTGTGGCAGCTGTGTGATCGAGGACCTGTGCGAGTTCAAGGAGAAGGTCGATCTATAGCCTGACAGCCGGCGCGTCAACGGCACGGCTAACGCCAAAGTTGAAGCGCATAGACCGTCAGGACACGTTACGCTGACGCTCTATGCTGCAATATGAGCGATCAACCATGAACGATGTGCTGCGAGAACTCTGGATACCACTGGCCATGGCCTCGAGCTTCGGCGCCTTTACCGGCTCGCTGTTCCGCTTGAGCCGCCGCCCCGGGTCCGAACGTCCGCTGATGTTCCCGGTACTGGGCCTGCTGGGCGGTATCACTGCGTTCATGATCCACCAGGTGCTGGTGTGGACCGTTGGCGCCCCGACCTGGCTCCTGCCGGTGCTGGTGGTCCTGCAAGTGTGGCTCTGGTTGGGGCCGCTGGGACCCAAGATGCCGCGGCGTCAGTCCCCTGGCGACTAAACGCCCATCGCAGCCCCCTGCGCTGTCGGTAGATACCCTGCCAGACCCTACGAGCCACCATTCCCGATCACGCCATGAAAAAGGCGCTCCTGCCACGGCAGGAGCGCCTTTTCTTTACCTACTGTCTCTACCTATTTCTCTACCTACTTCTCCGTTGTTGTCATCCACCTCTGTCACCTGTTCGACAGCGCCTACCCAGGCTATTCCCGAGTCGACGGACAGGGCGCTCCGCAGGGCGCGCAGGCGTTGGCATCCCGCTGGTTCAGGGACGTGCGGGCGTGACCGTCTCCCATGTTGAAGGCAAAGGTTGGGCTGCTGAGATGATCCGCAAGTATCAGTACCAGGATGGCCAGCAACATGGCGATGATGCGGCTACGGCGGTAAGCGGCTTGCATGGCGCACTCCTTGTTCAATTGGGCAGACGGAACCAGGGCCGCAGGCGAATACCCACCAACGAACCGACAAAGGCACAGGCGAACCACACCCAGGCATGCAGACTTCCGGAAGCCAAGCCCGAAAACAGCGCGCCGATATTACAGCCAAATCCCAACCTGGCGCCGTAGCCCAGCAGCAGGCCACCCACCACCGCGGCCAGAAATTGACGGCCCTCTACCTTCTTGCGGCTGGCTTCGTTGAAGCGATTGGCCAGGCCCGCTGCCAGCATGGCCCCAAGCAGCAGACCAAAGTTCATTACCGAGGTGATATTGACCAGCACAGAGTCGGCTAGGGCCATGGCCGGATAGTCCCAGGTCCAGAACTCGAACTGGCTCATGTCCACGCCGATGGCCTGCAGCGCCTTTGCTCCCCACAGATTGAAAGCAAAGGTAATGCCCCAAGGGGCGCCTCCCACCAGCAGCGTCAGGGTGTTGCCGACTGCCAGCACCAATATGGCCCAAACGAATGGCCAGCGGCCCTGCACGAGGGCCTTGAACGCACTCCCTTCTACTGGACGAAGGCGCAGCTCTGAACGCTCAAGCTCACCGTGAACGCGACGCTCCACGCGATTGACCCACAGCGCGACCAAACCCAGGCCGACCCACTGCACCGCTATCGCTCCCGGCACACCCACACTATCGATCAGACTGACCGGATCAAGACTGGGCAAGTCCAGCCACCAAGGCAGGTGGATCGAGCCGACCACCGCGCCAATGATGAAGAATGCAAGCGTCACCAGCATGCGCAGATTGCCCGCGCCGACCGTAAACAGGGTGCCTGAACCGCACCCTCCGCCAAGTTGCATGCCCAGACCAAACACAAACGAGCCAACGATAAGCGAGGTGCCAATGGGCGCAACCGCGCCGACCAGACCGGGCTGGCCGCTGCCAAGCAAAGGAATCATCAATGCCGAGGTCAGAGCAAACAGCATCAGCTGCGCGCGCATACCGGCCCCGCGGCGTTTGGTGACCAGGTTTCGCCAACCGGCGGTAAAGCCGAAGGCACCGTGGTAAAGCGCCACGCCGAGCGCGATACCAATGGCGAACAACACCACCAGAAAAGGCGCGGTCTCAAGCCATACCAGACCGCCCAGCACGACCATGCCGATCAGCGCCAGGCTGACGACGAAACGATCCACCTTGAGGGGGGCCTGTCCAGGAGTTTGTCCAGCGCTTAGCTCAGCGCCAGGTGGCCGAACCCTGTGCGCGGAGCCAGCAGCATCGCTAGCGGTGGCCGAAGCGGCCTGTGAAGACATCTGAGTCATGGAAGTGCATCTGTTCAAAGGAAGGAGTATCACCGCCGCCGGTGCCGCCACTGATTCACGGCGTCCTGGCCGCGGTCATCTAGGCATCGCCAATAGCCATCTAGGAGCTCACTATCTAAACGACACCTATCGAGGGATCACGGATCCAAGGGTCACTCGTCACCAAAGCCGAGCGCGTCCAGCACCTTGCCAAGCCCCTGCTTCGCCACGGCCAGCGGACGTGACTCGTCCTGAGTCCACTCAGCCATGGAACCGTCATACAACGCCACGTTGTCGAAGCCGGCAATTTCACTCAGCACAAACCAGTCAGTCGCTGCCCAGTGTCCGGTGTTGCAGAACGCCACGGTCTTGGCATCCGCATCCAGCTCTGCCGCCTGGATACGCGAGGTCACTTCCGCCGTATTCAACCGCCAGGCGCCGTCGTCATCGGCCAGCAGCGTCTGATGAGGCAGGTTACGTGCGCCAGGAATGGTGCCCGGAGCAGTCGCTGCAGGAGACTGGTTGTCGCCCTTGAAGTAGTCCTCTGGGCGGGCGTCGACCAGCTGCCCCTGGGACTCGCGGGCCGCCTCTACCTCTGCAGTCGTCGCCAGCAGAGCCTCATTCAAACGTCCTTCAAAGCGCACCGGATCAGGGTACTCTGCCGAGCCACTGGCCAGTTCGAGGCCTGCCGCTTTCCAACCGGCAAAGCCGCCGTCGAGAATCGCCACCTGCTCGTGACTCAGCACCTTGAAGGTCCAGTACACCCGTGCCGCGCTGCCAAAGTCCGTCGCGCCGGTACCCGCCGGCACCAGCACCACGGTATCGTCATTATCGATTCCGAGGCCGCCGATCAAGCGCTCAAGACTCGACACCGGAGGCATGACTCCGGTGACACCATCGCGGGTTTCCCGCCAGCCGTCCTCGGTATAGCTCGAATACAGACTGCCGGGAATGTGGGCTTGCTCGAAGCTTGACCGGTCACCGCCATTGTCGATGCTGGAGCGAATATCCAGCACCACCACATCGTCATTATCCAGGTTCGCTTCAAGCCACTCAGGACTGACCAGCGGCTCGACATCGGCTGCATGCGCGGAGCTCGCCATCATCAGCGCCCCCGCAAGCGTCAGTAAGATGCGCATAAAGTTGACCTCTTGGGTAGGAGATCAACCCATTATCCTGCTCGCAGCTGCAAACTCAATATGCTTGGCATGAATAATGATTCACGTGCTCATAACCAAAACTGATCAGCCTCCGGGTCAGACCTGTTTCCATAACGACGGTCGAGGCTCTGTCCGAAAAGTCGACGAGCGAAGGTTAGACAAGGCAAAAATCGGTGAGAAAGCGCAGTTTACGAGGTGTAAATGAGCATTTTAAGCCGATTTTTAACGCCGTATCACCAAGCGCAGGCACTTTTCGTACAAGCCCTAGAGTGAGAGCTCACCGCCCTTCTCTGTAGCACGGCCATAGGCGGGTCGCGCCCGGGCCTGCTCGAGAAAGCGCGTGAGCGCCGGATGGTCAGACAACATGCCCCTACCTTCCAGCGCCAGGAGCGGGAAACTCATCTGGATATCCGCCGCGCTGAACGTCTCTCCCGCGAACCAGCTGTGCTCTGCCAGGTGCTGCTCCCAAAAGCCTATCAGCCGTCGTATTTCTGGCCCGAGATACTGCTCTTTCACGCCCTTGGCGAACATCTTGCCCAAAGGACGCACCAGAGCCGGCACAGGGGGCTTGCTGAGCCTGCCAAACACCAGATTCATCACCAGCGGGGGCATCGCCGAGGCCTCCGCATGGTGCATCCAGAACACATAGTCATCGTAGGCTTCACTGTCGACGGGGGGAGACAGCGCCTGCTCCCTGTCGTAATGGCGCAGCAGATACTCGATGATCGCACCGCTTTCTGCCACGACCCTACCCGCCTGATGCTGGTCGGTGATCAGCGGCGACTTGCCGAGCGGGTGAACCTGCTTGAGGGATTCAGGGGCCAGCATGGTCTTGGGATCACGCCGATAGAGCTGAATGTCATAGTCGACTCCAAGCTCTTCCAGTAGCCAGACCACTCTGAGAGAGCGGGAGTTTTCGAGATGGTGCAATACGATCATGTGGTCTCCTTTACCCCATGGCTGAAACAGAAACGGCGCCCAGGGGGCGCCGTTTCCATCGCTTCGTCTCAATCAGACGAGAACATGCCATCACCGACTTCATCGATGTAGCGTTCCGCCTTCTGTCGCATCAGCGCATCACAGGCCTCACGCCCAGGCACCAGGTCAGAGCGCTCGAAAGCGTGTTCCAGCGTCTCGCCACCCTCGATGGGCTTGCGAATAAAGCCGCTGACGCGATACTGACCGCCCTGCTCCTGCGGACGAGACACGATCAGGAATCCGCGATACTCCACGGCCTCGGCCTCCTCCGTGGAACGCGATTCAGCGGCGCCTCCACCCTTGAAAAGGCTGCCGATCAGCTTCTTGAACATGTCGCCTCCTGGATCTGATGGTCGAACGCCAAGCGCTTAGTCCTGACGACGGCCCTTGCCTGCGGCGATACGCAGACGCAGCGCATTCAGCTTGATGAAGCCTTCCGCATCCTTCTGGTCGTAGGCGCCCTTGTCGTCTTCAAAGGTCGCGATGGACTCGTCGAACAGCGACTCGTCGGAGCGACGGCCTGCCACGATGGCATTGCCCTTGTACAGCTTCATGCGAACAACGCCGGACACATTCTTCTGGGTCTCGTCGATGGCGGCCTGCAGCATGCGACGCTCCGGGCTCCACCAGTAGCCGTTGTAGATGACCTCGGCATACTTGGGCATCAGCTCATCCTTGAGATGGGCTTCTTCCCGGTCGAGGGTCAACGACTCGATGGCGCGGTGAGCACGCAGCATGATGGTACCGCCAGGGGTTTCATAGCAGCCGCGAGATTTCATGCCGACGTAGCGGTTCTCGACGATATCGAGACGGCCGATACCGTTGTCACCACCCAGCTTGTTCAGCTTCTCCAGCACTTCGTGGGGCTTCATCGGCACGCCGTCGATGGCCACGATGTCGCCCTTTTCAAAGGTCAGCTCGACGTAGGTCGGAGTGTCCGGTGCCGCTTCCGGCGACACGCTCCAGCGCCACATGTCCTCTTCGGCTTCCGCCCAGGGATCTTCGAGAATGCCGCCCTCGTAGGAGATATGCAGCAGGTTGGCATCCATCGAGTAAGGGGACTTCTTTTTCTTGCTGAAGTCGACGGGAATATCGTGCTGCTGGCAGTAGGCCATCAGCTTCTCGCGGGAATTCAGATCCCACTCACGCCACGGCGCAATGACCTTGACGCCAGGCTTCAGGGCGTAGCCGCCCAGTTCGAAACGGACCTGATCGTTGCCCTTGCCGGTAGCACCGTGGGAAATCGCATCGGCACCGGTCTGGTTGGCAATCTCGATCAGACGACGAGCGATCAGCGGACGCGCGATAGAGGTACCCAGCAGGTACTCACCTTCGTAAATGGTGTTGGCGCGGAACATCGGGTAGACGTAGTCGCGCACGAACTCTTCACGCAGGTCCTCGATGTAGATTTCCTTGACGCCCAGGGCCTCAGCCTTGGCGCGGGCCGGCTCGACTTCCTCACCCTGACCGATGTCGGCGGTAAAGGTCACCACTTCGCAGTGGTAAGTCTCCTGCAACCACTTGACGATGACGGATGTGTCCAGACCGCCCGAATAGGCGAGCACGACCTTCTTGACATCGGACATGCTAGGGGCTCCTTCTTGTATGACAGACATGACGTGACCAGCGCATTCCTTCATGAATGGCGCTTGAAGAGGGCCGAGTATAGCGCGCATGGCCGGTGTCGAATACCGCTACGGGACGCCGCGCTGCCAAACTGCTAGACTTTCGCCGTTTCGGCCTGCATCACACAGGCCCATTACCCCACGGCCCGACAAGGAGAGGTGCATGAGCGAGCTGATCGCCCGCGAACTCATGGCGCAACGTTTTCGCAGTTTTCTGCCGGTGGTGGTGGATATCGAGACCGGCGGCTTCAATCCCGAAAGCGACGCCCTGCTGGAGATCGCCGCTGTCACCCTGACCATGGACCCGGAGGGCAACCTGCTGCCCGACGCTACCTTTGCCTATCACATCGAGCCGTTTGCTGGCGCCAACGTCGAACAGTCGGCACTGGACTTCACCGGCATTCGTCTCGACGACCCCCTGCGTCAGCAGGTCGCCATCAGCGAAGCCGAGGCGCTGGGTGAAATATTCCGTCCAGTGCGCAAGGCCATCAAGGCTCATGGCTGCACCAGAGCCATTCTGGTAGGCCACAACGCTGCCTTTGACCATGGCTTCCTCAATGCCGCGACCAACCGCTGCGACATCAAGCGCAACCCCTTCCACCCGTTCTCAAGCTTCGATACCGCCTCCCTGGCAGGACTGGTCTACGGCCAGACCGTGCTGGCCCGAGCTTGCCGTGCCGCCGGCATCGACTTCGACAACAACGCCGCCCACTCTGCCCGCTATGACACCGAGCGCACGGCCGAGCTGTTCTGTGCGATGGTCAATCGCTACAAGGATCTGGGCGGTTGGCGGCTGGCTCAGCAGGAACAGGGAATGGAGGAGGACTGACACAGGTCCATGCCTTTTTACGAGCGGCAGGATGCTGCTCACCGCAGAGAGTCTCGACATACGACAAGGCCCCGCTGGTGTCCACACCAGCGGGGCCTTGCGTTTGACCAGTCAGATGGCCGTGTTTGATCCGTCGCGCGGGGGCGCAGTAACACCCTCACCACCTCGGCGATCCAGCGGCTAGTCGGCCTGACCGGTCAATCGAATGCTAGGCTGCACCTCACTCGGCGCCGCCCTCTTCATTCTGGCGAGCACGTTCAGCGGCCTGCTTGATCAGGGGCTCAAGTTCGCCATTGTTATGCATCTCGACCACGATATCGCAACCGCCGACCAGCTCACCTTCCACCCACAGCTGCGGGAAGGTCGGCCAGTTGGCCACCTTGGGCAATTCGGCACGAATGTCGGGGTTGTCCAGTACGTTGACGAAAGCAAAGCGCTCGCCACACGCCATCAGCGCCTGCACGGTCTGCGCAGAGAAGCCGCACTGCGGCAGCTGCGGAGACCCCTTCATGTAAATGAGAATGGGGTTTTCGCTGATCTGGCGCTGAATGTTCTCGACGGTGGTGCTCATCACGGCTCCTCAATGATTCGGGCTTGTCTGGCATGTCCTCACGGTACGATGCATGCCCTTACGGTTCGCTTTCGGCCGATACGATGGGGTCAACATCCGCACTTTTCAATGCGCGTCGGGATCGATACCCCTTTCGAGACAATACCTGATTGCCACGCTCGGCCTTTCCTTGAACGCATTGTACGGCCCAGCGGCGCGTTGCGCATCCCCTCCGCGCTGGCTAGGATGGTCGTTTTTTACCTCGTTGGAGAGACGCCATGGCCGCCCGCCACTTCCTGACCCTACTGGACCTGAGCCAGGATGAATTGCGCTACCTCATCCAGCGCGCGATCACGATCAAGAATGGGCTCAAGGCCCAGGGCCCGACCTACGCGCCCTTTACCAACCGCACCCTGGCGATGATCTTCGAGAAGTCGTCAACACGGACTCGTGTCTCCTTCGAGACCGCCATGGCTCAGTTCGGTGGTCACGCGCTGTTCCTCTCGCCTAGGGACACTCAACTAGGACGTGGCGAGCCCATCGGAGACACGGCTCGGGTGCTGTCAGAGATGGTTGACGCGGTGATGATCCGCACCTTCTCCCACCAGGGGCTTGAAGAGTTCGCCGCCGCCAGCGACGTACCGGTCATCAATGCGCTGACCGATGACTACCACCCCTGCCAGCTGCTGGCGGACGTGATGACCTGGACCGAGCTGCGGGGCAGCGTCAAGGGCCGCACGGCGGTATGGATCGGGGATGGCAACAACATGTGCCACTCCTGGATCAATGCCGCACGCCAGTTCGACTTCTCCCTGCGCATCTGCTGCCCTGAAGGCTACGAGCCCCGCGAGGATATCCTGGCAGCCGCAGGAGACCGAGTGACCATCCTCCGCGATCCCATGACAGCCGTCGCAGGTGCCGACCTGGTGACAACCGATGTATGGGCATCCATGGGACAGGAAGAGGAGCAGGCGCGCAGAGAAGCCGACTTCGCTGGCTTCCAGGTGACTGAGGCCATGCTGGATGCGGCGGACAAGGACGTGCTGTTCCTGCACTGCCTGCCCGCTCACCGCGGCGAAGAGATCAGCGAAACCTTGCTGGATGATCCCCGCGCCGTGGTCTGGCAGGAGGCCGGCAACCGCCTGCATGCCCAGAAGGCACTGCTGGAGTTCCTGATGCTGGGTCAGGTCAGTCACTGATACCCGGCGACTCGCTGCTTGTCAGCAAGGCCCTGCCGCAATATCGCGGCAGGGCTTGGCGTTACGCCTATGGCCTGTCGCCCCCTTGAGTCGCTGCCATCTATCCACGCCTCCCGTTTCATTCCTCTCGCGTTTCATTCCTCTCGTTACCTTTCTCTTGTTACCTTTCTTTCGCTACGCCCCACCCACACCAACGCGGGCTTCAGCGCCCTGGGATACCCATCGAGTCATCCTGAGCAGGCGCCACGTCAACGAGTGCTTGAACCAAAACGCCTACAGCGCCTGCACCGGCTGACCATGACCCGCGGCATGTATCCGCAAGCTGGCAAGGAATAGACTTTGGTCTAATCAGACTAATGTCGTATACTTGCGCCATATTTCTGTCAGAGATCGCCGCATGGCACTGCTCGCCGAACATAATGACACCGCTCAGCGCATCGACCTGACCGCCTTTATCGAGGACCTTTACCGCGACGGCGACGTCCTTGAGGCCTTGACCCACAGTGATCGTGGTCTTAGCGCTACGCGCCTTGATGCCCTTACCCGGTCCCGCTCCCAGGCGTCCCGGCTGCGTCGTCTGCTGCGGCAATCGCTGGTCGTCCACAATCCGCGCGGCAGGCTGATCCTGACACAGGCTGGCCGAAAGCTGGCATTTGAGCTTTACGGCGTGGGCGCTGCTGATCTCTAGGCACCGTTTCAGCGGTTGTAGCCAGCACTCCCGTGGCTGGCTCTCCCGTTTTTGCCCCCCATTTCTGTCCCTCCCATTTCTGTCTCTCTCGATTCTGGTTCTCTCGATTCTGTCTCTCTCGAATCAGCTTTCCGCCTCCTCAGCTGAACGTCACCCGAGCTGTCTCGCCTGAGCCAACACCAGCCGCACGCCAAGGCTCGATGACGGGCCCTTCCCCCTTGGTCCGCTGACACAGCGACGTCGCCCGATCCCTCTATTCTCCTATCTGATTCCCGCTTTGCGGGGCAGGCTGATTCCCGCTTTGCGGGGGCACACTGATTCCCGCTCTCAGGGAAGAACATCCGAGCCCGTTTCATCTTGCTGGCTATCGGCGGCGATGCCCTGCCTATTGCCCTGGGCCGACTCCGCCCTACCTCAAAGGCGCCTGACGACAAAAACATGGCGCTTATTGCCAAGTCGCAACGCCGTCACTTCGCCACACTACCTCTCGATTCATTCAGCCGCGGAGCGACGAGACGCTGTCTACGCCACGGCGCCGCCCTGTCAGGCGGCGTGAACTCGCCTTCGAGCCACTTGGCATGGGGCCGCGGCCGACGTCCCGTCATCCGAGATCGAGAGGAGCCCTCCATGAACCGTAACGTCATCCTTACCTGCGCCGTGACCGGTGCCGGCGATACCACCGGCAAGAGTCCCAAGGTGCCGGTAACCCCCAAACAGATTGCCAACGACTGCATCGAGGCGGCCAAGGCCGGTGCCAGCATTGCGCACATCCACGTGCGCGACCCGGAAACTGGCGGCGTCAGCCACTCCCTCGACCACTTCCGTGAAGTCATGGAGCGGGTGCGTGAGGCCGACACCGATATCGTCATGAACATTACCGCTGGGGGCGGTGGCGACTGGATCCCTGACAGCCAGGACCCCACTCGGGGCGGACCGGGTACCGACATTCAGACGCCGGCCCAACGCCACGAGCCAGTCGGGGAACTGCTGCCCGAGCTGTGTACGCTGGACTGCGGCAGCCTCAACTTTGGCGACATGATCTACGTCAACTCGGCTGACTGGCTGCGTGAACATGCCCGCCTGGTGCAGGCTGCCGGGGTCAAGCCTGAGCTGGAGTGCTTCGATCTGGGCCATGTGTGGTTCGCCCGCCAACTGCAGGCTGAAGGCCTGATCGACGGCGACCCGCTCTACCAACTGTGCCTTGGCATCCCGTGGGGCGCCGAAGCCGATACCGAGACCATGCTGGCGATGCGCAACAAGCTGCCGGCCAACGCCAACTGGGCGGCATTCGGCATTGGCCGGCACCAGATGCCGATGGCCGCTCAAGCGGTGATGCTCGGTGGCCATGCCCGGGTTGGGCTCGAGGACAACCTGTACCTCGAAAAGGGCGTGCTGGCCTCCAACGCTCAACTGGTCGAGAAAGCCGGCAGCCTGATCAACCACCTGGGCGGCAAGGTCATGACACCGGCGGAAACTCGAGATTTCCTCAAGCTGCGCAACCCACACACCGGCACCATCATGGGAGAACAGGCATGAAACAGCTATCTGTCATCGGCACCGGTGTGATCGGCAACGGCTGGATCGCCCGCGCCCTGGCCAGCGGTTGGAGCGTAGTCGCTTTTGATCCGGACCCCGCCGCCGAAGCGCGCACTCGGGCGTTTGTGGATAATGCCTGGCCTGCGCTGCAACGCCTGGGTCTGGCCGACGGCGCCAGCATCGACCACCTGCGCTTTGCCTCCTCACTGGAAGCCGCCGTGGACGGCGCCGACCTGATCCAGGAGAACGTACCGGAAAGACTCGAGCTCAAGCAGAGCATCCTGGCCCAGATCGACGCCGCGGCGCCTGCCGATGTGCTGGTGGGCTCCTCGACGTCGGGATTCAAGCCCACCGACCTGCAGCAGGACTGTGCCAAGTCACCCGGGCGCATCATCGTCGCTCACCCCTTCAATCCGGTCTACCTGCTACCGCTGGTCGAGCTGGTCGGAGGACAAGCCACGGCGAGCGAGCAGACTCAGCAGGCGCAGGCCCTGTATCAGGCGCTGGACATGCGTCCACTGGTGGTCCGCCGTGAAATCGAAGGGCATATTGCCGACCGTCTGATGGAAGCCCTGTGGCGCGAGTCACTGCACCTGGTCAATGACGGCGTAGCCACTACAGAGGAAATCGACGCCGCGGTGGTCTACGGCTGTGGGCTGCGCTGGTCGCTGATGGGCACCTTCCTGACCTTCCACCTGGCCGGTGGGGAACAGGGCATGCGCCATATGCTGGAGCAGTTCGGACCCGCGCTGAAGCTCCCCTGGACCAAGCTGGAAGCCCCCGAGCTTACCGATGAGCTGATCGACCGCGTGGTCGAGGGCTGCGAGCATCAGGCGGCCGGCCGCAGCGTGGCCGAGCTGGATCGTCGTCGCGATGACTTCCTGGTCGAATTGCTGGGCCTGGTGAACAAGTACTGGCCGGAAGCAGAAGGCCTCGAGGGACGTATCTGATGGCCTTGCTCAACACCCAGGTGGCGTCACAGTGGGTCGACTACAACGGCCATATGAACGATGCCGAGTACGCCAGGGTATTCTCCCTGGCGGTGGACAGGCTGATGGAGAACATTGGCCTGGACGATGAGGGCCGGCAACGGCTCGGCTACACCCTGTATACCCTCGAGACCCATCTTCGCTACCTGAAGGAAGCCCACGAGGGGCAAGACCTGCAGGTCGATGTTCAGATCGTCGATCAAGATGCCAAGCGCCTGCACCTGTGGTTTGTACTCACCAGTGGAGCGGACCTGCTGGCTACCAGCGAGCAAATGCTGATGGGCATCGACACCACCAGCGGCAAGCCTGCTGCCTTCCCCGCAGCGCTCTCTGATGCCTTGGTGACATTGCCCCCCCTGTCATCCCCCCCGCCCGAGGGGCTGGGACGGCGGATCGGTATCAGCCGACGCTGACAGGCTTGGCGTCCTGGCCGGGCCATATCCAGCCAGACCCGCTCAGGCCCGCCCAGACCAGCTCGGGCCAGGGCGCCATCCACCAGGAATGCTCGGCGACGCCGGGCGGGATCCGGATGTAGCGATGACGATCGACGACTTTGCCAAGCGCTTCCAACATGGTCTCGACGCCATGGCATCAAGGCCCCTCGCCCTGGCCAGAGGCGACTACGATCGGCTCTGCGCCAGTTTCGCCACGCCGTTGCCCACCACCATGCGGGTCACCGACGAGCGGATCGCTGGAGTACCCGTGCGCCGATATCGGCCAGGGAGAGTGAGAGGGAAGGAGAGAGGGACAGCGAGTGGGAGAGTGGAAGGAAGAGACAGCGTTCTTTCTCACGCCCACGCCCACGCCCACGCCGATACTGGTCAGCAGACCGTGCTCTACATCCATGGTGGCGGCTTCACGATCGGCTCGCTGGACAGCCACCAGGGCGTCGCAGCGGGCCTTGCCGAAGCACTCGGGCGAGAGGTGGTAAGTGTGCAGTATCGACTTCTGCCCGAGGCACGCTACAGCGACCAGCTCGACGACGTCGATCGGGTGCGCCGCTGGCTTCAGCCCTGTGCCCTGGTGGGGGACAGCGCAGGAGGTCGCCTGGTGCTGGACGTGGCTCGTGCCGCCAAGGACCCACATCCGCTCGGCATGATCTATCCGCTTCTCGGTGACATGTCCGAGACATCTCTTGGACCCGATGCGCCCTTGCTGAGTCGTCGGGACGCCCAGGCCGCCTGGGCGATGATTGCCTCCGACGCTGCCCGCGTGGGCGACGCTCCCCCGGTCAGCAGCGCAGTGGAATGCCTGGTCGTGGAACACGACCCCCTGACCCCAGCGATACTGGCGACGCTGGACCAATGGCGTCAGCAGCGGCGGCAGGTTGGCCTGCATACGGCAGAGGGGATGTTTCACGGGGCGCTTCACGCCCATGCGCAGCTGGCACCGATGTCGATCACCTGGCGTGGGTTCTGTCGTGCTCTCGCGTGTCACCTCGACGAGCGACACCTAGACTATTCTTTGCGTTGAAGTGCCTCTCTACCCCTCTGATTCATAAGCACTTATCGGGTTAGAAGCAGCACAGTCACGACGTTATCACTCCACTCCAGCGAGGTTCCCACCGATCGATCGCCGTCCCTCCTTTTTCAATAAGACAACGAGACACCAATGAAACAGAACATGTCCACATTGGTGGCCACCGTGGTCACCGTCATTACGCTTATTGCCTTTGCTGCCATCGCCCCAGGTAGCTTTCAGACCATCCTTGATGTCATCAAGGTCAATGTCATCGGCAACTTGGGCTTCATCTTCACCTACCCGGCCTTTGTTGCCTCCATCGTGTTTGTCGTCCTGATGTTTACCCCACTGGGCCGCTTGAAATTCGGTGATGAGCCGCCAGAATTTTCGACGCTCGCCTGGCTAGGCATGCTTTTCGCCACCGGCATGGGTATTGGATTGGTCACCTGGGGAGTGCTGGAGCCTCACTATCACGTCGAGGCCGGGAACAGTTCCGATCAAGCACTGCTATATGCGTTCAATCACTGGGGGCTACTGGCCTGGGCAGGCTATCTTGCCATCGGCGTCATCTTTGCCCACTGCATGTACAACCTGAGGATCGAGAAACCTGCCGAGACCTTGCTGGGAGGCGGTTTCCTCAGCAAGTTGAACCTGGTGAGCCTGGTCGTTTCCACCGTGATCGGGCTTTCGCTGACGTTCTCCTATGCCACCGATCCCCTCAAGCAAAGCCTGGAGCAGTTCTTTGGCATCCAGGCCAGTCCAACCTTGATCATCAGTGTGCTGGCCATCTTTGCCATCGCCTCGAGTGCCTCGGGGCTCAAGCGGGGCATCAAATGGCTAAGCAACTACAACACGTTATTCGCGCTGATACTGTTGACCAGCGTGTTACTGCTGACATCCCCCTGGGACATCGTTTCGACGCTGGCGCGCCTGTTGCCGGAATACCTGGTGAAATATCCGCTGATGGCGACCGATATTGGCCTGGGGGATCCTGAGCGCAAGGCCTGGCTCGCGGATTGGCTATATGCCTTCGAGGCTGCCTGGTACGGTTGGTTCATCTTCACCGGGGTGTTTATCGCCCGCATCTCCAAGGGGCGTACGCTCCGCCAACTCGTGCTAGGCGTCATGCTGGTGCCGAGCCTATTCTCGTGTTTGTGGTTTACGACCTTCGGCCTCGGCGGATTGGAGACAGGCTCAGAGGACGTCTTTGCGCTGATGGCCACCCTGGATAGCCATGGCATTCTTTCGGCCATTCTGGCCCTGAACATCCTGCTGTTCTTCGTCACCAGCGCGGATTCCGCTGGCCTGGTCTGCGAAATGCTGACCGTCAAACGCTCCAGAGCGTTCTGGATCGTGGCCATGTCTTTGCTGGCGATCGTGATCAACTGGCTGGAAGGTGACATCTTCAAGGTCATCCTGACCCTGATTTCCGTCGCGGCCATTCCTGTGGCCTTTGGCATCTTTGCGCTGGTAGCAGCCTTCTTGCTGCGCCTTCGAGGCCAGCACACCCCATTGCCCACTCAGGACGACGGCTAAGCAAGCGCTGACGTCATCAGCCGAACGGCGTTAGGCGCCCAGAGCCCGGGACCTGGAACCCGAAGTCTATGAGGCTCAGGTGCCAAGTTAGAGCAGCGTGTACGCAGACAGGGCCTGATGTCAGGCCCTGTCTGCAGCCTATGGCGAGTGCCATGGCGCCCTGTAGCACTCTGGCTAACACCTTCACTCAGGCGCTAGCGGCAAAGCGCCATTAGAACTTGCCCAGTTCAGCCTCGAGCGGAAACATGGCGGCGGATAGCTCGCCCACGCTCATGACCGGTGACGCCGGCGCCTTGGCACTCGGCCAGGCCTTCAGCAAGCCCTCGTAGCCCTCCTCCAGGGCAGCATAAGCGCCTGCTTCGCGAAACAGCTCGGCGTGGCGCTCCAGCGACTCACGGGCCGTCAGCACAAATCCACGGCCATCCTGATACTCCACTACATTGACGAACTCACCGTCGTCGACCGCTTCTTCGTACTCGTGCAGCGCAGTCTGCAACAACGCCAGCTGGACCTTGGCCTGGAAGCCAGCATCCATCTCGAGTTCATCGTCCACGTCGCCCATGGCGGCCACGATGGTAGCGCGCAGCGACTCATACTCTGCCTCGTATTCACTCCAGTCTCCACCCTGCTGGACCTGGCCAGAAAAGTCTTCCAAGGTCTCGTCGAAGGCCTCGATTCCGCGGGTCTCCAACGCCTTGGCGATGCCCGGATAGACCTCATGGTAGGGATGACCGAAATGCGGGTAGGAAGCGGTCTTTGCGCCTTCGGTGTAGAGCTCCTTGGCCACCTGAAGGTGCCCCAGCATCAGGGCGAGTTCTGTGGTGTAGATACCAGGGTTGGCCGCGTCTACGTGGCCATGCTCGCCGCCTTCACCACCTTCACCGCCTTCACCGCCTTCACCGCCGGCAGTAGCAGTTAAATAGGCAAATACCGCGTAGGGGTCACTAGCCAAGGAGCCGTGCTCGCCGCCTTCGCCGCCTTCGCCACCTTCGCCGCCGTGGCCGTGCTCTCCACCTTCGCCACCGTGACCGTGTTCTCCGCCTTCACCACCTTCGCCACCTTCACCGCCGTGGCCGTGCTCTCCACCTTCGCCACCTTCACCACCGTGGCCGTGCTCTCCGCCTTCACCACCTTCGCCACCTTCACCGCCGTGGCCGTGCTCTCCACCTTCGCCACCTTCACCACCGTGGCCGTGCTCTCCGCCTTCACCACCTTCGCCGCCTTCACCACCGTGGCCGTGCTCGCCACCTTCACCACCTTCACCACCGTGGCCGTGCTCTCCGCCTTCACCACCTTCGCCGCCGTGGCCAGCTTGCCCCGCTTCGTGCACAACGCCGTCTTGCGTCATTTCCTCGTCGCCATGATGATCGGCCCAGGCGGTGCCGGTTCCGAGCAAAAGGCTGGTGCCTACACCTATCCACAGTTTGGTGCGGGTCTCTTGGGTCATGATGAACATCCTCGTTGTGGCTGCTGTCGGTTTTACGCGCCTGTTGCCATCTAGGGGGCTACGCGCGCTAAGGGTGGCGGCAGGTTCCGCCAATGGTCCATGACTATTCTGGACGCGACATGTGACCAAGTGTAATGCAAATGATTAACACTAGGGTACAATTCACCATTTGCGAGGGGCAACGATGATTCTATGTATCGACCAAGTGCTCTCCAACGAGCTGCTGGCACGCATTCGCCAGACCCTGGGCGAAGCCCGTTTCCGCGACGGCAAGGAAACAGCGGGCTGGCACGCACGCACGGTGAAACAGAATCAGCAGGCGAGCGGCCAGGACCCTGCCATCGCCAGCCTGCGCGACGATGTCATGAAGACGTTGGCCAACCACACGCTGTTTCAGATCGCCGCCAGGCCCCGACGCATGAAGCCGGTGATGTTCAGTCGTTATCAGCAGGGCATGACCTACGGCAACCATGTCGATGATGCGGTCATGCCCACGCCCCAGGGGCCCATGCGTACCGACCTGTCCTTCACCCTCTTTCTGGAGGAGCCAGCCCACTACGATGGGGGTGAGTTGATCATGGACACCCCCCAGGGTGAGCAGCGCTACAAGTTACCGGCGGGCTCCATGATCCTCTATCCGTCGTCGACCCTGCACCGGGTGGACCCTGTGACCCGGGGTGAGCGACTGGCCGCGGTGGGATGGCTGCAAAGCCAGGTGCGTCAGCCGGAACAACGGGAGATCCTGTTTGACCTGGACACGACCCGGCGCCAGATATTTGAACGCGATGGCAAGACCGCTGACTTTGACGCCATTTCCAAGAGCCTGGCCAACCTGCTGCGCATGTGGGCCGACATCTGATCCCCTGCACCAGGGCTAAGCCCCATCCACTGGCGTCAGCTGCTCTCGTCCTGGCGTCGATAGCTTAGGGGTGAACAACCATAGTGGCGCCGAAAGGCACGGCTGAAACTCGAGGCGGAGCCAAAGCCGCAGCTTAGCCCGATGGCGAGCACGTCCAGATCGGTGTCCTTGAGCAGTGACGCGGCACGGTTCAGCCGCAGTCCCAGATAGTAGCCGGTGGGCGACTCCCCTAACTCGTCGGCGAACAGGCGCTGCAGCTGACGCAACGAGATCTGACTGCGCCGCGCAATCTCGGCAAGCTCAAGGGGTGCCTCTAGATGGCTCTCCATCAGTGACACGGCATCGATCAAGCGTGGCTGGTGGGACCCCAATCGACGCACCAGGCTCATGCGCTGCTGGTCGGTACGGGACCGCAAACGGTCGTGAATCAGCTGTTCCGACACGTCTACCGCCAGCCCCATCCCATGCTGCCTGGCGATCATCTCCAGGGTCATGTCCATGGCAGCAGCCCCACCAGCACAGAAAAAACGTCGTTGGCCGAGCAGGAAGAGCTCATCGCAGGTGCGAATGGTGGGATAACGCTCGTTGAAGGCCGGTAGCGTCTCCCAATGCAGCGTAACGGTCTCTCCGGCCAGCAACCCGGCCTCGGCCAGCACCACCGCACCGGTGTCGAGGGCCCCGATACGACAGCCTCCTTGGTCCAGGCGGTTGAGCCAGGCACTCAGACCACGACCGATCCACTGCTCTGGATCAAACCCGCTGCACACCGCCAACGACGGCAAGTGGCGCACCTGGTCGATAGCATGGTCCACCATCAGCGTCATGCCATTGCTGGCGGTGACAGGATCACCAGATAGCCCGATCACCGTCCACTCGTAGAGCGGACGACCGGCAATCCGGTTAGCGATGCGCAAGGGCTCTACCGCCGAGAAGAACGCCATCATCGAAAACTGGGGCAATAACAGAAAACCCATGCGTTCGCTGGTGGTCGATGCCGAGAACATGGGCTCGTTGTCGCCTGAGCCATCAGCGGTGGTATCAGCGGTGGTATCAGCGGTCGTGTCAGCGCAAGGATGACGCCCCTGGCCCTCGTCAGGGTGGCCGTCCTTGCCCCGCCCATGGGGCTGATCGCTAGCCTCCATGTGGATCTGCCCCTGGCCTGGCCAAGTCTGCATGGCTATCTTCCTTTACGCTTTCTACTGTGTGCGACCGATCGCCAAGCCTAGGCGTTGTCCGAAACGTCGACGAGCGAAGATTAGACAAGGCAAAAATCGGTGAGAAAGCGCAGTTTACGAGGTGTAACTGAGCATTTTAACCGGGTTGGCGTACCAGCCGATGTTTAACACCGTATCACCAAGCGCAGGCACTTTACGTACAAGCCCCAGCATAGCGCACAGCCCCAAGGCGAGGGCCGGGCTTGAGCCGGGTCGCCTGCGCTGTCATGCTTTTACGCCATCCTATCGAGAGGCCCTGGCGGCGCGCCATGCTCCACTGCCATTCTCACGACTCGTCGCCCCGTCGGCATCAGGCTCATGCCCAGGCCCAGGCCCAGGCGATGCGGAGGAAGCCGTCGTGCGCCTGACCTACCAGGGACCGAGTCCGGAAGCCATCGGCTTTTTGCTGTTGCCTCGTTTTTCCATGGTGGCGCTGTTCTCCGCCATCGATCCTCTGCGCATTGCCAACCGACTTTCCGGTGAGACGCTATTTCGCTGGCACCTGATCAGCAGGGATGGGCTGCCGGTCCATGCCAGCAACGGCATTCCCCTGGCTGTCGAGCACGCGCTAGAGGACACCCCATGGCTGCCCAGCCTTGCCGTCTGCGCCAGCTTTGAACCCATGGCCGCCGTCGATGACAGCCTGATCACCTGGCTGACGCAACGTCGCGAGCAGCGCACCTGCCTGGGGGCGCTGGATACAGGGGCTTTCTGCCTTGCGTCCGCCGGACTGATCGACGACACCGTCACCTTGCACTGGGAGAGCCTGCCCGACTTCAGGCGCCAGCACCCCCATATAGAAGCGGTGGAGTCGCTTTACGAAGTGACACCCAGCGGCTTTTTCGGGGCTGGGGCCAGCGCCTCCATCGACCTGGCACTGGACACCATTCGACGCCGCCACGGCGACGCCTTGACCCGCCGCGTCAAGGAGCAGCTGGTGCATGACCATCGGCGGCTGCCGGCCAGCCGACAGCGTGACGTCCGCTACCAGGAGCGACTGCCACAGCGCCTGGCCACCCTTATCGGGATCATGGATGCCCACCTGGAATCCCCCCTATCCATTCCCCAGCTGGCTTCCGCCATCGGACTATCGGAGCGCCAGCTCGAGCGGGAGTGCCAGCAGCATCTGTCCCGCACTCCAGGGCAGCTGTACCTGGAGCGGCGCCTGAGCCTCGCCCATCAGCTGGTCACCAGTACCCGACACAGTGTCATGGATATCGCGCTGGCCAGCGGCTTTGCCTCAGCCTCGAGCTTCACCCGCGCCTTTCGCCAACACCACGGTGCCTCGCCTAGCGCCTTGCGACGTCAGCCCACCCCTCCGATGTCGGATTCTGCACGATAATTGTCGACTTCTGCACGATGCCGCAGCCCCACCGGCGCCATGCTGTGGCCATCGTCGTGACCCACTGCAGGGGGCTGGATGCCTGCCCGCTGAGTTGCGTCACCCACACGTCGCTTTCCGATGACTCGACCAGGCTAGCTCAAGGAGGCTCCATGCACGCGCAGACGTCTCGACCGTCCGCTAACTCCTCTACTTCCGCTGTTTCCACCACCGCATCCTCCGCCGCCACACCGCCGTCGGCGCTGCCACCGACGCCCGACTACGACAGCTGGCCGGTAGAGGTGGCCATCGCCGAGGTGACTAGCGACTCTCGGGTACTGACCGTGACCTGGCAGGATGGCCGCGTCAGCCGATACCACAGTATCTGGCTGAGAGAAAATGCCGCCGATGACAGCACCATCAATCCCGCCACACGAGAGCGCATTCTCGACCTGTCGTGCCTGGAGGCTTGGCCGCAGATAGCGGCTGCGCGGCTCGATGACAGCGGAGCCGTGGAACTGATCATGAGTCCTGAACAGCGCACACTGCGCTTTCATCCGGGCTGGCTGCGCGCCCACGACTATGACAACTGCGAGGATCCACTGGCTCCACTGGTCGCCGTGGAGACCTGGCTGGGAGGAGCGGACGCGGCGCCTGACACCTTGGACGCCAGCACCTTTTCCACCACCGCCATCGATAGCCCGGAAGAAGCCTCGACGCTGGAGCCAGCACTGGAGTCACTGCTGCGCAAGGGCCTGGTGCGCCTGCGCGGCCTGCCCACGGAGCCTGGGACACTGGCCAGAGTTGCCGAGCGTATCGGCCCGGTAAGAGCCACCAACTTCGGCACCCTGTTCGACGTGCGCGCCAAGCCTGACCCTGACTCCAACGCTTATACCTCGATTGCGCTTCCTCCCCACGTGGATCTGCCCACGCGGGAATACCATCCTGGCCTGCAGTGCCTGCACTGCCTCGAAAACAGCGTCGCCGGTGGACAGGCGGTCATGCTCGATGGCTTTGCGGTGGCGGACGCCCTGCGCCAGGAAGACCCTGAGGCTTTCTCCACCCTGACCCAGGTACATTGGCGCTACGCCAACACCGCCAAGACCACGGACTATGTCTGGCATTCGCCGATGATCGTGCTGGATGATCAGGGCCAGCTCAGCGAAGTGCGCATTGCCGACTTCCTGCGAGGGCCGCTGATGACGGACTTCGACCTGGTCGAAGAGGCCTATCGCGCCCTGATGGCGCTGCAGGGGCTATTGCGTCAGTCCCGCTTCGCGCTGCGCTTTACCTATGCACCGGGAGACCTGGTGATCTTCGACAACCGGCGTCTGTTGCACGCCCGCGACGCCTTCGAGGGCGACTCAGGACATCGCTGGCTACAGGGCTGCTACCTCGAACGTGATGAGGTCCGCTCCCGTTATCGTATGCTCCAGCGTCGTCAACGAGAGCGCAGCCTCAGCGACGCCTAAGCCCTTTAGCAAGCGCCTAGCTGTCCTGCCTGCCGCCCGGCCCCAAGCCACGCCGGGCGGTCACACTGGGCGCTTCCCCAAAACGCCGACGGTAGGCCCGTGAGAAGTGCGCCAGATGCGTAAAGCCCACGGCGACGGCTGCCGCCGTAACGGTCATGCGACTGTCCGCGAGCATCCGCTGAGCCTGATCCAGACGCATGTTGAGGTAGCACTGCTTGGGCGTTTCGCCAAACTCTGCCATGAACCGGCGGGTCAGCTGCCGCTGGGACAGGCCTGCCAGCCGACACACGTCGGGAATCGACAACGCCTGGGTCAGATTGGCCTCCATCACCGCCAGGGCCTTCAACACCGGGCGCGGCAATCCGCCGCCCACAGCGGGGTTGTCGACGGGATCGATGTGGCCTGCAGAGTGGCCGTCGCCCTGGGGGCGGGAGTGCATGATCTGTCTTCCAACCGCCTCTGCCAATGCAGGACCGTAAAGGGTCGTCACCCATTCCAGCATCATGTCGATACTGGCTGAGCCTCCGGACCCGGTCAGTCTTGCCCCTTCCCACACGTAGCTGTCGGGGCGCACCTCCAGGCCAGGAAACTCCTCACGAAATGCCGGCACACTCTCCCAGTGCAGCGCCACCGGATAGCCCTCCATGACCCCCGCTCGTGCCAGAATGAAGGGCGCCGTATCCAGCCCACCCAACCACACCCCATAGGCCGACAGGCGTTTCAGCAATAGCAGGTCATCCACGGTCACCATCGCTTCAGGCTCATAGGACGACACCACCATCAGGCGGCCGCTGGAGGCGATGCCCTGATACCAGTCCGCCTCGGTGACCTCAGCCAGGCGCCCGTCCACATCAATGCGCACGCCATTGCTGGCCATGACCGGCTCGCCATCGCTGGACAACAGCCGCCAGGCAAACAGATCCCGGCCAAACCGATTGGCCACTCGCAGCGGCTCAAGCAGGCACACCAGCGTCAACATCGAGAACTTGGGCACCAGCCACACGTCCAGCGTGTGCTCGGCCTGAGCAGGGCTGAGCAGCGGGGGTGAGTCAGGCCGGGGATAGGGATGGCTGGAAGGCCAGTCGGTGGACGTCATGGGGCGAATTTGATCAACAAGATGGCGAATTTCATCAAATGATAACCGAACCCGCACAGTAACCTAAGGAAAACTCTGAACAAACCGCTGAGCCAGGCCCTTCGGTGGCGCTGACTCGGCACGTTCGACGGCCCTCGGAGACGGTTTTCCATGATCCTGCAGACGCCCCCTGCCCTTGCCGACAATGGACGCCAGCTACAGCTGTTCCTGTCCAACGGCCAGCTTCATCTCGATGCGCTATGGCTACGCGAGCGCCTGCCACAGGCGGATACGCTCGACCCCCAGACCGGTCAGCGGCTGATCGAGGCCGCCGAGCTGCCCCTGGACCTGGCGCTGACCGCTGCCAGCGCTGAGGAAGGCGAACTGGCACTGGCGTTCTCCGACGGTCAGCAGGGGCGCTTCCCTCTTGCGGAGCTGGCCAGGTCAGCCAGCACTGGCAGCGCAGACACACCGCCCCGCGAGCTGTGGGATGCTGCTCTCGAGGTCCCCTCCAGCGTCGACTTCAGCGAGGCGCTCACCAGCGACGCGGCGCTGCTGACCCTGCTGCTCAAGCTGGAGCGCTTCGGCTTTGTTCACGTGTCAGGGCTACCGGACGACACCGACGCCATGCAGCCGTTGATCGATCGCATCGGCCCTCTGCGGCGCACCAACTGGGGCGGCATTGCCGACGTCAAGTCGGTGGCCAATGCCTATGACCTGACCATGACCCAACGCGGACTCGAGCCACACACCGACAATCCCTATCGTGACCCGATTCCCGGCTACATCTGGCTGCACTGCCTGACCAACGCCGCCGAGGGAGGCGACAGCACGCTGGTAGACGGTTTCGAGGCGGCACGCCGCCTGCGACAGCAAGACCCCGAGGCCTTCGACTGCCTCACCCGGGTAAGCCCCCGCTTTCGCTATCAGGACGACGCCACCCACCTGGAAAGCCGCGGGCCGCTGATCGAATGTGATCCCCACGGAGAGGTGGTCAGGGTGCGCTACTCCAATCGCACCGAACGGGTCGATGCCATGGAGAGCCAGGAGTTGCGACGCTACTACGCCGCGCGCAAGGCCTTCTACGATCTGATCCGCAGCGAGGCGCTTACCCTGCGCCTTAAGCTGTCGCCAGGCGAGATGCTGATCATGGACAACTACCGCCTGTTGCATGGCCGCACCTCGTTCACCCTTGACGGTGGCGTGCGCCATCTACGCCAGGGCTACGTCGATCGGGACAGCACCGCCAGCCGCCGCCTGGTGTTGAGTCGTCACCTCGCAGGAGTCACCTCATGACAGCGACCGACAGCACCCTCTCCAGCCAAGCCAAGCAAGCCGAGCAAACAGAGCAAGCCACGTTTGCCCGCTTCGATGAGAGTACCGCCGCCGAGTGGCGGCTGATCGACCAGCATTTCCGCGCCTACCAGGATGACGCCTGCCGCCGCGTGCTCGATCATCTGGCGCGACTGAAGGGCGATACCCACGGCTATCCGGTAGATCGCTACGAACACTGCCTGCAGACCGCCACCCGCGCACTGCGCGACGGTGCCGATGAAGAGATGGTCGTGTGTGCGCTGCTTCACGATATCGGCGACGACCTGGCCCCGGCCAACCACGCCGAGATTGCGGCTGCGATCCTTGAACCCTTCGTCGATCCTCTCAACGTGTGGATGATTCGGCATCATGAGCTGTTTCAGGGCTACCACTATCGCCATTTCTTTGGCCAGGACCGACACGCCCGTGAGGCCTATCGCGACCATCCAGCCTACGCTCGCACCGTCAGGTTCTGCGATGAGTGGGACCAGACCAGCTTCGATCCCGACTATGACACCCTGCCCTTGTCAGCGTTTCTGCCGATGATTCAGCGGGTCATGCAACGCCCCCCCTTTGGCGGCCTGCCTGACGTCGTGGATGATCCACAGGAGCGCTCATGAGAACCTGCGCCCAGACCCTGATCACGCTGCTGGAAGACTATGGCGTCGATACCGTGTTCGGTATTCCCGGCGTGCACACCGTCGAGCTATACCGAGGTCTCGAGGGGGCCGGCCTGCGCCATGTCACACCCCGCCATGAGCAAGGGGCAGGATTCATGGCCGATGGCTACGCCAGAGCCAGCGGCAAGCCCGCGGCTTGCTTTATCATTACCGGCCCAGGCATGACCAATATCGCCACTGCCATGGGCCAGGCCCTGGCAGACTCGGTGCCGATGCTGGTGATATCCAGCGTCAATCGCGTGGCAACCCTGGGCCGGGGCCAGGGCCGACTGCACGAGATGCCTCAGCAGAGCGCAACGCTTGCCGGTGTCGCGCGCTTCAGCCATACCCTGCTCGACCCTGAGGCCCTTCCGGAAGTGCTGGCGCGGGCCTTCGCCATCTTCCAGGGTGCCCGGCCCGGGCCCGTTCACATCGAGATTCCCATCGACCTGTTTGATGCGCCAGTGAGCCGCGCGCCAGGCCGGCCGATCCGTGTCTTCCCGCCGGCGCCAGCTCCGCAGGCCGTGCATGAGGCCGCCCGCTGGCTTGATCAAGCCCAACGGCCGCTGGTCCTGGTGGGTGGTGGTGCCTGCTCCGCCGCAGCGTCCGTCAAGGCCCTGGTCGAGCGCCTGGGTGCTCCCGTGCTGACCACGGTCAATGCGCGTGGTGTGCTCGGCAGTCATCACCCCCTGGATCTTGGCACCACCGCCAGCCTGGCACCGGTACGCCATCTGGCGCGTGACGCCGATGTCGTGCTTGCCCTGGGTACCGAGCTTGGCGAAACCGACTACGATCTGGTCTTCAACGATGGCTTCGCCCTTCAGGGCCGCGTGATTCGTGTTGACCTGGACGTCGAGCAGCTTGCCCGTAACCGCTCCGCGGAGCTGGCGATGGTCGCCGACGTCGGTCTCGCCGCAGACGCGCTGCTCGGCGCTCTGAGCGAATCAGCGGCGCCTGGTCGTCCGTCACGCTCCGAGAGTGCTGAGCAGTTACGCGCGGGTGCCGAGCGCTGCCGCGCGGTTCGTCGTGACCTGGCGCTGTACGAAGACCCGGAGCTGAAGCCCTATCTGCCCCTGTTCGATATCCTCGATGACGCCTTGCCCGAGGCCATCATCGTCGGTGACTCCACGGGGCCCGTGTACGCCGGCAACGTCATCGCTCGACGCTCGGCGCCTCGCCGCTGGTTCAATGCCGCCACCGGGTTCGGCACCTTGGGCTATGGCCTGCCCGCCGCGCTGGGAGCCGCCCTGGCCAAGCCTCAGCTTCCCGTGGTTGCCCTGGTCGGCGACGGTGGTCTGCAGTTCGTGCTCGGCGAACTCGCCACCGCGCGCGATCTTGCTCAAGCTCCTGATGCCTCCGACAAGGTCCAGCCCCTGGTGCTGATCATCTGGAACAATGACGGTTACGACGAAATCCGTCGCTACATGAGTGCTGATGGCGTCGCTCACATCGGCGTCAACCTGCAGCCGCCGTCCTTCGCTCCCCTATGTGATGCCTTCGCCTGCCGATACATCAGCGTCAACGCACCAGAAGCGCTACGAGAGGCCCTGACAACACTGGACCAGGCCGCCTCGCCGCTGGTCATCGAGGTCGACGCCCTTGCCTGGCAAGCATCACTGGAGCAGCCTGCCACCGGCTGTTGAGGAGACGTGTCGAGGAGACAGAGGAAATCCCTTGGCGTGCCGGTGCGGTGGCCGCGGCGCGCTGTAGACAGACGTCAAGGCGGCGACAACGGCCCCGCTACAGAGACGATCAGCGCCTAGCCAGTCCTGAGCTGGCCGGGACAGCAAACCCTGATAATAACGAAGGAGTTCCCCGTGACCCGAACCCACCACACGACATCCCTGCTGCTGCCGACGCGTCGCCCCGGAATCCCTGCCGGCTCACTGCCACCGTGGCTGGCCGGAGCGCTGCTGGTCGCGACCCTGTCCACCTCCTCTATCGCCCTGGCGGAAGATCGGGACGAGCGTCTTCGCCTGGTGGTCCCGCCCTGGCCTGGGGTCACCGTCAAGAGCGAGATCCTGGCCCAGCTTGCCGAACCCCTCGGCTACCAGGTCGAGCGCCTGGAGGTCAGTTCCACGGTGGGCTACAAGACCCTGACCAGCGGCGACAGTGATGCCTTTCTGGCAGGCTGGCTGCCGGCCCAGCAGGAAAGCTATGACGCCGCCGTGCAAGCGAACGCCATCATCGACCTCGGCAACAATGTCACCGGTGCTCGCATGGGCTTTGCGGTGCCTGGCTACGTGGCGGACGCCGGCATCACCGACGCCGCTCAGCTCGGGGACGCCGCCAACGCCGAGCGCTTTGAGCGCACCTTCTATTCCATCGAAAGCGGCTCTACCGTCACCGATTTCATCGACGCTGCCGTGGAAGCCAATACCCATGGTCTTGGCGACTGGGAGGTCATGTCTTCCTCCACCCCGGGCATGCTGAGTGAAGTCAAGGCGGCGGTGGACGAGGGACGCTGGATCGCCTTCTACGGTTGGACCCCGCACTGGATGATTCCCGAATACGATGTGCGCATCCTGGACGACAGTGAGAACGTGTTTGGGCCCGACAACGGCAGCAGTGATGTCAAGACCGTCGTCGCCAAGGAGTTCGCCGAGGCTAACCCCAACCTCACGCGACTGCTCGATCAGGTGGTGTTCAGCGCCCAGGAGCAAAGCGACTTCATCAAGGCGTATAGCCTGGAGCAGCAAGACCTTGAGCAGGTCGCCAGCGAATGGCTTGCCTCGCACCCGGAAAAGGTGTCCGCCTTTCTTGACGGCGTCACCAGCCGCGATGGCGGCGAGGCCCTGGCAAGCTTCAAGGACACGCGCTGATGGACCATCGACAGCAACAGCTGCGCCAGGATCTGGCGGCCGCCTATCGACTGATGGCGCTGGATGGCATGGACGACGGTATCTCCACGCATATCTCGGTACGGGTTGACGCCAACAGGTTTCTGCTCAACCCGTTCGGCCTGCGTTTCGAAGAAGTCACCGCCGACAGCCTGATCAGCGTGGACGAGCAAGGCAATGTGCTGGATGACCCTACCGGGCTTGGCATCAACCCCGCGGGCTTCACGATACACAGCGCCATCCATGGAGCCCGCAGCGACGCATTGTGCGTACTGCATGCTCATACCGTCGCAGGCGTGGCCGTCTCCTGCCTCGAAGAGGGTCTGCTGCCGCTTAACCAATGGGCCATGCAGTTCTATCAGCGCATCGGCTACCACGACTACGAGGGTATCGCGCTGGATCTGGACGAGCGCCAGCGCCTGGTGGACGACCTCGGCCCACATATGAGCATGATCCTGCGCCAGCACGGTGTGCTGGTGGTTGGCACCAGCGTCGGCGATGCCTTCCTGCGTATGCGCGACCTGGAACGATCCTGCCAGGCACAGCTGGCCGCTCAGTCCACCGGGCGGCCCCTGGTCAGCGCCTCGCATGCCCTGTGCGACAAGGTCGCCCGACAGTACG
Organism: Halomonas sp. DP5Y7-2; assembly: GCF_019802025.1. NCBI lineage: Bacteria > Pseudomonadati > Pseudomonadota > Gammaproteobacteria > Oceanospirillales > Halomonadaceae > Halomonas > Halomonas sp. DP5Y7-2. Next base: position 46,878 of record NZ_JAHVHY010000007.1, on the reverse strand, counting down.
ACGCCTGGGCCGCCAGCCCACAAGGCACCGATCTCGCCTGGCGCGCCGAGCTGCGTCGCCTGGGCCTACATGCTCCCGCGCTCGAGGACAGCCCATGACTCGCGTCTCCCGTCTCACCCAGCGAATCGCCGGCGAAGGCGCCGCCGCCTGGGATATCCACAGTCGAGCCTTGGCGCGCCAGGCCAATGGCGAGGACATCACGGTACTGTCGGTGGGCGACCCCGACTTCACCACGCCGCGCAGTATCGTCGAGGCCGCCAAGCACAGCCTGGACCAGGGCGCCACCCACTACGCCGACGTACAGGGCAAGCTGGCGCTGCGTGAAGCCATCGTCTCCCACTACCGTCGCAGCCAGCGTCTTGGCCACGTCGAGTTGACGCCGGATCGCCTGATCGTGATGGCAGGGGCCCAATGCGGCCTGTATGCAGCGGCCCAATGCCTCCTCGATCCTGGTGATGAGGTCATCGTGCCCGAACCCAGCTACGTCACCTACGAAGCGGTGATCCAGGCCACCGGCGCCACACTCTCCCGTGTGCCACTGCAGGCGGACCAGGGCTTTCGGCTGAATGTGGATGATGTGGCGGCGGCCATCACCCACCGCACCAAGGCGATCCTGATCAATAGTCCCCACAATCCCACGGGACAGTCGCTGACCCGCGAACAATGGGAGCAGGTGGCGGCACTCTGTCAGCAGCACGATCTGTGGTTGATCTCCGACGAGGTCTACGCGGAGCTGATGTTCGATGGCACCCATACCTGCCCGCTGGCGCTGCCGGAGATGGCCGAGCGCAGCGTAGTGATCTCGAGTCTGTCCAAGTCACATGCCATGACCGGATGGCGACTCGGCTGGGTGATCGCCCCGCCGATGCTGATCGAGCACCTCAGCCATCTGGCCCTGTGCATGTTGTACGGCTGCCCGGATTTCGTTCAGGACGCCGCCATCACCGCTCTCGCGGACGAGCAGGGTCAGCTTGGCGACGATCTGGCGACCATGCACGCCGCCTACCAAGCTCGGCGCGACAGCGTGTGTGCCGCTCTGGCGGGCAGTCAGGCCGCCAAAGCCGTATGCCCCGACGCCGGGATGTTCGTGATGGTCGACATTCGCGCCACCGGCCTATCATCGGCACAGTTCGCTGATCGCCTGCTGGATCAATGCGGCATCTCGGTGCTGTCTGGCGAGGCCTTCGGCCCCTCGGCCGCTGGCTTCATTCGGCTGGGACTCACCCACCAGGCCGACACCCTGGCCGATGCCGCGCAACGGCTTCGTGAGTTCGCCGACGCCTGTCTTGCCACCCACCCATGAGCCGCCTATGACGCCATCTTCCCCAGACTGTACCGATACCCCGCCATCTTCCGCCGTGGTCGAGGCCCGGCACCTGGTCAAGCGCTATGGCGACGTTGACGTGCTGCGCGACGTGTCCCTATCCGTCGCCGAAGGCACTGTGACCACCATCATCGGCGCCAGCGGCTCCGGCAAGAGCACCCTGCTCAGGTGCATGAACCTGCTGGAACGCCCGCAGCAGGGTCAGTTGACCATCGCCGACGAGTCTATGCGCTTCACCGCACAAGGTCCCCGCAGCGGCCACACCGACATGCCCCTCAGCCGCCACCAGCTGCAGCGCCTGCGCGCCAAGGTGGCGATGGTCTTTCAGCAGTTCAACCTGTGGCCTCACATGACCGTGCTGGGCAACGTCAGCGAGCCGCCCGTGCGGGTCAAGGGGGTCAGTCGACGCAAGGCCAACGCCCTGGCCATGCACTATCTCGAGCGTGTCGGCATGGCCGAACGTGCGGACGCCTATCCCGCCTTTCTGTCCGGCGGACAGCAGCAGCGTGTGGCGATTGCCCGCGCACTGGCCATGGAGCCACAGATCCTGCTGTTCGATGAACCCACCTCGGCGCTCGACCCAGAGCGGGTCAATGAAGTGCTCGGCGTCATCCGCGGGCTGGCCGATGAAGGGCGCACCATGCTGATGGTCACCCATGAAATGGCATTCGCCCGCGACGTGTCCGACCAGATCGTGTTTCTCGACCGCGGAGTGGTCGGCGCTGCCGGCTCTCCCGAGCGCATCTTCGAACAGAGCGACAACGAACGCTGCCGGCGCTTCATCGCCCCTGCCGCCTGACTGCCCGTCCCACAACAACTAGGAGTTTCCATGACCGTCTTCCCTTCCCTGCGTCCGTCAGTCGATCTCGCTCGCCGCCTTGGCCTGGGCGTCGCGCTGGCCACGACCCTCGGTGCCGCCGCCATCGACAGCGCCCATGCGACCGACCGGGCGGACACCGCCTCCGCGGGCGAGCCCCTCAAGATCGGCATCTCGGCAGAACCTTACCCGCCTTTTACCTACACCTCCTCAGACGGTGACTGGACCGGTTTCGAGATAGAACTGGCCGCAGCGATCTGCGAACAGATGGCTCGGGAATGCGAGATCACCCCGACCGGCTGGAGCGGCATCATTCCCTCGCTCAAGTCAGGCCGTATCGACATGATCATGAACTCCATGTCGATCACCGAAAAACGTCTGCAGGTCATCGATTTCAGCGCCCCCTACTACTACACCCCTGGCGCCTATGTCGCCGCCCGCTCGCTGGAGCTGGATCCCCCCGAGGGCCTCGATGGTCTGGTCCTGGGCGTACAGAGCGCCACCACCAACGCCACCTATGCTCGTCGGGCGCTAAGGGACACCGGCGTCGACATCCGCCTGTACGACCAGGCAGAACAGGTGAACCGAGATCTACTGTCAGGTCGCCTGGACGTCATTCTGGCCGACGAGATCGCCATGGTGGAACTGACCGAGCGTGATGAAGCTGGTGACTTCGAGATCAAGGCAACGGCGCCTCACCATGCGGCCTACGGCGAAGGCGTCGGCATCGGGCTGCGCCAGCAGGACGATGCCCTGACCGAGGCCGTCAACGCCGCCATTGAGCAGGTCAATCAGGACGGTACCTGCACCGAGCTGTCCGAGAAGTACTTCGGCACCGACGTCTGCGTCAGCTGACGTCAATGGCCCGGGCGGTCCCTGCTGCGACGCAGGGACCGCTGCAAGGCTGTAAAACTTGCCACGCCAAGGAGTCTTTTCATGTCTATCGCCTCCCAGGAGGGCCTCGTCGATTGGGCGGGTCCGATCCTTGAAGGAGCCCTCACCACCCTGGAGATTGCGCTGCTGGCCTATGCCATAGGCGTCCTGCTCGGCCTTGTCGGCGCCGCCTGCCGGCTCTCCCGGCAAGCCTGGCTGCGCGGCATTGGCGCAGGCTATTCCACCGGCGTCAGGGCAGTGCCGGAGCTGTTGCTGATCATTCTGCTGTATTACGCCGGCTCCCAGGCATTGACCGCCGCGGCTCATGCGCTGGGACTCTCCGGCCAGGTCGCCATCAACGGCTTCGTGACCGCCGTGGGCGTGCTGGCCTTCGTTCAAGGCGCTTACATGACCGAGGTCTTTCGCGGTGCCATCAGCGCCATACCCCGCGGTCAGCTTGAGGCCGCCGATGCCTTTGGCTTCTCCCCCTGGGCACGCTTTCGCCGAGTCACCCTGCCGGCCATGCTACCCAATGCCCTGCCCGGCATGTCCAACCTATGGCTGATTCTGATCAAGGACACCGCGCTGATCAGCGTGATCGGCTATAGCGAGCTGTTCTTCACCGTTCAACAGGCAGCCGCCAGCACCCGAGCTCACTTCCTGTTCTATGCCGCGGCAGGGGCGCTTTACCTGGCCATGACGCTGACGTCCAACTGGCTTTTTGCCGTCGTTGAGCGACGCGCACGGCGCGGCCTCCCCCAGCTTCAGGAGCATTGACATGGATTTCAGCTGGCTGAGCGATCCCTTCTATCAGGAATATCTGGTGGAAGGGCTGATCAACACGCTATGGCTACTTCTGGTATCGGCTGTGGCAGGCCTGATCCTGGCGGTGGCGATGGCCATGGCGCGTATCAAGGGTCCGCGCCCCCTTGCCTGGCTGGCCACCGGCGTCACGGCGGTGATTCGCGGCACGCCACTGCTGGTACAACTGTTCTTCTTCTATTACGGCGTGGGTCGCCTGCTGGAAGGCATCCCCGGCATTCAGGACAGCATCTTCTGGGGCCTGTTACGCGACCCCTTCTTCTACGCCACCTTGACCTTTACCCTGTCGGTGGGTGCCTACAGCGGCGAAATCCTGCGTGGCGCGCTGCTCAACGTGCCGCCGGGAGAGCGGGAGGCGGGACGCGCCTATGGTTTCCATCCCTGGCAGGTATTCGTCTACCTATGGCTACCCAGAGCCGTGCAGCTGTGCCTACCCACCCTGACCGGCGAGATGATTCTTCTGCTGAAATCGATACCGCTGGTCTCGACCATCGCCATGATGGACCTGCTACAGGCCGCCAATATCATCCGTGACGAAACGTTCTTGACCTACGAGCCGCTACTGCTCATCGCGGCCATCTACCTGCTGCTGACCATCATTCTGACTCTGGTATTGCAGCAGCTGGAACGTCATTTCCCCGGCGTGCAGCCACAGCGACGACGCTTTCGCTGGTGGGCACAGGCAAGACACGGGTAATACCCAAGCGGGGCTCAGACAACGGCTCGGACAATGGCTCAGACAATGGCTAAGGACAGCCTGAGCACGACGACTGGGCCCCTGCATGTTCACTACGGAAGACAGCGCTTCGGCAACGATGCCCATATGCCATGTCACCGGGCGTACTTCCGCCGACGCTCCTACTAACAGTCACCCCAGATCACTTATCCCAGATCACTTACCACAGTTCCCTGCACCAAAGTACACTCACCCCGCCATGGGGTGAGATGACGTGTGGTGGTGAGCGTGGCATCAAACGCTAAATTAATCGTGCCACTGAAAGCTATATGGAACGATAGATGGCTGTGTGTACACCCGACAGGCGCCGTTCCAGGTCGTCAGTTGTTATGCAAAACTCATACTGTTTTTAGACCCATCACTGGCAGGCGTTCTTCGCTCTTAGTGCTCTTACCTCTCCACCCTCTTCTTCATCCCTGTTCTCATCAGGACTCTCGCTCCCAATGCCTAACTCAAAGCGCTGTGACTGCGACTCTGCCATCTAAAGGTATGCAGAATTCAGCGCCAAAGCCTACCCATTGCGCGACGCTGACTATCCCTCTTTTGCACTACATGGCAGACGCAACAGCGGCACTACTATAGCGCCCATTCACTCGACAAGTTTCGCGCCATGTGCATGTTGTGGCACAGGACTATCGATTCACGCTATGTTTACTGAAAAGTGCTGCATAATAACTTCGCACTGCACAACAATGGTCATCTTTACTGTGCACGATGACCAGCCAAGACGGCAGGAGTCCGCATGAAGGGATCTCGTACACGACGTATCGCGCTGGAGCCACGCCTGCTGTTCGACGGCGCCATGGCCGCCAGCGCCGATCACGCTGACAGCGACCAGCAGCATGATACTGGCGACAAGGACAAGGTCGCCGTCACTCCTGCGAGCCAAAGCGATGGCGAGGGAGCACGCAGCACGAGTGCGCGACATCTGGTGGTATTGGATGCCCGCCTTAGCGATCAGCAGCGCCAGGCGATTCGCAGCGGCCTTGCCGATGACGCCGAATGGATAGTGGTAGATAGCGATGAGAACGGCGTGGCCGCCATCACCTCCGCCCTGGCTGGTATGGATCAGGTGCAGAGCATCGAGATCTTCAGTCACGGTAGCGATGGTCAGTTCCAGCTTGGCTATACCCTGATCAGCAGCCAGACCCTGTCGGACTTCAACCAACAGCTTGGCCAGTGGCGCGATGCCCTCAGCGCCGACGCTGACCTGCTGCTGTACGGCTGTCGGGTCGCGGCCAGCGACCATGGCGTAGCCTTTCTCGAGAATCTGTCCGAGGCCACCGGCATGGACGTCGGCGCCTCCAGCGACAATACCGGCAGTACGCTGGAGGGAGGCGACTGGGTCCTCGAGCGTCAGCTGGGTGAACTAGACGACGACCGTGGGGTGGCGGTCGCGGCCCTCGCAAGCCTCGATGGCCTGCTGGCGGATGCACAGCCGGTGGCCAACCTGCCGGCCTCCAGCGCTCAGGTGCCCCTCGGCGAAACCTTCGAGTTCAGCGTCAACGTATCCAACGCCTCCAGTGCCCAGGAAGGCTACGCGCCCTTCGTTCAGCTGGTGGTGCCAGCCACCGGCAAGGACGGCGCTGGCGCCGCGGTGGATGACGGTATCACCATCACCTCAGCGAGTTACCTGGGAGGCCAGCTGGATCTGTTGAGCGTCACCTTCGACGCCAACGGCCAGGCAGAGCATCCTCTGGCCCGCGGCAGTGACGGCCAGCCACTGGTCATCAATGCGGCAGACTTCGGTGCTCGCGCCGGCGATACCCTTATCGTCGTCGCCCTTCCCTTTGCCAGTCTGACCGCCGAGCAGCCCGATATCGAGGTGACCTTTACCGGCCGCTTGAGCGCCCTGGCCGACACCGCCCAGACCAATGGCAGTCCGGATCTGGTGATCCAGGCCCTGGCTGGCTTCGAGCTTGGCAATGATGCCCAGTCGAACCCCGAGCAGGATCCCACCCTGCTTGGCAGCGCGGTCGCCTTTACCATCACCCCCACGGTGATCGCGGTGGAGCAGACCCTCAACATGAGCGAGGGCGATACCACCACCGGTGAAAACTATCCTCACAGCCTGGTCACCACGGTGCGGCCGGCCGGGGCCGGTATTACCGCTCAGACCCTGACCGACGTGGTCATCACCCAGCCGATTCCAACCAACGTGCAAGTCACCGCCATCGACCCCGGCGCTGGCACCCTGACCTCGATCACCCTGGCGAGTGGACTGACGTTGGTGCGTCCTGACCTGATCCAACGGGCCATTGATGGCGATGCCTTCATCACCTCCTACACCGTGACCTACGACAGTCTCACCGAGGCCCAGTCCAGTCGGGTAGACTTCTTCGTGCCGGAGTACGATGCCGACGGTAACGCTATCCTGGATCCGGCCAACGGCAATGAAGAGACCATCACCTTCGACGCCCCCAGCGGCGCCGGCGTCTGGCTTCCCCTGGATAGCCGAGACAGGGACCCCAACGATCCTGACGGCAAGGTCAGCTTTGCGGGTACCGGCGATGAGATCAGCTTTGTCGCGAAGTCGCTGACCGTCGAGAAGAGCGCGTCAGTGGTGGTGGATACCGGATCCAGCGGTCTGACGCCTGGCGATACCCTGGAATACCAGCTGGAGGTGGCGCTGTCGGACTACTTCGCCTTCGGCAAGGACACCCAGCTGGAAGGTCAGTTTATCGTGACCGACTCGCTCGGTAACGGACAGACACTGACCGGTGCTCCGACCCTGACGCTATATAGCGGCACCAATGCCACCACCATCGACCTGGTCGTGACCTCCACCACCAACGCCGACGGCACCACCACCCTGGTCTTCGACATCGCCCAGTCGATCCAGGACGCCCTGGATGACCAAGCCTGGCTGGCGGGCGACGCGGCCTTCGACAATGTGATCGATGCCGGTGCCACCCGGGCCGTCATCGGCTATCGGGCGGTGGTGGATCAGGCCTACGTCGGCGTCGCTGACCACCCAGATATCAACGAAGGCGACAGCATCGGCAATTCGGCGCAGGTGAATGCCACCCTGCTCTACGATGCCAATAACCTGACGGGCTTCAGTGAAGCCGATAATTCCAGCACCAACCTGACCGTTCCGGTCAGCGACGTGGATATCGCCATTGAAGGAGGCGTGACCGAGCTGGCCCCCGGCGATGAGGTCACCTTCACCCTCAGCTATGACCTGGTCACCGGCGACCACGAGGGATTCCAGCTTATCGCCTACCTGCCGCTGCCGCTGCTGGATACCGGCGTGGTTGGCACTGACTGGAACGGCCTCAACCCTCCGGGTTCCTGGTCTATGCACCCGGACAACACTTGGACGGGCAGTATCGCCAGTGTCGAAAGTGGCCCTGGCAACTCGATCATCTTCACCTTCGACGATCTCAGCGCCACCCAGGCCAGCACCATCGCCGTCAGCTTTACCATGACGGTAGGCAACCAGCCCTTCGCCGATGGCCGCTCGCTGGATGTGCTGGCCGAATCGCGCCAGACCACCACCCTCGACCCGAAGACCGAACTGATCTCCCAGGACGTGGTCAAGGTGCAGTCGGTGGCCGAGCCGGTCGTCTCCATCACCCACGGAGCGGTGTCCTCGACCAACGGCAGCGTCAGCGGCACCAGCGGTAGCTGGAATGCCCCGGGCACCTCGGGGGCGCCGTTCACCGGTAGCATCACTGATCCCGCGGCGGTGGACGGCGACGTCACCGACATCGACGCCGGTGACACCCTGCGCCTGGCCACCCTGCTGGAAAACACCGGCGGCGGCGGCGCCTTCGATGTGGCGACCTCGATCGAGCTCCCCGCCGACCTGGCATTCGTGGGCGGCAGCCTGGCCTCCGCCAATCTGATCCTGACCCTGGGCGATGGCACGGTGCTTACCGAAGGCACGGACTACAGCGTCAGTGGCACCACCATAACCTTGCTGGACGCCGGAGGTCAGGCAACGCTCCAGGCGGGGCGCGATGGTAGCGCCAGCGACGACGCCGGCCGCAACATCATCGTCATCACCTACGATGTGATCGTGGTCTCGACGGTGGCCGCCAGCCGTACCCTCGGCACCACCGCCACCCTGAACTACTACGCCAGCACCAACGGCGGTCCCGACTTCACCGCCACCGATCTGAGTGACGACGCTACCCAGCAGGTGGCGGCACCGACCATCACCACCACCTTTGCCGATGGCGGCAGCGCCACCGCCGACGATTCCAGCGAGTCCCACACCGGCGGCGCCAACCTGGTGGTTGGCGAGTCCATGCTCTATGACATCGTCGTCACCTTGCCGGAGGGTGGCACCCAGAACCTGCGCATCTCGGACCTGATCCCGCCGGGTATGGCGCTGGATACCAGCTTCAATGGCGACACCGGCTACAAGTTGATCACCCAGGCAAGCGACAGCGGGAACCTGAGCGACAATTTTTCCGGCAGCGTGAGCGTCGGCGGCGTCACTGGCCCGGGCGGTGTGCTGGTCGATGACGAAGGCGTCGACGCTGTCTTCTCCTTCAGCACCGCCGAAGCCACCGACGACAATGACGCCGGCAACAATACCTTTGTGCTGCGCGTGCGGCTGATTGCCACCAACACCCTTAACAACCAGGACAACAGCGAGAATAGCAACCCCAACTTTACCCACGAGCACAAGGCAAGCCTGAGCTATCAGGACACCGACGGCGACGAGATCAACGGCAGCACCGCCGTCGAGCGCAATGTCAGCCAGTCTGGTGAAGGTCCCACCACCACCCTGGTGGAGCCCGCCGTCACCGTCGAGCAGACGCTGACGATACCGGCCGACCCAGGCCTCGGTATCGATGCCGGCGACGCCATCGAGTACACCGTGGTGCTGACCAACGTTTCCAATTTCGGCGCCTTCGACCTCGACCTGTCGGTCGCCCTACCGACGGAGCTGGACAGCCCGAGCCTAGCCTCGGTCAGCTTCAGCGACGCCTCGGGCCCAAGCCTCGCCGACTTCGAGATCATCGGCACCAGTCTGCGCCTGAAGGCCGGCAGTGACGTCGACCTGCGCTCGTCACAGACCATCACCCTGGTCATTCAGGGCACCGCCAGCGCGACCGCCGTCAACCTGGCCAACCTGACCTCGGTAGCGCGGGTCGACTGGACCAGCCTGAATGACGAGACCACCACCAGCGCCGGGGAAGAGCGTGACGGCAGTGGCGGCGCCATCTTTACCGGTGAGCTCAACGATTACCGTAACGTCGATACCCTGGAAATTCCCATTGCCCAAACGCTGCTGGTGTCGAGAGTTGGCGGCATGCAGGGCACAGATGCCGCGGACCCCACCAACGCCGAGTTCGAAGATGTCGCGGTAGGTGAGATCATCCGCTATCGGGTCGTGGCGCTGCTGCCGGAAGGCACCTTTACCGACTACCAGCTCGTTATTCAGGTCGATGAGGGCTTGACGATTCTCCCGGAGACCGCCAATCAGATACTGATGGCGGTCATCAGCAATCAAGGCGGGCTTAGCAGTGATCTTGTCACCGGGGCAAATGTCGTCACCGGTAATGGCCAGTCCTCCGAAGCCGGGTTGATCAATCCTGGGCTCACCGGCGGTCCTACCGGCGTGCTCAATTCGGACCGCTACACCATCAGCAGCGATGGCCGAACTCTGACCATAAACCTGGGCACCATCACCAACGCCGACAGTGATGATGACAAGGAAGGCATCTCGCTGGAGTTTAATGTCCGCGTCGACAACGTCAGTACCAACCAGACAGGTACGGAACTTGGTCTGACCGTTACCGAGAACCGCAATGGCACAGCCTTCGGCTCCCAGACCTTGACCCAGGTGATCGCCGAGCCTTCCTTTACCGACATGGCCAAGACCGTGGAGGCGTTCAATCCCAGCATTGGCGGCGGTGATGGCTCTGCGACCGTTCAGGTCAGCTTCGAGCAGGACGGCGGCATGCCGGCCTACGACGTGGTGCTGACCGACGCCTTTCCTTCGGGCAGCAACTACGTCATCGACCGCATCGTCATCGACGGCCAGACCTATTCCCTGTCCGACCTGCCGGATGGCGTCACCGCCACCGCCTCAGGGTCAGGCATCAGCGTGACCTTTGCCCAGCTCGATCCCGGCACCGAGGTCAGCGTCGTCTATCGTGTCGAGGTACCCAATAACACGGTGGTCGTCGATGCCCAGGCACAGCTGACCTGGTCGAGCCTACCCGACGCCGCCGAGGCGGACGGCGGCGCCTTCACCGACTTTGGCGGAAGCAGCGTGGGTACCGACAGCGAGGCAGATGGCGAGCGCACCGGCGAAGACGGCAGCGGTGGCCTCAATGACTATGTGCTGACGGCCAGCGCCAGCCTAGGCGTGATCAGCGGCACCCTGTGGGATGACACGCTTACGGCTACCAGCGATGCCAGCCCGGATGGTGCAGGCCTTGACGGTGTCACCGTCACCCTTACCTGGGATGGCAACAACGACGGCGACTTCGACGACGTCGATGACCTCACCTTTACCACCCTGACAGACGTAAACGGCAACTACTCCTTCGGGGTGCTGCCCTCGGGCAACTATCGCATCTCGGCCAGCGAGAGCTTGACCGACGATGACCTGGGCGAGCTGCGGGCGCGCATCGACTCCGACAGCGGCAGCTTTGGCGACGGCACTCTGTCCCGGGTCGACGTCAGCGTCAGCGCCGGTGGCAGCAACAATCGCGCTGCGGACATCGGCTACGTCAGCCTTAACGACGGTCCTGTACATACCCTGCCGAGCGCACCGGTCGCAGGTAATGAGGATGAATCCTTTGCCATCCCGGGCATCAGCGTCAGCGACTCGGACGCCCTCGCCACCAGCGTACTGACCACGACCCTGAGCGTACCCGCTGGCACTCTGACCCTGGACCAGGGCGGCGGGAACGCCACGATCAGCGGCAGTGGTAGCACTACGATCACCATCGAGGGCACCCTGGCTGATATCAACGCAGCCCTTGCCACCTTGAGCTATCAGGGCGCCACCGACGCCAACGGCGATGTGACGCTGACCATCACCACAGACGACAACGCCAACACCGGTGACAGCCCTGACAGTCCCAACGGCACCCCGGGCGAGGACCCCGAAGACGCCCTCACTACCACCGACCGCCTGACCCTGAGGGTGCTGGCGGTCAATGACGAGCCAACCGCCAACGATGATGCCGCCATCGCCATCGAGGCCGGGGGGCGCTTCAATACCAATGGGGTAAATCCCAACGGCTTTGTGGTCGCCAACGATACCGACGTGGACCTGAACGATGCCGATCCCGACGTGCTGACGGTGGTTCAGGCAGGCGTCAGTGGCGGTGCCCTGCAGGCGGTCAGCGACGACCCGACCCAGCCCACCCGCATTCGGGGGCTCTACGGCACCCTGGTGATCGGGGCCGATGGATCGGCGGAGTACCTGCTGGACAATGACAATGCGACCGTCGAAGCCCTCCGCCAGAGCAGCAACACCCTGGTGGAGCGGTTTGACTATGTGATCAATGACCGCGCGGGGGTGTCATCCCAGGCCACGGTCACCATCACCATCGAGGGCGCCAATGACGCTCCCGTGGGTGTCGATGATAACGCCGTGGCCATCGAAAAAGGCGGCGTCGCCAATGCCACCGGCGGTCAGGATGGCACTGGCAATGTGCTCGACAACGATACCGACGTGGACGCCTTCGGTGAGACGAAAGTCGTCACCGGTATCCGTGAAGGCGACGATATCCTGGGCTCCTTCGAGGACGTCAGCAGCGCGACCGACATCGAGGGTGAGTATGGGATCCTGACCATCAACCCCGACGGCAGCTACACCTACGTCATCGATGATGCTGATCCGGCTGTCGAGGCGCTGGCGAGCGGCGACACCCTGTCGGAGACCTTCACCTACCGGGTCACCGATGCCCTGGGCCTGGATGGCGCCGCGGTGCTGACCATCACCATTCGCGGCGCTCAGGACACCCCCATCGCCACCGACAACAGCACCAGCGCTCAAGCACCGTCCACCGACGGGTCGACCGCGGAGGTGGACGGCCGCGGCAACCTGATCACTGACAATGACGGCGACGAAGTCGACAGTGACGTGGACACGGTCGACCAGGGCGCCCTGCGCGTGGCCGGGATTCGCGCGGGCAGCGAGAGCGCTGGCGGTAGCCTCAGCGTCGTCGGCAGCGCCGGTGCCAGCGTGAACGGCATGTACGGTCGCTTGATCGTTACCGCTGATGGCGGCTATCGCTACGTGGTCGACGGCGGCAACGCCGCTGTCCAGGCTCTGGCCGTGGGCGACACCCTGAATGAGACCTTCACCTATCAGGTTCGTGACAGCGCGGGCAATACCGACCTGGCAGAGCTGGTGGTCACCGTGGTGGGTGCCAACGACCCGCCCACCCTGGTCGCCGACAAGGCCGTTGCGGTAGAAGCCGGCGGCACCGCCAATGGCACCCTGGGCACCGACCCCAGCGGCAACGTACTGACCAACGACAGCGATATCGACGGCCAGGCCATCACGGTCGATCAGGTGCGCTTCGCTACCACTACGGTGTCTGCCGGGCAGGCACTGGCGGGTCGCTTCGGTACGCTGACGCTCAACAGCGACGGCAGTTACACCTACGTCGTCGACAACAGCAACCCGCAGGTGGAGGCCCTCAGGACCGCCAACGACACCCTCACCGACGTGTTCATCTACCGTGCGGTCGATCCGCTTGGCGCGACCACCTCGGCCCGCTTGACCATCACCATCGAGGGCCGCGACGACGCCCCGGTGGCGTCGAATAACATCGCCCTGGCGGTGGCCCGCAACGAGGACGGCAGCGCGCGCAACCCCAGCGGCAATGTGCTGACCAATGACAGCGATATCGATGCCGGCGACCGGCTGGCGGTCAGCGGCGGCCGCCCTGGTAGCGAGGCGTCCGGCGGCAGCCTGGCGAGCTTGAGCGGGGGCAGCGTGGTGCTGGTGGGCCAGTACGGCACCCTGACCTTGAACCGGGATGGCAGCTACCTGTACGAGGTAGACCAGAACAACGCCGAGATCCTCGGTCTCGGCCCGCTGGAGTTCCGTCGCGATATCTTCACCTATCAGGCCCGCGACCTGGCTGGCCTGACCGACCTGGCAGAGCTGACCGTCTTCGTGCGCGGCCAGAATCAGGCACCGGACCCGGTCGACGACAGCGCCCTGGCGGTGGAAGCCGGCGGTCGCGACAACGCCACGGCCGGTCAGGATGCGGTGGGCAACGTGCTGACCAACGATATCGACGTGGACGGTGATATCAATCTGGGCATCGACCTGCTGGGCCCCAACCTTAGCGTCACTGGTGTGGCGACGGGCGACGGCACCGAGGGCAGCCTGGGTAACGCCCTCAAGGGACGTTACGGCAGTCTGATCATGAATGCCGACGGCAGCTATCGCTATGCGGTCGATGACGATGATCCACGGGTCCAGGCCCTGCGTGTCAGCGGCCAGACCTTGAGCGAAAGCTTCACCTACGCCCTGACCGATCGCTGGGGAGGCGCCAGCAGTGCCACCTTGACCATCACGATCGACGGTCGCAATGACGCCCCCACCGCCCGCGATGATGCCGGTCAGGCCATCGATACTGGAGGTGGGGCTGGCCGACCTGATGCCGTCGGCAATGTGCTGCCCAACGACAGCGACCCTGACGCCACGGCGAACGGCGAGACCCAGAATGTCGCCTCGGTCTCCCAGCAAGGCGTATCGGCCCAGGCCGGCGAGCCGCTGCAGGGTCGCTACGGCACCCTGATCATCGAGGCCGATGGCAGCTATCGCTACTTCATTGATCGCACCAACCCCGAGGTGCTGCGTGCCAGCGGCCTTGGCCCGGTGCTTGAAGAGGCGTTTGTCTACACCCTGGTGGACCGCGCCGGAGCCACCGACACCGCGACCCTGACGCTGACCCTGGACATTGCGGCCCCCTACATCCCGATCAAGAGCGGCGATATCGGGCCCCATTTTCAGCATCGCGAAGGCCTCACCCCCAGCACCCAGGGGCTCGGTGACCTGGATCCGGTGGTCTTTGTCACCCCAGAGGTCGAGCGCAACAATCGCCAGGTCACCGACTACCTGCGGCTGTCCCATGGTGGCCAACCGCTGCTGGTGCGCCCCTTCGAGACGCGTATTGCATCCTTGGCAGAAGGCCTGGGCCAGGTTCAAGGCCAGTACGTGTCCTATGGCGTGGCGCTCAGTCGGGCCTTCGCCGAGCTCGACCAGATCAAGCTGCTGGGCCGACACGGCCGTACCGACCTCACCGCCGATGGACTGCTGGCCGATCCCTCGCTGTATGCCCCCACGCGAGAGCAGCTACTGGGCAATGCCGACGCTTCCTCTGCCACGGCCGCCCCCTCTACCACGGCCGCACCCTCTACCACGGCCACTTCCTCTGCCACCGGGGACGCACAGCAAGCGCCCACGCAAACCACCGAACAACAGCGCTTCGACGGTCGCCCGCCGTTGCCCGAGGGAGCACAATGGCTGGCCGACACTCCTCAGGCTAGCGACCCCATCGACGCCACCGACAAGCGGCAGGACGCCGCACCGGCGACCGCCAGTGGCTTCCGCCAGCAGCTGCTGGCCATGGCGGACACCACTGCGCCACTGCGCGGAGACCCGTAACAATGACAGTGTCACGACAAGGAAACGGCATGTACCGACTCACCCTCCCGGCGCTGGCGGTCACCGCCGGCCTGGGTCTCAGCGCCTGTGCAAACCTGGCGCCACAGCCCTACGACGCCGATCAGATCCGCCAGCGGGCGATCAGCGATCAGGCTCAGATGTATCGCTTGCAGGAGCCGCTGAACCAGCCGGTCACCTTCTATGAAGCCGCCGCCCGCGCGCTGAAGTACAACCTGGACTATCGCCTCAAGCTGATGGAGAGTGCGCTGGCGTCGAACCTGCGGGACGTATCGCGTCACGAGCTGCTGCCGCAGATCGTTGCCGAAGCCGGGTACAGCGACCGCAGCAACGATTCAGGGGGCACCTCCATCGGTATCGAGGATGGCGAAGAAAGCTTGCGCCCCTCGACCTCCGAGGAGCGCTACCGCTCCACCGCGGGTCTCGGATTGTCCTGGAGCCTGCTGGATTTCGGCCTGGCCTATTACGAGAATCAGCAGAAGGCCGATCAGATGCTGATGGCCGAGGAGCGTCGCCGCAAGGTCGCCCAGAATGTGCTGCGCGACGTGCGCAACGCCTACTGGCGAGCGCTGGCCGCCCAGCGCCTGATTCCCCAGTTGAACGTCCTGCTGGCGCGCACCGAGGTGGCCCTGGATGCCGCCCGCGAAGCCCAGCGGCAGGGACTGCTGCCCCGCCAGGAGGTGCTGGCCTACCAGCGAGCGCTGCTCGATTCCACCACCCTGCTGACTGCACGCCGCCAGGACCTGGAGCTGGCCAAGACCGAGCTGGCGGCGCTGATGTCGCTGCCTCCCGGCACTCGCCTGATCCTGGCCGACGAGCCAGAGATGCCGCTACCTCCCGAAGTCACCGACATCGAGCGTCTCGAGCAACTGGCGCTGCAGCACCGTCCTGAGATCATGGAAGAGTGGTATCGCAAGCGGGTCAACCAGAACGATCTGGAGGCGGCCAAGCTGCGCCTGTGGCCAAATATCACCGTCAGTGCTGGGGTGCAGTACGATTCCAACGACTACCTGTACAACAACGACTGGACCGAGACCGGCGTCAACGTCTCGCTGAATCTGTTGAAGCTGCTGTCCTACCCGGATCTGGACAATGCCCAGCAAACCCAGGGCGGTGTCGATGACCTCAGGCGTACCGCGCTGTCCATGGCCGTGCTGACCCAGGTTCGCGTTGGCGCCCTGCGCTACCACCTGGCCCGCGAAGAACTCCAGTACAGCGATGAAAGCCTGGACGTAGACGAGGATCTGCTGGCCTACGCCAAGGCAGCCGCCAGCTCATCCATCGGCTCCGAACTGGAGGTTATCCGCGCCGAGAGCCGCTATCTGCTGTCCCAGTACCAGCGTGAAGCCGCCTATTCCCGTGCCCAGGCGGCCTGGGGACGGCTGTTCAATTCGGTAGGACTGGACGTGATGCCCGAGACCATCGCCCAGCATGACATTCAGACCCTGGCGCGAGAGATCGAGAACACCATGACCACCCATGAGCGCCAGGGCATCATTGCGCCCCATCCAGGACAACCCGCGGCGACCACCCCGGGGCCGACCCTCGAGCCGCGTCCGGCACCCGCTGTCGACGGTCAGGGAGGTGCCAACGATGCGGTATAGACGACATCCCTCGCGGCTGTCAGCGCTCATCACCACGGCCATGTTGGCGGGTACCACCATCAGCGGCGCCTGGGCCCAGTCCAGTGACAATCAGGGCGCCATACGCGCCCTGCTCGCGCCCCACACCGATGCCACCCTGTCCAGCCAGATGGAAGGTACCCTGTCTGAGCTGCCGGTTAGCCTGGGCGTCCAGGTCGCTGAGGGCGATACCCTGGCCCGCTTTGACTGTCGGATTGAGCAGGCCAGAGTTAACGTGGCCAATACCGAGCTGGGCGTGGCCCGGCTCAACAGCCAGGCCAAGGACCGCCTGCGGCGACTGGACGCGGTGGGTGATCTCGAGGTGGCGCTGGCCCGCGCCGAGGTCGAAAAGGCCCAAAGCACCCTCAACCTGGCCGCCGCACAGCGCGATCGCTGCACCTTGACCGCGCCGTTCAGCGGTCGCATCGCGGCGGTGCATGTGAAGCCGTTTCAGACCATGTCGGCAGGCACACCGATTCTGGACCTGGTCGCCGACGGGCCACTCAAGGTACGCCTTAACGCTCCGTCCTCGAGCCTGGCCTCGCTCAGCGTCGGCCAGCCGTTGACCCTCAACATCAGCGAGACCGGCAAGCGCTACGCCGCTACTCTCAGCGCCATCAATGCCCGGATCGATGCTGTTGCCCAGACCGTCGAGCTGGAAGCCGAGCTTGACCAGGCCCACCCGGAACTGGTGGCGGGCATGACCGGGCGAGCCCTGCTGGACGCCCCCGACGCGAGCATTCCCGACCAGAGCACTCTCGACCAGAGCACCCTCGACCAGAGCCCCCTAGATCAAAGCACCCAGGAAAGCACTACTCCCGAGCCACAGGACAACCCATGAGTGCCAGCGAGACGCCTCGACCTGCGTCGCTTCCGGCATTGGTCCTGGCCCTGCGCGACCGCGCCATGACCGCCGCGACGCGCACGGAGTTAGCCTTTTCCATCGCCAACGACAGCTACCCCCTGCTGCGCTTTCGCCAGGCGCTGGTGGTGGAGCGGCGCAGCGCCAGCAAGGTACAAGTCCATTGCGTATCGGGGCTGGCCACACCCAAGGAGCGCACGCCTTTTCTCAACTGGGTCGAGACACTGGGCGGGTGGCTCGACCAGCATTATTCACCCAGTGAGGCCAGGCTGCTGCTGCGCGAGCAGCTGGACCTTCCTCCATCGCTGGCAGAGGGCTGGGCCCAGTGGTGGCCTGAGGTGCTGTGGCTGGTGCCATTGAGCCCCGCCGACCCTGCCACCTCGCGAGGACCTGCAGGTCGCGCCTGGGCGCTGTTTCTGCTCGAGCAGGCCCCGCCTGAACCGCTGCGGCCACAGCTGGCCGGGCTCGCTTACAGCTGGCGCTACTGCTGGCAAGCATTGGCGCCGCGCCGACGGGCGCTGCGCCTGCCAAGGCAGCGTCTGTGGTGGCTGGTGCTGGTCGCGGTGGTGGCCATCCTGCTGCTGCCAGTACGTCTGTCCGCGCTGGCACCGGCCGAGATCATCTCCCTCGACAGTACCGCCATTACCAGTCCGCTGGATGGGGTGGTCGCTGACATGCTGGTGGAGCCCAACCAGGCCGTCGAGGCTGGCACGCCACTGCTGCGCCTGGACCGCAGCGAGCTGGAGAGTCGCGCAGAAGTGCTCAGGCGCCAGCTTGACGTCGCCAGGGCCGAGCTCGACGCCGCCGGCAACCTGGCCTTCGATGATCGGAGCCGACTGGCTGACATGACCCGTTTACGCGGGCAACAGGCTCAGCGCCAGGCCGAGCTGACAGCCATCGAGGCCCGCCTCGAACGCACCCTTGTCGTTGCCCCCGCAGCGGGGGTCGCCGTCTACTCTGACCGCGACGATTGGGAGGGACGCCCGGTCACCACCGGCGAGCGCATCTTGCGTCTGGCAGACCCCGCTCAGCCGGCGGTAGAGATCCAGCTGGCGGCGGCCGATGCCATCGCGCTGACGCCGGGTGCCGAGGTCACCGTATTCCTGAGTGCCCAGCCGCTGACACCGCTCAAGGCGACGCTGACACGCACCAGCTACGCCACCCAGCCGGACGCCGACGGCATCGATGCCTACCGACTGCTGGCGCGACTCGACGACGCCGACGCCACACCGGCGCGCCTGGGCTTGCACGGCACGGCCAAGGTCTATGGTGAACGCGTCAGCCTGGGTTACTACCTGCTGCGGCGGCCGCTGGCCACCCTGCGGGCCTGGACCGGGTGGTAGTCATGCACCCATCGCCGCCCTTAAGCGGAGCCGCCCCAGCCGGAACGCCCTCGGCCGCTGCGGTGACGCTAGACACCACCGCGCCGGGCCTGTCGGCTGCAGATCCTCGCGAGCACCAGCCGGTGCCACCCCTGCGCGACGATCTGCAGCTGCACGACGCTGGCCGAGACGCCCAGGGCGAGCCACAGTGGTCGATCCAGGACCCCGTCACCAATCGCTTCTATCGCATCGGTTGGCTGGAGTTCGAATGCCTGACTCGCTGGGGCCACAGCCCTCGTCGTCTCTGCGATGAGATCGACGCCGCCACCGCGCTCTCGCCCGAGGTAGGCGATATCCTGGCGCTGGTCGATTTCCTGGATCACCATCGTTTACTGCGGGCGACGGCGGAGGTCAGCCAACGCCTCGCCCAGCAGGCGCAACGCGGCGCCGCCTGGCAAAGCCTGTCCTGGTGGTTGCATCATTACCTGTTCTTTCGCCTGCCGCTGGTGCGCCCACAGCATTTCCTGGAGGCCATGGTAGGACGGCTGCCGTGGCTGTTCACCCGAGCCATGGTCGGCGCCGTGCTTATCCTGAGCCTGATCGGGCTGATCCTGGTGATCAAGCGCTGGGACCTGTTCACCCATGCAGTGATGGACGCCTTTTCCTTCTCCGGTATCGTCAGCTTCGCCCTGGCCCTGGTGGTGGCCAAGGCCTGTCACGAGCTCGGCCACGCCCTGGTCGCGACCCGCTTGGGGGTCAGGGTGGCGCATATGGGGGTCGCCTTCATTGTGCTTTGGCCGATGCTCTATACCGATACCGGCGAGAGCTGGAAGCTCAGGCGCAGTCGCTCGCGTCTGGCGATCTCATCGGCGGGCATGCTGGTGGAACTGGGCCTGGCCGGTGTTGCCACCCTCGGCTGGGTGCTGACCGAGCCCGGCCCACTCAACAGCGCGCTACTGTATCTGGCGACCACCAGCTGGGTGCTGTCACTGGCGATCAATGCCAGCCCGTTCATGCGCTTCGACGGATATTTCGTACTGTCCGACCTGCTCGACTTTCCCAACTTGCACGAGCGCGCCGGAGGCCAGGCCAGGACCTGGCTACGACGCCGGCTGCTGGGTCTGTCCGAAGACTGGCCGGAGCCGTTCATGCCCCACCAGCGCCGCGCCCTGATCCTGTTCGCCTTCGCCACCTGGATCTATCGTCTGCTGCTGTTCCTGGGGATTGCGCTGGCGGTCTATCATCTGTTCTTCAAGGCCCTGGGCATTGCCCTTTTCGCCGTGGAAATTGCCTGGTTTATCCTGATGCCCGTGTCTCGCGAACTCTCTCACTGGTGGGCGTCTCGCCGCGCCGTCCCTCGCCGCCATCGCCTCGGCTGGCTGTTGGCGCTGGCGCTGGCCGTCGTGCTGGTTTGCCTGCCCTGGCAGACTCGCGTCAACGGTCCCGGACTGCTTCACGCCGAGCACGAACTGACCGTGTATTCCCCCTTTCCCGCTCGCCTGGAGCACCTTATGACGGAAGGTGCTGTCAGCCAGGGCACTGCGCTGGCCAGCCTGGTGGAGCCGGATATCCAGCACCAGCTACGCTCCAGTGAACAGGCCATGGCCTGGCTGGATGCCGAACTGGCCGGCCTGCTCGCCGCCGACGACGGGCTCGACCGCGACGCCGCAACCCTGGCCCAGCGCCGCGTCAACGAGAGTCATCAGGCAGCCGCCAGCCAAGAGCTGTCTCGCCTCACCCTGCGGGCACCGTTCAGCGGCGTGTGGCAACGCCACGACCTCGAACAGGCGCCGGGACAGTGGGTCGCCCCCCAGCAGCCGCTGGGCCTGCTGCTGGATCCTTCCCGCTGGCTCGTCGATGCCTACCTGCCCCAGGATGATGCCCACCGGCTGACCCCTGGCGCCAAGGTGCGGATCTTTGCCGAAGGACAGCTCACACCACTCGAGGGAGAGCTGGTCAGTGTCGGGGCAACCCGCGCCACGGAACTCGCCCATCCGTCCCTGGCGGCCCGCCATGGGGGACCGCTGAGCACTCAACCCGCCACTGACCAGACCCAGGACACCCTGCGCCTGGCCGATGGTCGGGTGGCGGTAAAGGTGCGCCTGCTTTCTCCCTGGCCCGAGGCCAGGCGCAGCCGGGCTCAGGTCCACGTCGACGCCGAACGAGAGAGCCTGGCCGGCCAGTTCTTCACCTGGCTTGCAGCAGTGGCGATTCGCGAGAGCGGATTCTAGGCACGGAGAAGCCCCTCCGCCCTTCGTCGACATTGTCACTATGTTGTACATTCGCTAGGATCAGCAGCACATTTGCCAGGAGTCACCCTGTGGCCGTCACATCCCGCACCACCCCCAAGCGCCCCAGCGTGGCAGACTACCTGGCCGAAGCGATTTTCTCGGGCCAGTATCGACCCGGAGATTTCGTGCCCAAGGAAGTCGATCTGGCCGAGCAGTTCGCCTTGAACCGCTCAGCGGTTCGCAGCGATATTCGTCAGCTGGTCGACGTCGGCATCATCGAGCGCATCTCGGGTCACGGTTCCAAGGTGCGTAGCGTCGAGGAGTGGAACATCCTTGATCCGCTGGTCACCGACTGGATGACCCGCTACGCCTCGCCGAGCCCCGAGATCCAGCGCGAGATCCTGAGCTTCCGCCTGGACGTGGAGCCCTATGTGGCGATGACCGCGGCCAAGCGCGCCACTGCCCGGGATCTGGTCGCGATCGAGGAGGCCTTCGAGGGCATGGAACGGGCCATGAATGCCGCGGAAGGTGATGCCAAACGGCTGCACAGCGACCATGACATCGCCTTCCACGTGGCCATCTTCAAGGCCACCCGCAATATCGTATGGTCCCAGCTGTCGCACATCCTGCGGCCATCGATCTACCTGCTGATCGAATCCTCCAACGAGAGTGCCAGCGACCCCGAGGCCAGCCTGGAGCGCCACCGCGAATTGATGGAAGCGATTCGTGCACGCAAGCCCCACGCCGCCTTCCGTGCCGCCCAGGCAGTGCTGGCCGGCACCGCTGACGCCCTTGGCATCCAGCCGGGCGACAGCGTACTGGGCAGCGATCAGGAACCTCCCCCGCTAGACTGAGCACATGCCCCGGCCCTGGCCAGGCCTCTCCATGCTAAGCTGGCAAGCGGTCGCGGCACGCTGCCAAACCCGGCAGCACCGCTTCGTCAAAAGGATCTTTGACATGGCCTCGGTCTACGATTTGAAGCCCCGCTTTCAGGGGCTCCTGCGCCCGCTGGTACGCCGCCTGCAGGGTCGCGGCGTCAGCGCCAACCAGGTGACGTTAATCGCCGCCCTGCTGTCGCTGCTGGTGGCGGGCGTGGTTGCCCTGACGGCGGCGGAGCCCGACGCCTCGCGGGGCTGGTTCCTGCTGATCGCGCTATGGCTGCCACTGCGCATGGCCTTCAACGCGGTGGACGGCATGCTGGCCCGGGAACACCACCAGCAGACGCGCCTGGGAGCCTACCTCAACGAGCTCTGTGATGTTGTCTCCGACGCCGCCCTGTTCGTCCCCTTCGCCCTTCTCCCCAACGCCCATCCGCTGCCGGTGCTGGTGGCCCTGGTGATGGCCTTGATCGTGGAATACGCCGGTGTCATGGGGCCGCTGGTGGGCGCCAGCCGCCGCTACGATGGCCCCATGGGCAAGAGTGATCGGGCGCTGGTCATCGGCCTGCTTGCCCTGGCCATCGCCCTGGGGCTCACCACCCCCTGGGTCGTGGCTACGGTGTTCTGGCTGATGAGCGCGCTGATGCTGGTATCGCTCAGCCACCGGGTGCGCCGCGGAATCGCCGAGGCAAACGCCGGCGAAGCTGATAAGCGTCAGGCAGATGACTGTCAGGGCGATGACCGTAAAGGCAATGACCGTAAAGGCAATGACCGTATAGGCAGTGACCGTCAAGGTCATGCCCAATGAGCCGCCCCGCACAGTCCCATGCCTTTGTCGCCCATGATGGCCAGCGCATCGCCTACCGCCATTGGCCAGCGACCAGCGACGTGCCCAAGGGCGCGGTGCTGCTGTTTCACAGGGGCCACGAGCACGGCGGGCGTATGGCACACCTGGTCGAGGAGCTCGAGCTGCCGGATCTGGCGTTCTTTGCCTGGGACGCCCGCGGTCACGGCCTGTCCGATGGCGAGCGGGGCGACGCCCCCGACTTTGCTACCTACGCACGAGATGTGCAGAGCCTAGTCGAGCATATCGAGAACCAGCACGGCACCCCGGTGGCCGATCTGCTGGTGGTCGCCCAGAGCGTGGGCGCGGTGGTCGCCACCTGCTGGCTGCACGACTACGCTCCCCCGGTGCGCGGCGCGATCCTCGCAGCCCCCGCCTTCCGAGTGAAGCTGTATGTGCCCCTGGCGCTTCCCGCGCTGCGCCTGGCGACCCGCTTTCGCGACAGGGTCTTCGTCAAGAGCTATGTTCGCTCAAGCCTGCTTACCCACGATCTGCAACGGCGCCAAGGCTACGACAGTGATCCCCTGATCAGCCGTCAGATTTCGGCACGCATCCTGATCGGGCTGCGCGACACCTCCGATCGCCTGGTCGCCGATGCCGCCACCATCGACACCCCGATCCAGCTGCTGCTGTCGGGTCGCGATGTGGTGGTCGAGCGCAAGGTTCAACAACGCTTCTTCGCCCGCCTGCCCCATCCGGACAAGGAATGTCACCGCTTAGAGGGGTTCTTCCACGATACCCTGGGTGAGCGGGATCGCCACTTGGCCCTGGCGCCGATGCAGCGCTTCATTCGCCGCCAGTTCAGCCGCCCGTCGCAGACCTTTAGCCGGCTGGACGCCGATCTCGGCGGCAACGGCTGCGCCGAGGCGGAGGCCCTCGCTCGACCGCTGCCCCAGCGTGGGATCAAGCACGGCTACTGGCAGCTGCTGCGCAAGGCGCTGCAGCAAGGCGCGAGGCTATCGAACAGCCTCAAGGTCGGCGTCGACCACGGCTTCGACTCGGGCTCGATGCTCGACCAGGTCTATCGCAACCGCCCCGATAGCCCGAGCCGACTGGGCCGGCTGATCGACCGGGTGTACCTGAACGCCATCGGCTGGCGCGGTATCCGGCAGCGACGTATCCATCTGGAGGCGCTGATCGAGCAGGCCGTCCGGGAGCTGCGCCACAACGGCCAGCAGGTCCACCTGGTGGATATCGCTGCAGGTCACGGGCGCTATATCCTGTCGGCCCTGGCGGCCCTGGCGAAAGCGTCCGAGGCGCCAGATAGCGTCCTGCTGCGCGACTACAGCGCCACCAATGTCGCGGCCGGCCAAGCGCTGATCGAGGAAATGATCCCATCGCAGCCCCTGGCCCAACGGGTCCGCTTCGAGAGCGGCGACGCCTTCGACCGCGCCAGTCTGGCCAGCCTGACCCCCGCCCCGACCCTGGCGGTGGTATCGGGTCTGTACGAGCTGTACCCAGATAACGCCAGGGTGCGAGCCTCCCTCAGCGGTCTTGCCGAGGCCATGGCGCCGGGGGCGCTGCTGGTGGTGACCAACCAGCCCTGGCACCCACAGCTGTCATTCATTGCCCGGGCGCTGTCTTCCCACCGGGACGGAGAGCCCTGGGTCATGCGCTGTCGTAGCCAGGTCGAAATGCGCCAGCTGCTGGCCGCCTGCGGCTTTGCCATCGTCACCCAGCGGATCGATCCCTGGGGCATCTTCTCGGTCATCCTGGCGCGCCGGATATCGCCATGAACGCCCCACATTGCCAGAGGGCTCCCAGCGGCTGGGGTCTGCGTGTCAGAGCCGGCCTGTGGCTGTTGCTGCTGGGCGTCGTGTTCTTCTCGAGCTACGCCCTCACCAACCACCTCAGCGCTCTGCGCGCGCCCTTGCCCAGCATCATGTTCGACTGGGAGCGGGGGATTCCGCTCTTGCCCTGGACCATCGTGCCCTACTGGTCCATCGATCTGATGTATGCCGCAGGCGTGCTGCTGTTGCCTCAGGATCGCCGCCAGCTCAGCTCTCTGGTGCGACGCCTGCTGACGGTGCAGGCCCTGTGCGTGCTGGGCTTTCTGGCCTACCCGCTGACCTTCAGTCTCGAGCGACCACCCCTGGAGGGGGTCTTTGGCACCCTGTTCGATGTGCTGATGAGCTTTGATCGGCCCTACAACCAGGCGCCGTCGCTGCACATCGCCCTGCTGGTCGTGCTCTGGCACGCCTACGCCCAGCGCCTGGGGAGCACCGCCTGGCGCTGGCTGCTGCACGGCTGGTGCGCGCTGATCGGCCTGTCGGTGCTGACCACCTGGCAGCACCACTTCATCGATGTGCCCACGGGGGCACTCGTCGGCGCCATCAGCCTGTGGCTATGGCCATCCCGCGGCGCTGGCCCCCTGCAACGGGCTAGGCTCAGCCATGACCGGACCCATCGACGCCTGGCGGCACGCTACGCCATCGGCGCGGGCGTGATCGCTGCGCTGGCGGTCCTGCTCGGCACAAGTTCGCTGGGAACGGGTACGCTGGGCGGTTGGTCATGGTGGCTAGGGTGGCCGGCGCTGTCGCTCTCGCTGGTGGCCTTAAACTACCTGTGGCTGGGCGTGGCAGGCTTTCAGAAGGACAACGATGGCCGCCTGTCGCTGGCGGCGCGCCTGTTACTGGCGCCTTATCAGCTCGGCGCCTGGATCAACTCACGGCTGTGGACCCGGCGGCGGCCCCATCCCGACGAGGTCTGCGATGGGGTCTCTATTGGCCGTATACCGCTGCGGCAGATGCCAGCTGCCGACATGGCGCTGGTCGATCTGTGTGCTGAACTGTCGGCACCCACACAGCGACGGGCCTACACCCCTGTGGCAGTACTTGACCTGACCGTGGCCTCGGCTACCGAGCTGCGCCAGGCAGCCGAGGCCATCGAACAGCATCGCCGCCACGGGTCGGTGCTGGTGTGCTGCGCCCTGGGGGTATCGCGCAGCGCCAGCGCCGTGGCCGCCTGGTTGCTCCTCAGCGGTCGGGCAGCCAGCGTCGATGACGCTATCTCGATCGTCAGGGGGGCTCGTCCCATCTGCGTGCTGCGAGCCCCCCACCGGCAAGCGCTCAAGGCGCTGGTCGAACGGGCCGACGAGACGCCATACGAGACGTCATACGAGACGCCATACGAGACGCCATGGCCGTTAAACGAAAACGAAGATAAAGACGGCGCTGCCCTACAAGAGCCGATCACCAGGCGGTGAGATGGGATCGTCAGATCTCCACATCGACATCCTGCTGGATATTCAGCACCGCGTGATTCGCTCCTTCGTAGACGTTAAATACCACGCCGTCGCGCTCCACCGTCGCATCGGTCGCCGACCACTGCTCGCCCACCAGACTGACACGATCCTGGGCATCACCGAAGATGAACAGCTCCTCGCCTCCGGCCACGTCGAGCACATCCTGAGCGCTGAGGGTCAGGCTGTGGTCCTGACCGATGACGCCCAGATCCAGGGCCTCGACGTTTTGCACCCTGGAGACATCCAGCGGCTCATCCAGACGCAGCCTGACCACATCGAAGCCATCGAGCCCGTCGATGTTCACGCCACTGTAGAGCAGGATATCGTCTCCGGTCGTCGCCGCTACGCTGCGAATATCCAGTAGCGCCTGGGTCTGAAAGACCGGGGAGACGTCGTTGCCATCCACGCTCATCAGGCTGATATCCAGCATCACACTGCCGTTGGTCGCCTTCTGCACCAGCGACAGACCGTTCACCTGGCGCGCTCCCAGGCCCTCCAGGGTATAGCGATCAAGCTCGGCGTCGTAGGCAGCGGACAGCAGACTGTCGGCGGCGAAGAACGAGGCATGTGGCCCTAGCCCCTCTAGCGTGAGCGTGACCGTCTCGGAACCATCCCGATCCAGCACGGCAACATTCAAATTCAGGGGAATACGCTCGCCCTCGTCGCCGAAACTGAGCAGCGGCTCGGCACTGACCCGATCGGCCACGGGCTGCACCGAGGTCGTAAAGGACTCACGACTGATGAACGTATCCTCACCAAGACTCGCGATCGCCGTCAGCGACAGCTGATCTGCCCCCACCAGTTCACCACTCCAGTGAGCAGGCGGCATGAGGCCGACAAAGCCGGGCAAGATGCCGTCTTCGCCCAGGATCCACCAGCCTCCCTGCCCAATGGCACTGACAGGACGGGCCGACGCCGCCGAATCCCCGGCCACCACCACCCAGCCATCAGGCACATTCTCGACCAGCACGGCGGCAAGACTCTGGTTCGGGTCCAGCAAGGTCACCGTCAGCCCTTCCAGGACAATCAGCGTGTCCTCCTCCCCGCTCAGGTCGGCAATACGGATCTCGGGGGGAGGCGGCGGCACATCGCCCACGGTGCTTGCGCTTAGCTCCACCACATTGTCGGCACCGGTTTCCCGCGCGCCCCCCTCCACCGTCAGTCCTACCTGTCCCCAGGTGCCCCGGGCAGGTTGATAGACAATCTTCAGGGGAGCCTCCAGGCTCACCTCATCAAGGCGAAAGCGTCCATCGTCCTGGGCAATCAGCTCGCGCCCGTTGTACCACAGCGTGCCACCGGGGGTGCTCTGTCCGCTGGCATCCCTGACCTGATCCTCCTGCAGGCTGAGGTACAGCTGACGTCCATCGATCTCCCCGTGGGGCGCATCGTCAGGCGTCGCCACGGCAAGGGAGAACTCGATGCTCTGGGCGTCCTCGGCCACTGCGGCCACCAACTGCGTCTCGATGGCATCGGTGACCGGCGACACCGGCGGCGCCAAGGCCAGGCTTGCTGAGCTAAGCCGCCCGGAGGGGGAACGAACGGTCAGGCTGGCATCGACGCTGAACATGGCGTTGTTATCGTTGCTGTTCGGCGGCGCGGTCAGCGTGATCGATGCCAGCAGTTCATCCAGGGCATTCGGGCCGCTGTTGGGCACGCTGGCAAACCACACCTGTTGCCCGCCGACGTTGCTTAGCTGCATCCCCGTTACCAGGGTCTCCTCGGGCAACCCCGAGAGAGTGAGGGTCAGCGTACTGTCAGCGGTAGCACCGACGACCTGGCCGCTGACCAGATCGCTGAGCGACGCCGGCGTATCTTCACTCAGCGCCGCGCCCCGATCCTCCCAGTCGATGCTGACCTGCCCCCCGATACCCCCTCCACCTGCGCCCAAGGTCGTCAGCGACCATTCAGTGCTGGCACTTTGCAGCGCTACCTCGATGCCGGCATCCTGAGTCACCGCCGTAATGGTGATCGGCTGAGCCTGGTCATCGTCGTGCAGGCCGCCTTCAAGCACCGTGAAGACCAGTTCATGGGTCAGCTCGGCGCCCTGAAAACTCTGAGAGGATGGCAGTAGCACCTTCCAATGCCCGCCGCTGTCGGTACCGGCTCCCGGCAACACACCGACGAACTCAGCGCCTTCCACCACCACGCCTTCGGGCACCCCCGCCACCAGCAACTCCACCAATGACTCGCTGCCGTCCTCATCGGCCAGGCCAGCGGCATTGGCATCCAGGGATTGACCCACCCTCAGCGTGATCCGGACGCTATCCCCAGTCGCCGCCGTGACCTGGGTAGCGCTGATATCGGCCTGACTTCCTGCGCTATTGGCAATCGCCGCGATGTTGATGGTGGGCAGGTCGGTGATGGCCTGGAAGGCAATATGATGGATGGCGTCGATCGGTGCGGAGGTGGTGTTTGCCACGTTACCCTCGAAGCCGTCATTGGGGCTGTCGGTGATCTGATAGCGCACCCGGATGTCGACTCCCGCATCGCCCAGGTTGGGGTCTCCCAGCACACGCACGCTGTCCCAGGCGCCGTTGATCAGCTTGATGTAGTCGCCTTCGTCCATAACGTCTGGCCCCTCCAGACCGAGCACGGTCAGCGGTGCCGCCGCCAGGTCGGCCGCATTCAACCATACCGCCGAGATGACTTCGTTGAGGTCATCGTTCTGGGGCAGCAGCCCAAGATCCAGCAGGCCTGCCACATCTTCCACCAGCAGCGACGTGGTCTGCAGCAGCGCCTCGGGGCTCGGGGTCACCTCAAACGCGACGACCTCGACCACCTCCCGCGCGTTGCCGTCGTTCTCGGTCACCACCGACATCACTTGCAACTCGACGCGACCGCTGAAGTTGGCGGGGCCGTCGATGGTGATACCCGCCAAAGAGGTGGCCACCCACACCCGCTGTTCTCCCAGCGTTCCAGGCGCCGTGAGCTCGACCGCCCCGGCCAGCGCAAAGTCAGCGCTCAGTCCGGTGATGCGGTAGGCCAGGGACTCGGAGTCGTCACGGTCGCCACTGGTGACCTGAATCAGGTCAGCAAGCACCGTCAACTGTGCACCGTCATCCAGCAGTTGTTCCAGCTGGCTGACCACCTGGGTGTCGATATTCGGCCTGTCGGCCACTCCCCCCACCACCACCAGGATCGTCTGCGGATCGCCGATAAACTCGTCGACCCCGCCGCCAAAGGTATCGACGCTGGTGGGCGTTACCTGAATCGAGAAGTTCTCGTTGCTGTCGGGAGGCGGCGTCAGCGTTAGCGGGCGCAGACTGTCGAAGTCGTCGATGACATGCTGACCATCGCTGCCCCTGGCGACCACCTGGCCATCGTAGTGCAGCACCGCGCCCTGCGGCACACCGGAAAAGGAGAGCCGGTAGGTCTCGGTAGGATCATCGCTCTGGGGGAACAGATCCAGCGCCACGGCCACATCTTCCGCCGTCGCCACCACAGGCTCGAAGCCCAGTGACACACGGTCGGCCTGGGGGCTATCCACCACGATGCCCTGCAACAGCGCCTCCCCCGAGACCGCGGTATCCAGATTGCCCTCAGCATCACGATCCACCGTTTTCGCCTGCACCCTCAGCTGGAAGGTGCCCTTGCGATTCTCCGGCGCGCGAAATTCCAGCGACGAGAGAAACGCGACCGGAACCTCCACGGGACGGCCATCGAAGCTCACCTCCACCCACTGGCCCGCCCCATCGAGATAGCGAAAGCTCGACCCTTCCAGTCCTCCCGGTTGGCCCGCCACCCGCTCCGGCGTCAGCAGGGCGAAGGTTTCCTCGGACCCGTCAGCGTCTTGATTCGACCAGCCCTGGGCCAGGTCGAAATCCGCGTTGGTCAAGGCAAACCAGCCATCCTCGGCGACGGCATCGTCCGGCCCGTACACATGCCCGGCGGTCATGGTCAAATCGGGCAGCCCATCCTGGTCGGTGTCGCCCGCCACCCCTGGCACAGGTGCGCCCACCGCCGAGGTGATCACCTCCGCCTTGGGGGATATGGTGGGCTTAAGCTCCAGCAGCGTGACCGATGAGCTCGCTACGTCGGTGCCGTGGATGCTGGCAACATCGCGGATGCCGACCTCGATCCTGATGGTCCGGTCCGTGCTGTCGTGGGCAGGGCCAAGCAGGCTGTACTGACGGAAGTCACCATTCTCGACGTCCGTCGTGGGCAGGCTGAAGCCGTCGACACCGTTGCCGGTATGCACCACAACGCCCTGGGCATCGAAGATCTTCCAGCCACTGGGCACGGAGGTGAGTCGTATCGAGGTGATCGATTCACTGGTGATGGAGCCACCAGCATCGCTGCCATCGTTGTCACCCAGCCGTAGACCACTGAGGAAGGCAAAGGCCTGGTCCTCGATACCGCTGGCAGCAAGCGCCGGGGTGTCGACCACCGGCAATACCACCAGGTCAAGGCTGACGCTGTCCTGCTGTTGGGCTATCGCTCCGGCGGGGCCATCGGCGTCGGTGTCCTGTCCCACCAGGGTGACGATGACGTCTTCGATGACTCCGCTGAAGTCCGGCGGAGGCGTCACGCTGATGCTGGGAAAACCGCCGATAGCGCTACTCAATCCAGGAGCCGCGATGCTCACTTCGCCGCTATTGCCCCCGGTGCCGTCCCCTACGGTGATGCGGCGGCTGTCATCGACCACCACCACGCTGCCTGGCGGTAGCCCCTGAATCAGCAGCGTGCGCACTTCGCTGCCATCCAGATCGCCAAAGGCCGCCTTGAGACGTGCGCTTAGACCGAGGCTTCCATCTTCATCGATCGTGAATTCACGATGGTCGGTGCCGTCATCAAAGGTCAGCGTCACGGCATCCGTCACTGACTTGACCCCGACGTCAACGTTGACGCTGGTCGTCGCCCCGGCAACCCCCTCCAGGGGAACACCGGCAATGTCGACCTCGAAGCTGGTGGCCTCCAGCGTCAACGAGAGGTTCCCGCCATCGTGCTCCGCTGGCAGCACCTTCAAGTTCTCGAACTGCGCAGGGGTCAGCACCACATCGACATCGGTATCTGCCAACGTGGACAGGTGCGCTCCCCCCTGGATCTTGATCGAGATCCCGCGCCCGTCCACTCCCAGAATGTCATCGGCGCCGTCAACCAGCAGCCTGGCACCCTGAGGTAGCCCCGACAGGGTGATCGCTCCTAGCCGTTCCGGTGAGTCAGCATCCGAGGAACCATTGAGGTCTCGATCATCCGTCGGAACCGGTAGCGTAAGGCCAAGGGCCACCGCGCTATCCTCGTCGGTCACCACACTGACCGCCTCCAGCGAAGGCGCATCCGCCACCGGTATTACCGTCACATCGACGGTACGCACGACGAATACACGATCGCCTTCAAAGAAGGCGTAGCCAAACCTGTCTGGGCCACTGTAGTGAGGACGTGGGGTATAGGTGATCCGGCCGTCTGCTTCGATCGTGGCCGTACCAAATAGCGGTGCCTCAATGAGCTCTAGTGTCCTTCCTGTGGCGTTGGCATTGGTGAACAGCGCTTGGCTGCCGTCTTCGACCACCACCAGCTCATCAGGACCGCCGTCGAAGGTCTCATTGACCACGCTGACAGTGAAACTATCCGCCTCCCTGTCACCGTCGCTGTCCACCACCTGGAAGGGAAGGTCGATCGCCAGCGTGTCTTGCGTCGCGGTATGATCCAGGGGCTGTCTCAGGGTAAAGAGGTAGCCCCCCTTGGGATGCGCGCTGTCCGGCGATACCAGCCTGACGGTAAACACCTCAAAGGCGGCTCCGTTGCGGTCGTCGATTGCCACCGCTATCACTTCGCGGTCTGCGTTAGACAGGAAATAGCTCAACGCTTGGCCACTTGATGTCAGGTTGAGCGCTTCCAGTGCCGCCAGCGTATCGCCGGTGAAGCTCGCCTGGGTGCTGTCCTGGGCCACACGGATATCCAGGCTTTCCGACACCACCTGCCTGGCGCTGTCAGGCGCTGTACCAGACGGCAGGTGGCGCTCCTCAAGACGGCCGTCGACCGGTTCTCCAATGCTGTGACGCGTATCGTTCACTACGATGGTCTGCAAGGCAGCGGTGGAAAGGCTTCCATCACCATCCACCAGGAGGTAGTGGAAATCATCGTGGAGGATATCGCCGCTATCACCGGCGGTAGGTCGCGGATGGGCGGCGCTGTCCACCGACTGGTAGCTCCAGAATCCGTCGCTATCGACGCTCAGGTGCCCGTAGCGTGTGTCGACGCTTACGCTGCTGCCCGCCGCGATATCAGCCCGTGCGTCGTTGCCTTGACGATCCACGTAGAGAATACCGGCAACTCGCGCTTGATCAGCACCCTCGACATCATTGCCAAGCAGGTTGTCACCTGCCCTCAGCCCTTCGCCCTCGACGGTCACCAGTGGCGCGCCGCCGGAAGCGGAGGGGGCATCATCGGCGTTCAAAATATCGAGCACATCCTGGCGGCTGTCACCTGACGCGTCCACCACGGTCAGCGCCAGGGAGTCCAACACCTCTCCTGCGGAGTGATCAACGGCCGCCGTCAGCTCGTAGCGATAAGAGAGCTGGCCAGCGGACGCATCGTAGCCGGTGATGAATAGCCGCCCGTGGTTCATATCAATCACGATGGGATCACTGACACTGGCAGCGCTCAGTTGTGCTGGGGTCCGGATCTGTGTCTGGGTCTGGCTCTGGGCCTGGCTGCCGAAAATCACGCGCACCAGATCATCCACCGGTCCCGGCCCCAGCGATATCACGCCGTCGGCTCGATGGCTGCCATCTGCCAAGGTTCCGCTAGCGAGACCCGCTTCATTGACACTGTTGTCCCCCGACACTGTGGGACCGTTGTCATCACTGATCACCAGCCCGGGACTATCGCTGAGCACCCTGATGGTCTGGTCGGCCCCCGCCACCAGCCGTTCATAGCCACCCCCTTCGAGCGCGACGATACCCACCGTCCAAGCGGAACTGCTCTCGGTGCTGGCACCCGCTCCCAGCGCTGCGTTCTGGTTTGGCGCCTGCAGGGTGACCGTGGCACTGGTGGTATTCTCGGCAATCAGCACCGATGTGCCATCGCTCAAGGTGATCTGCAAGGGGCCGCCACGGGGGGCATCGTTGACGCTCAGGGTCACTTCCACGGCTTCGCCTTCGGCGACCTGGTCAGGCAGACGCAATGACACCAGGGTGCTATCCACGGTGTCATCGACCTGGGTGGTGACGGTAGCGGTATCGACCACCAGGGTTTCGAGGCTGCCTGGGCTGCCAGCCTGTTCCTGTTCGGCCGCGAGGATGCGATTGACGACCGCACCAGCATCCACGTACACATCGTCCGCGGGCGCCGCCACGCTCAGCGAGACACTGGCCTGGCCCGGGGCCAGCGTCAGCGTTTCGCCATTGGCCAAGGTGACGTTGATCGCCGTTGTCGCTGCGCGCAGTTGGCCCTCGGCATCCCGCAGCTCCAGGCTGTAGGTGATGCTTTCCCCTTCTTCCACCCGCGGGCTGGCCGTGAGCAGCAAGTGACGTGGATCGCTATCGTCGGTGACCACGGCGCTGGCGGTACTGCTGGTATCGACCCGATCAAAGCCCGTGGGGGACACCGCGGTCAGACGAATGATCTGATCATTACTACCTTGAATCACGTCATCGTCGTCACGACTGGCCACCTGGGTGCGGCCCTGCTGCTGGCCTTCGACAATGGTGATGGTCGAGCCATCGTTCAGCGTCAGCACGACGTCACGATCCAGGACATTGTCGATAGTTGCGGTCACGGTGATAGGCTCGCCCTCGATCACCGGTCCGCTGGCACTGAGCGTGATGCCCAGCACCACCGGCGCAGCATCACTGGCGCTGGCGGTATTGCCTGCCGCATCCACCACCGTCGCCGCGACAAGGACATCAGTCTGGCCGGCGGGCACGGGCACGCCGAGCTCAATCCCTTCGGCCAGATCAACCTCGGTCACGGGACGCCTCAGCAGCAGCGTGCCGTTGCTATCGACCACGCTCAGGATATCGCCCACTGCGGTCTGGGCGGTCAGCGCTAGCGTCGCCGTGACCTGACCATCACACCCAATCTCACCCTGGCTGAAGGCCCCGTCGTCAGCGTGACCTGTCAGCGCGATCTCGACTCCAGGCACTTGAGCCTCCACCGCCTTGCTGTCCTGGTCGCGGCCGCGATTGCCGGAGGGATCTGTCACGCTGGCGGTCACGCTGACGCTATCGCCACCGGGGATGACCGGCACCGTGACCTCGACACCATTGACCAGGTCCAGCGCCGTGACGGTGCGTACGAGCAGCAGCTCACCCTGTGCATCAGTGACCTCGAGCCTGTCGCCCACCTCGGTTCCAGGACCCAACGTGACCGCCGCCACCACGCTGTTGTCACCGCCGATCTCACGCTGGTTGTAGATCCCGTCTTCGCCGGCACCCAGCAGGGTCACCGCCACCGTGGGTGCCTGCAGGTCCAGGGGCCTGGCGTCACTGTCGCTCGCAGTGTCACCGTCAGCCGCCAGCAAGGTCGCGTGTACGCTGACGTCAGACACGCCGCCGGTGGGCACTTCGAGCTCCAGCCCACCGGCCAGATCAACCGCGGTCAGCAGGCGATTCAGCAGCAGCCGGCCGGCCCCATCGACCACCAGCAGGCGGTCGCCCACTGCAGCGTCCCCACCCAGTACTACTCTGGCGGTCACGCTATTGTCCGCGCCAATCTCGTTCTGCGAGTAGACGCCTTCAGGCCCCGCCCCCAGGAGGGTCACACTGACGCTGGGCAGCGGATCGTCCGGGGTGCCATCGGTACCTGTCGCGCCATCGGGGATCGTCTCGTCGTCATCAGTCGTCGCTTGATCGAATGAAAAGGCTAGCGGGTCCACCGCCTCGACGATGCGCAAAAGACGCACGAAGGGGTGCCCCTCATTCCCTGCGCCCACGCTGAGCCCTGGACCGCTGGCCGGCGGTTCGGACTCAAGATTCGCCAACAGCGCGTCAAGGGTATCGCTGTCGATCACCACGTCTGCCACCCCTGCGGACACCGCCAACTGACCACTAGCAGCGCCAGCACTAAATTCATCGCTGTCGCCAACAGCGTCAATGCTTTCCGCGGCTTGCACATCGACGCTTGGCTGCCGCGGTTCATCCTCTATTCCAGTGTGGTCTGGCGAGCCCTGCACATCCCTGTTGGCCGCGTCGCCCAATGCCTCGACACTGGACAACAGAGCCAGCATCTTGGCCACTTCCAGTCTGTCACTCGGATCCACCGCCCACCTCAGCGTGGGGGCATCTTCCAGCACCAGGGTCGAAGGAGTACTTGCCGAAAGCACACTCGACGTCGACACCCATTCCCCTGATGTCAACCGATGGGGCTGTCCTGACTCATCGCGGACCCAGATCTCACCGTTGACTTCGACAATTCTTCCCAAGGCACCCATGACGCCCCTCCTGCAAAGGGAAAGCCCGTCCCACCTCTGTCGCCCGACCGCGCGCTTCGCCTCCCCACCACTGCGTCACTAGCAACAGTCGAAGAGGGCATTGCGCCACTGGCCGGCCTTTGCAACGGCGATCAACGCCTGATAAGGACCACATCGCGAAGTGATAAGAAGTGATAACGATGGAGGAATGGCCGAGAAAAGCGCTGGCAGCGCCATCGACCATTGCCTCGACCGAAGATCCGTGCAGGACCCCTTCTGTACGACGTTGACTGTGTTGCATAAGGCCTTGAGCGATAGACAAGATCGGATTTCGATAAATAACGAGGGACGTCAACGCGATAGTTTAAGATTGTTATAGGCGTTGACCCTCGACTCACTCGCAGGCGTAGGGGCACATCATTGACCTGATATAGTG
Source organism: Halomonas sp. DP5Y7-2 (assembly GCF_019802025.1). Taxonomy (NCBI): domain Bacteria; kingdom Pseudomonadati; phylum Pseudomonadota; class Gammaproteobacteria; order Oceanospirillales; family Halomonadaceae; genus Halomonas; species Halomonas sp. DP5Y7-2. Next base: position 10,891 of record NZ_JAHVHY010000007.1, on the reverse strand, counting down.
AAGCACCATCATCTAGCTCATGAGAAATAACAACATACTGCGAGTATGAAATGCCTCACCAAAAAAATAAGAGAGCTGCATGTTTCTACCTCTTAATGGCTAGCATCTTGATCATCTTCTAGACAGCATCCTCATCATTATCTTCAAAATACTGGCCGCAGAAAAAGTAAGCAGCAGAGGCAATAACGCACTCCCTCCTTTGCGCAATTTCTAACCACCAGAGGTGTTAGACAAAACAGATATTGCGAATAATTGCATATAAAAACATTCTGCTTTATCGATATTCTGCTGACCGACCTATCCACTAACTGACTAACATTTCCCACGCTTCCATTGAGATGAAAAGGTGCCATCGAAGCACCGTTTACTACCTCTTCTGAGTGCCCATGAGTTACGAGGTACGGTAGATGACAGGGACACAAGCCAACGACCTGAGGCCCATGACAGAGGTTCAGGTGCAAACAAGGGAGCGACATGGAGTGGCATCAAAAGGAAGGCCCACTACCGAGGTAGTGGGCCTATCAGGCGGGATCGCTGAGGCGATACGGGCTATTCGTAGGCCATCTGCTCGAGCTCCCGTCCGCGGGTTTCCTTGACCCACTTCATCACGAACACCACCGAACAGGCGGCGAAGAACGCGTAGACCCCATAGGCGCCGGCAAGGCCAATACCGCCAAGCATGATCGGGAAGGTCATGGTGATCGAGAAGTTGGCCAGCCACTGGAACAGTCCAGCCACCGCCAGCCCAGAGCCACGCACCTGATTGGGGAACATCTCGCCGAGCATGACCCACATGACCGGCCCCCAGGAGAGATTGAAGAACAGCACATAGGCGTTGGCGGCCAGCAAGGCGACGATCCCCATATCCCCGGCCAGTGACAGACGGCCATCCACCATCGTGGCCGTCGAGAAGGCGTAGGCCACCAGACACAGGATCAACGCCATGCCCACCGATCCCGCCCACAAAAGCGGCTTGCGTCCAATTCGATCGATCAGCGCGATGGCGATCAGACAAGCGCCGATGGACACCGCACCGCTGATCACATTGATCAACAGAGCATCCCCTTCGGAGAAGCCCACCGCCTGCCACAGCACCGCACCGTAATAGAAGACCACGTTGATGCCGACCAGCTGCTGAAACACCGCCAGCCCTATACCAATCCACACGATGCCGTGGACTCGTCCCGTTGCCGAGTTGATCAAGTCCCGCAGACTGGGGCTGTGATCGGACGCCAGCGACGCCCGGATATCCTCCGCCTTGGCGCGCCCTTCATCCTCGCCCATCAACAGCCCAAGCACCCGTATCGCCTTGTCATCGCGACCGCGACTGATCAAGAAGCGCGGGCTCTCGGGGATCCCCAGCAGTGCCACCAGAAACACCGCGGCAGGCAGGATCTCGATCCAGAACATCCAGCGCCAGGCATCGAACCCCAGCCACAGACTGGCAGTGGAAGCCCCGGCGAGGTTGGCCAGCAGGTAGTTGCTGAGAAAGGCGATGAACAGACCGGAAATGATCGCCACCTGTTGAATGGTCGCCAGTCGACCACGCCGGTCTGCCGGTGCGACCTCACTGATATAGGCGGGGGTCATCACGCTGGCAGCACCGACAGCCATGCCGCCCAGCACACGATAGACGACGAACTCGAGGGAGCCGGTGGCCACGCCCGAGCCCCAGGCGCTGACCAGGAAGAACACCGCGGACACGATCAACAGCGACTTGCGACCGAAGCGGTCGGCCAGGCGACCGGCAAAGAAGGCCCCGATGGCGCACCCCAACAGCATGGAGGCCACGTTAAAGCCGGTACCGACACTGTCAGAGCCAAAGGCACTCTGCAGGCCGTCGACGGTGCCATTGATGACACCACTGTCAAAGCCAAACAGGAAACCGCCGATGGCGGCGACACTGCAAATCGCCAGGATATAGCGTTGTCGCTTGAGCTCAGCGAGCTGGTCTGGCGTGGTGGTGGAAGGGTCGTTCATGGGTACTTCCTCGCATCTTGTTGTAGGTTGTGATGGAGCCCCGATACTGCTGGCATGGCTGGGGTCTCTACGGCTGGCTGCATTGGCTACAGCCAGCCGGCGTCGACCCAATAGTTGTGTGCGGTACATGCTGACGCGGCGTCAGAAGCCAGGAACACCACCATGGCCGCTATATGGTGCGGCTGGATACGCACCTTGAGCGCCTGTTCGGCAACGATCTGCGCCTCGTCTTCAGCGCTGTACCAGCGGGACTGCCGCTCGGTCTTGACGTTGCCGGGAATGACACAGTTCACTCGAATACCGTCCGCGCCCAATTCGCTGGCGAGCGCCCTGGTCAGGCCTTCGATCCCGGCCTTGGCGGTCTCGTATAGCGCTAGGCCAGGCTGGCCCAGGTGCCAGCTGATGGACCCCAGGTTGACGATCGACCCTCCGCCACGTCGCGCCATTCCCGGCGCCACCGCCTGGCTGGCGAAGACCAGATGGCGAAGATTCACCGCCATGCGCTCATCGAAGTAGTCCGGAGTGATGTCCGCCAGGCGATGGCGATCATCGTTGGCCGCATTGTTGACCAGCACATCGATGTCGCCAATCTGGCCAAGGACCCCCTTCAGCGCCTCGGTATCGGTGATGTCACAGGCATGAAAGCTCACTCGCCCAGGGGTCCGCGCGGCCAGACGCTCTTCCAGACGCTCAACCAAGGCCTCGGACGGGGCCTTGCGGATATCGAGAAAATGCACCTCGGCGCCCTGCTCGGCGAATGCCGTGACCAGACCTTCGCCGATGCCTGTGCCTCCGCCGCTGACGACCACTCGCTGGCCGGCAAGTCCCGGGTAATAGGCGATACCGTCTGCTCTCTGCGTGTTGCTCATGTTGGTCCTCTGGTGCGGCTCGTCAGAGTGGAGGGCGATGCTGCTGACTCTCGGTCATCCGCCCCTTTGCTGCGCTCGTGCACGCAGCGTTCCGCTCTTCTCTGACCGGCTCTGACCGGCTCTGCACAGCCCTTCCCAACCCGGCCCAACCCTGCCAAGCCCGGCGTGACGACAATACGCAGCGACAATGTGCATGGGCCTTCAGGCGACGTGTGCGAGCCATTAGTTAATAGAACTTACTTAAAGCCGAGTCTTGTAGAATCCTCACCTGAGCGCCATTGCACTTATGTCGAACCTATCAGCAAACACTGCTGTATCGCGGCGGCGACGGATCTCATTCCGGGCGCTGTCCCGGGGCCGGAAACTCCAGTCAAGCACCGCGCCGACTGATACACTGACGCCAACAAAAACTGACGGTTAACAACCCGGATGCTCGCCATGACGACACGCCCCGCAGGAGACCTGGGGTTTCTTAAACAGCACAATCGCGCCTCGCTGCTGGAGCTCTTGCGGCAAACCCCAGGGCTGACCCGTGCCGAACTGGCACAACGCTCGAAGCTGACAAAAGTCACCGTGGGAGCGGCAGTGCAGGAATTGCTGGAACACGGATGGCTGTGGGAAGGCGCGCCGATTCGCGGCGGCAGCGGTAGACCCGGAAAGGCGCTGTCGCTGCATCCTGGTCATCATGCGGTGCTGGGGCTGGAAATCGGCGTGCACGGCCTTCACGCGCTGGCCATCGACCTCTCCGGCACCATTCTGGCACAACGACATCAGCACTTTTCCCCGTCGCAGCCCGATGCGACTCTGGACACCCTGGCGGAGATGGTTCGCGAGCTGATCGACGAGGCCCTTGGCACTCGCCAGCTGCTGGGCGTCGGACTGGCCGTGCCCGGCCCCACGTCGCCGCAACAGCACCGCCTCAGCCTTGCCCCCAACCTGGGCTGGCGAGATCTGCCCCTGCTCGACATGTTGAAGCAACGACTGCCGGGCCTTGCCGGCATCTGGACCATGGACAACGAAGCCAAGGCCGCCGCCTTCGGCGAGCTGTATCTGGCACGACCATCGACCACTGACGAAACGCCTGCGTCACTGCTCTATGTCAGCGCCGGCACCGGCATCGGCAGTGGTCTGGTGGAAGACGGCTCTCCGCCCAGGGTGATTCGCGGCGTGCACGGGCTGGCCGGGGAAATTGGACACACGGTATTGGTACCAGATGGCAAGGCCTGCCACTGCGGCAACCGCGGCTGCGCGGAGACGCTGGTATCGGGTTGGGCGCTGCGCGAACGGCTAGCCATCGACGACCATACCGAGCTTCACCAGGGTATCGACCAGCATCCCGACCAGGCAACGGTGGCGGACTGCCTTGACCAGGCCGGCAAGGCCCTCGGCCTGCTGCTGCTGAACCTCCACCACACCTTGAATCCAGGCCGCATCATCATTGGTGGCTCGCTGGTATCGCTGGGCCCGCGGCTGCTTGATCCCGCCCTCAGGTTCTTCGCCGATCATCAGAAGCATTTATTGCCCCAGGCCTCGACGGTGACGGTCCAGGTTCTGGAAGATAGCCGCTCCATCGCCTCCAGAGGAATGGCAGCCCAGGTGCTGTGCCAGGCGTTGGCCCGTCATTATGACGTCACTGTCTCAGCCTAGCCCGCCCTAAGGAAACACTGCATAAATGACTGCGCCGCATAAAACAGCAGCCGCGGCGCATAACACAGCAGCAACGGCGCCAGGCAAGGCAGGTCACTCGACAAACGGCTCGGTAACCCGGCGATGGCTCAACATCAAGGCGTCGGCCACCTGTTCCAGCGGCGCCAGATCCATGTCGCTGTCACCGGTTGTCAGCAGTTCGTGAAAATGCCGGTAGACGCCCAGATACTCCCGCTCAGGGGCATCGACAAGGATCTCGCCATCGAGGGACAGCCGAGCGCCACCACGGGACAGCACAAGACGGCCCGCCGTGGTGGCGAAGGTCATTTCCCAGCAAGGGGGATCTTCATGACGAAAATCGAAGTCGGCGCTGACGGCTGTCTCCGTCAAGGTCCGCCAGTGCAGACGCGCCGCGATGGGCGTCTGGGCGTTGGCCGGTATCTCGAGCTCGCCCTGGACCAGCAGCAAAGGGTCCGACACTAGGCAGGTGAGTATCGACAGCGCGTTGATCCCAGGGTCGAACACCCCCATGCCGCCGGCCTCCCACAGCCACGGCTGGCCCGGGTGCCAGACCCTGACATCCTCGTGCCAGCGGATGTCCACCCGCTCGATATGCTGCTCGGCTAGCCATTCCCGCGCCCTGGCGATGCCAGGCGCAAAACGGGAATGCCAGGCAGCAAACAGCACCTGGCCGCGTGCTTCAGCCTCCGCCTTCAACTGACGGGTTTCGGCCAGAGTGGCTCCCGGCGGCTTCTCCAGCAGCACCGCCTTGCCCGCCGCCAGCGCTTGGCGGGCCAACCGATGGCGCAGATGGGCCGGGGTGCAGATGGCGACCGCATCGATGCCCGAATCTGCCTCCAGCATGGCGCCGAGGTCAGCATAGCCAGGGATGCCCTCCAACCGAGCGTGAGGGTCGGCGCTGGCGACCAGTTCAAGTCCCGGCGTGGCGGCAATCGCCGCCACATGCTGATCCCTGACGATCTTGCCGGCGCCTACCACGCCAAGTCGGAAGTGCCCCATGGCTGACTCCTGCAGCGGAGGCCAATGCCTCCGCGTGGGTGAAAAGCCGCTCAGCATACGCCATGGCAGGCGCGACTCGCCAGTCAGCTATCACCCTCGCAGGCAACCACACCCTCAATGATTGTCCCTGGGCGGACTCTGGCGCGCCACATCTCGATAGGCATCGGCACCGCGCAGGGTCATGCCACGGTCCAGCGGTTCGATCAGGGTCCGCTGAATTTCCTGCCAGGGGGTCTGGTGACGCGGATAGGGATAGCCACCGTTGGCCTCAAGCTGCTGGCGTCGTGCGGCCAGCTCCTGCTCATCCACCATCAGCCGGACCTCGCAGCGTGCCAGGTCCACTCGCAGGCGATCCCCTGTCTGGACCAGTGCCAGTGGGCCGCCGGTAGCCGCTTCCGGCGAGGCATTGAGGATCGATGGCGAGCCCGATGTGCCTGACTGTCGCCCGTCACCCAGGCATGGCAGGGAATCGATACCCTGGCGAATCAAGGCCTCGGGCGGCTGCATATTGACCACCTCGGCGCCGCCAGGATGCCCCACTGGACCGGCGCCGCGCATGATCAGGATGGTGTTGGCATCAATCTCGAGCGCTGGGTCATCGATCCGCGCGTGATAATCCTCCGAGCCATCGAAAACCACCACCCGGCCCTCGAAGGCCTCGGGATCGTCGGGATTCTCGAGAAAGCGACGGCGGAAATCCGGCGAGATTACGCTGGTCTTCATCAGCGCCGACTCAAACAGATTGCCCTTCAGGTTCAAGAAGCCCGCATGCTGGACCAGCGGATTATCGAAGCGGCGGATGACCTCCTCGTCCAGCGTCTGCTGGCCGCTGACATTGTCGGACAGGCTCTGTCCGTTGATGGTCAGCGCCTCACCGTGCAGCAGGCCGCGATCCAGCAGCTCGCGCTGAACCGCAGGCACGCCGCCGGCGCGATGGAATTCCTCACCCAGGTACGCCCCTGCCGGCATCACGTTGGCCAGCAGCGGCACCTGGTGACCAAGACGCTGCCAGTCGTCATTGTCGAGCTCGACACCGGCATGGCGGGCGATGGCATTGACGTGAATCGGCGCATTCGATGAGCCACCCAGCGCCGAGCACACCACCACGGCATTCTCGAACGCCTGGCGAGTCAGGATATCCAGCGGACGCAGGTCTTCCCAGACCATCTCCACTGCCCGCTCGCCGGTCTGATAGGCCACCATGGAGCGTTCCTTGTAGGGCCCTGGGATCATCGCCGACCCCGGCAGGCTCATGCCCAGCGCCTCGGCCATGGAGTTCATGGTGGACGCGGTGCCCATGGTGTTGCAGTGCCCCACCGAAGGCGCCGAATCGGTGGCCCGAGCCAGGAACTCGGTGTAGTCGATGTCACCTGCGGCCAGACGCTTTCTCAACTCCCAGATGATGGTGCCCGATCCCACCCGCTCGTTGCCCCGCCAACCGTTGAGCATGGGGCCGCCGGACAGCACGATAGCGGGAATGTTCACGGTGGCTGCGGCCATCAGGCAGGCCGGGGTGGTCTTGTCGCAGCCAGTGGTCAGCACCACCCCGTCCAGCGGGTAGCCATGCAGCACTTCCACCAGCCCCAGATAGGCCAAATTGCGGTCCAGGGCAGCGGTGGGCCTGCGCACGTTCTCGTGAATCGGGTGCAGCGGGAATTCGAACGGCACCCCGCCGGCGGCGCGAATGCCATCCTTGACGCGCTTGACCAGCTCGATGTGGTGGCGGTTGCAGGGGGTAAGATCCGAGCCAGACTGGGCGATCCCGATGATCGGCTTGCCCGAGGTCAGCTCATCGAGGGTGACCCCATAGTTCATGTAGCGCTCGATGCACAGCGCCGTGGTGCCCGGATGATCAGGGTTGTCGAACCACCAGCGCGAACGCAGCTGGTCGGGGGTCAGACGTGGACGATGGGACATGACAGCAGCTCCTGCCAAGGCCGGTGGCGCACCACCGGCCAAAGATGAATGTGGGCCCTTGTTGGTGCTTGCCTCAGTGGGAGTGACGCGGCACCTCGGCGCCACGGCAGCCCACCAGGAAGTCAAAGTCACAGCCCTCATCGGCCTGCAGCACGTGCTCGATATAGAGCTGGCGATAACCGCCGGTTGAGGCGATCTCGCGCGACGCCGCGGTGGGATCGCTGGCCGCCAGCCGGCGGCTGAGCTCTTCCTCGCTGACATCCAGGTGCAGACGGCCTTCGTAGGCATCCAGCTCGACCCAGTCACCGTTTTCCACGGCGGCCAGGGGGCCACCGGCAGCGGCTTCCGGCGCCACGTGGAGCACCACGGTACCGTAGGCGGTGCCGCTCATGCGTGCGTCCGAGATACGCACCATATCAGTAACGCCCTGGGCCAACAGCTTGGAGGGTAGCCCCATGTTGCCGACTTCCGCCATGCCGTGATAGCCCTTGGGACCGCAGTGCTTCATGACCAGAACACTGCTGGCGTCCACCTCCAGGTCCGGGTCGTTGATGCGCGCCTTGTAGTCATCGAAATTCTCGAATACCACGGCGCGGCCCCGGTGGCGCATCAGTTCAGGGCTGGCAGCGGAAGGCTTGAGCACCGCGCCCTTGGGCGCCAGGTTGCCACGCAATACGCACATGCCGCCATCATCGACAAGGGGGTTGTCCAGGGCGCGAATGACCTGATCGTTATACAGAGGCGCATCCTGAACGTTCTCCCACAGGGTCCTGCCGTTGACCGTCAGTGCCGACTTGTGGGGAAGACGGTCTGCCTCGCCCAGGCGGCGCAGCACGGCGGGCAAGCCACCCGCATAGTAGAACTCTTCCATCAGGAAACGGCCCGATGGCTGCAGATCGACAATGGTCGGGGTGCCGCGACCGACTCGGTTCCAGTCATCCAGCGCAAGCTCGACCCCCATGCGCCCGGCGATGGCCTTCAAGTGGATCACCGCGTTGGTGGAACCGCCGATGGCCGCATTGGTACGGATGGCGTTCTCGAAGGCCTCCTTGGTCAACACCTTGGACAGCTTGAGGTCTTCCTTGACCATATCGACGATGCGGTTGCCGGACAGGTGGGCCAACACGTAGCGACGCGAGTCCACCGCCGGGATAGCGGCATTGTGAGGCAGCGAAACGCCCAGAGATTCTGCCATGCAGGCCATGGTGGAGGCCGTGCCCATGGTGTTGCAGGTACCAGCCGAACGGGACATGCCCGCCTCCGCCGCCATGAAGTCGTGCATCGAGATCTTGCCGGCCTTGACCTCTTCCGATAGCTGCCAGACCACGGTACCGGAACCGATATCGCGTCCCTTGTGCTTGCCGTTGAGCATGGGCCCACCGGTCACCACGATGGCGGGAATATCACAGCTCGCCGCCCCCATCAGCAGCGCAGGCGTGGTCTTGTCACAGCCCGTCAGCAGCACCACCCCGTCGATGGGGTTGCCGCGAATCGCTTCCTCCACGTCCATGCTCGCCAGGTTACGGGTAAACATGGCCGTCGGGCGCAGGTTCGACTCGCCATTGGAGAACACCGGAAACTCCACCGGATAGCCACCCGCTTCCAGCACGCCCTTCTTGACGTGTTCCGCCAGCTTGCGGAAATGCGCATTGCACGGTGTCAGCTCGGAAAAGGTATTGCAGATCCCGATGATCGGACGGCCATCAAACTCATGATCCGGAATCCCCTGGTTCTTCATCCAGCTGCGATACATGAAGCCGTTCTTGTCGGCGGTACCGAACCATTGATGGCTACGCAGCGAGACCTTGCTGTCGGAGGAGTCCGAACGGGTCGCCTGGTCGCCAGAGGCGTCGGTACAAGAGTCGGCAGGGAGATCCTGGTCGCGGTTGGCCATGGGTCGGTTCCTCGGGTCAGTCACGGATAGCAATAAGGGTGGTGGTGGCACTGGCGCCTGTTGCCGGCGAGTTCAGCGCGCACGACGACGGCTTCAACGGCTACGGCTCTGTCCGCAAAGCGCCTGTCGAAACAACAAGGGCGGTGACGAGACGAACGCTGTGCCGAGCCAAGGCGGCGTCGAGATAGACGACACCTTACGGAGCAGGGACGTCAAAGTACACACATACAAAAGTCTATGTTGAACATTTAAAGAGGGCGAGCAAGAATTGCCGCCACACCAATAACGATCACGCTCTCATCAGGGAGATCGACCATGTCAGCACCCCTCACGCTTTCTCGTCTGGCCGCCGCCGTCGGCGTCGCGACCCTCGCCATCGGCGCCGCGAGCACCGCTCAGGCGGCAGAATACGAGTGGACCTTCCAGGCGTCGGAGACCGCCGGCGAGCCCAGCTTCAAGATCAAGCAGGAGTGGGCAGAACGCATTCAGACCATGACCGATGGACGCGTCGCCATCGAGGTACTGCCGATCAACGCGGTGGTCGGCCCGACCGAGACCCTGCAAGCGGTCAGCTCCGGTATTCTTCAAGGCCACATGACCGATCCCAGCTACTTCTCGGGCCAGAACCCTGCTTTCGGCATGATCGGTAACCTGGTAGGCGCCTGGAACGACTCCTACGACTTTCTCGAGTTCATGCATAACGCTGGTGGCGAAGAGCTCTACAACGAGCTGGTCGAACCCTATGGCGCCCACCTGATCAGCGCGGCCACCTTTACCCTGGAGTCGATTCCCTCCACCGTGCCGATCGAGACCCTCGAGGATTTCCAGGGCCTCAAGATTCGCGCGCCCCAGGGCATGGTCTACAACATTTTCGAGCGCGTCGGCGCGACCCCGGTGAACCTGCCGGGCTCCGAGGTGTACACCGGCCTGGAGAAAGGCGTCATCGACGCGGCTGACTCCACCGTGCTGTCGAACAACGACGCCCAGGGCCTGCACGCCTTTGCCCCCTACCCGCTGTATCCCGGCTTCCACTCCATGCCGATGATTGCGGTATCACTGAACAAGGACATCTGGGACGGCCTGCCGGACGATCTCAAGACCACCCTGGAAACCGCCTTCGACGCCATGTCCTATGACCTGATCGCACGGCTCAAGGCCCAGGACATCGAGACCCTGGCACGTCTTCAGGCCGACCCCGAGGTGCACCCCTTCGACCTGCCGGATAGCGAGCGCAAGGCGTTCCGTCAGGCTGCCGAACAGGAATGGCAGGAGTGGTCAGGCAAGAACGAGATGACCCAGAAGATCTACGACTCGGTCACCGCCTTCCTGACCGCCCGCGGCCAGCTGTAAACGGCGAGCCCTGGCACAACGCCAGGACCTCACCTCCACCCACCCTTGCGGCGGTGCCACGGCACCGCCCCCTCATTTCCGGATCGTGCCCTGGTGCGATCCTCAAGCCGTCGAGGAAGTCCCATGACAGACCTGCCGGGACAGGACGCCGACAAGGCGCCCGAACGCGCACCCGACGTGGTGCGCAGCCGCTTTGACCAGGGCGTGGTCAAGG